>JAGHUP010000008.1 GCA_018064755.1 Candidatus Crickella equi | reverse complement strand
TTTGCTCTGCTGAAACTTTCACTCCTTTTCGGCCCATATGAAAACTCCCTTCATGATTAACAGTTTTGTTTTTCACTGTCTCTCATAAAGGGAGCATATCAAAACGCAGAGCCGTTTTTTGTACCTCTTAGCCCGTTCCTAACGGGTGCATTTTCTTAGTAGTTCTCCTCGTGAATCTCGAAGAATGACTGTGGGTGCAGGCAAGTTGGGCATGCAGCTGGAGCCTTAGTTCCAACAACGATGTGTCCGCAGTTACGGCACTCCCATACCTTAACTTCGCTCTTCTCGAATACAGCCTTAGTCTCTACGTTGTTCAGCAGAGCTCTGTATCTTTCTTCGTGATGCTTCTCGATAGCAGCAACCATTCTGAACTTTGCAGCCAAAGCAGTGAATCCCTCTTCCTCTGCGTCCTTAGCGAAAGATTCGTACATATCAGTCCACTCATAGTTCTCGCCATCAGCAGCTGCAGCAAGGTTAGCAACAGTGTCGCCAATTCCGTCCAGCTCCTTGAACCAGAGCTTAGCATGCTCCTTCTCGTTCTCAGCTGTCTTGAGGAACAGTGCAGAAATCTGCTCATATCCTTCCTTCTTAGCTACGCTTGCGAAGTAAGTGTACTTATTTCTAGCCTGGGACTCTCCTGCGAAAGCAGCCTCAAGGTTCTTCTCAGTCTTAGTTCCTGCATATTTATTTGCCATAATAATACCTCCAAAAAATAAATGTTTTTTTACCGACTCGATTATACAACAGAATTATAAAAAATGCACCTTTCAGCCCGTTCCTAACGGGTACATTTTTATATAAATTTATTAATTGTTATCCAGATTCTTCCCTTTTTAGACTCGCCACCAACTTCCGCAAGAATCGCTTTTCCTCGGCCGCGGAGGACTAGAACGTCTCCTTCTTCGACAGACTTGTCCGGCTTCGTTGTCTCGAGGTGATTGATCGAAACCAGTCCGGAGCGGATGCATTCGGCCGCTTTGGTCCTGGATAGCTTAAAAGCAGATGCCAGTACCGTATCCAACCTAGGCGACGGAACCGTATCCTTGATGACCTGAACGCGGCCTTCCGGAATGATGAGATCGCTCAGCAGAGCAATCTCAGTCTTGATCTCGGTGTGCGCGACCTGCTTGTACTCAGAGAGCAGGAAATTCGCAATCTCAGGCAGAATAATAATGTCTGCCCCATCGTCGCGTACGAGTATATCGCCCGTCATGCTGCGATCAATTCCAAGATTAAGCATCGAGCCCAGATAGTCACGATGGCCCAGTTCACGCGAACCACGCGGAATAGCAATCCGAAATGTACTCATCAGCCCGTTCCTAACTGGTACATTTTGATCCAGTCCTTTAGGCTCACAGATCAGAACGCGGCGCTCTGCCTCAGGGTAGCCTCCCCAGAACTCGCAACTCACATCGCTCGGCGCACTCTTAATACAAGCACCTGCGATGGCTTGCTCATGCGCATCCAAGAACTTAGTAGACGTCACATAATAGCCATCGGCACAGCGCCGTATCGTATCCTCTATTCTCGACTTTAACAACTCATCTTTATCCATAATAATGTACCATTTAGGAACGGGCTAAAAGGTGCATTCCCATTTCCATTATTTTGTCGTCCAACACAGCGAAGACAATTTGCATTTCATAGCCGTCGTTCTCTGCGAGCCAGTCCTTGCAAGAACCAAGAGCAATCTCCCAGGCCTGCTCAAGTGGATAGCCGAAGATGCCAGCAGATATTAGAGGAAATGCAATTGAATGCAGGCCGTTCTCCTTAGCCACATCAAGAGAGCTATGATAAGCACTATATAGCTGCTCTGGCTCGCCAGTCTTTCCGCCCTTATAAATAGGACCAACTGTATGAATAACATGAGCTGCCGCAAGACGGAATCCCGGAGTAATAACCGCTCCGCCCGTTGGGCAATGACCGATAGCTTTGCATGCCTTAGTCATATCAGCAGAACCAGCAGCACGAAATATCGCACCGCATACGCCGCTGCCCTCACGAAGGCCCTCATTAGCCGCATTTACAATCGCGTCAGTTGCCAGCTCAGTAATTCCAATTTTCATAATCTCTATCATATTCTCACCTCAACCAGATTTTATCACATGTATTCATCTTGTGCGAGGAGTGTCCCAATTCTGACATTTTTGACAGATATGGACCGGCCCGGTTTTACATAAAACAAAACGGCTGGTAAAAACCAGCCGCTATGCCCATCTTATTCCGGCCCAATGAAAAAACCGGCGAGATGCATGAAAAAGTCTTATTAGGGGGAGACCTTTTTCAACATAATTATGTATCCGAAATAATATTCCTTAACCGTCAATAGTTTAACACAGTGCATTACTTCATTGCAATAATAAATATTTACATTCTTTAATATTTATGCACAAATTCTTGCTCAAGATTATTCGCCGCGACGATATATGCAGACTTTGACATTCGAATCGCATTTCTGCAAAATCTGCTTCATTGCGTACTCAGGAACAGCAATACATCCGCCAGTGAACTCTTTCATTCCCTCACAATGGAAGAATATCGCATAGTCCTCCTCGGGATCGTTCTCACTATTGTAATCAATGAACATACCGTAGTTATACTCAGGAGAGAAATCAATCACATGCTCACCCTCGCAGTCCTTGTGTCCCGTCTTCTTCGCATCAATCAGCTGATTGTAATACTCAGAGTCCTGACAGCCACAGCAGTACAGGTCCGAATCATTGAAATCCACGTACTCCATGCTCGTTCCCGGATTCTTCTTGATGCCAAATGCCGTGGACACGCCATACACACCTTCCGGAGTGATATTCGCACAGTAGCTAGCGTCGCCGATTCCATTCTTGCCAACAAAGCAACGAGTCTCGAGTTCACGGTTCCACGTATTGTCTGATGGATCTTTCACGTACAGGAACATTTCGGCCTCGGAGCCTTCTGTTCCAGCCACGAACACCAACTGATTCACATCAGCATCGTCGCGATACTCCTTGAATATCTTATTCCATCTATATGGATCATTGGACAGCGGATCACCCGTCTCGGCAGTCTCAGTCGCCCCGCACGCCGCCAGGCCCACAGTCATCACCGCTACCATCAGTATTGTAAAGATTTTAATTAACTTATTCATTATATTCCTCCAGGTCTGTCCCCGTGTTGCAATTCTGCAATTTAGGTCTGACCCGCTGTTGCATTAGAATCCAAGTTCTTCGTCAATCAGGACAACAATAGCGTCGTCGAGATATGACATTCTCTTTCTGTAGATTACTTCGGCATTGCAGATGCGTTCAGGGCAATTGCAGTCGAAGCACTTGTATTCGCCGGTTTGTTTGTAGTGAGCAACGCACGGAGTCGGCAGATCGTACTTCAGCGCATTCATAGGACCGGCGTAGTTTCTCGCCCTCTCTCGAGCTGCGTCCAGAGACGGCTCGATTTTGTTAGTGCCCACAATGAAATATATCACCTTGTGACCGAACAGCGATCCCGCGACACGGTTGCCAGTGCCATCAATATTGACCATCTCACCCGTCTCGCTCATCGCATTCACCGACGTCAGGAACACATCGCAGACCATCGCACGACGGCCCAGCTCGTGGAACACGTCCTCATTTCCACGGCTTTGGTTAGGATCGTAGCACTTATTGTGAGAATGAAGACGGCGATACAGCTCCATCTTGATGATAGTCTTGGAATCACCAAAACCAACAACAGCACCATCAATCACCTCATCGAGCCACTCAGCGGCCGCTTCCGCGGAGTCGAACCGCTTGACCGTGTAACCATTATATTCAAGAGACTTAATCGTCTTATTAATATCTGCCATATCCTCTCCTCAGTTACCCAATTGTACCACATAGCCCGTTCCTAACAGGTACATTTTTAATCCATTGGAATCAGCGCTAGTTGCAGTCCAAGGGAATTAGCAATTTTCTGTAAGGTATATATATTAGGCAACCTATCTCCACGTTCTATACGACTAATATTTGCCTGATTTACCCCGCTGATTTCAGCTAACTCAGCTTGAGTTAAGCCTCTTTTCTTTCTTGCCTCATACAGCATAATAGAGAAATCTAGTTCAGGTTTAATTGCGTTGTATTCCTTAGCGAATTCAGGATCCTTTAACTGTTCATTTAGAAATTCTTCAAACGTTGTCAACATTCTTAAACCTCCTCTCAAAGTCCTTCTTATTAGCAATAGCTGTATCTATTTCCTTATCAGGAACCTTATCTGTCTTCTTAATAAACCCATGAGAAAGAACCGCCATATCACCAACGAAGAAGAAGTACAGAATCCTAATTTGGTTATCTTTACCAGAACAACGCAGTTCTAATATTTTATCCCTTAACGCCGCAGACTGCGGCCTACGTAGTTCATTACCTTTCGCCGCGAGGAGTTCAATCGATTTGACCATTTTGGCTCTATCTTCACCTGATAGTTTCTCAAGGAATTCCTTGGCCGGTTCCTTATCCTTAGCATCTTTGTAAAATACTACTTCCATAGTTATTATATGTCGATATAGACATAATGTCAATTCGACATATTAAATACCCTCCTTACTTAATATATAAGAAGGGTACTATAATACAAAAATGAAATCGAACAATCCAGAAACGAAATCCGACATTTCAGAACCGAATTCCTACATTTACTCCTCAGCTAGCTCTTTCAATCGCGCGCCAGCTATCCTATACACTGTCCAATCCTCCATAGGCTCCGCGCCCAGCTTCTTGTAGAACTCAACGCTCGGCGCATTCCAATCCAGACACCACCATTCCAGCCTGCCGCAGCCGCGCTCCACCGCAATCCTCGCGAGCTCAGCAATCAGCGCCCTGCCATATCCACGGCCCCTATACTCAGGCTTTACGAACAGATCCTCAAGATAGACGCCGGCCCTTCCCAGGAACGTCGAGAAATTGTGGAAGAACAGCGCAAAACCGACCTCCTTCTCTCCCTCAAGAGCGAAGATAACCTCAGCTGCCTTCTTGTCGAACAGCCACTCCTCGAGTAGCTCCTCCGTCGCCACAACCTCATCTCCCAGCTTCTCATACTCAGCCAGCTGCTTGATGAAATCCAGTATTAGCGGAACATCCTGCTCCGTCGCATATCGAAATGTGTAATGCTTATTCATATGTTTATTATAGCATCTGGGCATTAATTATTCTGCATTTCTCTTGATTATTGCATCGCAGAGATATTGATTAAGGCTAATGCCCTCCAGCTTAGCCTTTACAGCTGCTTTGCGGTGTTCTGATGGCTGAATCCTAAGAGATATCTTTCCACTATACTTCTGAACACGATTATCCGGAATCGCAACACCATGCTCCTTCGCAGCATCAAGCCAAGTTGCCTCGTTCGTCTCGAGCTCTCGAACTGCAACTTCTACGTTTTGGCCCTGAGCAACACATCCGTTAAGCACCAAGCTCTCTGCAGCCCAGACATAGCCATCCGCAGTCTCCAACTGATATGTAAAATATGGATACTTCATGATTTAATCTCCTTATGACATTCGTCCTCCTTTCTGAATGGTATCATATACGCTACCACTCTGCAACTTAAATACATATAAAAAATAGCCTCCCTGCACATTGTGCAAAAAGGCTATCATATCTTATTCACGAAATCGAACAATCTAGAACCGAATTCCTACATTTCAGAACCGATTTTCACCTCTATCGCCCTAGCAGCGAACACAGCCGTACCAGTTCCACCTGCCTTATCAATATTCTCAGTGAACTCGCCACCTGCAGCATACATCTTGCCCAGTCCACCAAGAACTTCATCCGAGCACTTATAATAATTCTCTGAAATATAATCCTGCAACTTCTTAACCTGGCTCTGAACCCTCTCATCAGCCACATCGCAGTCCATCATCTGCCCAAAACCAACGAAAATACTCATGAGCCCATCAGCGATTTCTCGTTCCTGAGCGTCAGTCCTATTCTTCGTCTTCTCAGCGCATTCCCTATATTCAGGGGTATCACCCCATTGCTCCTTAGCACGAATTGAATAATTGGTCATGATTACTTACTATTCCTTCTCAAATCTTAATCTTAGCTCTGGTAAAGCGACGCCATCATACGTGAAATAATCTGTTCCTGGAACAATTGCATGTTCGTCCAGTCCAAGGAATTTTCTAGCAAGAGCAGTGCAGCTCATAACTTCACCATCGTAAGAAATATGCCTATCATCGACGATTGTTGCAGCCCTTTCTGGATCATTTTTAAATAGAATTTGATCACCTGGTTTAAGGTTAATCATACTGAACTTAAGTGGTGAACGTCGGCTCTTAGAGTCGTTTTCAATTTCTAGAGCTTCCTTTTCGTCCTGCACTTCATGACCTGTTGGTTTCATTCTCTTTAAACGTTCTTTGGTGCCACTTATTGTAGCAATACATTCTAACAAAGAATATGCTTCTTCAGCGCTCATTGCATAGAATTCTCTTTTACGTTCCTTCCCATCAAATGTTTCAACGCTACGAAGATCAGGATTAAGAGCATCAATAATACTATGAAGTTTTTTGTCTGTAAGTCTTTCAGTTACTTCATATACAGCATAAGCTCTGAACGCAAACGGTATAGCTTCACTGTTATTTAAATCCTTCATTCTTTTTTCAAGGTTATTTGCATATCCGATTTTTACATATTCCGGAAAACGCAGGATTTGTAAGAATATATATAACACCTTTTGTATCCATAATTACCCCTTTAAAAGAATTCAGTATTCTCAAATTCTATATGACATATCTATTCATCTCTTAAGAGTTTATATATTTCTTCTGTGAAAATACCCATTACTTCCTTTTTCAAAGAATCATTGTTCAATAACAAAGTAAAGAAATCCTCATTTTGTGCCAAGCCTTTTATCAATGCGTCATCCAGATTATCATAGTATGCAAATTCAAAGTCTTTCTCAGTATTATTCTTTGCACTAGTTTTTAGATAATCAGATTTTGACATAATATCCTTTATTTGCAACATGGATTTTACTGCAAAATCATTATCATATGTTTTACCAGTCTTACTATTAATCTCAGCAATTATCTGTGAAAGTTTTTCAATCTTATCAGGAGTAAGACTTATTTGATCAGTTACTGGAAGATTAACAACAGGGTTAGAGTAGTGTGGTTCTTTATTATGTTCTCCCGTCTTGCTTTGTACAAAACCCGTTGCTTTAATCTTGCCTTTAAGATTATATCCAGGCCCTTCACTTTCAATTTTAATATATGACTGCAGATATGAAAGGAAATTATATTTTTTGTGCAATTCTAAATCTTCAAAACACGAAACTTGAATAAGGAAATCATAGAATCTTACGAAATGTCTAATAGTTTTTATTATTTCTTTTTGCTTATCCTTGGTATTTTTTGATACTATGCTGTTTTTTGCTTTTTGAAGATAGTATGTTAACTTTTTCTTCTCCGCATCTGTCATAGTATATGCATATAGGAGTTTGTTAAACTCTTCTATATCACTAGGGTCTAAGAAATAATAACCGTCTAGTTTAGATTCAATATCGTATATCGTATTAGGATTAACCGAGTTGGAAAGTATCGTAGTTGTATAGTATTTTGAAAACGCATCTTCAATATCCTCATATGAATTGACAAAGTCTAAAACGAAGGTTTTCTTTTCATAAGGTGGATATATTCTATTTAATCTACTCAATGTTTGAACTGCTGAAACTCCTGAAAGCTTCTTCAGAACATACATTGCGCACAATTTAGCCTGATCGAATCCAGTCTGATATTTATCAGCAACTAACAGAACCTGGTAATCATCTTTATCAAAATGAGCTGGTAAATCCTTCTCTGGAAATCCATTCATACCTGATTCGGTATAATCATTTCCATCAAGAGAAACTTTTCCTGAAAATGCAACTAGGGCGTGAATGTTTTTATATTCTTTCCTTTCTATGTATCTCTCAAATGCCTGTCTGTATTTAACAGCTTCAGCTCTTGAGCTTGTTACTACCATAGCTTTAGCTTTACCATCAAGCTGATCCAACACGGTAGTACGGAAGTGCTCAATAATAACTTCCACCCTCTGAGCAATGTTTGTATCGTCAAGTTTAACAAACCTAGCAATCTGACTCTTAGCAGATGCTGTCTTCATTTCAGGGTCTTCTTTGATCTCCTTATTGATCTTAAAGTACGTATCATAAGTGATATAGTTTTGCAGAACATCAAGAATAAAACCTTCCTCAACTGCTTGCTTGATTGAGTAGATATGAAATGCTTCCTTCTGACCCTTTGTATTAAGGGTTCCGAATGATTCGATTGTTGTTGCTTTTGGCGTTGCTGTGAATGCAAACATCGCTACATTCTTCTGTTTACCCGTTTTCTGTATCTCGCCAAGAATAACATCTTGGATATCAGTAGCATCATCGTTCTGTTCTCCTGAACCCAATGATTTAGTTACGGCAGCCATATTCTTTCCTGCAGTTGATGAATGTGCTTCATCAATAATTACTGCAAAGTTCTTCTTGTTTAGGTTAGAAACACTATTAAGAATGTACGGGAACTTCTGTATAGTAGTACCAATGATTTTGGTATTGCCTTTCAGTGCATCTGCCAAGTCTGCAGATGTACACGTATCGTCCATAACTCTGATTAGTCCGGACTTATGCTCAATTCCCATTACTGCCTGTTGTAGCTGCCTATCTACCACAACTCTATCTGTGCAGATTACGATATTGTCGAAGATAATGTTGTTATTCTCATCATGCAACGAAGCCAATCTGTGTGCCAGCCAAGCAATCTCATTAGTCTTACCCGAGCCCGCAGAGTGTTGCAGAAGATAATTCTGTGATGTTCCATTTTCAACAACAGAAGCCAGCAACTTTCTTACTACATCGAGCTGGTGATATCTTGGGAAAATAACTGTTTCTTTCTTTGTTGTCTTGCCTGTATCCGGATCCTTTTTCTCTTTATATTCGATGAACATAAACTTACTGATGATCTCAATCAGCGAATCTTTCTGAAGGATATTGTCCCACATATAATGGACGCTATATTCATCTTTTAACAGCGGATTACCGGCACCCGCATAAATACCTTCACCCTTACCCATGTTAAATGGCAAGAAGAATGTTGATGCATTCTCCAGTTTGGTTGTCATAAATACCTGTTCAAGGTCCATAGCAAATGAAACTAAAACTCCGGCTTTCCATCTAAACAGTCTCGATTTTGGATTGCGCTGTGTTCTAAATTGATAGATGGCATCCTGGTATGATTGGCCGGCAGCATTGCATTTCAGCTCGAAAGCCATTATAGCAAGTCCGTTTAAGAATATAACGAGGTCTATTCTCTCTTCATCACTCGCCCATACTTCTTCTGCGACTGAGAAGATGTTCTTATCGTATAGTTTTGTTGCCTCCGGATTAAAGTCTGTAGCCGGCTTTGTGTACATTAAGTCAAGGTGCATATTTGAAATATCTACACCGTGTTTCAATACATCCAGTCTGCTACCTCTATCTACTACTTCCTTGGAATTAATAAGGTTAATAATAGTCTCTTCTGTATTATCTTTATAAACCTTACGAAGCGCAGTCATTGTTTTAGGCTGTGTGTCATCAAGGAATTTCATAAGCATTCCTCGATCCACAGCAAACAGTCTATCAAAATCAATAGACTGTCTTATTACATATCCATTGTTGTCTAATTTATCTAGGATATATTTCTGATATTCTTTTTCAGATAATATGTTATTCATATTCGCCTTTCTTAGCCTTCTGGCACTTCTTTCTTGCCAGTTACGTATTCATAAATTATCGATTTCTCGTATTCTTCGAGTGTTTCTAACTGTTTATTCTTTTCCTTAATAACACGGTTTATCTCACTGCATATTTCATCAAGATAGTCCGCGATAACCTTTTGTTCTCCTACAGAAGGCACAGGAATGTATGTCCTTCCAAAGTCTGAAAAAGCTATATTCTTTCCATCTCGGAGACTCATTGTATAGCAATTCATTTTATCTATGAATATCTGAGTTTTGAAAAGATGTTTGTAGTATCCGTCATAAATACTTTTTGATGGATAAAACACTTGGTATGCCGGAGACACAACACCTTCATAGTCACTATATTCAAATCCCCCCTGAAAACTCCTCAAGCTTATTACAAATGCACCTTTGTGAACAGTTTTAAGGGAGTTTAAATCTGTCTTTTCATTCAGTTTCACAGCAGAAAAACCTGTCAACACTTCATAAAGTTCCTGTGGTATTACTCCGTAGTTTTGCGTAGGAGACAACAGTGTCAATGACTTTGAATTTCCTTTATCTGATTTTTGAGCAAAGATATCCTTTCCGCGAATACACTCCCAATCAATCGGAATCTTCCCAATCCACTCAATTCCGCTACCCTTCATTTCAACATCAGGATTCAGGCCTTTTGTAACAGCTTCTGTAATAACAGACTTCTTATATTCTTCAAGTGTTTTAATTTCGGATTGGATGTCAGAGATAAGCGAGTCGATATCAGCACATTTGGAATCAAGAAATAATGAGATTTTCTTCTGCTCGTAAATAGGAGGCACTACTATTGGCAAGTTTAAGAATTCTTCCGCAGTAATAGAAAACCTTACATTTTTTGAATACCTTTTGTATTTTCTATCAATAAATACTGTTCTAAAATAATAATCGGCATATTTATGATAAATATGATACTTGCATTTAAAGCATTTATATGCCGGTGATATCATTCCGTCATAATTGCTTACGCCAGAAAAAACAGCCGAACAATCCAAATCAAAAAGGCACATTACTAAATCATCTATTTTTACTTTTTGATATGTTGCAAGAGAAGCTGGAACTTTTCCTGTTTGCTCGCCATCTTCTATTTTCTTAACGCCATTCTTAGTTAATGACAATAATTGAGTTTCATTCCACTTTTGGCCAACCAATGCTTTCCCAAGAGTGAAATTATACTTGTTTCTTAAAACACTCCAATCATTTGGAATATTTCCAACCCATTCAATTCCACTGTCTTTCATTTCACGCATAACTACACCTCTCTAAAGAGCTTTGCAATACGCTCATTTACAGACTTATCCAGCTCAATAAACTTCTTTTCAAGTTCCTCGGAAGGAGTTGGTTCCTGATATTTATAGAAATATCTTGTAAACGGAATTTCAGCTCCAGTTTTAATAACAGGATTCTTCGCATTAAGATTCTCTTCCCAGAACCATTTTGCATCTGGAACATGAGGAAGAACTTCTCTCTTCATGTAATCCTCAATGTTTTCTTCCCATTTAACTATTTCCGTATCCTTTGTTGCTTTGTCGTATTCGACTTCACCCTTCTTATTAGTCTGAATTACTGCATCCTTATCCATAACAGATAAACCATCAGCAATCTTATCTATAAGCTTTTTATCAACTCCAAGAATGCCTATCAGAACAGGCTTAAACTCTTCCGGTGACATCCACTTCTTATCGGATGTATTCTCTTTTAATGTATTAATAATACGATCATACTCTGGTTTGTTTTCATAGAATGACTCTAGTTTCTTCTGATCCTTAGCTGAGATGGTCGTTCCCTGATCCTCAAATTCAACAACCTTAGCCTCGTCATACAGGCCCTTCAATGATCCACTCTGAATCATTGCTTCGATACTGTCTTCTGTAATAGAGTAGCTTCTCTGAAGTGGCTGCATTACAGCATATTCTCTATAGATGAATTCTGTATTGTCATAAATCTTGCAGAACTCATTTTCTTCGAAGTTTGCATATAACTCTGTGATAGTCTTTCTGTCCTCTGGAGTAAATTCATTCTTCTTGTTGCCGAGAGGTTTTCTCAGTTTATGACAAATAGAAGATGCATCTATTAACTGAATCTTTCCAACTCTGTCTGGTCTCTTGTGCTTGGAGAGAATCCATACATAAGTAGAAATCCCAGTATTGTAAAAGAGATCTGTAGGAAGCTGAATAATAGCTTCGATCAAATCATTTTCAAGCATATATCTTCTTGTCTGTGATTCTCCAGATGAAGTACCGCCAGAGAACAGCGGTGATCCGTTTTCAATGATTGCGGCACGACCAAGCTTGTCGTCCATCTTATCGATTGCTGACTGCATAAACAGAAGCTGTGAGTCGCCACCAGATGGTAAGCCTGCTCCCCATCTACCCTGGAGGCCTTTTGCATGTTCTGTCTTTACAGCATCTTCCTGGCCTTGTTTTGCATCCTTGCCGCTCCATGGTGTTCCGAATGGCGGATTTTCAAGTAGGAATCTCATCTTTTGGTCTTTAAAGCAATCAGTCTTAAGTGTATCTGCATGTTTAAAGTTCTCTGCGTTCTGCCCCTTGATTAGCATTTCAGCTAATCCAACGGCATAAGACTGTCCCATAAACTCCTGACCAAACAATCTTACGTCTGCTGTTGGGTTAAGATGCTTAATGTAGTTAAATGCAGTAGATAACATTCCGCCTGTTCCGCATGCCTGGTCGCACACAGTAACAACTTTGCCATCATCAAAGATGTCATCACAACCTTCTGCTATGAGGAGTGATACACAAACCTTGATAATATCTCTACCAGTATAAAACTGTCCGGCATCTACGTTCTGATAGAATCGACCAATAAGATTTTCGAAGATGTAACCCATCTTGATTGAGTCATATGTTCTTGGATAGATATCTAGTTCTGAGAACGCCTTAACAACATTGTATAGACAGCCTTCCTTATCCATCTTCTCGATATGTTTGTCCATCTCGAGTTCTTTCAATATATCTTGAACATTTGCAGAGAAACCGCCAATGTATGCTTTAAAGTTTCCCGCGATATGATCCGCATCGTTACAGAGTTCTTTCAAAGTGTATTTGCTCGTGTTGTAAAATTGGAATCCAGATAGTTTAAACATAGCCTTTTCAGGATAATTAGGATTCTCATCAAACTGCTTTACAACAGTATCTTTTGTATCTTCTAATGCGCATTCAAAACGCCTAATGATAGTCATTGGAATTATGACATCACCATACTTATCCGGCATATATGCGCCTCTAAGCTTATTTGCAATTCCCCAAATAAAATTAGCTTCTTGAGTTACGTCAACAGGATTATCATCCCATAATATATCGACTCTATTCATAACACCCTCTTTGATAGTAAACTATGTCTTCTTATTCATTTAATTATACCAATAATCGCACATTTTCGCACTCGTCAATTTATTGGACACTTAAGTATTCTCGCTATTATTCTCGTAAAAAAAACGAGTCCTAAGACTCGCTAAACTTCGTCAGTTACTTATGTTTCATTGTTTTACCTTAATGTAAAAGTATATGTGTAATGACAACCTTGATATTCATGTGACTCGCAACCCTTAATCCTTATTCCATCGGATAAAAGTTCCATAAGAAGCGGTTCATCAATGCCAGCGTCATAATCTGGGATTAGCACTTCAACATAGTCAAGCATTCTGCTCTGCTCGATAAATACTACTTTGCCTTGCCCACACAGATATTTAACTGCTTGGAACTCACCATTGAAATATATTGATGAGCTTTTGCAACAGTTTACTATGAAGTTTTCTAATTCGTGTTTTCTACTCATTCTACTCTTCATCCTCATCTGTTTCTTGCAGTTCATCGCAGCCGCAGTACGGGCACACTTGCTCGTCAGTCAGTTCGTGGGGATAGATCATTCTACCGCATTTTGGGCATCTGTATATCATGGTGGCCTCCTTTTAGTCTATAGTTGCATTATACCATCATATAGCAATATTGAGCCCAATAATCGGACTCAATATCGCAAGAGGTATATATGTTTACTATGAAAACTAACAACTATTATTTATCTAAGAAGACAATATCGTCTTCATTCTCTTCGAAGTACTTGATCACATCGTCAGGGTTCTCAGGATCCTTGCCATGTCGCTTCATGTCGTCCTTAACCGGAACGTAATAGTGTCCGACTATTATCTTGTTGCCCCAATGACATATGAGAACTAATAGAATGAACCATAACATGATTGTTGCCTCCTGAGGGATGTGATCTGATATGTCTTACAGTTATAGTATATACAAGA
Source organism: Candidatus Crickella equi (assembly GCA_018064755.1). Classification (GTDB taxonomy): domain Bacteria; phylum Bacillota; class Clostridia; order Peptostreptococcales; family Anaerovoracaceae; genus Crickella; species Crickella equi. Next base: position 51,782 of record JAGHUP010000008.1, on the reverse strand, counting down.
TGATCGATGTAGGTGGGTGGTTAATTGGACAATAAAAGAGTGCCGAAGGCACTCGTGTGAAAAATCCATTATTTCTTGTAAGATCAATTGTATTATGCTAATATAACCGTACGAGGAAGCCGATAGACGGTTATCCCTCGTAGGTGTTTGATACAAGCTCACGTCCCTACTCGGAATAAGGACGTGAGCTATTTTTATTTATAGCTCCTAATGTCTGTTATTATTAAACAAGGCGATTATAGCTACAACCAGCAATCCTGCAGTGCAGAATGCCAGCATTGCTTCATATGTTACCATATGCATCACCTCCCTCTTTCTAGAATCGAGGGAACAACCGTCCACCGTTATGGCTTCCTGCTGCAATGATATCAAAAATAACATGGTCGTGTAGGCCATGTTTTTGCGTGTCAGAAATGTATGATTTCATGATATAAGGTCAATTATTATTTAATTTGAAATCATTTTCAACCTCACATTCTACCAGAACTTATTCCAGAAATCTTCGCATTCCTTGTTGCTCTCAAAATGCTGTCCGCAATCTTCTGCGAATCTTTCATAGTTATCGTAGTCTTGAACGTTGTAATCTCCGCCAAGATCTCCACGCTCCATATTGTTGTCATCAGCCAAGAAACTATTGTAATTTCTCTCCTCGCCTCTAATATATTTACCTAACATCTTGAGCCTCCTTATGACCACTTCATGTGTGTTATTTATCTTACAGTTATAGTATAAGGTAGTTTATGAATATAGGTGGGCAGTTAATTGGACAATATAACAGAAGACGCGAGGCCGGGAGGAGTCCGTTAGGATTCCGTCGGGAGTCGCGTCTTTACATTGCGTGTTATTCTATTCGAACGGGGCTACTATCCTTCCAGGTCGCTGAGGATGCCGCGCGCTATTTTGCAAGCGTCACAGTCGCAATACGTCTCGCCCTGAGACAACAGTGTCTGCGCGTGAGCGTAGATCTGGCCTGCGAGCTCTTCGCCAAATTTGGCTTTGCCCTCATCGGATCCGAACAAATCAATCATTTCCTGAACCGTCGCAACGCCTTCCTTGAGCAGCGGAATCATGCGAGCAGTCGCTTCCTGTTCACCGTCCGCACCTACCTGCTTAAGCCAAGCCTCGGCAGCCTCTCTCAATGGCGCATAGCAGTGACCTGCCAGCAATTTGTTAACCTTGTCTATAGTCTTCTGATTAGCCATATTATGCTCCTTTCAGCCCGTTCCTAACGGGTACATTTTTTAATCTATTCTGCTTCGGCGTTAATTGCGAGGATGAGTGCTTCCAGGTCTTCCTCTCTCAGCATGCCTTGAATGGCGCGGATAACTGGAACCTTTGCTTCGTTGAGAAGTTTGGCTGCTACCGCATCCTTCTTATCGTCGGGTACGAGAGCGAGTGCCATTTTGGCAGCCGTTCCGCCATGAGATAGTTTGTCCGCAAGCTTGTCGTAATTGATATCATCTAGTTCTATTGTTAGTTTGAGCATAGTTCTCTCCTATTCTTTACAGTTAAATACTACTCTAAATTCCGTACCTTTGCCTAATTCAGAGTCAACGTATATCTTTGCATTATGTGTCTCAGCTATCTGAGCAATAATAGCAAGTCCCAGTCCTGTGCCCTTGCCTGACTCCTTGGTGGTGAAGAATGGATCGAATATCTTAGAGACGGTCTCAGCATCCATTCCAGGTCCGTTATCGATGAACTGCACGATAAGTTTACCATCTTCATGTCTGGTCGCAACCATGTATGTTCCGCCGTTGTCTTGAAGTGCGTCATAAGCATTCAACGTGAAATTAAGAATCATCTGAGATAACTGTGTTCTATCTCCTCTGATCTGCACTCCTGGCACTTCCAACTTCTCAACGACTTCTACATTCTCAGGTTTAACCGGACGGCTAACTCTTATTGTATTCTTGATTAGCTCGTCAATATTGATATCCTCGTAAGTTGAGGCGTCGCCCTTCCTTGATAATTCTGCCAGTCTTGATACCAGATCCTTCGCCTTGGAGGAAGCATTATAAATCTCCTGCAGATTCTCTTGAAGTTCTTCTGCATCTCTTGGCAGCATATCCATTGTCATCATGCTGTATCCCATTATAGGAGTTAGGAGATTATTGAAATCGTGAGCTATTCCAGCTGTCATTGTTCCAATTGTCTCGAGTCTCTGATGGTGAGTCAGCGCCTGCATTCTCTGGTTGATTTCTTCCAAAGTCTCGTTCTTCGTTCTGATAGTCTGGATTTCTGATACTGCAGATCTCTGAATTAGAATGAAGATCAACACGATTATTGCAATTCCAAGAACTATAAGGCTTCCGTATATGAAGATCTTATTAGCTGCTTTCATTGAAGGCTTGATTGTATCATCGTAATTAGCCGTCTTGCCGATGGCGAATAATCCATTGTCTGTTTTGTCCACGCTCTGCATTACTATTCTTGCAGTGTACTCTTCCTTGTCATCGTTTAACAAAGTGATGGAAGTGGCTTTGCTGCTGCTACTTGCGATACATGATTGGAAGAATTTAATGCATTTGTTAATGTCGCTGTCTTCTGTTGCACCCATTTCGGCAACTTGAATGGACTCTCCAACCTTATACACTACAATCTTGCCATCGCAATCCATTAGGAAATTCATTTCCTCTGAATCTTGCTCTGTTCCAATTACATCGTTCAGCAGGTTAACCAAGCTGATTAATCTATAATACGTCAGATTGTCCTTATGAATCTTATATGCCATATATATCTGGCCGTCGCTATCTGTGCATATAACATACTTTGACGTATTAGACAGACTTGTAATCTTGCAATCTGTTATATCCGATTTCTCTCTGACTATCTTGCCATCATCGAACACCACAACTCCGGCATTAATCGGATTGGTTACGATTGATTTACCATTAGTGACTTTGGCCTCTCTAACATAATTGTCCAACGTGTTCTTAATGTTAGCGTCTTCGAGCGTAATTCTCTTATTAATCTGTGTGTCCTTCTCTTCAATAATTGACTTCTCAAAACTCTTGAAAGAATCCCACACCTGAAGAACACCAACGCCAATGCACGCGAAAGAAAGTACCAGTATTAATGTTATTATCGCTTTCCTGTGTTTGCTGTTAATCATTGCTCAGTGTTCGTTTCTTAACAATTATTTATGATATTGGTATTATATAGCCAATTTAGTTATAATTCATATGAGGTGAATTATGCAACATAGAGTATTGGTTGTTGATGACGACAAGGTCATCCTGAAAATGTTATACAAGGCATTATGCCAAAACGATATCTACGCCGATGTTGCGATCAACGGCGAGAGTGCGTTGGATTTGTTGCAGCAGAATTCATACGATTTGCTCCTGCTCGACATCAATATGAAGGGCATGAACGGATTCGAAGTTGTCCAGCATATTCGCGACAACAATTCAGACATCCCTATTATTATCGTCAGCGGACGCAAGGAAGACTGTGATGCCTTATACGGATTACAGATTGGCGCCGATGACTATATCACCAAGCCTTTCAACCCGGTTACTCTGGTTGCTAAGGTTAAGGCTCTGATACGCCGCAGCAAAACTATGACACAGCAGGCTCCAAGTATCATTGAAGCTGGTCCATTCTCGTATGACGCTTCTACTCTAAGGTTCTACAAGAATGGTGTTGAAATACCTCTTTCAGCCAAAGAAAATTCTATGATGAAACTCTTCATCGATAATGTTGATCACATCTTCCAGAAAGACGAGATATACCGCATTGTATGGGGTGAAACAATAATTGACGAAAGTGCCATTATGGTCTATGTCAACAGGCTCCGTCAGAAGATTGAAGATGACCCTTCATCTCCAAGATATCTTGAAACAGTCCGCGGTATGGGATATAGATTTACAGTAAAATAGAGGCTAAATAGACGTGGTTCTATTCTAGCCTCTATTCATTTTTATTCTCTTAAAATCTTTGTGATTGTATTTCATCCAACCGCTTGGAATTCTTATCCAATCCTTATGGACCTCCAGGCAAGTAACAACTGTGCCTTTTCTGAATCTGGCTTTCTTTTTGCCCTTAATAACAAACTTCTTTGCAGTATCGCTCAACTCAGCAACCTTCTTAACGCCAGATTTCTTATTATGATTTCTGTAAACGTATTTAGGCTCCTTGAGCTTGTATGTAGCACCTACAACTGGTTTGCGTCCATGAGGCTGCGCATAGATATCAAGAGAGAACATAGCAAATGTAGCCATCATAGTGATAGCCAAAGTCAACAATAATGCAATTCTCTTCTTGATATTCTTATTCATCTGCTATTTCGCCTCACGAACATTCTATCATTTTCTTAATTTTTATAGTCTTTATTTTTATTAATATACCGACCTACAGATACTCCACCATTTCCTCGTCCGGGCGGTACATTGTGTGTCTGTCGGCTGGCTTGCAGTCGTCAGCAGCGTAACCCATTGGCATGAGTGAAGTGATGCGGATATTCTCAGGCAGTCCGAGCACCTCGTGAACCTCAGCATCATGGAACAGGCCTACCCAGCATGAACCGATGCCCTGCTCCCAAGCCTCAAGCATCATATGAGTTGTTACGATAGTCGAGTCAATCTCGCCAAAACCATACACTCTATCCTCAGCAACTCCGAATGTCTCGTCACTCTTATATCCTATCGCGAATACCAGTGGCGCACCGTAGATGCACTTGCACACGGAGTTAATCTTCTCCAGCGCCTCCGGGCTCTTAATAACGTATATCATCTGTGTCTGAGAGTTCTTAGCAGTTGGCGCAATCTTAGCAGCCTCCAAGATCTTATCAATCTTCTCCTGCTCAACCGGCGTACTCTTGAAAGCGCGTACCGAATATCTCTCCTTCGCTAATTCCATGAAATTCATAACATTCTCCTTAATGCCTCGTGTGCCTGTTCATAATTCTCGTATACTATTCCCTTCATTCCTAGGTCGCGCGCGGCCTTGATGTTGGCCTCTGTGTCATCAATGAAAACGCACTCTTCAGGGTTCAGGTGATATTCCTCGAATAGGCATCTATATATCTGTGGATCCGGCTTGATAGCACGCACCTTCCAGCTGAAGATGCCGCCGTCCATATGCTCCAGGAAATCCATTGCGTGCAAGCTCTTGCTCATTACATAGTCCGAGTAATTGCTCAGATAGTAGACTTTGAAGCCGCGCGCTTTCAGTTCCTCAATCCAAGGAATGGTCGTATCCACCCTCTCAACGCACTCTTCCAGGTGCTCCAGCGCATACTTGATCTCCGCCTCGTATTCAGGCTCAACCTCCAGCATATGTCCTACGATCTCCTCGTAATCCATCTCGCCGCGGTCGAACTCCTTCCAGTACTCACACTTGAAAGCCGACCTCGTCACAGCCTCCTCAGTCACCGGATCATCGAATATCCTGTGGCAATACTCGTCCCACGGGAACCCCACCAGCACGCAACCGATGTCGAACACAACGTTCTTGATTTTGGCCGTATCCGCATAGTTCATACCCAGCGACTTCCAGCCAAAACGCTTGATGCTCACCAGCACGCTCGCGATGGTGAACGCCTCATTGAGTACTCCGGCGTAAGACTGAACGATGACGTCGTATATCATGTAAGTCGGCGATACCACGAAAGCATTCGCAATTCTGATGTTACGTGCATTGTCCGTCCAGTATCCGATGTTGCCGGCGATAAGGCCGACGCAAGGAAGAATTCCTGCCGGGCCTTCCCAGGTCAGTATCATATTGCCAACAGCCATAGCGCTGAATATCACTACCCAGCCCTTCCACTGCACCCACTTCCACTCGTTATAACGCATGAGCAGACAGTTACGCGCAATCAGGATAATCAGACTGATACAACCTGTCACCGCATCCAGCAGCCAGAACTGTACACAAAACATAGAGCAACCAATTGTCTGTATTATATACAGCCAATGATTGGACTTGATCTGGTACGACGCTATATAGCACCCAATACCAATTATTCCTATGATCTGCGCAATAATAAATGTACTCACGCAAATATTATAATGCAAAATGAGGAATGCAACAACGGGTCAGACCTAAGTTGCAAAATTGCAATTTAGGTCTGACCCGCTGTTGCATTATTCTTTATACTTCTTTCTATACATCAGCAATAGTAGAATGCCGACAACTGAAGCGCAAGCAGTCAGCTCGAACATCTGGCGGAAGCCAACGTTCAAAGTATCCTGATAGCACTGCTTAATCTCGCCTTCCTTAGCGTCGAGAGCCTTCATATAGTTGGCTTTGGCGCCTTCAAAAGCAGCTGGAATGCCTTTCTTGAGTTCACCCATCTTCCATTGAGCGTCCTTGATGTCTGCAATTGCGGATTTCATCTCGCGAATTGCTTTGTCCATCTCAGCTCTCTGGCCGATCATCTTCTTGCGCTGACGAGTCAGCTTGTTGATTGTTCCCTGAAGATTGTTGATCTTCTTGGTCATCTCATCGCGCTGTTCAATCATAGGCTTCATTTGCTCTTTCATTTCTGCAATCTGAGCTTTCATGCCCATCATAGCGCCCTGCATCTGCTCAATCTGAAGACGCATTGCTTCCTTCTGAGGATCGCCATCTTCAAGAGCATTGAACTGATCAACAACTTTCTGCATCTGATCAAGACCGCTTTGGATGCCATCAATGCCCTTCTGGATTCCATCGATACCCTGCTGGATGCCGGCGCGGCCCTGTTTCATGCCGTTAACGCCTTTCTTCTGCCCATTAATTGCAGAGGCAATTCCATCAATGCCCTGTGTGATGCCGCGCCTTCCTTTATTGATGCCCTTAAGGCCCTTATTCATCTCAGATACAGCATCATTCATAGCTGCAATGCCCTGGTCGATTCCATCATAGATTTCCTCGGTCATCTCAGGCGCCATCTCATCGAAGAAATAATCAGTCATATGCTTGACGCTTGTCATGATAGTCGTAACGTCCGCGCTCATCATCTCATCGAGTATCTCGTCCGGAATCTCGAAATCGCTATCGCCCGTGTCAGTCATATCGATTTTGATCTTCTTCATATCATCGAGGTCCGGCATGTCGCCCATGTCCATGTCCTGCTCGTCCATCATGTCCATCAGTTCCTCGGCATAAGGCAGCTCCGGCACGTTAATCTCGTCCGGCATAATTCCCATGAGATTGTCCTGCATATTCATGCCCGCGTGGCTGATAAATCCTACCATGATAGCCGGTGCGATTACTGTTCCGAGCGATCTAACCAAAGCGAGCGTCGCCAGTCCCGAGTTAGCGTCGTGCTCGGCGACCTCACCGAGCATCATATAGTTCAGAGGTGCACCCATCGTAAATCCGATAGCAAATCCTATCATCAGGAGGCCGCCGAATACGTTGACAATGTTCGGATTTCTCGTAACGAAGAATATGATAATAAGTGCTGAAATGATGCTGGCAATGAAACCAATCATCAGCACGAGTTTAGGTCCGTATTTATCTGTAAGCTTACCGGATGACATAGCACCAATTCCGGCAGTAACTCCAAGTGCAATTACGAAATATCCACCTGATCCTGTTGGCACTTCCATAGCGTTCTCACACATCTGAGGAACGAAAATAACGCCCATCATTACAATGCCGGATATTGCGGAAACCAGCAGTGTTACAAGGCTGTTTCTGTTAGTAAATAATTTGAGGTTGAGAACCGGATCTTCGGCTCTTCCCTCGGCCCAGATGAACACTGGTAGCAACGCCACAAACACGAGCAGGAACGGCCATACTTTGGTCGAAGTAACAGTCGCAATGAAATCAAAGAAATCGATATTCTTGATTCCGTACAGCAGCGACAGAACCATCAGAACGAGCAACATAGTGCCCAGCCCATCGATCTTGCTAGATGCTTTGTCCTTAGTATTAGGTAGGCAGAAGAATCCCGCAATCAGAATGAATACGGCAATTGGAACGTTAACATAGAATATGAATTCCCAACGTTCAGTTCCGAAGATATCCATTACAAGACTTCCGGCGCTGGCACCGAAGATATTCGCTATGCCGTAAACACCGCCGACCATTCCGAGCGCCATTCCCCTCTTCTCCTCAGGGAAAGTCGTGCCGAACTCTGCATTAGCAATAGGCACGATACCACCGCCACCAATGGCCTGAATACATCTAGCTCCCAGCAGCGCCGGAAAACTATTAAAAATATGCGACACACCACACAAGAATGAGCCACCGCCGAACAACAGGATTGCAACGAGGTAAACACTTCGTCTTCCCAGTCTGTCGGCCAGCTTGCCCATTACCGGTATAGCTGCCGCATAAGCGAGCGTATATATGGTTATCATCCAGATACCAGCTGTATCGCTGACACCTAGAGATTCCTGAATTACTGTTCTTGCCGGAGTAACGATGCCCGTATCAAGAGCACCCATAAAAATACCCAGCAAATACACAACCATAATCAGGCCATAATTCGCCTTCTTTTCCTTATTAACTTTAGTCATATTAATCTCCTACGTTCTCTAAAACTTATCTTTCACCTCTAGCTCTCCACCGAGGCGCCTAATGCAGCCATTATACCACATTTTGCAACAGCGGGTCAGACCTAAATTGCAAATTTGCAACAAAGGGACAGGCTTGATTGCCCGTCCCCTCTATTAATTATCATATTTACTTTAGCATACTTTCAATTCTATAAAACGGCAGTCCAACTACATTCTCATAGTCTCCGTCGTAATGGTCAATATACTCTCGAAATGGACCCTGAATAGCATACGAACCGGCCTTATCGTAAGGCTGCCCATTCTCGATATACTCGCGAATTTGCTCGTCACTGTAATCCTTACAGTAGACCGTGGTTACATCGCTGAGAACGGAAATTTTGCCCGTATTCACGTCAATCAAAGCCACGCCAGTTGCAACGTTGTGGTCCGTACCTCGCAACGCAGCGAGCATGCGGAATGCATCGTCATAGTCACGTGGTTTGCCAAGAATCTCATCCTTGTAGACGATGGTATCGGAACCGACAATCACAGCATCTCGGTAGTCGGGGTTCTGCGCAAAACTAGGGTCTGATTTGATTGCCTCATATGTGGCGCGAGCTTTCTGCTCGGCGAGCATCTTAACAGCGTCCTCCATTCCAATTCCATCAGGAAGATGCTCCTCGGCATTCGACGGCATGACGATAGGATTAATGCCGTGCGCTCTCATTATTTCAAGTCTTCGCGGCGACTTGCTAGCCAATATTACTTTCTTCATAATCTAATTATAACACAGGTGTGTCCCCAAGTTGCAATCCTGCAACTTAGGTCTGACCCGCTGTTGCAATTAGTTCCAAGTGCGTTCTGCAGTGAAAGTCAAGATAATTGGATAAATCTCAAGACGACCGAGAAGCATTGTCATAGAAAGCACGACTTTGGAGATGTCGGAGTATGCAGCGAAATTGGACGCTGGGCCAACTCCGCCGAAACCAGGACCAATGTTGTTCAGACATGAAACAACAGCTGTAACATTGGTTTCGAAATTCATCGTATCGCAACTGATTACAATAAGCGCAACCACACCTGTCAGCAGATACAGCGCCAGATATGAACAGATACCTGTAATTGTAGCCTGTGATACATTTTTGCCGCTGACTCTTACCGCACTAATCATACTTGGATGAAGCGAATGTCTGAGCTCGTTACGAACCGAATTGGTCAAAATCATGACACGCGATACTTTAAGTCCGCCAGCTGTTGAGCCTTCACATCCACCGATGAACATCAGCACGAAGAGCACAATCTTACTAATCTCAGGCCAATCATTGAAATTACACGTTGAATAACCTGTAGTACTGACAATCGATGCGACCTGGAAGAACGCCATACGGAAATTCTCTTCCATTGAATGGTACATTGACTGGTTAGCAACAAGAATAATTGCTGTCGCAATGCCAACAATACCTAGAAACCATCTGAATTCATTAGACCTCAGAATAGCACGCGCGCGACCGCTGATCAGTAGATAATACATACTGAAATTAACAGCAAACAGCACCATAAATATCGCAATTATATACTGCAGATATGGACTAAATCCGCCAAGACTATCGTTGTATATGCCAAAACCTCCGGTTCCTGCTGTGCCGAGAGCATGAACGACTGAGTCGTACAGTGGCATTCCGCCGACAAGTAACAAAACAATCTCAAGCAAGGTCATAACACAGTAGATTTTGTAAAGAATGATAGCTGTATTCTTAGCCTTAGGCTTGAGCTTGTCTACTTTGGAGCCTGGCATCTCTGCCTTCATAATATTAATAGAACGATTAGGATTGCGCTCGGCAATAGCAAGAATAAATACCAACACGCCCATTCCACCAATCCAATGAGTGAAACTACGCCAGAACAACATTCCCCTGCCGAGCGCGGTAACATCACTCAGGATTGATGCTCCAGTAGTAGTAAATCCACTAACAGACTCGAAGAAAGCATCAATGTATGACGGAATACTGCCACTTAAATAGAAAGGCAGAGCACCCAGAGCAGAAAGAGCTATCCAAGACAGGGAAACAATGGCATACCCCTCTCTTGTAAACAGCCTTTCAGAACTCTTGTTGCCCAGCGCTCTCAGGACCGCTCCCACAAGCACACACAAAAATGTACTAATTAGGAACGGGCTAAGTGGCTCATTATATACCAAAGCAATCACCATCGGAATTAGAAGGAGCGCACCTTCGAGCGCAACTGTCTTTCCAACAGTGTACATTATCGTTCTATAGTTCATTTACTTCTTGATCCTCCTGACATAGTCAAGAATCATCTTGCTAGTTGAAGTTCTTGGTGAGAAAACTTCATTAAGGCCAAGATCCTGAACTATATTAGTATATGAAGCCTTCTCTATCTTAGTAACAACAGTTGGCACCTTACACTCTGTTGCATAGAGAGAAGTAAGAATATTCTCCTCGTCCATAGTTGAAAGTGTTGCAAGAGCATCCATGTTCTTTAAGCCGGCATTCTGCAGTGCCTTATGATTAGTATGCTGATCATTAATAACTGTAATGTCCGAGCTGACGTTATTGCACATATAAGTGCATCTGCGCTCATCTCTATCGAGCACTGTAACCTCAACATTAGCCTCGTCCAGCATATTAGCAAGATAAACAGCAATTCTAGTTGCACCAAGAATCATTACCCTATTAACTTGTTTGGCCGTCAACATCTTGAAGATGTCCTGCGCGGTCAAGTAATCAGGTGAAACAACAAGATTAAGACGCAGTTCCTTCTTAATGAACTCATAAGCCCTCGTGCCCGGAATCAGACCGCGCAGTCTGGCAACGGTGTGTTTCGTTCCCATCTGTCTTGCCAGGCAGCTCACCAGCATATTAATCTCATCATTCGCCGTACAAGCAATACAAACATCAGCTTTATCTGCATCAACCTCATCAAGCACATTATAATCTGCACCGTTGCCACAGACGGCCAAAACATCCAAAATATTGCTTACCCTATCTATAGTTCCCTCGTTGCTATCAATTACAGTAACATCATGTCCTTCTTCGAGCAGCAGCTGAGTCAACTCCATTCCAAATTTTCCGCATCCTACGAGTACGATTTTCATTTTATTCCTCCATTAATTTCAGGACTACGGCACACAATATACCACCAAAATAATTAAGGAATAATTTGATTAGCGTCCATTTTATTAAACTTTTATTAAGATTGCTGAAACGCTTTAATGTTTTGATAATTTGTGCTAAACTTCAAAATCATTTAAGAAAATAAGGCACGAACTATGAACAAAACAACCAACACCACAATCCGCAGCATCGGCATCAGCACCTTCGTTCTGGCGGTCTGTACCTGCATAGGATTCGGATTTGTGGCTCTAAACTTTCATCAGATTAATACCATACTCGTATACATCACGGGAGTGGTTCTAATAGCAATGTGGACACAAGGAAGAGCCTACAGTATGGTCGGCTCGGTTTGCGCAGTTGTACTCTTTAACTACTTCTTCGCCAAACCGTACTTCTCTCTGGTCGCAGAGGCCGAGTACTTCGCAACATTCTTCGTTATGCTTCTGGTGTCCTTCCTCATCTCCTCTCTTACTATTAATATTAAGAAGAAGACTGAGGAAGCAGCAAGAAGCGAAGAGATTGCCAAGCAAGAAGAGCTAAGAGCAAATCTCCTCAGATCAATATCCCATGACCTTAGAACTCCACTAACAGGAATCTCAGGAAATGCAGATATGCTGATTAAACACGGCGAAGAGCTCTCAGACTCTACCAAGCTGGAGATTTACAACGCAATCAATGACGACTCCAAGTGGCTGATTAACCTTGTAGAGAATCTCCTATCAATTACCAGAATAGACGATAAGGTTTCCGTAAACGCGCAGGACGGAATTGTACAAGAGATACTTGACGAAGCTCTCATTCATATTGATGCAGCTGCAGCAAACTATCATATAGGAAAACATTATACAGACGAGCCACTGTGGGCCAAGATGGACCCCAAGCTCATGATGCAGGTAATTATCAACATTGTTAACAACGCCATCAAGTACACAGACGTTGGCTCAAGCATTGATATTTACGCAGATAAGAAAGATGACGAAATAGAAATCCGCATCGCGGACAACGGCCGAGGCATCGCAGACTCAGCCAAAGACAAAATATTCGAAAAATTCTACTCAGATGGCAAACTTAACGGAGATAGCCGCAGAGGCCTCGGCCTCGGTCTCTACCTCTGCCAGCTCATTATGCAGTCACATAATGGCACAATCAGAGTTGAGGACAACAACCCACACGGTGCAATCTTCCTACTTACCCTCCCTGCCTCTGAGGTTACAACTAACACAGAAATATAGCCCTATCGCTATGGAGAACGTAATATGAATCGACCTAACATTCTAATAATTGAAGATGACAAAGTAGTATCTCGCCTTATGGCAACTATGATGGAGTCACAGGATTACGCCTATCAGCTGGCTGAAACCGGCCGTGACGGTATAGCTGCCATCCTCTCCTACAAGCCTGAGGTTATACTGCTTGATCTTGGCCTCCCTGATATGGACGGAGTTGATATTATCGAACAAGTCCGTGGTTGGAGCAACGTTCCTATCATCGTTGTATCCGCTCGTGAGGATGATTCGGACAAAGTCAAGGCTCTCGATGCGGGAGCTGACGACTACCTGACCAAACCATTCTCAATCGATGAGCTACTCGCCAGACTCCGAGTTGCCTTGAGAAGAGTTGCCCTTGATTCCGACAAATCAGGTATCGCCAGCAATATCTACGAAAACGGCAACCTGCGTATCGACTACTCTGCCGGCTGTGCTTACATCAATGGCGAAGAGATTCACCTAACACCAATGGAGTACAAACTCCTCTGTCTCCTTGCCAAGAACACCGGCAAAGTCCTTACTTACAATTACATTCTCAAGGAAATCTGGGGCTCAATCAATGCCTCCGACATTCCTTCACTAAGAGTATTTATGACAGCACTTCGCAAGAAGATCCAAGCCGGCTCTGACAAAGAATTCATCCAGACCCATTCCGGCATCGGCTATCGAATGCTTCATCTCCACTAATAAAAAAGGACAGGCTCATCGCCTGTCTGAACTTGTCAACTAAAAGTAGACAGTAATAAAAGAATCAGAAGCCTTGTTCAATTCTAAATTGGACAGGGCTTTTGTAATTCAAGGAATACGCAGGTCGTTCTTCATTGTAGTACTTAACGTAGTCGTTGATTACTTCGTTTACATCTTCAGCGTTTGCCAAGTCAAAATCATTAAATAATTCTTCTTTAATCCATCCGTTTAAAGCCTCGATTATTGGATTGTCAGTTGGAGTTCCTCCTCGTGACATCGATCGAACTATGTTATACTCTTCATGAGCTTTGCAAAAGGCTCGCGATGAGTAGACTGCTCCCTGGTCGGTGTGGAAAGTGATTGGGGAGCTCTTCTCTTTTTTTGTTCCGGCAAGCTGGTTTAATACGTTTAAGCAATCATAGTATGGCTTGTTGTATCCAGGCCGGTCGGTTAAACTGTGTGCCAAAATTTCATTGTTGTACGCGTCAACAAGCAGCGTCCATTCGTACCATTTGCCTTTGTTCCTAAACATAGTCATATCTGATGTGACAAGCTTGTGTGGTTCGTTAACATGCCATCTACCATTAACGATGTTTCTGAATTTAACGCTCTCTTCTCCCGGCTTCCGGTACTTTCTATATTTTCGAGCATTTGAGTGAATACCCGCTAATTTACAACACTTGTGAGCTAAATTATGTGAAAATAGCCAACCGGTTTCTTTGGTAACACTAATTGCTAGACGATGGTATCCATAAGAAGGGTGCTTCTTATGAGCATCTTCCAGTAAGCCTGTAAGTACCTTCCTGTCTCGTTCATACCTATTCTCTTTTCCTTGTCTTTGCTTCCATTTGTAATATCCGGATCTGCTAACATCCAGCAATTGGCATAACATTGCAACAGAATATTTCTCTCTCATCGCATCAATTATTTCGTAGTCTTTTCTTTGCCAGTAACGTACTCCTTGTTGGCACCAACTCCTTTCACGTAATATCCTTTTTTTAACCTTGCAATCTCAACCTCCTGCTTTGCGACAGTTAACCGCAATCTTTCAATTTCAGACAATGATTTGCTGGTGTGTAGTGCCGCATATGGATTACCAGGCTTGCGTTCTAGAGCTTCTTCGCCGCCATCCTCATAAGCATGTACCCAATTAGAGAACATCCCAGAAGATATTCCAAATTCTTTCGCAACAAGTTCCATCGAAACATGATCAACCAAATGGCGGTTAATAGCTTCAAGCTTAATTTCTTTTGGCCAATGTCTATGACCCATACCTTTCTTTCCGCTCATGACTATACCTCCCCTCAAAAGTTTAACATGAAAAAAGTAGACATGCTTTTTTACATGTCTACTTTCATCTTACAAGTTCAGGCTCATCGCCTGTCCCTACTTTATTATCTTTAACTATTTAATAATCGCAACAATCAGTACCATCAGTGCAGTTACGCCAACGATAACCTCAACGACATTACCAATGTGCTTGTCTCTATTCTCGAATGAGAAGTTTCTAATGAACTCACTCTCGTTATGCTCTGTTACCAGATAAGGGTCACTCATACGAGCACTAACGTGTCTTACGCTATCAATTACGAAGTCATGGAATACCTGGAATGAATGATTCAGCCAGAGTGAAACTCCATTAACAGCCTTGAACATAGGTCTTCTGAAGAACCAGTCAAAGTCGAGCGTAATCTCATCGTGTGGCAGCATAATCTTTCTGAAGAACCAGAATACGATTGTTGCACCAGTGAACAGAATCAAGTACTCAAGAATATGCTCTGCCGTAAATGGATTGCCATCTGTAGCACATGGAGTCAGCTTGTAAACGATTGATGGAACAACACCAGTTACGATACAAGTGATTGAACCCATAGCCATCGCAATCTTCATTGAAATTGGCAGTTCTCTCTCAATCTTAACATCGTTATTAGTTGGGCCCCAGAATACGAAGTAGTTAACCTTCAGTACGATGGACAGCCAAGTACCAACTGATGCAGCTGACAGCAGCCAGAATGCCAGAGTGTAACCGCCCTGCTCAACTGCGTGCATAATCAGCGCCTTCGATGCAAAACCATTCAAGAATGGGAATCCGGAGATAGCGAATGATGCGATCAGGAAGCATGCTGCGGTAAATGGCATCTTCTTGCCAAGTCCACCCAGCTCGTTGATCTTACGCTTGCCTGTAGCGAATACTACAGCTCCAGCGCACATCAGCAGTGTGCCCTTGTACATGATGTGGTTCAGTGCATGTGCACTTGCACCATCGATACCCCAGGCACCGCCCATAGCCAGTGAAGCAATCATGTAACCGAGCTGAGAAATGATATGGTAGCAGAACAGTCTGCGCAGATCGTTCTCGAGCATCGCCATGATAACTCCGTAAACAGCCATGAATACTCCAACCCATACCAGCCACTGAGTGCCGGCAAACAGTCTAATCAGAAGATAAATTGCTGCTTTGGTTGTATATGATCCGAGGAAGATAGTTCCTCCGATTGTTGACTCAGGATAAGCATCAGGCAGCCATGAATTCAGTGGTGGTACTGCAGCGTTAACGCAGACACCAATGAGGATAATCCAGAATGTTCCTGTACCTGCGAGATTAGTGATGTTAGTCAGTTCATTGCCGTACTGGCAGATGTATGACATGAATCCCCAGAGTAACATTCCGCCGCCAAATGCGTGGAACAGGATATACCTGAATGCCGCTCTTGTTGACTTACGACAATTGCCACTATATACAACGTAGCAAGAAGCAAGAGCTGACAGCTCCCAGAATACCAGGAGTGAGATACAGTCTGCTGCAATAACAACTCCCATATTGCATCCGGCATATATAAGTGTTGCAGCCATCTCTCCCTTAGTCTTAGCCTCAGTATTGTAAATACATGCAATAATAGCGATTACAATGAAGGCAATCAGGAAAATATATGAAAGCTTGTCGACATGAATAAAGTCGATCAGCAGACTATCTGAAATAGCATAAGGAAGTGAACTCTCCCTATCTACTGCGAACAGAGTTGTGAACGCGAAGATTGGTGCAAGCACATAAATAGACTTGGACCATACCTTAGGCAGGCACAGTAAGAGAATTCCCATCAGAATCATAACGATTCCTGGATGCAGCATATTAACGAATATAGAGTTTGCTAACATCTGGTACTAATCCCCTTCCTAGTAATGTCTATTACGTTCCGCTTCGCGGATCTTTCTCATGTTCTCTTCTTCCTGTGCGATTTCGTCCTTCTCATAGTAATCAACAGGTCTACGGATAATATACTGCAACATAAACTTAGCTACTACGATAAGTACTAGCGCTGAAAGCATTGCATATCCAAGATAGATCAGTAATTCGCCTAACATGACTCTCCCTACAAGATTCCGAATATAGCGTTACCTGCCATAACTGCGAAGTCATACAGATGCAGTCCTAGGTTAGGTACAATACCCAGAAGGATTGAAATAACACAAGTAATTACAAGTGGAATGAGCATCAACTTGGATGCCTCTCCATACTTAGCAAAGTCGCGGTTAACAACTAATTGTCCATCTACGTGAACCTCAGCCGGCTGCTTCTTGAAAGCGATAATTGATACTGGCAAGAGGTATACTGCTGCGAGCAGTCCGGAACAAACAAGAGTTGCAGCGAACAGTGGCTTGTTAGCAGCCATAGCTCCGAAGATGATATTTGCCTTGCTGGCAAATCCTGCGAAGAACGGGAATCCTGCGATACCTACGGATGCCAAAGTGAAGGCAGCCATAGTAATTGGCATTCTGCGACCGATACCAACCATGTCGCTGATGTTCTTCTTGTGAGTTGTTACGAAGATTGCGCCTGCAGCCATAAATAAAGTAATCTTCATGAATGCATGTGCAACTATGTGATACAGTGCTCCGGCTGCAGCTGCTGGTGTCAGGATGCAGATGCCCAGAACGATGTATGATAACTGTCCAATTGTTGAGAATGCCAGTCTAGCCTTGAGGTTGTCCTTGCGGATTGCAATGAATGACGATACGAAGATCGTAATTACTGCCATCCAAGCCAGGATCTCTGCTCCGTGGCAAGCCTTAGCCATCTCAGGTCCGAATACATAGAGAACTACTCTCAGTGTACAGAACGCACCGGCCTTAACTACAGCTACTGCGTGAAGCAGCGCACTTACTGGAGTAGGCGCTACCATTGCTGCTGGCAGCCAGCTGTGGAGTGGCATAACGCCTGCTTTGACAATGCCCGCACCTACCATCATGAAGAACACGAGCAGTGCCCACTGCATTGGCAACTTGTCAGCTGTAACGAATCCGCCTGGTACGAAATCCAGAGTTCCGCAAGTTGCGTAAATTACTACGATACCTGCGAAGAAGATCTGGCCGGAAATCAGTGTGTATGCGAGATACTTATGACCGGATGCCTTGCCCTCTTCGTCTCTGTAGTGAACAACCAGAGGATATGTAGCAACAGTCAGAATCTCGAAGAAGATGAAGAATGTAATGAGGTTAGCTGCGAAGCAGATACCCATTGTTGCGGACAGACACATTGCAAATGCTGCAAAGTAACCTGTCTGATTCTTCTCTCCGTGACCTCTCATATATCCGATTGAATACAGTGAAGTCAGTAACCATAGAGTTGAAGCGATGCAAGCAAATACCATGCCTGCAGCATCAACATTGAATGCTAATGAAATGCCCTTAACGATTCTGAAGAGTTCAATCTTAATCTCAGTTCCTGCCAGCACTGCTGGAATCATTGAGTAAACTAAGATAATCTTCAGAACTGCGGCTGTAATTGTGATGCCCTCTCGACCATCAGCGTGAATACGCTCACCAAGTACATAGATTAATCCTGCAGCAATCAATGAAACTGCAACTGCCAGTACTGGTCTCATTGAAAGGGAGAATAATCCTAACATAATCCTACCCCCTTCAAACTCAGCATCAGAATATCAATGATCTTAACGTTAGCCAGACCAAGTCCGAGGATTGCGATGAAGCATACAACTACAGGAAGAACGAGCTTCCAACCGCATGTCTTGAACTCATCGTATACTCTCTCCTTGAGGCTCTTATCCTCATTGATGAATACCTTTTCAATCAGTCTGAAGAAGTAAATTGCATTCAGCAGACTGGAAATAACGAGAACTGCGAGGTAAATCCACTCGCCCTGCATTGCTGCTGCGGATCCAAGGTACCACTTACTGAAGAATCCAACTGTAGGTGGAATACCAACCATTGACAGCGCTGCAATAGTCAGAGTACCGCATGTGAGCGGCATCTTCTTATATATACGACCAAAATCTTCGATGTTGACCGTTCCGAACTTGTGACGAATCGCACCTGTGCAGAAGAAGAGTCCACCCTTCATGAATGCATGTCCGAGCATATGCAGGAATGCACCGCAGAGTGCGATAGGTGTTCCAATTGCAAATCCCAGTGAAATATATCCAATCTGTGCTACTGAGGAGTAAGCCAGAATCTTACGGATATCTGTCTGAGCGATAGCTCTAATTGATCCATAGAGCATTCCGAATACAGAGAATACTCCGACAATAACGAGGATTGAATTGAAATATTTGAAATCTGTACCGTAGATACAATACAGATATCTGAACATTGCATAAGCAGGAATCTTACCCATTACACCAGTAATCAGTGGTGCTGCACCAGCCTCAGAGTATGAATATGCTGATGGCTGCCAACCGTGGAATGGGAACAATGCCATCTTGATACCGAATGCAGGAACGAGGAAGCAGATTGCGAGGAGCATAGCCTGATCCTTACCACCCTCATTCAGAATATCAGCCATGTCGGCCATATTCAGAGTTCCTGTTACTCCGTACAGAATTGCAACTCCTAGCAGATAGAATGTAGCTGCAACAGTACCAACGAGCAAATATCTGAAAGCGGAGAAAATACCTCTCTCACCACCAAGTGCAATTAAGCAGTATGCTGAAAGTGATGTAATCTCTAAGAATACGTACAGGTTGAATACGTCGCCTGTAAGAGTCATTCCAAGGAGTCCAACAATCAGCAGTGTGAGAACTGTATTAGCTGCGCCCTTAGTTAATCTAGTCTTGAACTTATATCCAAAATTGTCAGAGAAGAGCAAAGTAAGGAAGCCAATCAGCGATACGAGTACTACGATCAGTCCATTGACTGTATCGATAACGAACTCGATGCCAAGTGGCATATCATAATTGCCCATATGATAGTGAATTGTGCCAGTAGTAATTACCTGTGCCAGTACGAATACAGACATGATAAGAGATGCTGCTACTGACAGTACGATAACTGCCTTTCCCAGCTTCTCATTAATTCTGTTGAGCACTAGATTAAGAAGTGCTGCACACAGAGGACATACTACTATTAATGCAGGAAAATTATTCACTATACTTCGTCCTCTCCCTTAACCTGAATAATTTCGTCTTCCTCTAAAGTTCCGAATCTCTCCCAAATTCTTGTAAGAAGAGCCAGTCCTACGCCAGTAGTACCGAGGCTGACTACGATAGCAGTAAGCATCAGTCCATGTGGCAGAGGGTTAATATAATCAGCTGCATGAATAATTGTATCCATAGCAACTGGAATAGTACCACCGTTCTTCTGACCGAGGCACAGGAAGAAGAAGATAACTGCTACCTGCATGATATTCATGCAGATGAGTTTCTTCATGTAGTTATTGCACACGATAATACCAGCCAGGCCGAGACCAAGCAGTATTACTGTCAGCAAATATATTCCGTCTTGTGCCAGAAATGCATTAATCATTGTCGTCGTCGAAGGATACCCTATCCATTATAGCTTTAAGAATTGTAATAATTGTACACATTACACCAACTGTTACGCCTACCTCTACAATCAGAATTCCGATTGAGTGAAGCTCTGGCGCTTCGATTGGCAGTGGAATTGCCTCGAACTCCATGAACAGGCCTCCGCCTATCAGTCCAAGAATACCACCTACTGCATAGATGAATGGTCCTGTACCGGCAACACTTACTGATCTCTCAAGTGAGTAGTTGAAGATGTCGCGGTCTTTTCTCTTTACAACCATTACATCTAACAGATATGTCATTCCGATTAGAGCTCCGGCCTGGAATCCACCTCCAAGGCTGACCTCTCCGTGGAACAGTACATATATTGCATAAATCAGGATGAGTGGCTCAATGATTGAGATCATTACATCCTTATTTACAGTCTTGAAAATGCTTGGTCCTGTATTAGTAGTACAAGGATTGAACTTTCTGAACATGTCATCTCTCTTCTTAGGCTTGTTAGAAAGAATAAGGATAACAGCTACGCCCGAGAGGAACATTACTGTAGTCTCGAACATAGTATCGAATGCTCTGTAGTCTACGATGATTGAGGTAACCATATTAGGAGAATTACACTCACTGATTGTATGCTCAATGTAATAATCTGTTACATGCGAATTAGGCGCCGAATTAGGGTCGCCAATTTCAGGCAGTACTCTGAACGCTACGAACGGTACTACCAGAATAGTTACCATTATTAATACTGTGATAACTCTACGAAGCTGCATGTTTACCTCTTATTTAGACTTTCTGTAGACATTCTTCAATATCATCAGGAAGTACACTGTTGATATTACGCCGATAACTGCCTCAGTAAATGCTACGTCTGGTGCTCCCATAACGATATACAGGAACATTGTGATGAAACTGAAAGCATTATAAACGATTACGGTAATCAGAATGTTCTTACCGAATATAATCGAAATTGTTATTGCAATCAGCCCCATTAAGAGCAGTGCCTGAAGTAACAGCATCTTAGTTCTCCTTGTTTAATATCTCTTCTTCTGTCTTCTCATAATCCTGATAATCTTCTCTGTGGATCTGAGCCATCATAATCAAGTTAGTTCCCAGTGGGTTCGTCAGCATGATTACGAAGAATAACAGGAATATCTTCAATGAGAGTAGCTTGAATCCTGTTGCTACCATCATAGCCAGGAATAAGAGCAAAGCGCCCAAAGTATCGCCTACTCCCTGTGCGTGAAGTCTCGCGAAGAAATCCGGGAATGTCCATATTCCGTAGAATGATATAACCATGAACGCTAGGCCGGCAAGTCCCAGAATAATGGCAATTACACTTGTTGCTGTCATCTTCTCTTACCTCCTATGAACTTGGCCAGAATTACTGAAGTTACGAATCCGAGGATTGAATAACTCAGTGCGATATCTGAATACATATCCATTCTGCCATCAATCATTCCAATGTTCATAATGAGCAGAACGATTACTGTATTCATTGCAAAAATAGCATTAAGCTTATTAATGAGCTTATTTTTCTTGAACACGAAAAGCAGCAATCCTAACAGAATTGCAACCAGTACTATTAAGGAAAATATCCAGAACTTATGCATTAGTACCCTCTCGTGTCCTACTTAGTAATAGCTCTAAAGTTAATTGTCTCACCATATACCTTGGCGATCTTCTCCTGCATGGATCCATCAAGAACGCCATCCTTTACTTCCTGAGTAAGTCCGTGAACTGAATAGATACCATTTTCGAAGATATCGATTGTAATAGTTCCCGGTGTAAGAGTAATGGAATTAGCCAACAGGGTTCTTGCCTGTGGATTATCATAATCAACCTGGAACCATACAACGCCAGGATCAATCTCTTCTCTATGGAAGAGTGTAACTTTGCTGACATACCATGCTGAGCAGATAATCTGCCACATTAACCACCAGAAGTAGAGGAACATTCTCCACCAGTTGCAGTTAAGCATGAAATATGTCTTATCTGTCTTACAGCCCTTAAATGTAAGGCAACGTAAACAGATAGTTGAAATAATAGCAGCAGAGCCTACAGCATACAGAATGAACTTAAGTTCAAAAATTCCGGACATAATAAACCAGATCGCGAGCAGTATTACGAATGTCTCGATCCAGTAAAGTACCTTATTGCCTTTTTCTCTATTACCATTATTCATCTTTATCATTATAAACAATTTTTTCACAAAAATCTTGTTCTTAAAACATACAAGATTGGCGTTAAATAATTATTTATTGCCAAATTCATTTACAAACACTTGTTCGAGGAGTATACTAATCACGATAAAACACACTATTAGAGGGATTGTACCCCACGGAAGGTATTACTATAAGATGAAAGATTTTCCTAAGATTGGCCCTACGGTTACAATGTTTGTACCGTATGACTGCAAGAACGCTTGCCCTTTCTGCGTTAACAAGAAGGAGTACAGAGATACATCAAGTTTCGACCTCCAGAGATGTTATAGATCCCTGGACCTGCTGGACAGAGTATTTCCACACAATGACGTAGTTCTTACAGGAGGCGAACCACTCGCTGACCTCGACGCACTACAGGACATTTTGGACCACATTTCAGATGGTCACCATGTTTACATCAATACTACCCTTCCAGTTGACGAGAACCAGACTATCGAAGAAGTCGCAGCAATCCTAAATAAATATAAGGATAAGATTGACTGCATGAACGTATCCAGACACCTTGACCACTATGTTAAAGAATGTTCGGACGAGATCTTCGACCTGCTCGAGTTCCCTCACAGAATTAACTGTGTAGTATTCGAGAGTGCTAGCAAGCCTGAGACTAGAGATAGATTAATTGCAGTTCTTGATAGATTCAAGGGTCACGAAGTACAACTGAGAGCTAACTATTCTTACCTCACACTTGATAACGTTTTCGATACAGAGAACGATCACCTGTATCAGCTCATCTCAGATATCTGCGAATATAAGTATGATCTTGAGAAGGAACGTTTCAGAACAGGTTTCGTATTCGAGCGTGAAGGCAGCAAGATTACGTATCACAAGACCCTCCCATTCGCCAAAATCGACGGAGTTGTCGGTGACATTATCATCAGACAGACTGGTCGCATCTATGACGACTGGAACGAGTATGGACACGAGCTCAACACCAATGATCTCGTAGATCTTCAGTACAAGTAAGGAGAATACTTATGAAGAAAAGCGAACAGCGCCAGAAAGACATTCTGGATTTCATGAAGAAGACAATCGCTGAGAAGGGCTACTCCCCTACTGTCAGAGAAATTTGCCAGGCACTCGACGTTAAGTCAACTTCCACCGTTCACAGTGACATTAAGGTTCTTGAGGAACAGGGCCTCGTTAAGAAGGATCCTGCCAAGCCTCGTACAGTACTTCCTGTGGATAGTGGTTTCAAACAGGCATCATTCGCTGATGACTATAATGTGGTTAACCTCCCTGTTATTGGCAATGTTGCAGCCGGCGAACCAATTCTCGCTGAGCAGAACATCGTGGATGAGATGCCAATCCCTGCAAGATTTATCGGATCTGGTAACAACTTCATTCTCAACGTTCACGGTGATTCAATGATCAACATCGGAATCAATGATGGCGACTACCTCATTGTTCAGGAAGCTCAAGAAGCCTACAACGGCGAGATTGTTGTAGCAATGGTCAATGACGGATTCGAGTCCGGTGCTACAGTTAAGAGATTCTACAAGGAAGACGGCCACTTCCGTCTCCAGCCTGAGAACGACACAATGGAGCCTATCATTGCCAACGACGTTACAGTAGTCGGCAAGGTCAAAGGAGTATTCAGATACTTCTCATAAGAATTCATAATAAAGAAATAAGAGAGCCGTTAGGCTCTCTTTTTTCATGCCTGCATTCGCAGGCATCAAAGGTTCCTACCTTGCGGCGAAGCCGAAAAAATAGTTCCCCCAAGTGGGGGAACCTTTATATATCAGCATACACAAATTGGGTGCATGCTGGGATGAACCACTCAGCCCGTTCCTAACGGGTACATTTTTGATAATGTACCCGTTAGGAACGGGCTAAAAGGTACATTTTTATTTATTTCCGAGTTCCTTAGCCTTCTCTACTGCCTTATCAACAGTGTCAATGAACGCACCACGAACTCCGTGTTCTTCGAGGGTCTTAACACCTACGATAGTGTTGCCTCCTGGTGAGCATACGTTGTCTTTCAGCTTTCCTGGGTGTTCGCCAGTTTCAAGAACCATCTTAGCTGCACCGTATACAGTCTGTGCTGCCAGCTTCTGAGCTGTAGCTCTTGGCAGTCCCTTCATAACTCCACCGTCAGCGAGAGCTTCAATTACCATATAGATATAAGCTGGGCCTGCTCCGGAAAGTCCGCATGCTGTATCAATCAGTGGCTCTGACATCCATTCTACGATACCACAAGCCTTGAACAATTTCTCAGCAAATTCCTTCTCTTCAGTTGTCAGATCTGTATCTGCATCAAGTGCAAAGGCTCCTGCTCCAACGAGAGCTGGAGTATTAGGCATCAGTCTCAATACTCTGAAGTTTCCACTGATCATCTCTCTGATAGCAGCAACCTTAATTCCAGCCATGATAGAAATAACAGCTTTGCCATCAACAGTGTTTCCGAGCTGAGCAAGTGCTGGTGCGGCATACTGTGGCTTAACTGCCAGGAGAACGATATCGCTGTACTTGCCAAGTTCTTCGTTGCTGCCGACAATGTTAACGCCCATAGCCTTAAACTTATCTGTAATTGCTGTACTCATATCATACAGATTTACATCAGCAGGATTAAGAACGCCTGCATTAATTGCTCCACTTAGAATAGCGCCACCCATTGCGCCAGCACCAAGAAATCCGATTTTCATTGTATTGCCTCCAATTGTTATTTCTTACCTACCTTGCCTGCTGCCTTCAGAGATACTCTCATATGGCAGAGATCTGCATTGTACTGTCTAACAAGAGTTTCATCCATTTCCTTAGTATCTGCTAGCAGATTGTTAAGTTCCTTCTCTCTCGCAGCACAAGATACGACGTCAATATCCTCAGCAAATTTAGCTTCACTGACAAATACGACCATGCCAAAATTGGTGAAGTCGGCAAATCCATCTGTCGTAACCGCAATTCTCTGTTTGTGGCCAGCTTCATAGAAGCGCAGTTCGCCTATATCCATCATCATACAAGCAGGTGTATGTCCAGCCTCAAAGCCTTCCTCACCTTCCACTGTATGAATAATGACCATCTCAACTTCGCCCGAGTACAACTTTTTTTCAGGTGTAATTACCTCAAGCTTGAAAGTCTTAGCCATTACTTCTTCTCCTTCATTGCCTCATGCTTAGCAATTGCATCTTCGATACTACCGCAGAAGAGGAAGCAAGATTCAGGAATGTCATCATGCTTTCCTTCAAGGATTTCTTTGAAGCTGCGGATAGTATCCTTAAGAGGAACATACTTTCCCTGCATTCCAGTGAACGCCTCGGCTACGCTGAATGGCTGTCCAAGGAATCTCTGGATCTTACGAGCTCTGTTAACCAGCTGCTTATCTTCTTCAGACAATTCGTCCATACCGAGAATTGCGATGATATCCTGCAGTTCTTTGTACTTCTGGAGAACTTCCTGTACTCCTCTTGCTACTTCATAGTGCTCCTCACCTACGATGTTAGGATCGAGGATTCTTGAAGTTGATGCCAGAGGGTCTACAGCCGGATAAATACCGAGCTCTGTGATTGCTCTGGACAAAACTGTTGTAGCGTCGAGGTGCGCGAATGTAGTAGCAGGTGCAGGGTCAGTCAAGTCGTCCGCAGGTACGTAAATAGCCTGTACGGAAGTGATTGATCCATTCTTAGTTGAAGTGATACGCTCCTGAAGTGCGCCCATCTCTGTAGCCAGTGTTGGCTGGTAACCTACAGCTGAAGGGATACGTCCGAGCAGAGCGGATACCTCAGAACCTGCCTGAGTAAATCTGAAGATATTATCAATGAACAGCAGTACGTCCTGACCATCCTTGTCACGGAAGTTCTCTGCCATTGTCAGACCAGTCAGAGCTACTCTCATTCTAGCTCCAGGCGGTTCGTTCATCTGACCGAAAACCATGGCAGTTTTGTCAATAACGCCAGACTCGATCATCTCGTAGTACAGGTCGTTACCTTCTCTTGTTCTCTCACCTACTCCGGCGAAAACAGAGAGTCCACCATGTTCCTTAGCGATATTGTTGATCAGCTCCTGAATAAGAACTGTCTTACCTACGCCGGCTCCTCCGAACAGACCAATCTTACCACCCTTAGTATAAGGAGCGATAAGGTCGATTACCTTGATACCAGTCTCATAGAGCTGAGAACTTGTATCCTGCTCTTCGAATGATGGTGCAGGTTTGTGAATTGGACTGAAATCCTTAGCCTCAACAGGACCGTTCTCGTCGATAGGATCTCCAATTACATTGAACATTCTTCCGAGAACTTCCTTACCAACAGGAACACTGATAGGAGCACCTGTATCGACAGCTTCCATTCCTCTCTTCAGTCCATCTGTTGAAGACAGAGCGATGCACTTAACAACGTCATCACCGATGTGCTGAGCTACCTCGGCAACTACAGTATTATCACCGTTCTGAATCTCAATCTTATTAAGTATTTCTGGCAGATTGTCCGGATCAAACTTAATGTCTACAACCGGTCCTACAACCTGACAAATAATTCCCTTGCTCAATTTGTACCTCCTAGGCCTGAGCCATGTGTTATGTTAGAGCCTCTGTTCCAGCAACGATTTCTGTAATCTCTGATGTGATTGCAGCCTGTCTTGCACGGTTGAAGCTCATGGACAGAGCGTCCAGCATTTCATTAGCATTATCTGTAGCATTCTCCATTGCCATACGTCTTGCAGTGTGCTCACAAGTAGCCGCCTCAATAACGTTAGCACAGAGATCGATCTGAATATACTTAATGACAAGGTATGCAAAGAATTCTGTTGTGTTAGGTAAGAATTCTATGTCAACTGAATGTTGCTTGATAAAATCATGGTCATTATTGGCAAACATCTGGGTATACTCTACCGAGAATGGCAGCATTGTATGTGCTCTAACAACCTGAGAGAGAACATTCTCGAAAGCAGTATATACAAGTACTACTTTGTCAAATTCTCCGTTCTGATATCTATTTAATGCAGGTGCAAGCAGGTTAACGCACTCATTGAAATCCATCTCTTCTGGTGGATCAAGGTACTCACAAATTACTTCTGCTCTACCGTTACGCTTGAAGTAATCTGCACCCTTGCTACCAATAGCAACAATAGCAGCTTCCTTATCACTTTCAGCAATGAGTTCATCTACTTTCTTGAGAACATTGATGTTATATCCGCCGCAGAATCCCTTGCTAGATGTTACAACTACATAACAAGTCTTCTCTGCGTCAGTATTCTCAATCAAGAACTCATTAGGAATATTGTCCGCTACATTAAACAGGGCTGAGATATGCTTAGCAACGTATAACAGGTTCTGGTTCATCGCTTCGTACTTACCCTTGGCAACACGAAGCTTTGCTGTTGATACCAGCTTCATAGCATTAGTCACATGCTCTGTGCTTGTAACGCTCTTTATTCTTCTTTTGATATCCTGTAAACTTTCAGCCATTGTTTTCCCTGTTGTTATTTCTTAAATGCGAGTTTGCACTTCTCAATGCCTTCTACCAGCTTCTTCTCAGTTGCTTCGTCCATCTCACCAGTTGCCTCGATATTCTTCTTAACATCTGGATAGTGGTTGGACATGAAGTTAAAGAGCTCTGCCTCGAACTTATGAACGTCTGCAACTTCGATATCTGCGAGGTGTCCATTGATAGCTGCGTAAATAATCATAACCTGATCACCAACATCCATAGGTGCGTACTGTCTCTGCTTCAAGATTTCCATTAATCTCTCACCATGATCCAGTCTTGCCTTAGTGTCAGGATCGATGTCGGAACCGAACTGTGAGAAGCTAGCGAGCTCTCTGTACTGTGCCAGTTCCAGCTTGATCTTACCAGCTACCTTCTTCATAGCTTTGATCTGTGCCTTACCACCTACTCTGGATACGGAAATTCCGGCATTAACGGCTGGTCTCTGACCTGAGAAGAACAACTCAGTATCAAGGAACATCTGTCCGTCAGTGATGGAAATTACGTTAGTAGGAATGTATGCGGAAACGTCTCCTGCCTGTGTCTCGATAACAGGAAGAGCTGTGATTGATCCGCCGCCGAGTTCATCGGACAGCTTGGCAGCTCTCTCCAGCAGTCTTGAATGCAGGTAGAATACGTCGCCCGGATACGCTTCTCTTCCAGGTGGTCTACGTAATAATAATGACATTGCTCTGTATGCAACTGCGTGCTTGGACAGGTCATCATAGATAATCAGAACGTGCTTGCCCTGATACATGAAGTGCTCTGCCATAGCGCAGCCTGAATATGGAGCGATGTACTGAAGTGGTGCTACATCTGATGCTGTAGCCGAAACGATAGTTGTATATTCCATTGCTCCGTGATCTTCCAGAGTCTGCATCAGCTGTGCTACTGTAGACTTCTTCTGACCGATAGCAACGTAAATACAGATAACATCCTTACCCTTCTGGTTAATGATGGTATCAATTGCGATTGCAGTCTTACCTGTCTGTCTATCTCCGATAATCAGTTCTCTCTGACCCTTGCCGATAGGAATCATAGCGTCGATAGCCTTGATACCTGTCTGCAGAGGCTCGAATACTGACTTTCTTGCGATTACTCCAGGAGCAGCGTTCTCGATAGGTCTAAAGCCCTCTTCCTTGATAGCTCCCTTACCATCGATTGGCTGTCCGAGGGCATTAACTACTCTTCCAATCAGAGCATCACCAACAGGAACTTCTACTACTCTTCCTGTAGGCTTAACGATATCGCCCTCTTTAATATCTCTATCGGATCCCAGGATTACTGCACCGATATTGTTTTCTTCCAGATTGAGTGCCATTCCATAGATATCTCCAGGGAATTCGAGCAACTCACCAGCCATACAGTTCTCAAGTCCGTAAACACGTGCAATACCGTCACCGACTGTGATTACTGTACCATAATCTGAAACCTCAACCTCGTTCTTGTACTGTTTAATTTGTTCTTTAATAACAGCACTTATCTCATCTGGTCTAAGGCTCATGTTTTCTCCTTTCTGTTACTACACCTGCATGGACTTTCTGATATTCTCAAGTCCTGTCTTAAACGATGCATCAACAACCTTACCGTCTACGAATACTTTGAATCCGCCGATAAGGGTCTCATCAACTCTGTTCTCGAGCTTGAGCGATTCGCCGAGCTGTGCGCCCACGGACGCCTCTACTTTGGCCAAAACGTCTTTGCTCAGTGGCTTGACAGAGTATACGACTCCTGAGACAAGTCCCTGCTTCTCGTCGAGCAGTTTTTTGTAAGCCTTCATAATCTCTGGCCAGCAGTAATATCTGCTATTGTCTGCCAGGAGTAACATGAAATTAATTACCTCGTCTTGAACCTTGCCGCCAAAAATATTCTCAATCATAGAATGCTTGTCGGCTTTGGAAACTGATGGTGTCTGAAGCATCTTAAGTAACTCAGGATTCTCCTTCATCACAACATCTAATGCTGCGATATCTTCGTTAATCTGAGCTTCCTTGCCTGCCTCTATAGCCACATCAATCAAAGCAGATGCATATGCTTTCTCTACGCCTAACTTCTCCATCCGTTCTTACCCGCACTTTCGATGATATTGTTAACAATAGCGTCATTGTCGGACGAAGCTACTTCTCTTTCCATAATCTGAGCAGCAGCCATGGATGCGAGATCAGCGATCTGAGTTTTGAGCTCATTAAGAGCAGCAGCCTTTTCTTTTTCGATATGGATTGCTGCCTGAGCCTTCATCTCTTCTGCTTTTCTTGCAGCCTCATTGATAATCTCATCTGCCTGCACAGTTGCCTTGTTCTTGGCATCGTTAATGATATCCTGAGCCTCATTATAGGCATTGGCAATCTGTTTCTCGTAGTCTTCCTTCTGCTGTCTAGCCATCTCTTTAGCCTCGGCTGCATCGTCGAGTGCTGCCTGGATGGTCTGTCTTCTCTGCTCGAACATAGCGATTGTTGGCTTGTAGAGCAGCTTGAACAGAATGAATACTAAGAGCAGGAAATTGACAAAGGCAAATATAATTTCAGTTAGATTTACGCCCAATGCGTCTAACATTTACTTTACCTCCGAATCCTTCTTTAGAATTAACGATTCAGCTTATTTCTCTAATTACAGCTTGGAAATAAGAATGAACGCAATCAGAAGACCGTAAATAGTAAGTGCCTCCATGAATGCAAGAGCCAGGATCATAGAAGTTCTAAGGTTACCTGCCTCTTCAGGCTGTCTTGCCATACTCTCAAGAGCCTTGCCTGCTGCGAGTCCCTGTCCGATGCCAGGTGCAATAGTTGAAACGGAAATTGCGATAGCAGCTGCGATAGCGATTAAACCTGTAGTCATAATTTTTCCTCCTTATTTTCAACGATATACGTTGTGATTAACTAAGTTGTTCTTTGAGGAGCAAAGCTTCCTCCTCTTCTTCGATCTCGCCTGCCTCAGCCCAGTATGTTGCGCACAGGAGCGCGAATACCAGTGCCTGAACCAGACCCATTAGTACAGACAAAGCCTGCATTACTACTGGAACAATCAGCGGACAAAGTTCACTGAGTTGTTCAGTAACAGACTCTTCACCGAAGATGTTACCGTAAAGTCGGAGTGTCAGTGACAGTGGCTTAACGAACATCTCGATTAACATTAGTGGGAACAAGAAAGCAACCGGCTTGAATAGCATATTCTTATAAGCCTTAATTACACTTCTGTTCTCTCTAATAGCTACAACCTGGATACCAAGGAAAGCAACCAGAGCCATTCCCATTGGGAAGTTAAAGCTACTAGTAGGCGCCTTCAGTCCTGGCAGATGTCCACTTAGTGGCAACAATCCTGCGTAGTTACAGAACAGAATATAAATGAAGAATGTTGCTATAAACGGTAAATACTTCTTACATAGTCTTTCGCCCATTACACCATTGAAGAAGTTCTGCAAACTCTCTACTGCCCATTCAGCTACATTCTGAAGGCCACTAGGAACCATCTGCATATTTCTTGTTGCAATGAACGCTAATACACCAAGCAATATAGTGATACAAAAGCTGGTGATCATTGGACTTGTAATTCCCATAGCATTAAGTTGAGAAATCATATGTCCCTCCTAAATGTCTACACCATCTTACTTACTGGATACAGTTTGCCCAGCAAGCTGATAGTCACAGCTGTAGCAACAATCATTGCAATCCAGTTACAACTATCCGGGATGACATTTCTAACGAGAAATACTACCAAGAGTGCAAATGCATTGATGAAGTAGCTAATAAGACATCTCAGCAAAACATCGTTCCTACTGCCGACATCCTTAGCGTCCTTCTTCATATACCCTCTCCACAGAGCGAAATATTTGATAGTCGCTATAACAGCTCCGAATGCTATTCCGACTACTGCTCCGAGTGCATATGTCATCTGTACTCCTCCTACGAATGTATAGTAAAACCTATACATAAAACTTAACGTAATTTTATCACATTCTAATAAAAAAGTTTCACTTTTTTTGTGAAACTTTTACCAAAGTATTTTTTTAGAACAAAGCGGTTACACCGTATGTGAGACCCGTTACGATGATGCCAGCGACAATAACTCCCATTATTATTGCCGGCATTGCCCTCTTCAGTCTCATGTCCATCATTGCTGCAACAAGAGCACCAGTCCACGCACCCGTTCCAGGGAGCGGGATTGCAACAAGAATCATAAGTCCCCAGAACTCGTATCTCATTACAACTTCCTTATTCTTGTCCGCTTTGGCCTCGAGTTTGCAGACCATATTGTCCAATCTCTGGCTCTTGGTTCTAAGCCACTCAAATACCTTTCTTGTGAATACGACAAGAACTGGTATTGGTAGCAGATTGCCAATCACCGACAGGATAAATGCCGTCTGTACACTAAGTCCGGCCGCGACACCGAAAGGAATTGCTCCTCTCAGCTCGATGACCGGAACCATAGATATTAAAAATGTTAGGATTGCGGGTTTAAGCATTTGAAATATTAGCCCTCAATCAGGAATGCCTTGTATCCCTTGTAAGCCTCGTAGAGGTCAGCCTTGCTGATTACTTCCCAAGGTGCATGCATTGAAAGAACTGCGATACCACTATCGATAACCTGCATTCCGTAAAGTGACAGAATGTAAGCGATAGTTCCGCCGCCACCGATATCTACCTTACCAAGCTCTGCTGTCTGATACATAACGTTATGCTTGTCCATAATTGCACGGAGATTAGCCAGATACTCTGCGTTAGCATCGTTAGAACCGCTCTTACCTCTTGCGCCAGTGAACTTGCAGAATACCAATCCACTGCCTGAGAAGGATGCGTTAAACTTCTCAAAAGCATCGGCATACAGTGGATCGAATGCTGCATTAACATCTGAGGACAGCATCTTGCAGTGTCTCAGACATCTTGTCAGATTAAGTTCACTATACAGGCCCATTCTGTCGAGAACTTCTCTCATAGTGTCCTCGAAGAAGTGTGACTCCATGCCGGTAGCGCCTACGCTGCCGATCTCTTCCTTGTCGACGAACAGACCACAAGCTGTTTTGGCAGGATGTTCAACATCGAACATAGCCATAGCTGATGGATATGCGCAGCATCTGTCATCATGTCCATAAGCAGCAATCAGGCCACGGTCAAAACCGAGCTCTCTTGCCTTGCCTGCTGGAACGACCTCGAGTTCAGCACTCATGAAGTCTTCCTCTTCGATGCCGTACTGGTCCTTCAGAATCTTGAGGATTCCTCTCTTATACTGGTGGTCGTCATCTCCATCATTGATAGGCTTGGATCCAACAAGCAGATCGAGTTTCTCACCCTCGATGATCTTGCGAGCATCTTTCTTCATCTGCTCATCAGCCAGGTGTGGCAGCAGATCAGTGATGTAGAAAACAGGATCATCTTCCTTCTCGCCGATTGACAGCTTTACAGTGCTGCCGTCCTTAAGACAAACAACACCATGAATAGCCATTGGCATAGTTACCCACTGATACTTCTTAATACCACCGTAGTAGTGAGTATCCATGAGAACAAGATGATCTGACTCGTACAAAGGATTCTGCTTGATATCAAGACGTGGTGAATCGATGTGGGCGCCAAGAATATTCATTCCCTTGCCTACGATATCCTCACCAATGTTCAGCATCATTACAGCTTTGCCCATATTGTTAGCATAAATCTTATCGCCAACCTTGAGCTCCTTACCTGCTGCAATTACGTCGTCCAAATTCTTATATCCGTGTGCCTCAGCCATCTTAACGAGCAGCTCAGTGCACTCTCTTTCAGTCTTACCATTATTAAGGAAGTCCATGTAATCCTTGCTCAGTGCCTCGAGCTGTTTTAAGTCTTCCTTCTTATATGTGTTCCATGCGTTTTTGCGTTCCATTTCGAAACCTCCTATATACGAGGTAAGTATAACATAAAAGACGCGGTCTTGCGACCGCGCCTTTTTGTGAATATTTAATTATTATTCTTCGTTCTGGTTAACCAGTCTCTCTACATATGTAGTGTGGAGGAGGTGGTGTGCCTTCTCGCTGCCTGGCTCGCCAAGATACTCAGCATAGAGCTTCTTAACGCTCTCATTGTCATGAGATCTTCTCTTAGGATTGTTAGCATCCAGATTGTACAGAGCCTTAGCTCTAAGACCTCTAACGTCAGTGAAGTTCTTAACGCTGGATGGAACGATTGGCTGTCCGCCGCCGTTAACGCATCCGCCTGGACATGCCATGATCTCAATGAATGTGTAATTCTTCTCACCGGATCTAACCATCTCAAGCAGCTTTCTTGCGTTAGCAAGGCCGGAAGCAACTGCTACGTTAACATCGAGGTCGCCTACCTTGTAGGAAGCTTCCTTGATGCCCTCAGTTCCTCTTACGTCAACGAAGTCGAGTGCGTCATCAGGAACATCAGTACCAGTGATCTTATATACAGCAGTTCTAAGAGCTGCCTCCATAACTCCACCAGTTGCTCCGAAGATAACAGCTGCACCAGTTCCTTCGCCCATAGGATCATCATAACCCTCGTCAGCGAGGTTCGCAAAGTCGATTCCTGCTTCCTTGATCATTCTTGCGAGCTCACGAGTTGTGAGTGAGTAATCAACATCAGGAACGCCATTAGCATCCTGGTCATCTCTACCAACCTCGAACTTCTTAGCAGTACAAGGCATTACAGATACGCAAACGATCTTCTCCTTGTCAATTCCCATCTTCTCTGCGAAGTAGGACTTAGCTACTGCACCGAACATCTGCTGAGGTGATTTGCATGATGACAGGTTAGGAATCATGTCTGGGAAGTAGTGCTCGCAGAACTTAATCCATCCTGGTGAGCAGGAAGTAATCAGTGGCAGAGTTCCGCCAGTTGTTACTCTCTGAATCAGCTCTGTTGCCTCTTCCAGAATTGTCAGGTCAGCCGAGAAGTTAGTATCGAATACCTTGTCGAATCCAAGTCTTCTCAGAGCTGCAGCCATCTTACCCTCTACGTCAACCCCCATAGGAATTCCGAAAGGCTCGCCGAGGCCGGCTCTTACTGATGGTGCAGGCTGAACAATTACATACTTGTCAGGATCGTTGATAGCTGCCTGAACAGCCTTTACAGCATCCTGCTCGTGGAGAGCTCCAACTGGGCATGCGCTGATGCACTGTCCGCAGTTAACACATGATGTGTCAGCGAGGTTCATGCCAAAAGCGCTGCCGATGTATGTATCGAAACCTCTCTCGTTAGCGCCAATTACAGCTACACTCTGATAGTTCTCGCATGCTCCAACGCAGCGACGGCAGAGGATACACTTGTTATTGTCACGAACGATTGATGCTGAGGATTCATCGATAGCAAACTCGTTCTTCTTTCCTGCATAGTAGTCAGACTGAGTTACTCCGTATCTCTCGCAGAGATCCTGGAGTTCGCAGTTGTTGTTTCTTACGCAAGCAAGGCAATCCATGTTGTGGTCAGAAATAATCAGCTGCAGAGTCTTTCTTCTATAGTCATTAAGCTTTGGTGTGTTAGTATGAGCAACCATACCGTCTGTGCAAGGATATACGCAAGCAGCAACGAGAGCTCTAGCTCCCTCTACTTCGCATACGCAGATACGGCATGCTGCGATTTCGTTAATACCTCTAAGGTAGCACAGAGTAGGAATCTCGATGCCAGCCTTATGAGCTGCATCCAGTAAGGTAGTACCTTCTGGAACAGTTACAGTAATATTATCAATAGTTACTCTAATATCTGCCATTGTTCTACCCTCCTACTTCTTGCTAATAGCACCGAATGCGCAGTTGTCCATGCAAGCTCCGCACTTAATGCACTTAGCTGTATCGATAACGTGTGGTTCCTTAACAGTTCCAGTGATTGCACCAGCTGGGCAGTTACGAGCGCACTTTGTGCAGCCTCTACACTTCTCAGGGTCAATATGGAAGTTAAGCAGTGACTTACATACGCCAGCAGGACATCTCTTCTCAACGATATGAGCTACGTACTCATCCTCGAAGTGCTCGAGTGTTGAGAGAATTGGGTTAGGTGCTGTCTGTCCAAGTCCGCAAAGTGCGTTCTTCTGGATGTAAACAGCGAGTTCCTTCAGCTTAGCGATGTCATCCATCTCTCCCTTGCCCTCGGAAATCTTCTCAAGGATCTCGAGCATACGCTTTGTACCGATACGGCATGGTGTGCACTTACCGCAGGACTCTGAGCAAGTGAATCCGAGATAGAACTTAGCGATATCTACCATACAGTTGTCCTCGTCGAGAACGATCATTCCGCCGGATCCCATCATGGAACCGATAGCCTTCAGTGACTCGTAATCGATAGGAACATCATATGACTTAGCAGGGATGCATCCGCCGGAAGGTCCACCAGTCTGAGCTGCTTTGAACTTCTTGCCGTTAGGTACGCCGCCACCGATTTCTTCTACTACTGTACGGAGAGTTGTTCCCATTGGAACCTCTACGAGTCCAGTGTTGTTAACCTTACCACCGAGTGCGAATACCTTAGTACCCTTGGATGTCTCTGTTCCGTACTGGTTGAACCAATCAGCACCGTTCAGGATGATCTGTGGGATGTTAGCATAAGTCTCAACATTGTTCAGAACTGTTGGAGATTCGAATAATCCCTTAACTGCTGGGAATGGTGGACGAGCGTGTGGCTCACCTCTGTTACCTTCGATTGAAGTCATCAGAGCTGTTTCCTCACCGCATACGAATGCGCCAGCACCGAGTCTCAGGTCAATATCGAAATCAAATCCTGTTCCGAAGATGTTCTTACCGAGTACTCCGTATTCTCTAGCCTGATTGAGAGCGATCTTCAGTCTGTCTACAGCGATTGGGTACTCAGCTCTTACGTAGATGTAACCCTGGTTAGCGCCAATTGCATAACCAGCGATAGCCATAGCCTCGAGGATTGAGTGTGGATCTCCCTCTAAGATGGAACGATCCATGAATGCACCTGGGTCTCCTTCGTCGGCGTTACATGCAACGTACTTCTGAACTTCACCTCTGTTACCGGAAGCGAATAACCATTTCTTACCTGTTGGGAATCCTGCACCACCACGACCACGGAGTCCGGAGTCGAGTACAGTCTGGATTACCTCGTCAGGAGTCATTTCCTTCAGAGCCTTAGCGAGAGCAAAATATCCGTCTCTTGCTACATACTCATCGATATCCTCAGGATTGATCTTTCCGCAGTTACGGAGAGCCATTCTGAGCTGTTTGTTATAGAATGCGGAATCAACGTAGAGAATATCTTCTCCGTCAGTTCCCTCTTCCTTCATCAGGTACTCTTCAACAACATCTCCACCGAGGATGTGCTGATTGAAGATTCTGTCTACCATGTCAATGCTAACTTCCTGATAGAAAGTGTTTCCAGGATAAACTACCATAATAGGTCCCTTTGCGCAGAGTCCCTGGCATCCTGTCAT
Source organism: Candidatus Crickella equi (assembly GCA_018064755.1). Lineage (GTDB taxonomy): Bacteria > Bacillota > Clostridia > Peptostreptococcales > Anaerovoracaceae > Crickella > Crickella equi. The sequence goes on along the minus strand of JAGHUP010000008.1, from coordinate 14,486 downwards.
AATTATTTCAATTTCATCCTTCTTGCCAGCCTTGTCGATCAGAGCTTCAAGTCTCTCTCTCAGCTCAAAACTGTGATTGGAAGTACAACCAGTACCACCGCAAACAAGGATGTATGTCTTCTTAGCAGCTTCGGCATTATCAGGATTGAATCTGATTGCTACCTGGCCCTGCTTTGCCTCTTTAATCTCTTTGAGTTCTTGCAGTGTTTTCATGATTAATCCTCCATTAGCCTACTCATACTTAGCAAGAATTCCAGCAACCATGTCTGGTGTCATCTTGCCGTATACATCTCCGTCTACGATCATAACTGGAGCAAGTCCGCAAGCACCTACGCAACGGCATGTCTCGATAGAGAACTTGCCATCAGCTGTGCATTCTCCGTCCTTGATTCCAAGACAATCTTCAACTTCTTCAAGCACGTTGCCTGAGCCCTTAACGTAGCAAGCAGTACCAAGACATACTGATACAACATACTTGCCCTTAGGTGACATTGAGAACTGTGCATAGAATGTAGCTACTCCATAGATCTTCTCAATTGGAATTCCAGTCTCGTCAGAAATAATCTTCTGAACCTGGTAAGGAAGGTATCCGTAGATATCCTGTGCAGCCTGCATAATTGGCATCAGCGCACCCTTCTCTCCCTTATGCTCTTTGATTACTTCCAGCAGCTTGGCTTCCTGTTCTTTGGTTCCGTTGAAAGGAACTGTTGATACTTTCATGGCCAGTGCCTCCTTAAAATATTAAATCACGAACTTATTAGAGCTATTCTTGTGCATACGCGTATTTTGCACAAGACTTAACCGTTGTATACATTATAATATACGGTTTAATTATAACATATGTTAAACTAATAACAAACGGGTTTTTTGGTCCGTTTTTTTGTACTATATTTATACAAGAATGTAAAATCGGGCCGGTCCATTTCTGTCACAATTGTCAGTTTTGGGACAGTCCTTGCGATGAAGGAGTTAGTTATGATCTATCCAGAGTTTCCTAAACGTGGCGATATGATTGGCATCTGTGCGCCGAGCGCCGGTGTCGGTCATAAGATTGAGAGTTTTGAGTTGTCGCTGGAAGCGCTGCGCGAGCGTGGTTATGAGATTACAGAGACAGCTAGTGTTCGTGTGGATGGAGCTAGGTCCGCGAGCGCAGAGGTTCGTGCGACAGAGTTTCATTCCCTGCTGCAAGACTCGGGCGCGAAGGCTATCATTGCCGCTACAGGCGGCGACTATAATATGGAAATTCTTCCATATATTAATGAGGAACTAATCGTAAAGAACCCTAAATGGGTTTGTGGATATTCTGATCCAACTAATATCCTTTATTACATGACTACCAAATTGGATATTGCTACTATTTATGGATTCAATGCTGGAACTTTTGACTGGAGGCCGCTGCATTCGTCGCAGACGAATGCGCTCGACATCCTCGGCGGCAATCTGCTTGACCAACCTTCCTTCCCTCTCTGGGATTCGACCAAGGACTGGGACAACGTTAATCTTGATACTCCTGTCAGCTGGGATCTCTATCTTCCTGGCGAGGATGGTCCGAGCCGCAATCCACAGGATTGCAGCGGCCGTCTTATTGGTGGCTGCACCGACATTATCAGCAAACTAATCGGAACACCTTATGACGGAACATCAGATTTTATCAGCCGCTATTCGGAGGATGGTTTTATCTGGTTCTTCGACACATTCGATATGAGCCCTGAAGTCCTCCACATGACAATGATGCAAATGAAATATGCTGGTTACTTTAAGAATACCAAGGCAATCATCTTCGGCCGCATCATGTTCCCTGGCGAGGCTTCCGATTCCGACTACATCGACCTCTTGAAAATATCCCTCAGCGATATCCCATTTATCTGGGGTGCTGACATAGGCCACACCAAACCATTCATGACAATAATCAACGGCGCAATCGGAACCCTCCATACAGAAGGCGGCCGATCCACCCTCCAAATGGCCCTGAAATAGCCAAAAATACAAGAACGTACAATTGTATTGAAATAAAACCACGAAAAACCAGAAAACCGCTAAAAATCAATGATTTTAGCGGTTATTTCGGTTGACACTTTCGCCTTAAAGTGTTAACATTTTGAATGTTGTAACGGCAGACTTTTTATGCTGTAAATATAATAAAACTAGAAATATTTTGTGAAACTTCACAAAATCGCAAAGTAATGGAGGTAAATATCACAATGTTTAACTTTATTCCACTTCTCTGCGCTATCGTTGGACTGATTATCGCATTTACCCTCGCAACATGGGTTGGTAAGCAGAACACTGGTAACGACAGAATGAGAGAAATCTCAGGCTACATTCACGAAGGTGCTATGGCCTTCCTGAAGAGAGAATACAAGACAATGGCAATCGTAATCGTTGTTCTCGCTCTCCTCGTAGGAATCGCTATTAGCTGGAAGGGAGCTATCCTTTATGTATTCGGTGCTCTCCTCTCCGTACTTGCAGGTTACTTCGGCATGAACGTTGCTACTAAGGGTAACGTAAGAACTGCTGCGGCTGCTCTGGAGAGTGGTAAGCCTAAGGCACTGAAGGTTGCTTTCAGATCCGGTGCTGTTATGGGTCTCTGTGTTGCAGGCCTCGGTCTCTTCGGACTCGGCGTTGTACTCGTTGTACTCGACCTCGCAACAATCACAGAAATCGTAACTTGCTTTGGTCTTGGTGCTTCCTCAATGGCACTCTTCGGCCGTGTAGGCGGTGGTATCTATACTAAGGCTGCAGACGTTGGTGCTGACCTCGTTGGTAAGGTTGAAGCTGGAATCCCTGAGGACGACCCACGTAACCCTGCTGTTATCGCTGATAACGTAGGTGACAACGTTGGTGACGTTGCAGGTATGGGTTCCGACCTCTTCGAGTCATATGTTGGTTCCATCATTTCCGCAGTTACTCTGGCTGCTGCTGCAGTTGCTGCTTCCGGTGGTGCATTCAACGAGACAACAGCTGCCCTCTTCCCAATGATCATCAGTGCAGTTGGTATCCTCGCTTCTATCGTTGGTATCTTCTGCGTTAAGGGTTCAGACAATTCTGACCCTGCTAAAGCACTGAATCTTGGTACATACATCAGTGGCGGCGTAGTCGTTCTGGTTACTATCATCCTCAGTAAGACAATGCTCGGTTCACTGAACTATGCATGGGCTATCGTTGCTGGTCTCCTCTGCGGAATCATCATTGGTAAGCTCACTGAGATCTATACTGCAGATCAGTACAAGCACGTTAAGAGAATCGCTGAGCAGTCACAGACAGGTTCAGCTACAACTATTATTCACGGTATCGCTGTAGGTATGGAATCAACTGCATTCCCTATCCTGTTCATCGGCGTTGCTGTAATCGTTGCTTTCAAGTTCGCAGGTCTCTACGGTATCGCTCTTTCAGCAGTTGGTATGCTTTCAACTACTGGTATGACAGTTGCCGTTGACGCTTACGGTCCTGTATCCGACAATGCCGGTGGAATCGCTGAGATGTCCGGACTCCCTGAGGATGTTCGTGAGATCACTGACTCCCTGGACGCTGTAGGTAACACTACTGCTGCTATCGGTAAGGGATTTGCAATCGGATCTGCTGCTCTGACAGCACTCGCGCTCTTCGCTTCATTCGCAGAAGCAGCTGGCATCCAGGTTATCAGCCTGCTCGACCCAATGGTAATCGTTGGTCTGTTCATCGGTGCTATGCTCCCATTCCTGTTCTCAGCTATGACAATGAGTTCAGTTGGTGAGGCTGCTAACAAAATGATCGCAGAAGTTCGTCGTCAGTTCCACGAGGATGCCGGCATCATGGCTGGTACTTCCAAGCCTGACTATTCAAAGTGCGTTGAGATTTCAACTGGCGCTGCTCTTAAGGAAATGGTAATGCCTGGTCTCCTGGCAATCATCGCTCCTCTCGCTGTAGGAATGCTCCTCGGAGTAGAATCACTCGGCGGAATGCTCGCTGGTGCCCTCTCATCCGGAGTACTCCTGGCAATCATGATGTCCAACTCCGGCGGTGCTTGGGACAACGCTAAGAAGTACGTTGAGTCCGGCGTTTACGGCGGCAAGGGCTCCGAAACTCACAAAGCTACAGTTGTTGGTGATACAGTTGGTGACCCATTCAAGGATACATCCGGCCCATCCATCAACATCCTGATCAAGCTTATGACTATCGTATCACTGGTATTCGCTCCAGTCTTCGTAGCATTCGGCGGCTTCCTCTTCTAATGTAAAACCGGGCCGGTCCAAAACTGTCAAGATTGTCAGTTTTGGGACACTCCTCGATAATACAAATATACAGTCACTCTAATGAGTGACTGTTTTCTTTTTGTCTTCCCCTCTATTCATTCACCAAAACTTAACAAATTCACTATATAAACGACGTGTTTATTGTATATGATTTCATTCCCTAGAAAGGAGGAATAATGCCTAGGTATAGACGAGAAATAAGTGAATTAGGAATATACCATGTTATGCAGCGTGGAGTTGGAAAGCAGATAATCTTCGAGGATAAGCAGGATCATAGATTCTATTTAGATAGATTAAAAGAATATAGAACATTCGCGAACTGTGATATTCTTGCTTATTGTATTATGGATAATCACGCACATATTTTAGTCAAATCAGAGTCTCTTAATAACATATCTGAAATGATGCGTAAATTAGGTACAAGCTATGCGAACTATTACAATCAAAAGTATGAACATAGCGGACACGTTTTCCAAGGACGCTTTCTCAGTGAGGCGGTCAATGATGAGTCTTATCTATTTGCTTGTGTTAGATATATTCACAACAATCCTGTCAAGGCAGGCATCACCTCTCGCGATAGATACCCTTGGAGTAGTTATCGCGAATACATTGAAGGAAGTATTCTGATAAATACCGGCATATTATTGCCATTAATTGGTGATGTGCAAAACTTTGAATCGTTCAGTGCGCAAGCAGACGATATTATGGTTTTAGATTTCGAAGGATATGGATTGACCGAAGCTGACGCAATAAGCATCATCAATCGTGAATTGGAAACTGAATGCAGTTCAGCAAACATAGTCAAAACGCTGAACAAACCAGAACGTGATAGAATCCTAGTCATCTTAAAAGACTTAGGAATGAGTGTTAGAACGATTGAACGTATTACCGGTGTAAACAAGAACATTATTTACAGAGCTGGTAAGAGTTTTTCCTAACGCTATCTACTCAACGTAGGTAGTATTTATAATACTATACTGATAAGATAGTCTCGTATGGAGGAAAAATTCTATGAATCAATATGTTACAGGCGCGATGATAAAGAAACTTCGCGAGGCCAAATCTTTAACTCAATCTGATTTAGCTGAACGCATTGGAGTAAGCGACAAGGCAATATCTAAATGGGAAACTGGCAAAGGCTACCCCGACATCGCACTAGTTCAACCGCTTGCAAAAGAGCTTGAAATATCGGTAATTGAGCTGTTATCAGGCGAGGATATTACTAATACAAATCGTGCACTTAATATAAGAAGAATGAAATTCTATGTTTGTCCAATCTGTGGCAATATCATAACCTCACTCGGCGAAGCCGTCGTAAGTTGTTGTGGTGTTACTCTACCTGTTTTAGAGGCAGAAGAACCAACAGAATCGCATAAGCTACAAATTGAACAAAGCGAAGATGAGTACTACATCACAAGCATTCACGAGATGTCGAAATCTCATTATATTTCCTTTATAGCAGCAGTTAAGGACAACAGTGTAGAGCTGACCAAACTATACCCTGAGAGCTCAGCAGAGGCAAGATTTAAGGTTTCTAGAACACGTGAATTGTATTACTACTGCAATAAACATGGTCTATTTAAATGCAAGGTTAAATAAATACAAGTAAATATAGAAGAAACCAAAAACGACCATCTGACAATCAGATGGTCGTTTCTATTTGTCTTAATCCGGAGGAGTGTCCCAAAACTGAAATTTTTGACAGAAATGGACCGGCCCGGTTTTACATTACTTCTCGCTGATTGCAGCCTGTGCAGCGGCGAGTCTTGCGATTGGAACTCTGTATGGTGAGCAGGATACGTAGTTGAGTCCTGTTTTGTGGCAGAACTCGATTGAAGCTGGATCTCCACCGTGCTCGCCGCAGATGCCGAGCTTGATGTTAGGTCTAGTCTTCTTTCCGCCTTCTACTGCCATCTTAACCAGCTTGCCGATTCCGGACTGGTCGAGTGACTGGAATGGGTCGCTTGGGAGAATGTTCTTAGCAACGTACTCCTTGATGATAGCGCCTGTATCGTCTCTTGAGAATCCGAATCCCATCTGAGTCAGGTCGTTAGTTCCGAATGAGAAGAACTCAGCTTCCTCAGCGATTTCGTCTGCAGTCAGAGCAGCTCTTGGAATCTCAATCATAGTACCTACCATGTACTTCATGTCGTCTCCGGACTCAGCGATCAGCTTATCAGCAACCTTAACGATTACTTCCTTAACGTTCTTGAGTTCGTTAACATGTCCTACCAGTGGAACCATGATTTCTGGAACGATGTTCAGACCGTCTTCCTTACGAACTTCGAGTGCAGCCTGGATAATAGCTGTTGTCTGCATCTCTGCGATTTCAGGATATGTAACAGCAAGTCTGCATCCTCTGTGTCCCAGCATTGGGTTGAACTCGTGGAGTTCGAGAGTCTTGTTTACTACCTTCTCATAAGGGATTGAGAATTCCTTGGAGAGCTGTCTCATATCAGCCTCAGTCTTAGGTGTGAACTCGTGCAGAGGTGGATCTAAGAGACGGATTGTAACTGGTCTCTCGCCCATTGCTTTGTAGATACCCTTGAAGTCTTCCTTCTGGTATGGCAGCAGTCCTGCGAGAGCTTCCTTTCTCTCTTCAACTGTGTCAGCCAGAATCATTCTTCTGATCTTAGGAATTCTCTCATCTTCGAAGAACATATGCTCAGTTCTGCAGAGGCCGATTCCCTCAGCTCCGAACTTAACAGCCTGCTCAGCATCTCTTGGGTTATCTGCATTAGTTCTAACCTTCAGAGTTCTAGCCTCGTCAGCCCACTGCATGATTGTTCCAAAGTCTCCGGAGAGCTCTGGAGCTACAGTCTTGATTTCCTCAACGAATACGGAACCGTCTGAACCGTTCAGTGAAATCTTATCAAACTCCATATAGATCTTTCCGCCTACAGTCAGAGTCTTGTTAGCTTCGTCAACAGTGATGTCCTTGCATCCGGATACGCAGCACTTACCCATTCCTCTAGCTACTACTGCAGCGTGGGAAGTCATTCCGCCACGAGCTGTCAGGATACCCTGAGCAGCAACCATTCCTGCGAGGTCTTCTGGTGAAGTCTCTTCTCTTACGAGGATAACCTGCTTACCGATTGATGCAGCTGCAGCAGCGTCTTCAGCATTGAATACGATTTCGCCTGTAGCAGCTCCTGGTGATGCAGGAAGTCCCTTAGTTACAGCTGTTGCCTTAGCAAGTTCAGCAGCATCGAATGTTGGGTGGAGCAGCTGGTTGATTTGATCAGGCTCAACTCTCATTACTGCAGTTTCCTTATCGATGAGACCTTCCTTAACCAGGTCTACAGCAACCTTTACAGCAGCAGTTGCAGTTCTCTTACCATTTCTAGTCTGGAGCATGAACAGCTTACCATCTTCTACAGTAAACTCCATGTCCTGCATGTCCTTATAATGCTTTTCGAGAGTCTCGGAAATCTTCTCGAACTGCTTGTATACTTCTGGGAAAGCCTTCTCGAGCTCAGCGATAGGCTGTGGTGTTCTGATACCAGCTACTACGTCCTCACCCTGTGCGTTTACGAGGAACTCACCAAAGAGCTTGTTCTCGCCGTCTGCAGGGTTACGAGTGAACGCTACGCCTGTTCCGGAGTTGTCGCCGGAGTTACCGAATACCATGGACTGTACGTTTACAGCTGTTCCGAGAGAATCGGAAATGTTGTACATCTTTCTGTAGAGAATAGCTCTCTCATTGTTCCATGATCTAAATACAGCGCAGATAGCCTCGAGGAGCTGATCCTTAGGCTCCTGTGGGAACTCTCTTCCGAGTTCCTTCTTAACTACTTCCTTATATCCCTTGATTACTTCCTTCAGATCGTCAGCAGTCAGGTCTACGTCATACTCAACGCCAGCCTTCTTCTTCTGTCCATCGAATACTTCATCGAACTTGGACTTGCTGATTTCCATTACTACATCACCGAACATCTGAATGAATCTTCTGTAGCTGTCGTAAGCAAATCTTTCGTTGTTAGTTCTCTTAGCGAGACCATCAACAGCAACATCGTTAAGTCCGAGGTTGAGGATTGTGTCCATCATACCAGGCATTGAGATAGGTGCTCCGGATCTTACGGAAACCAGCAGTGGGTTCTCGTTATCTCCGAACTTCTTTCCCATTACCTCTTCGAGCTCAGCAATGTGCTCCCATACTTCATTGATTACTTCCTGTGGCAGCTTTCCGCCTTCATCACTATACTTCTTGCATACATCTGTAGTTACAGTGAATCCAAAAGGTACTGGAAGACCGATGTTAGTCATTTCTGCCAGGTTAGCTCCCTTTCCTCCGAGGAGGTTCTTCATATCCTTGGAGCCTTCATTGAATGAGTAAACAAACTTCGCCATAATTATTTCTCCTTTTCCTATCGCACGATGGTGTCGCACGACTTCTTAAATAGATACCTTTCTTAGAACTCGAGTCTCTTCTCGATATAATCTTTAACTTCTGCAACAGGGATTCTTACCTGCTCCATAGTGTCTCTATCTCTGATAGTTACGCAGTTATCTTCTGCTGTATCGAAGTCGACGCAGATGCTGAATGGAGTTCCGATCTCGTCTTCTCTTCTATATCTCTTTCCGATTGAACCGGATGCATCATACTCAACCATGAAGTGCTTGGACAGCTCTTCGTAGATTGGAAGAGCTACATCTTCAAGCTTCTTGGACAGTGGCAGTACAGCTGCCTTGTATGGTGCCAATGCCGGATGCAGTCTCATTACTGTGCGGACATCTTCCTTGCCGTTGCCGTCAGTCAGAACTTCTTCGTCATATGCGTCAACGAGGAAGGCCAAAACAAGACGTTCTACTCCGACAGATGGCTCGATGCAGTATGGAACATATTTCTCGTTCGTTTCTGGATCGAGGTAGCTCATGTCCTGTCCTGAATGAGTCTGGTGTGCCATCAGGTCAAAATCAGTTCTGGATGCAACTCCCCAGATTTCGCCCCATCCGAATGGGAAGAGGTACTCGATATCTGAAGTTGCATTACTGTAGTGTGACAGTTCTTCCTGAGAGTGATCTCTAAATCTTAAGAACTCAGGTGTAAGTCCCAGACTCTTAAGGAACTTATCACAGTAATCTTTCCAATATGCGAACCAGTCAAGCTCAGTACCAGGCTTGCAGAAGAACTCAAGCTCCATCTGCTCAAACTCTCTTACTCTGAAGATGAAGTTTCCTGGTGTAATCTCATTACGGAATGACTTACCAACCTGTGCGATTCCGAAAGGAACCTTCTTACGGGATGTTCTCTGTACACTCTTGAAGTTAACGAAGATGCCCTGTGCTGTCTCAGGTCTCAGATATACCTCAGACTTGCTGTCTTCAGTTACTCCCTGGAATGTCTTGAACATCAGGTTGAACTGTCTGATTCCTGTGAAGTCTGCCTTACCGCATGATGGGCACTTGATACCCTTCTCAGCGATAAACTTCTCCATCTCTTCGTTTGACCAACCGTCAACGATTTCCTCAACACCCTGCTCCTTGTAATAATCCTCGATCAGATTATCTGCTCTGTATCTAGTCTTACAAGATTTGCAGTCAATCAGTGGATCACTGAAACCGCCAACGTGTCCGGATGCTACCCATGTCTCTGGGTTCATCAGGATGGCTGCATCAAGACCTACATTGTACTTGGATTCCTGTACAAACTTACGTCTCCATGCGTCCTTAACATTGTTCTTGAACTCAACACCGAGTGGACCGTAGTCCCAAGTGTTAGCGAGTCCGCCGTAAATTTCTGAGCCTGGGAAGATATATCCTCTGTTCTTGCACAGCGCGATGATCTTCTCCATTGTGACCTTACGATCTACATCAGGCATACCAGTCTTATCAATCGGCATAATTCTTTCTCCTTTTCTGATGCATCTGGCTGATGCATCGTTTAAATTTATAGCTTATTTATTAATAATCTCTGATGCCTTCTCACCAATCTTGTCGATGAGATCCATAGCCTTATCCTTTACCTGGTACTCCTCAGCCTTTTCCATACCCAGCTGATAGAGCTCCTTACCCTTTTCTACAGCAATATCTGCGCCCTGCTTTGCGAGCTCAGCTGCCTTATCTGCATACTCAGCAACCTTTTCCTTGTCGATCTTATCGTAATATTCCTTACCGATCTCCAGTCCCTTTTCTGCTACGTCCTTTGCCTTCTCTACTACGTTGTTAATATCCATCTTTTCACCCATTTCCTTTACCTTGTGTAATAACGGATTTCCAAGTTCATCTGCGAACTCCCTATTGATGTCTTCCTCTATTGCAATAATAGCGTCTACAACGCTTCCATTAGCCTGTTCAAGGGCTTCCTTGGCTTCGTTATAAGTTGAGCCAGTTCTGTCCTTAACAAGTTCAATCTTCTCTAATGTAATCTCCATACTAACCTACCTCCATTCAACGTCATCAAGCAGCACACCAACCCCTAGATAGTGGTCAATGTACTGTCCTAATATGCGCTTAATGTCCTGGGACACATCTTCTTTTAATCCGATTTTCTCGAAACGTTCTAACGGATTATCATAAAAGTATTGCATTGTATCAATTATATCGAAGTTCGGTCTGTAAATCAATGCTGTACCACTTGATTTCTCACGCTCCGAGCACTCTTCACAGATGGCTCCACCCGAGCTAATTGAGAATGCATGCGCCTTCCTATCCTTGCCTATACTGTAGCCAAAATCTTCGAGCTTCTTGCCACAGTTAACGCAACAGTGTAACTCCGGCATCACTCCCTGGACGCGCAACGTTTTTACAATAAAAGCATATAACAAAGTGTCGTAATTACGCGTCGATCTTGTGATAATCTCGAGAAATTCGAGTGTCATATCGAAGAGTTTTGGTCTAGGCTGTTCTTCTTCGAGAATTTTGTCCAGATATTCTATGAATTTGCTGGCAACGAGGAATCTATCCAGATCCTCGCCGATTGAATAGTAGCTTTTCTTGGTTTGTGCAGAGTTGATGCTGTATGATTCTCTACTCTTGAAGATATCGTAGTCAGCGTAAGTAAATGGTCTAATTGCCAGAGCTGATTTGCCCTTGCCCTTCTCGCTAAGAGAAGTTCCGCAGGATATCTTACCGTAGTTCTTGGTGAACACGGTAATCATACGCCTGTTATTCGCAATCTTGCGCTGCTTGAGCACTATTCCTTCAGTATTTACCAGCATAGTTTCCTATTCGTCTTTATATCCCCAGCTGCGAATGGTTCTCTCGTTGTCTCTCCAGTTCTCTTTAACCTTGACCCAGAGACTTAGGAAGACCTTCGTTCCCAGCAGGTCTTCGATATCCATTCTTGCAGCCTTTCCAATTCCTTTCAGCTTGCTGCCGCCCTTTCCGATGATGATGGCTTTGTGGGACTTTCGTTCGCAGTATATAACTGCACCAATCTCAGTCACCTTATCACCCTCTTCGAAAGACTCAATCTCAACTGCAACTCCGTGTGGAACTTCATCGTTGAGATAATCCAGCAACTTCTCTCTAATGATCTCGCTAACGATGAATCTTACAGGATGCTCTGTCGCCATATCCTCCGGATAGTACATTGGTCCATCCTGCATATAACCTGATAGACAATCAATCAGCATCTGAACATTATCTCCATTAAGAGCACTTACTCCGTAGATATCATCGAAGAGTCCCATTGCCTCGTACTTGTTATAGAGTGCCAAGTACTCTTCCGGACCCATGAGATCCATTTTGTTAATAGCGAGAATCTTAGGTGTCGATTCTTCCTTCAGCATCTCGAGAAGCTTCTCATCTCCGACGCCAAATTCCTTAGTTCCATCAATCAGTAGCAGTATTACATCAACGCCCTTGAAAGTATTGATTGCTGTCTCATTGATGGCTGATCCGAGCTTGTTGTGTGGTTTGTGAATGCCCGGAGTATCCAGAAATACCATCTGCAGACCTTCGCCATTATCAGCCTCAAGGTCTGTATAGATTCCTGTTATCCTATTGAGTGTTGTCTGTGGTTTGCTCGATGTAATCGCAATCTTCTCGCCCAGTATCGCATTGAGCAAGGTCGATTTGCCAACATTCGGCCTACCAATAATTCCTATGAAACCCGATCTCATAATCCGACAACCTCCATTACAGCTTCCTCACGCTGTCTCATTACAGCTTTCTCATCTTCCTCCATATGGTCATAACCGAACAGATGGAAGATACTGTGAACAAATAGATAAATTAGCTCGCGTTTGAGGCCCGTGCCGTATTCCTCAGCCTGTTCACAAGCTCTATCATAGCAGATAACTACATCGCCCAACATTGTGCCGAGCACCTCTTCATCACCATTAGCCAAGCTATCTCCGAGGTCCTCCAGATCATAGAGCAGATCCTCTTCATCGGCAAACTGCGGAAATGACAGCACATCGGTAATTGAATCGATGCCACGAAACTCGTTATTCAGTTCCTTAATCTCGTCATAATTAACAATAGATACGCTGAGATCAATCGGCAGCTTGGCTACATCATAGCCAGCCTCCTGAAGGTCATCTCCGAACTCCTGAGCAAGAGCCGTCTCGCCCGCGAGCTGCATCAGTCCCTTAATCTCATCATTCAATCTATTATCTTCGTCGCTAATATATATATTCATTATCTGCCGTTCTTCCTATTATTGTCGTAGTTGTCATAAGCCTTGATGATTCTCTTAACGAGCTCGTGTCTTACAACGTCCACTTCAGTGAAATAGCTGAATTCAATACCCTCAACATCCTTCAGCACCTTGGTAGCTTCTTTAAGTCCTGACATAGCGCCATTAGGCAGGTCTATCTGAGTGATATCTCCTGTAACGACTACCTTGGAATTGAATCCCATTCTTGTCAGGAACATCTTCATCTGCTCCCTTGTCGTATTCTGTGCCTCGTCCAAAATGATGAACGAATTATCGAGAGTACGTCCTCTCATGTACGCCAGCGGTACGACTTCGATTACTCCCTTTTCTTTCAGTTTACCTGCAGCCTCTGGGCCCAGCACATCATAAAGAGCATCATACAGAGGTCTTAGATATGGATCTACCTTCTCCTGCATATCTCCTGGCAGGAATCCGAGTTTCTCGCCAGCTTCAACAGCAGGTCTTGTCAGAATGATTCGCTCTACCTCTTTGTTCTTGTATGCAGTAATTGCCATCGCACAAGCCAGATAAGTCTTACCTGTTCCGGCAGGTCCTACGCCGAATACCATATCCTTATTGCGTATGTGATCTACATAGTCCTTCTGGTTCTTAGTCTTAGGCTTGAGAGGTCTTCCCATATGTGTGTAGCAGATGATATCGCTTGATGTTGTCTTCTCATCGAACGAATTGCCGCCTGTTTCCATATCGATGATGTAGTTCAGACGCTGGCTATCCAGATTAGGGTCAATGTTAAGAGCCTCGATTAAACGCGCAACGATACGTGCAGCCAGTTCCGGGTCTCTTCCATTGATAATCAGGTTGCCGTCTCTCAGTACCATATTGGTATCAGTGATCTTCTCTACAGCTTGGACATTGCTATCGAAGTTGCCGAACAGATCCTGAACATTAATGTTCTCAGGTATATTAATCTTTAATTCCATGTATTCTACTTTCCGCTAAGGAACTCCTTAACAGCTTTGTTTACTTCGCTACCATCAGCAGCATCTTTGAGTTCCTTCATGCACTCCTTCATAAGTGCTCCCATGCTCTTCATGCCGTCTGTGAGTCCTGTCTTCTCAGCAATCTCAGCTACCTTAGCCTTAATCTCCTCTGCACCCATCTCCTCTGGGAGATAAGCCTGAAGAATTTCAACTTCCTTCTTGTAAGCCTCAATCATGTCATCTCTTCCAGCCTTAGCGAACTCAGCGATGGCATCAGTTCTCATCTTAACCTGCTTCTTGATTACTCTAACGATATCAGCATCGTCATTCATCTCTTCTCTTGAATCTACTTCGTGCTGCTTAATAGCCGCTCTTACCATATTAACAGTATTCTTAGCTACAGCATCGCCTGCCTTCATTGCAGCCTTGTAGTCGTCCATTAATTTTTCCTTGAGTCCCATTTTATTCCTCCTTATAAACACAAAATGCGAACCCCTATTGGAATTCGCATCTTGATAATAACTATATTGTGTTCAATTAGAACTTACGAGCCTTCTTACGAGCAGCCTCAGACTTCTTCTTTCTCTTTACACTTGGCTTCTCATAATGCTCTCTCTTACGCAGCTCTGCCATAACGCCATCGCGAGCGCAAGATCTCTTAAATCTCTTAAGAGCGCTTTCTAAGCTTTCGTTCTCTCTAACGATAAC
>JAGHUP010000022.1 GCA_018064755.1 Candidatus Crickella equi | reverse complement strand
TTGCTCTGCTGAAACTTTCACTCCTTTTCGGCCCATATGAAAACTCCCTTCATGATTAACAGTTTTGTTTTTCACTGTCTCTCATAAAGGGAGCATATCATTATGCGAACCGCTTTTTGTATGAGGAGTGTCCCCAATTTGACAATTTTGACAGAAATGGACCGGCCCGGTTTTACATTTCAGCCTTGAGAGGTCTTCCCATGAGCATCTCAACGCCGGTCTTAACGTCGAGCTTGCCGGTGATTACTGCGTAGATTGCTTCGGTGATTGGCATCTCAACGTCAGCCTTCTTAGCAAGTTCTACAGCTGCTTCTGCTGTAAACATTCCCTCTACTACCATTCCGATTGACTTGCGTGCCTCTTCAGGATCCATTCCTTCGCCGATGAGCTTACCGCAACGGAAGTTACGTGAGTGCATTGATGTGCAAGTTACGATCATATCGCCAACACCTGCAAGTCCTGCGAAAGTCTCTGGTTTGCCGCCGAGCTTAACGCCGAGTCTTGTCATCTCTGCGAGACCTCTAGTCATCATAGCCGCTCTTGCGTTATCACCAAAACCAAGTCCGCCGATAATACCAGAGCCTACGGCCATAACGTTCTTGAGTGAGCCAGCGAGCTCCATACCAATCATATCGTCGTTAGTGTAGAGTCTCAGTCTGTTAGTTCCGAAGAGCTCCTGGATAGCCTTGGCTGACTCGATGTTTCTTGATGAAACAGAGATTGTAGTAGGAACTCCGATTCCAACTTCTTCAGCGTGGGAAGGACCAGAAATCATTACATATCTGTCCATGTCGAACATCTCTTCAGCGATTTCAGACATTCTCTTGAGTGTCTTCTGCTCAATTCCCTTGGCGATGTTCATTACGAGTGCATCCTCTCTAATGAAAGGAACAGCCGCCTTAAGAGCAACTCTGAAGATCTGTGCAGGAAGTGAGAATACTACTACATCAGCATCTTTGATTGCTTCTTCATTGTTAGTATAGAAATGATAGTCTCCGCTCAGCTTAACGCCTGGCAGATAATCAGTGTTCTCCATTGCATCTTCCATTCTCTTGAGATGTGGTTCATCAACGTCGAAGATGTTAACTCTGCATCCCTTGGAAGCTACTACTGTTGAAAGTGCTGTACCGAAACTACCGGCACCAATAAAACAAACTGTTTTCATGAATTTATCTCCTTGTATAGTTAAGTCAATAAAAGTTGAATATATTATACTTTAATTCCCTTGAAAAATAAACGCATAGTCAATAAAATAACATCATAAAAGAAAGGGAAAAGATATGGCAAGAAAGAAAAGCAACTATTTACATCCTAAATACACACTAACTCAAGACGATACAATTGAGTTTAACCGCTATTACATTCAGAATACTAAGAAAGGTAGAAAGGTTGTATGGCAGCAGAGAATGGTATTCCCTGCAATATTCGTTGGATATGTCATCCTGGCTCTGGTAATGGGATTCCACTCCAAGCCAATCTACTATCTTGGCGGATTCATCCTTGCAATGGCTGTAGGATATGGTTTGGCTGCAGAGAAGATTACACTCAACCGTCAGGAGGCAGAGATCAAGCGTAGTGGATATACACTGGATGAGATTCACGCAGAGCCTACTACGCTGGACTTTAATGACGATGGATTCGACGCTTGCTACAAGGGTCAGGAAAAAGACTTCACTTATGAAGAGGTCGTTAAAGTAACTCGTACAGAGAAGGCTATATATATCTGGCTGAGCGATGCAATGGCACTGCAGCTGCCGGTAAGAGCTTTCGATAGTGATGAGGAGAAGGATCGACTTTACGAGTATCTGGCTGAAAAGTGCGTCGATGCTGAGATGGACGATGCCGTTAAGGGCAAACTTGAAAAGTCCAACAAGAAATAACGAAACTCAAAATTTGGGAAAAATAACAAAATTATCAATTAACTTTGTGATTTTCCCTTGACTTTTATAGATGCAGTTGCTATATTCAATGTGTACTTATTCTATGAAAGGAGCACATTCACATGAGAAATAGCATTATGATGATGAACATGGAAATGATGGGCATGTGCATGTGCGCTGCAAACAATTAACATAGGATAGGTCATAACGGCATACTATGATGCTTTCGATTGAATGTTAATCACGGGAGGCAGGTCGTTGGACCGCCTCCCTTATTTATTGATTATTGAAAGGAATTATATGAGCGACACTATTATTAGCCTTCAGGGCGTTACCAAGGAGTTCGAGACCAAGAGCGGCAAGGTAGTTGCACTGAAGGACATCAATCTGGACATCAAGGCTGGCGATGCTTATGGTATCATCGGACTCTCCGGAGCAGGCAAGTCCACTTTGGTCAGAACAATCAACCTGCTGGAGACGCCAACTGAGGGCAAAGTCATCTTCGACGGTGAGAACCTGATGAGTCTCAAGCAGAGCGAGCTCAACCAGAAGAGACACAAGATTTCAATGATATTCCAGCAGTTCAATCTGCTGATGCAGAGGGACGCAATCGGTAATGTTTGTTTCCCACTGGAGCTGGCAGGCGTTCCTAAGAAGGAAGCCGAGGCCAAAGCAATGGAACTTCTCAAGGTTGTAGACCTAGAGGAGAGAGCACACTCCTATCCATCGCAGCTGTCTGGAGGACAGAAGCAGAGAGTAGCAATTGCAAGAGCTCTGGCTAGCGATCCTGAAGTAATCCTCTGCGATGAGGCAACTTCAGCACTCGACCCGAAGACTACAAGAGCAATCCTGGCTCTCCTCAAGAAAATTAACGAGGAACGCGGCATCACTTTGGTAGTAATCACTCACGAGATGGACGTTATCAAGCAGATCTGCAAGGATGTAGCCATCATCGAGAGCGGAGAAATCGTAGAAAAGGGCGATGTACAGGAGATATTCGCACACCCTAAAACTCCGGCAGCTAAGAAGCTCTTCTTCCCGGATGGACAGAAGGAACTGACGGGAAAGACATCGACCAAGAGCAGGCTTAGACTTGTGTTTGATGGCAAGGATGCACACAAGCCAATCATCTCCAGGATGATAATGGAGCTCAAGGCACCGGTTAACTTCCTCTATGCGGACATGGATGTTGTTGACGGCGTTCAGAAGGGAACAATGGTAATCTGTTTGTCAGATGATCCAGAAATTGCTGAAAAACAGAGAGCGTTCTTGATAAAAGAGGACGTAGTATTTACAGAACTTGAAGTAGAAGGGGAGGTCGAATAATGGAAACATCACAACTTATTGGCCTTCTCGGCGAGGGACTTGTCCAGACTCTGTACATGACACTGGTGGCAACGTTCGTGTCATACGTTATTGGACTTCCAATTGGCGTATCGCTTATTGTTACTTCATCCAACGGAATCAAGCCTGTTGGTTGGTATAACAAAATCATGGGATTTATCGTTAACGTAGTAAGATCCGTACCGTTCCTGATTCTGATGATTGCACTGATGCCATATATTCGTAAGATCATCGGCACGGGAATTGGAACTTCGGCAACTACAGCTGCACTGATTGTAGCAGCGGCACCATTTGTAGCAAGAATGGTAGAGCAGTCACTGCTCGAAGTAGACGCAGGCGTTATCGAAGCAGCTCAGTCGATGGGTGCTAGCAATATGCAGATTATCCGCAAGGTAATGCTGCTCGAAGCAAGACCATCACTTCTCAACGGAGCCGCTGTAGCAACAATTACAATTCTTGGCTACTCGGCAATGGCAGGATCAATCGGCGGTGGTGGACTCGGAGATATCGCTATCAGATATGGACTTTACAGATTCCAACCGGCAATCATGTGGATTACAGTTATCGTCCTGGTTATCTTGGTACAGATAATGCAGGAAATTGGACTTAAGATTGCGGCCAAGCTCGACAATCGTATTAACTAAGTGATTAATTTTAACTAAGATATAACTATTTAACGAAGGGAGACACAACATGAAGAATTTGAAGAAGGTATTAGTAGTCGTTCTTGCTCTCGTATTCACTCTCACATTCTGTACAGCTTGCGGTGGCAGTGATTCATCAGACGGAGACAAGACTATCAAGGTAGCAGCTACTCCGGCTCCACACGCAGAGATTCTGAACGAGATTTCAGATGCTCTCGCAGAGGATGGATGGACTCTCGAAGTAATCGAGTTCGAAGACTATGTACAGCCTAACGAGGCCGTAGTAAACGGAGAGTGCGATGCTAACTATTTCCAGCACCAGCCATACCTCGACCAGTACAACGAGGAGAACGGAACAGATATCGCAACTGCAGCTGCAATCCATTATGAGCCACTTGGCGTTTACAAGGGAACTAAGGATTCTTTCGAAGCTCTCGAACAGGGCGATAAGATTGCTGTTCCTAACGACGTAACTAACGAAGCAAGAGCACTTCAGCTCCTCGCTGATAACGGCGTTATCACACTTAAGGAAGGTGTTGGCCTCGAAGCTACTCCTCTCGATATCGTTGAGAACAAGCTTGGACTTGAGTTCAAGGAGCTCGAAGCAGCAACTCTTCCAAGTGCACTGCCAGAGTGCGCACTTGCAGTAATCAACGGAAACTATGCAATTGGCGGTGGACTCACAGCTGATGATGCTATTAAATTCGAGGCAGCAGATTCTGAGGCAGCTACAACATTCGCTAATATCATCGCTTGCGCAGCTGGTAATGAGAACAGCGACAAGGTACAGGCTCTCGTTAAGGCTCTTCAGACAGATGCAGTTAAGGCATTCATCGAAGAGAAATATCAGGGATCCGTACAGGTATCTTTCTAATTCGCATATAAGTTGAAGAAAACTTCACATTAAGAGGCGCCGAAAAGGCGCCTTTTTTATTGAGTTTGCAAGTGGTTTTGTTATATAATTCATTATGTATATTTGCGTATTATGCGCTTAACTAAATATAAACAAAAAGGGCAAACAATATGGGACAGAATATTATTAAATCAGGAGAATGGGGAACATGTCTCTGGGGCATTGATGAGACAGGCTTCCTTGTAATTGGAGAGGGAACAGCTAAGTCAATTGACGAAGTAAATCCAGCTCCATGGGACGACGTTAAGGAGAAGATTACATCGGTATCCGTTAACGGTCGTGTTTCATTGCTGCGCGGAGCATCGCTTGCAGGAATGTTCAAGGATTGCATTAATCTGACAGAAGTTAAGCTGATGGGACTCGATACATCTGAAGTTACGGATATGGCTTCTATGTTTGAGAATTGCGTTAGCTTGTCTGAGGTTGATCTTTCCGGATTCAATACTTACAACACTTTGAATATGTCAAGAATGTTCTCGGGATGTCGCAATCTCACAGCAGCAGATTTGACATCTTTCAATACAACAAGAACCAGCAACATGCGTAATATGTTCCAGAGATGCACCAAGCTCCAGGGCCTGTGCATCGGCGACGGATTCAGTACTGATGGTAATGGCAATACTGACTGTGGCAATCTTGCAATTAGAGATACTGGTAAATACAGAATGGCCAAAGTCCTGAACTACAAGGGCGGCACTGTAACATACTACGAGAACCGCGGCAGAAGATCCAAGATTGAGAGAGAAACTCTCTCAGATTTTGCGTACACTATTGAGGATATCGTATTCGACAGACCATCTGAGGAGTATAAGTTCCTTGGCTGGAATACTGAGTGCGATGGAACAGGTAGGATGTACATTCCTGGCGAGGAACTGACATCAATCGATGATGATTTAGACCTCTATGCTATCTGGGTATGCCCACCTAAGATTGGCGAAGTTGAACCAATGCCAGTATTCTCGTATGGCCAGCCACTGCCATTTAAAGTCCCTGAAGTAATTTCTGAGAATGACCCATCCGTATATGGATACTTTGAGATTAGCCCTACAGGCGAGGAAGGTACATGGAAACCTATCGAAAGAAATGCAATCCTTCCGGTTGCTTGCAACGGCTATATGCTAAGACTGTGCGCAACTAATAAATGCGGTACATCTTATTCCAATATTGTCCCTATCAAGATAAAGAAAGCAGGGGTTGACCTGTCCATGGTTCGTTGGACAGAGACTCAGGATATGACATACGATGGTGGAGTTAAAGAAGTGTGGCTTGAAGGACTTCCTGAAGGCGTAACCGCTAAGTATGGAGATAATAGAGCTACAGAGGCTGGTAACTACAGCGCGTCAGTAGAACTCGAGTATGATAACGACAATTACAGCATCCCTGTAAGAGTTAAGAACCACGAATGGACAATTAAGAAGGCAAGATTCGACATGTCTGAAGTGGCATGGGATTACACAGAGGCTTTCGTTTATGACGGAACTGAGAGATGCGTTTCACTGACTAATGTTCCTGAGAACCTTAATATTGTATATTCCGGTAATACAGCAGTTGATGCTGGAATAAGAACAGCAACAGCTGTTTTCGAATATGATGAGCGCAACTATGAGAAGCCAGAAATGATTCTGCCTTGTATCTGGGAGATTGAGAAACAGGTAATAGATGCGAGAAACCTAGAATGGTCTGATTATAGCGAATATGTATTTGATGGATTCGTTAAGTCTGTTGCTATTACTAATCTGCCTGAAGATGCTCAGGTTGAATATACTGAAGTTGAGGAAACTCAGGCAGGCAAGTACCTTGCAACAGCAAGATTGACTGGAAATTATTATTCCAATCTGCCAATTGAATATGAGTGGGAAATTAAGAAGGCTAGATACGATATGTCTGGTGTTCACTGGAATTATAGTGCACCATTCTCTTATGACAGAGAGGCTCACGAAGTATTCCTGACAGGAGTTCCAACAGGCGTATCTGTACAGTATCAGAATCATGTTAAGACAGACTCTGGTGATTACATCGCAAGAGCGACGTTTGCTTGCTTGGACCCACACAACTACGCAACTCCTGAGGACAAAATTCTCACATGGAGCATTAAGAAGCTTGTTGCGGATATGCGCGATGTTCATTGGAGTTATACAGAACCATTCGTATATGATGGCGAAACCAAGTCAGTTGATTTGGTAGGACTCCCTGTTGGCGTCTATGCCGTTATTGAGAATGGTAGCGCTGCTAACGCAGGCATTTACGTTGCACATGCTAATCTTAAGTATGATGAGCGCAATGTCATTGTTGAACAGCCTGCAGATTGCCAGTGGCAGATTAACAAGGCTAAATTCGACATATCAGATGTTACATGGAGTTATGATGAGTCATTTGTTTATGATGGCACTAGCAAGTCAATCAAACTGCTCAATGTTCCAGAGGGCATCAATGTAGAATATACAGATAATGCTAAGATCGATTCAGGCAAGTATGTTGCTACTGCCAAACTGACACCATCCGATCTTGTGAACTACGAAGTACCTGAAATAAATGGTTGCGCATGGTCAATCAAGAAATCTGTTCTCGACAGAGTCGACATTCAGTGGTCAAGCGACGACGAGTTTGTATACGACGGTAAGGAGAAGTCGGTAAAAATCATCAGTGACATCAACGACAAGATTAGAGTTGAGTATTCAGGTGAGACTGCAGTAAATGCCGGAGTACATGAAGCAATTGCAACATTCTACCCAACAGATGTCAATAACTATGAAGCACCTGAGGCAATTCACTACAAGTGGACAATCAGAAAGGGAGACTTTGAGTTTGGCATGATTTCATGGAATTACAATTCAGAGTTTACATATGATGGAACTGCCAAAACAGTTAAGCTTGATAATCTCCCAAAAGGTGTAAATGTTGCTTACGAGAATAACACAGCAACTGAGGCGGGAGAATATACTGCAATTGCAAGATTCCAGATTCAGGACGCGGACAACTATAACGAACTCGAGCCAGTAATGCTGAGATGGGGTATTCATAAGGCTACATTCGATATGTCTGAGGCGGAGTGGCAGGAAGATAGACACTTTACATATGACGGAAATGAGAAGAGCGTTGTTATTAAGGGCCTGCCTAAGGGCATAACTCCTGTTTATCTTAATAATAGATTCACTAATGCAGGCGATTATCTTGCAACAGTTGAATTTAAATATGATGAGAAAAATTACGAAAAGCCTGTATTCCGTGAGTGCAGATGGAGCGTTGAGAAGGCATCATTCGACATTTCCGAGGTTAGATGGGAATCACAGCAGACATTCATATATGATGCAACGGCACATTCAGTTGGCTTGATTAATATCCCGGAAGGTGCGTCAGTTCTCTACGACAATGCAACTGCAACTAATGCGGGAATCTACTATGCTAGTGCAGTAATCGTTCCGGATAATGATGATAATTATATTGCTACGAGAGTCGAGGATTTCACTTGGAGGATTGTGAGGGGCGAATACGATATGTCCGAGGTTTACTGGGACTATAATCAGCCACTCAAGTATGACGGAACAGAGCAAAGAATTCTGTTAAGAGGTTTGCCTGAAGGAGTAACACCTATTTACAGTGGCAACCAGGCGGTTGATTCTGGAGAGTATACAGCAAATGCAACTTTCGCAATCGCGGATAGCTACAACTATAACATTCCAACGTTCAAGCCTTGCAGATGGCAGATTAACAAGGCGGACATTGACATGTCTGACGTAACATGGGATTACGATGACAAGGTTGTTTATAACGGCAGAATGCATGAGATTGCACTTGCAGGATTGCCTGCAGGAATAAAAGCTGTCTATAGAGGCAACTGCGAGACTAACGTAGGTATCTATCATGCTAGCGCGGATCTCGTGCTGTACGATAATACGAATTACAATACTCCACAAGTTCCGGATTGCAACTGGGAGATTGTTAAGGCTGATTACGATATGTCTCTCGTTTATTGGGATTACGATACAGCTAAGACATTCAACACAAGAGAACAAGGTGTATTCCTCGAGAATCTGCCTAACGGTGTTGTTGTTAGATATAGTGGCAATGAAGCGGTAGATGCAGGAAAGTACACTGCAAAGGCAACTCTTGATGTCCTGGATGGACTTAACTTTAATACACCATCAGTAGCAGACTGTGAATGGGAAATTATTCCTGCAGACATTGACGTATCACAGACAAGATGGAATTACGAGGCAGATATGTTCGTTTACGACGGACAGGATAAGCAGATTGAACTTATTAATGTTCCTAGGGAAGTTGAAGTAAGATACAACGGTAATAAGGCGGTAGGTGCAGGCGATTATTCTGCAACAGCGGAGTTTGTTACAAAGTCATCGAACTACAATACACCTGAACTCACAACTTGCAATTGGTCTATTGAGAAAGCTGACTGCGATATGAGTCAGGTTAGATGGAACTATACAAGTGAGTTCACATATGATGGCAATCTCCATTGCGTAGAAGTTGAAGGCCTGCCTGCTAATGTAACCGTTAACTACGAGAACAATAAGAATATTGATGCGGGCGTATATGAAGCAATTGCAAGATTCTCAACAGACGCAGAGAATTACAACATCCCAGAGTCAATTAGATGTGAGTGGACTATTAATAAGGCTAATGCGGACATCAGTGATGTAAGATGGGATTATTCTCAGAATTTCGTATACGATGGAACTGAGAAGGTCGTTGAGCTTGCGGGCGTTC
Source organism: Candidatus Crickella equi (assembly GCA_018064755.1). Lineage (GTDB taxonomy): Bacteria > Bacillota > Clostridia > Peptostreptococcales > Anaerovoracaceae > Crickella > Crickella equi. The sequence continues at coordinate 23,120 of JAGHUP010000022.1, read as the reverse complement.
CAAGAAATATGAACGTTGTCTATACCGGCAATACTGCAGTAGGAGCAGGATCTTATGAGGCACATGCTGAATTTGTACCTATGGATCCAGACAACTATAACGTTCCTGCATCACTTGATACTGTTTGGGAGATCGCTAAGGCAGACTATGACCTCTCAAGAGCAAGATGGTCTATGGACAATATGTTTGAGTATGATGGCAGGGCTAAGTCTGTAGTACTCGAGGGATATCCTCAGAATATTACTGCTATTTACAGTGATAATGAAGCTATAGATGTTGGTGAGTATAGAGCAACAGTAAGATTCGAATATGATACTGAAAACTATAATGAGCCTACTTATGCTGGATATGCATGGTCTATTAAGAAGAGTGCTTACGACCTGTCAAGAACATACTGGGATTACAATTCATCACTGGTATTCAACGGCGGAGTTCAGGGCGTACAGCTTGTTAATTTGCCAGACGGTATTAGACCAATTTACGAGAACAATACAGCGATTGATGCTGGTGAATACTTTGCAGAAGTAAGATTTGCTTATGATGAGCATAACTATGAGCATCCATCCTTCCGAGGCTGCAAGTGGAAGATTGAGAAAGCAGAGATTCCTGTAAGAGATGAGGAACTGGTATGGACATACACAGAACCATTCACATATACAGGAAATCCACAGAGCGTTGAGCTTGCTAAGGCAAGTAGTAGATCACATTACTACAATAGCGAAGGATCACTCTTTGGCAGACTGTTCTCTTCTAACAAAGCAAAGGAAGAGCCAGCTCCTGAAGAACTTGCACCAAGACTTGAAGGTGTTCCAGAAGGATTTGAGGTTGTATACAGCGAGAATGAGAAGACAGAAGTTGGCATTTATTACGCTAAGGCAGTAATCAAGCCAATCGGAAATGATAACTATAATGACCACGTTGTAAGAGATTTCAAGTGGGAAATTAGAAAGGCTAACATCAATCTTTCTAATGTAAGATGGGATTATGAGAAGAGCTTTGTATTCGATGGAACAGAAAAGTCTGTTAAGCTCCTTGGTGTTCCAGAACAGCTGAAAGTAACATACTTAGACAATGTTGCTACTAAAGCTGGCAAGTATGAGGCTTATGCTAATTTCGAATTAGTTGATGAGAAGAATTACAACAAGCCAAGAACACTCGGTGGATGCATGTGGCAGATTGATAAGGCATCCTACGATATGGACGATGCTCAGTGGGTATACAACGATGACCTGGTATACGATGGCAAGGAACAAGTTGTTGCTGTTGCTGGATTACCTGAAGGCGTGGAGGTTGAACACTACAGAGGCAATAAGGCTGTTGATGCAGGAACATACACTGCCGATGTTACATTCAAATATCATGATCACGAGAATTACAACATGCCTGAGATTGAACCTCTGAGATGGAGAATTCACAAGAAGAGAATTGATACGGACAATATCACTTGGAACTACAATGATATGGCAAGATTCGTATATGACGAAACAGTCAAGGAAGTTACTCTTCTTGGAGTTCCTGATGATGTAGAGGTTGTTTATGTCAACAATAGCAAGGCTGGCGCTGGCACATATGCAGCTAAGGCTAAGCTCGTCTATGACACTCGCAACTATGCAGCTGATGAGATTCCAGATCTCGTATGGACAATTGAGAAGGCAAACTTTGATATAGGCAGGGTTGCTTGGGATTACAACAAGCCATTCGTATATGACGGAGAACCTAAGAAGGTTAGTCTGAAGAATCTGCCAACTAATATTGATGTTAGATATATGGACAACAAGGCAACAGAAATTGGTTCATATACAGCTAAGGCTTATCTGACATACAACAGGGATAATTACAATGCTCCAGATATCGATACTAGTATCGAGTGGGAGATCTTAAGAGACGAGCAGTAGCTCGAACGGATAGGAGGACAACTATTTGGCCGGGTATATAATCGCGATTATATTTCTAGTATTTTGTTCAATGTTTTTCTCATCGACAGAGACAGCGTTCTCTTGCTTCAACAAGATTAAGATGAAGAATCTTGCAGCTGATGATAACAAGAGAGCAGAACTGGTACTCAAACTTGATGAGGATTTCGACAATTTAATTACAACCATCCTTGTTGGAAACAATATTTCCAACATTGCGATGACTACAGTAGCAACTGTATTCAGTATTCAGATGTGGGGTGCCAAATTAGGACCTACCATCGCTACAATCGGAATTACTATTATCGTGCTGGTCTTCGGAGAAGTATCTCCGAAGATCATCGCGCGAGAGATTCCGGAAACATCGGCACTTTTCCTTGCTCCGATGATTAATGCTCTTATGATAATTCTCAAGCCTATAACAATTTGTTTCTCTGGCTTGAAGAGATTACTCAAGAAGATTATCGGTGCTAATGATGAACCAGAGTTCTCTGAAGACGAACTTCTGACTATCGTTGAAGAGGCTGAGGCTGGTGGCGCAATCTCTGAGGAACAGAGTGAGCTGATTGCCAATGCAATCGACTTTAATGATGTTGAGGCAATAGATATTCTGACTCCAAGAGTAGATATTATCGCTATCGACAAGGAAGATACAGTTGCAGACATCAGAAAGATGTTCAAGGAGTCCGGACTTTCAAGACTTCCTGTGTATGAGGATGACCTGGATAACATCATCGGTGTTATCAACCAGAAGGACTTCCACAACAACGAAGTTAAGAATAAGAAGGATGTAGAGAAGATTATCAAACCGGTAGCTTATGTAGCCGAGAGTCTTAAGGCTGCAGTACTTCTCAAGAAGATGCAGAAGATGAAGACACATATCGCTATCGTAGTTGATGAGTATGGTGGAACAACAGGTCTTGTAACACTCGAGGACATTATCGAGGAGATTGTAGGAGATATTTACGATGAACATGACACTGTTGAATCTGAAGATGTTATCAAGGTTGGAAAGACAACTTACTGCGTTAGCGGAAGTGCCAATCTCGAGGACTTCTTCGACCTGTTCGATGAAGAAATTGATGTGGATAACGTCACTACTATCAACGGATGGGTAATGGTTGAACTGGATAGAATGCCTAAGGTAGGCGACAAGTTCGACTATGAATCAAGACATAAATTATTCCATGTTACAGTCACCAAGGCTGACGGCAAGAGAGCCCTCACCACTAGAATCAAGGTTGAGGACAAGCCGGACAAGGAAGATTAGTATATAAAGCAAGAAAGGAAAAACACTAATGAGTGTATTAGAGAAAATCTTTGGTGATCTTAATGCCAAGGAGATTAAGAAGGTTGAGAAAATAGTAGACAAGATTGAGGCTCTGGACGAAGAGATGCAGGCGCTGTCAGATGACGAGCTCCGTGGCAAAACTCAGGAGTTTAAGGACAGACTCGCACAGGGAGAGACTCTGGATGACATCCTGCCTGAAGCTTTTGCGGTATGCCGTGAAGGTGCATGGCGTAGCCTCGGTATGAAGCACTTTAGAGTTCAGCTCATCGGTGGTGTAGTTCTCCATCAGGGACGCATCTCCGAGATGAAGACTGGTGAAGGTAAGACTTTGGTAGCAACACTGGCTGCTTATCTGAACGCTCTGGAAGGACGTGGCGTTCACGTAGTAACAGTCAACGACTACCTGGCAAAGCGTGACGCTGAGTGGATGGGCAAGCTGTACAGCTTCCTCGGACTTACAGTTGGTTGCGTTATTCACGCTGTTGAAGGACCTGCAAGACACGAGCAGTACATGGCAGATATCACATACGGAACTAACAACGAGTTCGGTTTTGACTATCTGCGTGACAACATGGTTACATACAAGGAAGAGCTCACTCAGAGAGAGCTCAACTATGCTATCGTCGACGAGGTCGACTCAATCCTCATCGATGAAGCGAGAACACCTCTTATCATTTCTGGTAGAGGCGTTGATTCCTCCAGTATGTATAGAAGCGCTAATGCTTTCGTTAAGACATTAGTTAACGAGACTGACTATAAGATTGACGAGAAGGATAATCAGATTGCACTGACAGATGAAGGTGTTAAGGTCTGCGAGAAGTACTTCAATATTGATAACTTCTCTGACCCTAATAACATGGAGCTTAACCACTATGTTAATCAGGCACTGCGTGCGAACTATCTGATGAAGAGGGACGTTGACTATATCGTTAAGGACGACGAGATCCTCATCGTAGATGAATTCACTGGACGTCTAATGTATGGCCGTCGTTTCAGTAACGGACTCCACCAGGCTATCGAGGCTAAGGAGAATGTTAAGGTTCGTTCCGAGTCTAAGACTCTTGCTACAATCACACTACAGAACTATTTCCGTATGTACAACAAGCTGGCTGGTATGACTGGTACGGCTAAGACAGAGGAAGAGGAATTTAGAGACATCTACAACATGGACGTTGTAGTAATTCCAACTAACAGACCTATCGCAAGAGAGGACCTCGATGATTCCGTATATGCCAAGCAGAAGGGCAAGTACAAAGCAATCGTTGAGAGAGTTGTTCAGGCTCACGAAATCGGACAGCCTGTACTGGTTGGTACAATTTCAATCGAAATTTCCGAGCTAATCAGTGATATGCTGAAGAAGCGCGGCGTTAAGCATAACGTACTGAATGCGAAGCATCACGAGCAGGAAGCCGAAATCGTTGCTGAGGCAGGTCGTCTTGGTGCGGTAACAATCGCAACTAACATGGCCGGCCGTGGTACCGATATCATCCTCGGTGGTAACCCTGAATTCGAAGCTAAGAAGGAAATGAAGAAGGCTGGTTATACAGCAGAACAGATTAGCTTCGCAACAGGATTCGAGAAGTCCAGTGACCCTGAAATGAACGAGGCAAGAGATAAGTTCAACGCTCTTCACAAGCAGTTCAAGCAGGAGAGAGCTGGCGAGCAGGAGAAAGTAAGAGAGCTCGGCGGACTTTGCATCATAGGTACTGAGAGACATGAATCAAGACGTATCGATAACCAGCTCCGTGGACGTTCCGGACGTCAGGGAGACCCTGGATGCACTCAGTTCTTCCTGTCACTCGAAGATGATCTGATGAGACTCTTCGGTGGAGAGAGAATGCAGGGACTTGTTACAAGAGTTGGAATGGATGAGGATGCGCCTATCGAGGCAGGCATTCTGTCCAAGTCAATCGAGAACGCACAGAAGAAGGTAGAGGGAAAGAACTACGCTATCCGTAAATACGTTCTTCAGTACGACAATGTAATGAACAAGCAACGTGAGATTATCTACGAACAGAGAAGAATGGTTCTCGATGGCGAGGATGTTTCTGAATATATCCGCAACATGGTATACGAACTGATTGACGGTATTGTTGAACCAGTTGTGATGGAGTCCAAGTACGCTGAAGAGTGGGATATGGACAGAATTACAGAAGGCCTGTCACAGATTACACCTGCTTTCAGAGGTAGACTTGAGTTTACTGATGAATACAAGCAATCTATCGATGAGATTCAGCTTGCTGAAGATATCAAGGCTGTATTCGATGAGATTTACGCTGAGAAGGAAGCCGAAATCGGTGAAGAGCAGATGCGTGAAGTTGAGCGTATGATCCTCTTAAGAGTTGTAGATAACCGTTGGATGGATCACATCGATGCAATGGATCAGCTCAAGGAAGGTATCGGACTCAGAGGATATGGACAGCAGGATCCTGCAATGGCTTATGCTAAGGAAGGCTTCGCAATGTTCGACGAGATGGTTGCCGATATCAGAGAAGAAACTGTTAAGTTCTGTTACAACGTAACTGTTACAACAGACAGCAGAAGACGTAATGTAGTAAGCGGACCTAGCAAGGCCAGCAAGGAAGACTACAAGGACGACACTGCACAGGCTATGTCAGCAGGTCCGGAAGCAGCACCTAAGGCTGAGAAAACAGGTAAGCAGGAGACAATTCATAGAGACGCACCTAAGGTAGGACGTAACGATCCATGCCCATGCGGATCCGGAAAGAAGTATAAGAACTGCTGCGGTAAGAACCTGTAATATTTCGAGAAACAGAAGCGGGAATTATTTCCCGCTTCTATGTAATTATTAGGACAAAAGTACGGCATGAAAAAGTATGTAATATTCGATTTCGATGGAACTATTATTAATACGAATGATGTAATCTTTGCGTCGTGGAATGCGACATTTGAGCATTATCTGGGACACACATTCTCTCGAGAGGAGCTGTATAGTACATTCGGAGAAACATTGGAGTATACTATTGCACAGCGTGTGCCGAATGAGGATGGAGAGGAAGTTCTGAATTACTATAAGGACTTCCAAGCAGCACATTGCGAGAAGATGGTTACTTTGTTCGATGGCGTTAAGGAAATGCTGGATTGTCTGTACGAGCGTGGATATCGTATGGCTATCGCTACTTCGAGACTTAGAGGTAGTTATGATCAGTACGTTGAGATGTTCGGCCTTGGCAAGTATTTCGATGTAGTTCTGACCAAGGAAGACGTTGCTAATCACAAACCACATCCTGAGTCATGCCTCGTAGCGATGGAACGACTTGGAGCCAAGCCTGAGGAATGCGTGATGCTGGGCGACACGAGATTTGATATCGGCTGCGCTAATAACGCGGGAGTAGATAGCATTTTGGTCGGATGGAATCCGCTGGTAGATATTGAGGCGGTCAAGTCACAGGGATATGAACCGAAATATTATTTAGAGAAACCGGAAGAATTATTAGATATAATGGAAGCTTAATCGGACAGTAGGAAAGGAAGACAGATGTTACTGTTAGATGAATTAAAGGGTCAACTTCCTGCAGCTCTTGACAGGCTGCATGAAGTGGGAGGTTATCTTTGACCCGGCTGGATTAAAGAATAAGATTGCTAACCTTGAGAAGAAGAGCCTTGAGGACGGATTTTGGAATGATCAGAGGTCGGCTCAGACTGTGCTCAAGGAGAAGAAGAGCCTTGAGGATAGACTGGCTAGATATGATGAATTGGCAGCTGGATTTGCTGAGATTTCGGATTTGATTGAGATTGCCGAAGAACTTGGTGATGAGGATGAGGCTCACAATGTTGTGAGATCTTTCAAGAAGCTTGAAGAGGGTCTCGAGGATATGAAGCTCGAGATGCTGCTTGGAGGAAAGTACGATAGCCATGATGCGATTCTGAGTATTCATGCTGGTACTGGCGGTGTCGATGCTAATGATTGGGCAGAGATGCTCGAGAGAATGTATCTGAGATACTGTGAGCGCAAGGGGTTCAAGACTAAGATTTTGGATCGTCAGGCTGATGTAGACTACGGAATTAAAAGTTCAACTATACAGATTTCAGGTGACAATGCTTATGGATTCTTGAAGAGCGAGAATGGCGTACATAGACTTGTCAGACTGTCGCCGTTCAATGCGCAGAATAAGAGGCAGACTTCATTCGCAGCAGTTGAGGTAATACCGGAGCTGACTGACGAAATCGAAGTTACCATCAACCCTGAAGACCTTAAAATTGATACATATAGATCGGGTGGCGCTGGAGGACAGCATGTTAATACGACTGATTCTGCAGTTCGTATTACACATCTACCTACTAATATCGTTGTAACTTGCCAGAACGAGAGATCTCAGATCATGAATAAGGAAGTTGCAATGAAGATTCTTGTGTCCAAATTGACTCGTATTGCCGAGGAAGAACACAAGGAGAATTTGAACGAAATCAAGGGTGACCAGTCCATGGCAACATGGGGTTCCCAGATTAGAAACTACGTCTTCCAGCCATACACAATGGTTAAGGATACTAGAACTGAAGCGGAGACAGCCAATGTCAATGCTGTTATGGATGGAAATATTGATTTATTTATAAAAGCGAAGTTATCACTTGATGCTAAGAAATAGCAGCGGTGTAAAGCTTTCGAGAAAGCTGAGCGTTCGGGCGCCCCGTTTACCTGCGCCCATAGCGACCTTTCAAGAAAGCTTTACACATCAGCTGCGATAATTAAGTATGTTAAAACTGTATGCAGCAAGAGAGAATATTGACAAGGAGCGCTTCCTCTATGAACACGTTTCAGGGGAGACGCTTATTCTTGTGCCTAATCAATACACGCTGGTGGCAGAGGAACAGGCAATCCGCTATCTTAAGACAAAGTGTCTGTTCGATGTTGAAGTGCTCTCTATGAATAGGCTTGGACTTCGCGTGCTGACTGAGCAGGGACTTGAATCGACAAGAATGCTGGATCAGTACGGCCGTTTTATGCTACTGAATAGAATTATTAAGTCACACAGGGATGATCTGAACACATTCGCTAACTCGGTTGGCAAGCTGACTTTTGCATCTATGGTTAACGATTTCATCTCTGATTTTAAACAGCAGAATTGCAGCATGGAAGAGGTTCGCGAGATGCTTTCCGCAGCGGATGCTGAAGGTCTCCTGAAGGACAAACTTTCTGAACTTGAGGTAATACTTGAAGAGTACGAAAAGGCTATTGAGGGCAAGTATACGGACTCTGAAGATTATATTGCAATGTACGTGGATGCCATCGGAAAGTCAGAGCAGGTGCTCGGCAAGAAGGTATGGATCTACGGTTACGATAGCATTACACCTAAATTCATGAACGCTATGTTCGAACTGGCTAATAGATGCGACGAGGTTAACTTCATTGTAAATAAGAGTGACTATGAGCTGGATAAGAATCTGGTGAAGGCGCTGCTGGCTGAAGGCAGTACACGCGGTGTTGAGGTTAAACTGGAAGAGATTCCTGAGACATATGCACTTGCTAAGAGTGAGACTATCTCACGTATCGAGCAAGGACTGTTTAACGATGGTCTGCCGGAAGCTGAGCGAGAGAAGAATGGTGGTTTTGTGCCTTGCGATCTAACGATGGTGAGGGCGGCCAATCCGTATTATGAGGCGGAGTCTGCGGCTTGCTATATTTACCATCTGGTGCGTGATCTTGGTTACAGGATGCGCGATATTCAGGTGATTGCGAACGATGAGGGCACGATGCAGCCAATTATTCGCAGAACTTTCGAGGAGTATGGTCTGCCGGTGTTCATGGATCAGAGCAGAAGCATTACGGATGCGGCACCAGTGAATTTTATCGTGAATATGCTGTGGTTCCTGAGATATGAGTCGAAGACGGATGCGCTGATGGCGATGCTCAAGACAGGCATGGCGGGCGTGGCTCGTGAGCAGGTTGAGCTGCTGGAGAATTATGCGAGGACTTATCGTATTAAGGGCTCGATGTGGAGCCGTCCGTTCAAATACGGTGCCGAGGCATATGGCGAAAAGTTCGCGGAGATTGAGCATATGAGGGCTGGTCTTGTTGAGGCTCTGGCTCAGCTTGATGGCATGACTTCCGGTACGGTTGCTGAGTTTGTTACTGCGTTTAAAGACTATCTGAACAGTGAGTGGCAGCTGGCTGAGAGAGTTCAGAATGCGGCTGATCTTCAGGTGAAGAGCGGCCTGATTGATGATGCTCAGAGAGGTGTTGAGAGTTACCAAGCAGCACTGGCTTTGCTCGACCAGATGGTTGAGATAATGGGCGATGAGGCGCTGGATATAGTTGAATTTGTAGATATATATATGACTGGATTGACCAACGTGGAGGTCGGTGTTATTCCGCCAACTTCTGATGGTCTCTCGATGGGTACAATGATTAGAACCCGTCCAAGGGAGCCTCGTGCGGTTGTTATTCTAGGCGCGAATGAAGGAACTCTGCCTATGCAGCCTAGTCCTGAAGGATTGTTCTCTGTGGATGAGAAGGCTTATTTCAAGGACAAGGGATTTGCACTCGGAGCACTTGATGATATCAAGATGGACGAGGAACAGGTGGCAATGTATCGTATGATGTCCAGACCATCTGAGAAGTTGTATATCAGCTATGCGATGACTGATGCTGACGGCAAGGAAGCCGCCGCGTCGTCGGTAATTGATGCACTGGTTGAACTCTTCCCAAGAATTGAGAAGGATGGGCTTGTTAAGAAGGATGTTATTAGTGGTGGCTGGTCGGATGATATGATTCAGTCCGAAGGCCAAGCGATGAGACATCTATTCAATCACCTTAAAGATAGAAAGACGGGTGCTAAGATGGATGGCTTGACTGAGGCTATGATGTCTTGGTATGAGAATAATAAGAGCAGGGATTATGTTCCAATGCTCGAGACAGTCAAAGACATGAACAACCCTAAGGCACTCGGCGCGGAGCTCGCGAAGGGATTATATGCGAGCAAGGATGGTTCGTTCAAACTGAGTGCTAGCTCAATCGGCAATTATTTCGATTGCCCGTTTAAGTATTTTGTTAATAGAGGACTGCGTCCTGAGGAGGAAAGAGACTTCGCGGGCGACGCGCGTTCCATTGGTGATATTTACCATCAGTGCCTTATGCAAATTGCTAATAGGATAGTCGTTGACAAGGGCTATGCTGAAGCTTTGATTAACTGCAGTGATGAGGACCTGCAGAAAATTGTCGAAGTTGAGCTCAAGAAGATTACAGCTGAGTATAGAGAAGGCCTATTCGAGTCCAATGAGGTAGAAGAATACCGTATGACGCGTATTCTGGAGGTCTGCTCAGCGGCCGCTAGAGCTATGGCTATTCAGCTCAATGAAGAGGATGTGACAGGTGCGAAATTCGAAGAAGGATTTGGACGCGGCCGCACATTCAAGCCCGTTGAACTGGAGGTCAATGGAGCAAAGTTCTTCATTGAGGGTCAGATTGACCGTGTCGACTTCATGAATGAGGCCAGCGCAAGGGTAATCGACTACAAGACAGGTAGTGATAAATTGGATCTGGACAAGCTCGTTAAAGGTTACAAAATGCAGCTGATGATATATATGATGTCAGTTGTAGAGGGTGGATACGAGCCGGCTGGAATGTTCTATTTCAACATATTCGATCCAATTGAGCCATATAATGATAAGGACGAGACCAAGGTTAATTCCAAGACTGGCAAGTCCAAGCAGGATGAGACCAAATCTGATGCCTACAAGCTCAAGGGTGCCAAGTTGGATAGAGCATTGTTCGATAGCTTGAAGGAGTCGGTCGATGCAAGAATAAGCGAGATAGCCGATGGAATCTCATCCGGCAAGATAGACATCGATCCATATAAGGATAATAACGATAATAACAAATTAGTCTGCAATTATTGCGATTATCGCTATATCTGTAGACGTAGATAATATGAGAATAGTATCAATAGGAAGTAGCAGTTCGGGAAATTCATATATTGTTCAGGCGGGTTCTAAGAACCTGCTGATTGACGTTGGATTGTCCGCAACCAAAATCATATCTGCTCTTGAGTCGTGCAAGATTGACCCTGAGGAGATTGATGCCGTCCTCGTAACTCACGAGCATATCGATCATGTTAAGAGCGTTAGGACCATTGCGAAGAAATGTCCGAATGCGGATTTCTATGCGAGCCGAGGCACAGTCGCCGGATGTAGCAATTTCGAGCATGTTCCAGAGAATAGACTGGAAATAGTGAAGAGACATGATATTATCGAGTTCGGCGATGCCAAAGCGAGAGTTTTCAGACTTAGCCATGATGCGAATGAACCAGTCGGTTATTCTGTAATTGCCGATGGCGAGCAGCTGACAGTTGTTACAGATACGGGCACAGTTACAGATGAGATATATCAGGAGATGCGTAGCGCTGACGTATTAGTAATGGAAGCCAATCATGAAGAGGGAATGCTGATGTATGGCGATTATCCTTACAAGGTCAAAATGCGTATCAAGAGTGATCTTGGTCATCTCTCTAATGTGAGTACAGGGGAGTTGTTGGCGAGATTGCTGGATGACAGAAGTAGTAAGGAGCCACTGACTATTATGCTCGCGCATCTGAGTGACAAGAACAATACGCCTTATCAGGCAAGAATGACAATAGAAGATATCTTGCGTGAGCATGGCTATGAGCGTGATGAAGATTATTATCTTAGCATTGCTGCCAAGGAAGGTCTGTGCGAACCAAGATAGAGGAAGAATATGAATATAAATGTTATCTGTATAGGTAAACTCAAAGAGAAGTACTGGACTGCTGCTATTGAAGAATACAGCAAGAGACTTGGCGGATATTGCTCCTTAAAGGTTGTAGAACTAAAGGAGTCCAAGCTGCCTAAGAATGCCGGTGCTGCTGATGAGCTGAATGTTATTAATAAGGAAGGCGAAGAGATACTGTCGAAGATTGGCGATGGTGATTACGTAGTTGCGCTCGAGGTCGAGGGCAAGCTGCTGTCATCACCTGAGCTTGCCCACGAGGTCGAGGCTGCCGCAATGAGGCACTCGACTATCGATTTTGTAATTGGCGGCAGCCTCGGCCTCAGCGCGGCTGTCAAGCGCCGCGCCGACCTCGGCATGTCCTTCGGTCGAATCACTCTCCCGCATCAACTGGCAAGAGTGGTCGCTTTGGAACAGATATACAGAGCTTTCAAGATAAACAACAACGAAACTTACCATAAATAGAGGAGAACGAAATGGCAAAGAACAATACACCTAAGAAGAATCAGAAGAGCGATATCAAGACATCCACAAGAATTGTAGCTATCGTTATGATTGTTGCTGTAGTGGTTACATTTAGCATCATGACAGGCTTTTTCTTGTTCGATTAATTATTGTATAAATCGCAAATAGTGATATACTTTATATGTTCTTTTAGAAGCTAACTGGCTTACAAATTATAGAGCGAAAGGAATTAGCTATGGATTATAAGATGACAATTGCTGGCTGTGAAAGAAGCCTCCCACTTTGCAAGGTAACAGACGATCTGTACATTGCAGGATTTATTATGTTTGATGATGTTGAGATTACAGTTGCTACTGCTGAAGCACTGCTCAAGCAGGCTCCTGATTTCGACGTGCTCGTAACTGCTGAGACTAAGGGAATTCCTCTGACATATGAGATGGCTCGTCAGTCTGGCAAACCTTATATCGTAGCTCGTAAGGGAGCTAAGCTGTACATGCAGGATATCGTAAAGGTACAGGTTAACTCAATTACAACAGATCATATCCAAACACTCTGCCTTGGCAAGGACGAGAGAACAGCGATGAATGGCAAGAAGATTCTGATTGTTGATGACGTAATCAGTACAGGAGAATCTATCGCAGCTCTTGAGCAGCTCGTTGAGGCTTGTGATGGAAATATCGTTGGTAAGTTCGCAGTTCTCGCAGAAGGTGAAGCTGCAGATAGAGAAGACATCACATTCCTCGAGTATCTGCCACTCTTCAATGCACAGGGCGAACCACAATAAACTAGCAACAATAATAGAGGATTACATGAAGTGCAGCTCGGCTGCACTTCTTTATTAAAAGCATCATGAATGAGAAATTATTAGACAGAGAGAAACAAATAGTTAGAACTAGTATTATTGGTATTGTTGCCAATATATTACTGGCTGGATTCAAGGCGCTGGTTGGTATTCTTAGCCATTCCATCGCAATTACTATGGATGCGGTTAACAATTTGACGGACGCAATTAGCTCTATTGTTACTGTAATCGGAACCAAGCTTGCGGGCATGTCACCTGACTACAAGCATCCGTATGGACATGGACGTGTTGAATATATGAGCGCGATGATAATCGCTGCAATTATTCTGTATGCAGGAATTACCGCAGGCATTGAATCTGTTAAGAAGATTATTGATCCTGTGACTCCTGATTATTCCGCAGCAACCCTAATTGTAGTAGCAGTAGCTATTGTTGTTAAGATTGTTCTCGGTAAGTACGTGCAGTCGGTTGGCAAGAAAGTTAATTCTGGATCACTTGAAGCGTCTGGCAAGGATGCATTGAATGATTCAATTATTTCAGCGTCAACTCTGCTCGCGGCAATCATCTACTTGACAATGGGTATTAGCCTTGAGGCATATCTCGGAGTAATTATCTCCATTGTTATTATCAAAGCGGGCATTGACGTTCTTCGTGAGACTGTTAGTCAGCTGCTCGGCGAACGTATCGACAAGGATCTTTCAGTTAAGATTAAAAGATTTGTTGGTGGATTTGACGGCGTTAAGGGAGCATTCGATCTGGTTCTTCACAACTATGGACCAGACATCTACCTCGGTTCAATTCACATTGAGGTAGCTGACGATATGTCAATCCAGCAACTCGACGTTCTGACACGCGACATCATGGATGCTGTATCAGCTGAGTTTGGCGTTGTCCTTACAGCTGTCAGTATCTATGCAGATAACAGCAGTGACCCGGAGAAGATTGCGGCTCGTGGCAAGGTATCAGAGCTCTCTCTGGCCCATGACTTCGTTAAGGGATTCCACGGATTCTACAAGAATGATGAGTCCAAAGCGATTTCCTTCGACGTAGTCGTAAAGTTCGAGGCTCCGGACATGAATGCTATTTGCGATGAGATTAAGCATGAAGTTGAGGAACTCTACACTGGCTATGCGGTTAGAGTTAACCTTGATGTAGATATGAGTGATTAATGGATAGAATTCAGGACTATGTTAGATGGCGCGGTGATCTCGGCTGGGACATAGTGCCGATTACAACTGAAGATATAGTCGTGATGTGCTCACTGACTTACAACCCTTTCGAAGAGCTCAAGGGCGATTTCAAGGGCAAGACTTTGGGTGAGCTGAACAATAGAATATATGTTAATGGCAAATTGCCACGAACGGCTGCAGGTTGGCAGAAGAAACTCTTCAAAATGTGGAAGGAGCTACCTCTGTACCCAAGATTCGCAGATGTGAAACTGGCAGATTTCCTCTTCGTGCCGAGCACTGATGAGGATGAACAGATAGCTGTTGCGACATATGAACTGCCGGGCTGCGCGGTCGTTGCGTTCAGGGGTACTGATACAACGATGGCAGACTGGAAGGAGAGCTTGGAAATAGCTCATCAAGGACTGTTGCCGGCAAGGAAGAGCGCTGTAGACTACCTGAATGCAACGCTTGAACGCTATGACCGCGTCTATGTATGCGGCCACAGCAAGGGCGGTAGCTTAGCCCTATATAGCTCGGCACATTGCAATAATCAAGATAAAATTGTTAAGATCTATAACCTTGATGGACCGGGCTTGGATAAAGATAGCTATGACGACAACTGGACGGACATTGAAGAGAGAGTTCACACTATCGTTCCGGAAGGCTCAACATTCGGAGTTATCATAGGATATGGAGCTAATTATGCTGTTGTCAGCTCAACTTCCAAGGGATTTAACCAGCATGATACGTTTACCTGGAAATTCGATGGACCTCATCTTAACTATGTGGAGAAACTCTCTGCGAAGAGCCGCGTAGTAGGTAAGACATTCCACAAATTTATGGAAGAATCTTCGGAGGAAGACAGAAGGACTTTGGTTGACACAGTCCAGAGATTGGCGGATGCAACCGAGGCGGACGATACTACTAACATCGTAGCTAAGATTGCAGCTTCCGCACCCAAGGTCGTTAGGGAAGTAAAGAATATGGATGAGAGCGACAAGAAGACGCTCAAGAAACTCGGTAAGCAATTCGTTTCACACGGCATTGAAACGATTAAGAAAGATACATAGAGGAGCACTAGTATGGTATTTGATCTCAGAAAATTA
Source organism: Candidatus Crickella equi (assembly GCA_018064755.1). Taxonomy (GTDB): domain Bacteria; phylum Bacillota; class Clostridia; order Peptostreptococcales; family Anaerovoracaceae; genus Crickella; species Crickella equi. Next base: position 7,670 of record JAGHUP010000022.1, on the reverse strand, counting down.
CAGAATGGTAGTGACATCAGAGGTATTGCGGTAGAAGGCGTACCGGGTGAAGATGTCAATCTGACTAAGAATGCGGCAGGCGCAATCGGAACTGCCTTCATGGTATGGCTTGCTCAGAAACTCGACAAGCCTATCTTCACACTGAAGATCTGCGTTGGTAGAGATCCTCGTATCTCGGGTGAAGAGATGAAAGAGGGAATCATGATGGGTGTTCAGATGACAGGCTCCAAGAGTTATGATGCGGGTATCGCTTCAACTCCTGCTATGTTCATGTCACAGGTACTACCTTTCTATGAGTTCGATGGTGCTGTAATGATTACTGCCAGCCATCTGCCATACAACAGAAATGGATTTAAGTTCTTCACTAAAGAGGGATGCCTCGACAAGGAAGACATTGCCAAAATTCTGAACATGGCTTACAAGTATGCGTTCATCGGCGAGTGGTACGAGTGTGAGCCTGTTAATCTGATGGAGATGTATGCAACATATCTGCGTTCGCTGATTAGCAATGGACTTGAAGGATATACAGACAAACTCAAGGGTATGCATATCGTAGTTGATGCTGGAAATGGTTCCGGTGGGTTCTTCGCAACTGAAGTTCTTGAGAAACTCGGGGCCGACATCAGCGGCAGCCAGTTCCTTGAGCCAGATGGAATGTTCCCTAACCATCAGCCTAACCCTGAGAATAAGGAAGCAATGGCATCAATCTCCAAGGCAGTAGTAGACAACGGCGCTGACCTCGGCATCATCTTCGACACAGACGTCGACAGATCCGCCGCAGTTGGCCCAGACGGCAAAGCCATCGCTCGCAACGAAATCGTAGCTCTTGCAGCTGCCCTTGGCGCAGACGATTATCCGGGCGGAACTGTCGTAACAGACAGCATCACATCCAATGAACTTCACGACTTCCTTGAGAACAAACTTGGACTCAAGCATCTGAGATTCAAGAGAGGATATAAGAACGTAATCAACAAGGCTAAGGAATTAAACGAGGCTGGAGAGCAGGCCTTCCTTGCAATTGAGACTTCAGGACACTGCGCTTACTCAGACAACTTCTTTATGGATGATGGAGCATTCCTTGCAGTTCAGATTGTTGTTGCAGCAGCCAAGCTCAAAGCGGAAGGAAAGACAATAAATGCACTTCTGGAAGGACTGGAATCACCGCTCGAGGCCAAGGAAATCAGACTTAATCTAACAGCTGAAGACTTTGTAGCACTCGGCACAACAATCCTTGATGATATGCCAACCTGGGTAGAAGAGACAGAGGGCCTCGAGCTCGAACTCCCTAACTATGAAGGCGTAAGAGTTAATTACAACATTGATGGAGCTAAGGGATGGTTCCTCTTAAGAAAGTCTCTGCACGATCCAGTAATGCCACTCAACCTTGAGTCAGATACTGAAGGTGGAGTTGACAAGGCATGGACTCTTATCAAGGGATTCCTCAGCAAATACGATGGAATAGAAATACCTGAATAATGAGTAAACGCGGAGACGAAAGAAACAAAATACATAGAATCGCATTAGATGTAATCATCGTATGCCTTCTTTGCATTGTGGCTGTTTCCGGATACAAGATTTACACTATCGTTTCGGGCTATTTGTCTAGCCAGAATGCATATAAAGATATAAGACAAGAAGTAGCAGAAGAAGGTTTTACAGGAGATATAGATTGGGACAAACTTCGTAAGACCAATGAGGATGTAGTTGGCTGGATTTATCTTAAGGACAGCAATATTGATTATCCTATCGTTAAGAGCCACGATAACAAGGAATATCTAACTACACTCTTTGACAAAACATATGGTGTTTCTGGATCGATATTTGTCGACTGCGAGACCGATAGTCCTTTCAATCAGTTCAATACAGTGGTATATGGACATCATATGAAGGACGGCAGTATGTTTAATAACTTGAAGAAGTTCAAGGACAGGGACTATGCTGATAGTCATAGTAGATTTGAACTGATTACTCCGGATGCAAAATACCATCTGGATGTTGCAGCCTTCCTTAATTGTCCTTCTGACAGCTATATCTATAATCCGAATATTGCCGGCGATGGAAGAGGTGAATTCTTCCAAACAATTAATAATTTGGCTGAATATAAAACCGAAGTAAAACTTAAAGAAAATGACAAAATTGTCGTTCTGAGCACCTGCGCGTACGAATATGAAGGTGCAAGGTACGTAATTATTGGAAAACTAACACCTTGGAGCTAATTCCAAGGTTGTTTTTTGTGTGATATCACAAAAATGTTTTGTGGTGTTCACACGGTTTGAATAATTATTTTTGTTATTTTTTAACAAAAAGTGTTGACACCTATATTTCAGTTTGATATTATAATGCATGTATTGAGAAAGGGGAGAACTTGATGTTTACACTGAACAGCTTAATCGTCATTATCAGCGTGATTAACATCCTTATGGTCATTGGACTTAGAAAGGATGCTATTTAGCTGCGGTGACTGTTCTGGTAGAGCATTAAGTGAAACTTGCTTAATCTGTTAAACGGCCTGCAGCGATGCAGGTTTTTCTTATGTATTACTTAAAAACGGAGGAAAGAACATGAAAAAGAATTGGATGAAAGTCGTAGTCGTGGCACTGTCCTGCATGATGGCAGTAGCTATGACAGGATGCGGTGGCGGATCTTCATCAAGCGGATTTGAAGATGGTACGCTGAAGATCGGAACTGCAGGCCCTCTGACTGGACCAGCAGCACTGTACGGAGTAGCTGTTAAGAACGGCGCTCAGCTTGCAGTTGATGAGATTAACGCTTCTGATCCTGAATTCAAGCTCAGCTTTGTTGCGCAGGACGATGAGCACGATGCAGAGAAGTCAGTTAACGCATTTAACAAACTGATGGATGAAGGAATGCAGGTTCTCGCTGGAACAGTAACAACTGCTCCTTGTACTGCAGTAGCAGCAGAGGCATATGCTAACAGAGTATTCGCTCTGACACCATCAGCTTCTGGCCCAACTGTAACAGCAGACAATGATAACGTATATCAGCTCTGCTTCTCAGACCCTAACCAGGGTATCGCAGTAGCTGACTATATTGCAGCAAACTATCCAGACGCTAAGGTTGGTGTTATCTACAACAACGCAGACAACTATTCATCCGGAATTTTTGATAAATTCAAGTCCGAGTATGAAAGCAAGGGCAAGAAGATTGTAGCTGTAGAAGCATTCGCTGATGATGCTAACGCAGACTTTACAGCTCAGCTGAACAGCTGCAAGGATGCTGGCGCTGACATGCTGTTCTTACCTATCTACTACACACCTGCTTCAAACATCATGACTCAGGCAGATAAGATGGGATATGCTCCAACATACTTCGGAGTTGACGGAATGGACGGAATCCTCGATCTGGAAGGATTCGATACTAAACTGGCAGAGGGCGTTCTGCTCCTGACACCATTCACACCTTACTCAGAGGACGAGAAGGTACAGGCATTCGTTGCAGCATACGAAGAAGCTTATGGCGAGAAGCCAATTCAGTTCGCAGCTGATGCTTATGACGTAGTATATGCACTCTACAATGCATGCCTCGAGGCTGGCGTTGGTCCTGACAACACTGCAGAGGAAATCTGTGATGCTCTGATCAAGACATTCAACGGCGGATTCAAGTATGAAGGTGGACTCACTGGTGACAGCATGCAGTGGAATTCTGCAGGTGAAGTTAACAAGACACCTAAGGTTTGCGAGATTCAGGGTGGCAAGTACATCGAGAAATAATCTCGTAAGAATTTAAGAAAAAGGAATAATTATGGGTTTTATCAACAGTTTGATTTCTGGCCTGAGCCTTGGTAGCGTTTACGCTATCATCGCTCTTGGCTACACAATGGTTTATGGAATTTCCAAAATGTTGAACTTTGCCCATGGTGACGTAATTATGGTAGGCGGCTACATCTCGTTCTGCATGACTATGTATATAGGCATGCCGGGGTGGGCCGCACTGCTCGTTGCTATGGCAGTGTGCACATTGCTCGGAATTCTTATTGAGAGATTGGCATATAGACCTCTCAGAGGTACAGGTTCTCTGGCGGTACTGATTACAGCTATCGGCGTATCATATTTCTTGCAGAATACTGCACTTCTGATCTGGGGAGCTAATCCAAGAGTCTTCACTAGCTTATTCAAGGGCATCAGTACAATGCATGCCGCTGATGGCAAGCTGACTATCACTCCAGAGTCTCTCTTCACAATTGTTGCCTGCGTTATCATCATGATCGCGTTAACACTCTTCGTTAACAAGACCAAAGCAGGCAAGGCTATGCGTGCAGTTTCCGAGGACAACGGAGCTGCTCAGCTGATGGGTATTAACGTTAACCAGTCAATTTCGCTGACATTCGCAATTGGTTCAGGTTTGGCTGCAGTTGCCGGCGTACTGATGTGCTCAGCATATCCAGTACTGATGCCAACAACTGGTGCAATGCCTGGTATCAAGGCATTTACTGCCGCTGTATTCGGAGGAATTGGTTCCATTCCAGGAGCTATGGTTGGCGGACTTATTCTGGGAGTTATCGAGATCTTCGCAAGAGCGTACATCTCAACAGAGCTTTCAGATGCAATCGTATTTGCTTGTCTGATTATCGTTCTTCTTGTTAAGCCTACAGGCTTGTTCGGCAAGAAGATCAGCGAGAAAGTGTAGGTGGACTATGGAAAAGATTAAGACACCGGACACTAAGAAGCTGCTCAAGAAGGCGGGCAAGGGCGCATATGGTAAGGAAGCGCTCATTTCATACGGAATTGTTATTATCGGATATATCTTGCTCAAGCTTGGAGCTGCAACAGGAATTATCGGATTCAATCTACAGGGACAGTTCGTTCCTATCTGTGTATATGTTTCACTGGCAATTTCTCTGAACCTGGTAGTAGGTATTTCAGGAGAACTGTCACTGGGACATGCCGGATTTATGGCTGTAGGTGCATTCACAGGAATCATTGCAGCAAGAATGACTGAAGGTGTTTTCGCATCAGGCAATACGAGATTGTTCGTTGCAGTAATCGTTGGAGCAATCTTCGCTGCAATCGCAGGATTCATTATCGGAATTCCTATTCTGGGACTTCGTGGTGACTACCTTGCAATCGTAACACTGGCATTCGGAGAGATTGTTCGAAACTTCATGAACGTACTCTATTTCGCTAAGGATGAAAATGGCCTGAGATTTGCATTCAACCATACAATTCCAGGTATTGATAACAGCCAGAGAATTATCACTGGTGCTATTGGAGCAACGAGCGTTCAGAAAACTGCTTCGTTCGAGGCAGGAATCATTCTGGTTCTCTTTACACTCTTTGTAGTACTGAACCTGAAGAACTCCAAGCACGGTCGTGGAATTATGGCAGTTAGAGATAACCGTATCGCAGGAGAATCAATCGGTATCGATGTTAAGAAGTACAAGCTGATGGCATTCGTAGTATCCGCAGCACTTGCTGGTATGGCTGGTGCAGTATTCGGACAGAACTACTCCACTTTGGCACCAATTAAGTTCAACTTCAATACATCCGTACTGGTTCTGGTATTCGTAGTACTTGGTGGTATCGGTAACATCTGGGGCGGAATGATTGCAGCTGCTCTTCTGACAGTACTGCCAGAGGCACTGAGACAGTTCGCTGATTACAGAATGCTGACTTACGCAATCGTACTGATTGTAGTTATGATTTGCACATACAACCCTAAGATTAGAGCTAGATTCTCTATGCTGATTGACAAGGTTAATCCTTTCAAACGGAAGGGTGACCAAGCTGTAACGGAAGGAGGTGGCTCTGATGAGTAAGAAAAGTGATCTGAAAATTAGGGAAATGAAGGAAGACGCCGGCAAGATCGTTACAGTTAAGCAGGAAGGTCTGTATAACGAAGAGAAGGCTGAGGAAAACTACACAGGTAATGTAGGAGGAATTGCAGTTTATGTAGACTCCAAAGAGCATTATCCTGCAGAAGAGCCTTATTATGAGAGAACTATTCTGCAGAAGAGAGACCAGGGAAAAGAGCCAATTCTGGTAGTTAAGAACCTGGGTATCGACTTCGGAGGACTGACAGCGGTAGATAACTTCAGTACTGCAATTGGAAGAACTGAGATCGTTGGACTGATCGGACCTAATGGTGCGGGCAAGACAACAATCTTCAATATGCTTACCAAGGTATACGAGCCGACAAGAGGAGAGATTATCTTCGATGGCGAGAGTACTAAGGGTAAGAACACAAGAGACATCAATGTTATGGGAATGGCTAGAACTTTCCAGAACATTAGATTGTTCGACAAGCTTACTGTAGAAGAGAATATTAAGGTTGCACTGCATCATACAACTGATTATGGTCTGTTTGACTCAATGTTCCACACACCTAAATATCGCAAGGAAGAAAAGCGTATTCACAAGGAAGCTATGGAATTCCTTAAGATCTTCAACATGGAAGACTTAGCTGATGCTACTGCTGGCTCACTGCCTTACGGAGCTCAGAGAAGACTGGAGATCATGAGAGCGCTCGCAACCAAGCCAAAGCTGCTGCTTCTCGACGAGCCAGCTGCCGGCATGAACCCATCTGAGACTGCTGAACTGATGGATGTCATCAGAGAAATCAGAGATAGGTTCCAGATTGCTATCCTGCTCATCGAGCACGATATGAGTCTGGTAATGGGAATTTGCGAAGGTATCGCAGTACTTAACTATGGACGTACAATTGCTAAGGGATCACCTGAAGAGATTCAGAGCAACCCTAAGGTAATTGAGGCTTACCTCGGCAAGAGCAGAGGTAAGGAAAAGAAGAAAGACAAGAAGGCAGATGAAGCTGCAGAGCAAGCACAGAAGGAGGTAGAGTAATGGGTTCAGTATTAACAGTTGAAGACATTAACGTCTACTATGGTGCTATTCATGCGCTGAAGGGAATCTCCTTCGACGTTAACAAGGGCGAAATTGTAACTCTGATTGGAGCTAACGGTGCCGGCAAGTCAACTACACTGCACACAATCTCAGGACTGCTGCGCAGCAAGACTGGCGACATTCAGCTCCTCGGAGAATCAATCGCTAAGACTCCTGCACACAAGATAGTTGCTAAGGGAATTTCACACGTACCGGAAGGCCGTAGAATTTTCCAGCAGATGACAGTTGAGGAGAATCTGCAGATGGGCGCTTTCGTAACAGACCCATCAAGAATTCAGCACAACCTGGAGTACGTATACACTCAGTTCCCAAGACTGAAGGAGCGTACTAAGCAGATTGCAGGAACGCTTTCAGGCGGTGAGCAGCAGATGCTCGCTATGGGAAGATCACTGATGATCGACCCTGAGCTGCTGATGCTCGACGAACCATCAATGGGACTTGCACCTATTCTTGTAGACCAGATCTTCGATATCATCAAGAATCTGAACAAGAACGGCACAACAATTCTCCTAGTAGAACAGAATGCGCAAATGGCTCTCTCCGTTGCCGACAGAGCATATGTTATTGAGACAGGAAGAATTACGCTGTCAGGAACAGGTGAAGAATTAGCTAAATCCGAGCAGGTTAAGAAGGCTTACCTCGGAGGCTAAACAATTATCCATACGATTAGGGAAGTCGTTGCTACGACTTCCCTCAGACTGTAGACAAAGCTCTTTCTCCACTAACGTGGAGGGAGGGCTTTTCTGTTACAACAAAAAACAAGATTGACCTTCAAAAAACAAGATGCGGAAC
>JAGHUP010000009.1 GCA_018064755.1 Candidatus Crickella equi | reverse complement strand
CACACCAATCGCTATCGAAGAAGGACTGAGATTCGCTATCAGAGAAGGCGGCAGAACAGTAGGTTCCGGCGTTGTAACTGAGATTATCGAGTAATTAGTTAGATAAAGGCTCGCGGCTAACGTCGCGGGCTTTTTTTATGTACCTTTTAGCCCGTTCCTAACGGGTACATTTTTCATTTGTATGTACCCGTTAGGAACGGGCTAAATGGTGCATTTGCAAGAATAATAGTGTATAATATACCTTACGATAAAAGGGTATTTGTGCCCTCTAACAGGAGGACTAACATGATTACACAGATTACGAATGAGAATTATGAACAGGAAGTATTACAGGCTAAGGGCACTGTGCTCGTAGACTTTTATGCTGACTGGTGTGGTCCATGCCAGATGCAGGGACCTATCATTGAAGAGCTCGCAGCAGAGAGAACTGACGTTAAGTTCTGCAAGCTCAATACAGATGTTGCAGTTGCTGTAGCAATTGAGAATGGAATTACTAGCATCCCAACTATCATGATAGTTAAGGATGGAAATATTACATTTAAGGAAGCTGGACTTATGTCCAAAGCTGAATTGGAGAAGTTGCTCTAAGGAGGAATAGTATGATCTTACTGACTAAGGAAGACATCAAGAAGGTCTTTACAATGAAGGATGCCATTGAGGCAGACAAGAAGTGCTATAAGATGTTCAATGAGGGCAAATTCCAGGTACCTCTTAGAACTGTTATCTCAGGTAAGGCTGGTAACTATATTTTCATGCCTGCTTATGGCGAAGAGATGTCAGCTGCAGGAGTTAAGATTGTAAATATCATGCCTGGTAATACAGCTAAGGGACTTCCTGCTTCAATCGGACAGGTTCTTCTCATCGATGGTGAGACAGGCGTTGTAAGTGGCTTGATGGACGGAACTTATGTAACAGCACTTCGTACGGCTGCTGCAAGTGGCGCAGCTTTCGACCTCTTCGGAGTTAAGGACGCTAAGATTGGTGCCATGATTGGAACTGGTAGCCAGGCAATGTGTCAGCTCGAAGCACTTCTGACAGCTCGCAAGCTGGACGAGGTTCACGTAGCTGCTCGAAACTTCGAGAAGACCAAATCTTTCGTCGAAGCCGCTAAGAAGGAACTCGGTCATTTTGGCGCTGAGATCATCGCGTACGAGAATCCTAACGAGGCAATCAAGGATGCTGATCTGCTGACTCTGGTAACAACTTCAGAGAAGCCTGTATTCGATGCGGATTATCTGAAGAAGGGCTGCACGATCAGTGCGGTTGGAGCATATACGTATGATATGCAGGAGCTGGATCCTAAGGTGTTCAGCAAGTGTAGTAAGATATATTTCGACTCTGGTGAGGCAGTTCTCTCAGAGTCTGGCGATATTCTGAGACCTATGGACGAGGGAATTCTGACTAAGAAACAGTTCACAGGTGATATCGGCGAGTATATTCTGGGACAGATTCCTGGAAGAGAGTCCGATGATGAGATTATCGTATTCGAGAACGTTGGAATTGGCGCTCTGGATCTGACTGCAGCAGCAGAGATCATGGAGAAAGCCAAAGCAGCAGGTATTGGCCTCAAGTGGGGAGAGTAGTTGAGTTTTATTAGTGTTCGCAACTTAATAGTCGACTTCAAGCGTGTTGATGAGGACGGCAAAGAGGTTCTCGCAACTCGTGCGATTGATGGTGTCAGTCTCGATATAGAGAAGGGCAGCTTTGTTGCGGTCGTAGGAATGAACGGTTCAGGTAAGTCAACATTGGCAAAATGTCTGAACGGTCTTATCGTGCCTACTTCCGGCGAGGTCGTAGTCGACGGAATGAACACTACCGACGAGAGCAAAATTTGGGATGTTCGCAAGAGAATTGCGATGGTATTCCAGAATCCGGACAACCAAATTGTTTCTTCAATCGTTGAGGATGATGTGGCTTTCGGACCTGAGAACCTCGGCGTTGATCCTGACGAAATTAGAAAGCGCGTAGACGAGGCTCTTCAGAGAGTAGATATGTACGATTGCAAAGATAAAGGTGCTCATATGCTGTCCGGCGGACAGAAACAGCGTATCGCTATAGCTGGTGCGGTTGCTATGAGACCTGAATGCATCGTATTCGATGAGCCAACAGCAATGCTCGATCCAAGAGGTAGACAGCAGGTACTGGAAATCATCCGTGACCTTAATGCCAATGGCATCACGGCGGTCCTCATCACACACTACATGGAGGAAGCCATGCAAGCGGACCGCATCATCGTAATGAAGGACGGCAAAATCTTCAGCGACTCAACACCAAACGAATTATTCAGCAATGTTGAACTAATCGAATCCGCTGGCCTCGAAATGCCAACCCGCCTCGCACTCAAAAATGCAAAACCGGGCCGGTCCATTTCTGTCGAAAACGTCAAAACGGGGACAGTCCTCGAAAAAAATGTACCCGTTAGGAACGGGCTGAAGGTGCAAAATCTGCGCTACGTTTATAATTCGGGAATGCCTGGTGAGACTGTGGCAATTGATGACATGTCATTCGATATTGCGGAGGGTAGTATCTGTGGAGTTATCGGCCACACCGGTTCCGGTAAGTCGACCATGCTGCAGCATCTGAACGGACTTCTGAAGCCTAACGAAGGCGAGGTTTATGTTGGAGAAACTTGCATTACTGACGGAAAGACCAAACTCGTAGACATTCGCCGCAAGGTAGGCCTGGTGTTCCAGTATCCGGAGTATCAGCTGTTCGAAGAGACCGTTGCGAAGGACGTTGCATTTGGCCCTAAGAACCTCGGTATTACGGGTGATGAGCTGGATGAGACAGTCAAGAAATCCATTGAAATTGTCGGCCTTAACTACGACAAAATCAAGGACGCAAGTCCTTTCGAACTCTCGGGCGGAATGAAGCGACGCGTCGCAATCGCGGGCGTTATCGCAATGAAACCTAAGATTCTGATTCTCGATGAGCCGACGGCTGGACTTGACCCTAGGGCACACAGAGAGGTGCTCAAGATGGTACGCAATATTCACGAGGAGATGGGAATCACCATTATCTTCGTTTCACACAATATGAGAGACATCGCTGAGATGTCCGACAAGGTGCTCGTCATCAACAAGGGCAAACTTATGATGGAGGGAACTCCGCGTGAGGTATTTGCAAGAAAAGACGAGCTCGAATCCGTCGGCCTGACAGTGCCGGAAGTTCGTACTATTATGGCTGAACTGAAGGATAAATATCCACAGATTAACGAAAACATACTGACTCTAGACGAAGCAGTCAAAGAACTTGAGAAACATAATATTAAACTATAAATGATTAGAGACATAACTCTTGGACAATACTATCCTGGTAAGTCACCAATTCACAGACTTGACGCGAGAACGAAGATAATAGCAACACTGCTGTTCATCGTCGAGCTATTTGTCGTGAACAATTTCTGGGGATTTGTTATCGCAGCAGCAGCAATGTTCGCGGTAATTGGTGTGTCCAGAGTTCCGCTCAGCTTCATCTTCAGAGGTCTGACCGCGGTATTCCTGATTATTATATTCACATTCCTGATCAACCTGTTCATGGTTGATGGCCGCGTCCTCTGGCACTGGGGCATCCTGACTATCACATACGAAGGTCTGAGAAGGGCATTCTTCATGGCTGTACGACTTGTTCTGCTGATCATCGGCTCATCTATCCTGACACTGTGCACCAAGCCAATAGAGCTGACTGACGGCCTCGAGAAACTGCTCAAGCCGCTTTCCAAGATTGGCGTTCCGAGCCACGAGATAGCGCTAATGATGACTATTGCTTTGCGCTTCATCCCAACTCTGATGGAGGAAACCGACAAAATCATCAAGGCTCAGCAGGCGAGAGGCGCCGACTTCGAGTCAGGTAATATCGTGCAGAGAGCTAAGTCGCTGATTCCTATTCTGATTCCGCTGTTCATCAGCTCATTCAGAATTGCACAGGATCTGGCGCTAGCTATGGAAGCGCGTTGCTACCACGGTGGCGACGGCCGCACAAGAATGAACGAAATCCACTTTAAGAAAGGTGACGTAGTAGCGGGAATAATTCTGGTATTATTCTTAGCTGCAATTATCGCATCAAGATATATCTAAATGAGACAGAGAAAAATTAAGAATCTCGAAACTAAATACGAAGACTACGAGAGCATCATCATCTATGATCCAGAGCAGCATCGTGGCAGCTGGGGCTCGCTCGTAGCCGGCCGACCTATCTATCTTGAGATTGGTTGTGGTAAGGGCAAGTTCATCAGCGAGATGGCCGCTCGCGAGCCCGACCACTTCTTCATCGCCGTTGAAGGCAACAGAAGTGTAATGCTGAGAGCTCTCGAGAAGATAAGGGACAAAGGCCTGACTAACGTGGTCTTTATCCCGACTTTTGTTGAGGTTTTGACTGACTGGTTCGCAGATGAAGAGGTTGATGGCATTTACCTCAACTTCAGCGATCCGCTACCTAAGAATTATTGGTACAAGAGACGTCTTACTTATAGAGAACGTCTTAAGACTTACTTCACAGTTCTTAAGGATGACGGAACAGTAACGTTCAAAACTGATAACACAGGACTCTTCGAGTGGACAATACAGGAAGTCCTCGCCGCTGATCTTTCGATTGAGGAAATCACGAGGGATTTGCATGCGGACGAAGAGGCAGACAATATAATGACAGAATACGAAGCCAAATTCAGTGGCATCGGAGAGAAAATTAAGAGGGTCAAGCTCGCGCGCAGGACCCCAAGAGATAGAGGAGACAGTAAAATGATAACTTCAATGGCAGCATACAACGGAAGAAACATTCCTAAGGAAGACAAGGTCTTCGCAGCTAGTGGTAGAGCCAAAGCCATGATAGCTGAGAAGGGTAAGGACGCGGTTATCAATGCGACAATCGGTTCTATGCTCGATGACGAAGGCAACCTGATGGTAATGGAATCAGTAGAGAAGGTAGTTAAGGACTTAAAGCCTGCTGAGTATTCCGAGTATGCACCAATCGCTGGAACAGCTGGATTCAAGAAGGCAATCTGCAAAGCCGCTTTCTGTGACTACGAGCCTAAGAGTTTCCTTGGCGTTGTTGCAACACCTGGAGGCACAGGTGCAATCCGTAACACAGTTTCCAACTACTCATGTCCTGGCGACAAAGTCCTGACTCACAATTGGCACTGGGCCCCATACACTAGCATCGTTGGTGAGATGGGCCGCAGCCTTGAGCATTTTGATATGTTCGACGAGAACGGCAACTTCAACGCTGAAGATTTCGAGTACAAGGTTGGCAAGCTCCTTAAGAATCAGGAGCACCTGGTTATCATCCTGAACACACCGGCTAACAATCCAACTGGATATTCCATGACGCTTCAGGACTGGTACAAGGTCAAAGCTGTTATGGACAAAGTTGATCTCAATAAAAAAGTCGCATTACTCTGCGACGTAGCGTACATTGATTTTGCTGGCGAAGACAGCGAGACAAGAGAGTTCCTCCAGGTTATTGACAATATGAGAGCGAACATTCTGCCGATCGTTGCTTACTCAGCATCCAAAGCATTCTTCTTATATGGATTCAGATGTGCAGCGATGATCTGCCTTGCACACAATCCTGATATCGCTGAAGAATTTGAAAGAGTCTGCACCTTCTCATCACGTGCAAGCTGGTCAAATTCGCCGCGTGCACCACAGACAGTTATTGAGAAGATCTACGCAGACCCAGAACTTTACAAAGCAGTAATGGCAGAAAGAGTTGCAGCCAGAGACACCCTCATGGCACGCGGCAAGGCTTTCGATGACGAGGCCAAACGCGTAGGTCTGAATATTGTTCCATTCATGGCTGGATTCTTTGTAACAATTCCATACAAAGATCCAGATGCCCTCTGCGCAGCACTTGAGAAGAAGGGAATCTTCCTCATCTCAATCACAGGCGGAGCAAGAGTATCAATCGCTTCAATTCCAGAAAGCGACTGCGCTAAACTTCCAGCTATTATTAAAGAAACATTGGATACACTTTAAAAATGCACCACCCAGCCCGTTCCTAATTGGTACATTTTTGATAAATGTACCAATTAGGAACGGGCTGAAAGGTGCATTTTGCATTATTTCTTAGAAATAGTAAGGAAAGTAATTCCTGCAAGTATAGCGGCGATGCCGACATAGTCGCCTACGCTGAATGCCTGATGCAGGAATATCAGCGAAGCAAATGTCGCAACGACAGGTTCGAAAAGATTATAAATACCTGCTTTGACAGGATCGATGAGAGTCGTACCGTACAGGAAAACTGCGAAGGCTACAACGGAACCTGGTACGATGATATAGAATAAACTGAGTGCGGTTTCAGGACTGATTGATGCCGGGAACATCCACAGCTTGCATATCGGTGCGATAAGAATTCCACCGATAATCATACCCCAACCGGTTGTCTCGCAAGTTCCATATTTATTGATGAGCTTGCCAGGGAGCATTATGTAGAGTGCAGCCGTAATTGCTGAGATGAGACCCCACACCAATGCAAGAGGAGCAACTGATAGCGAGGTGAAGTCTCCGTTAGTTGCAATCATAAATGATCCGAATATTACAAGAGCGAGTACAAGAACCTCACTGAGGCGAGGTAATCTGTGCTCGCTAATTAATACGAAAATAAGAACGAAAACAGGAGCAGTTTGCTGAATTGCTGATGCGAGACCCGCGTTGCAATAATTGATTGACAGGAAGTATCCTACCTGACATATTCCGAATGCAAAAGCTCCGATGGCAAACAATCTCGGAAGAGACTTCTTGTCCTTCCAGATATCGCAAACTGTCTTAGGTCTGCGGATAGCAGCAAAGCCAACAAGAATAATGCCTGACAGTAGCATGCGGAAGTTGGTCATCCACATAGTGTCGAGCTCGCCTATGTCCATAAGGTGTTTGCTGACAGTGGCACATGAGCCCCAAAGGGCAGCACCCAGTAGCGTCAGAAAAGTACCTAAAGCAGTATTCTTGGTTTCGCCTTTTGTTTTGCTCATAGCACTATTGTATCATATATATAGAGAGAGGGCTCGCGTAATTGCGAATCCTCTCTTTTGTTGCATGGATTATATTAGATATATTCCTTAATCAATGCAAGTATTAATTCAACTGATTTATCCATACCTTCGAAGGTTGTGTGCTCATAAGGTCCGTGATATGCATGGCCTCCAGTACCGAGGTTTGGACAAGGCAGACCCATATAGCTTAGTTGACTGCCATCGGTGCCGCCTCTTACAGGAACGGCTAAAGGTTTTAGTCCAACAGCGATACAGGCAGCTCTTGCTTTTTCGATTACCTCAGGACATTTTTCTATGACTTCAGCCATATTACGATACTGCTGTTTAATGTTCAGCGTTACGGTACCATCACCATATTTCTCGTTAAGGAGTTTGGCAACATGCTGCATTGTTTGCTGACGAAAATCAAATTTGCTTGCGTCGTGATCTCTAATAATGTAGTTAAGCTCGGCTTCTGAAACAGAACCATTCATGGAGGTTAAATGATAAAAGCCTTCAAAATCTTCTGTGTGTTCAGGTCTTTCACATGCAGGCAGCATGCTGTTAAATTCCATAGCAATGTGTGATGCATTAATCATTATATTCTTAGCAGATCCGGGATGAACATTTTCACCCTTGAAGAACACTTTGGCCTTGGCAGCATTGAAGGTTTCAAACTGTATTTCGCCTTCTGTATCTCCATCTAGAGTATATGCATACTTGGCATGAAATTTCTCAACGTCAAAGTGTTGAGCACCTGTTCCTATTTCTTCATCCGGGGTGAACGCAATAGATATTGGTCCATGTGGCATATCTCTAAGGTTCTCAATTGCCGTCATTATTTCAGCAATACCGGCTTTGTCATCTCCGCCAAGTATGGTAGTGCCGTCTGTAGTCAGTAGAGTTCTACCTCTGAGTGATGGTAAATGAGGAAATAGGTTAGGGCTGAGGACTAGGCCGCTTGTTCCGAGAACAACATCGCCACCATCATAATTCCTTATAATCTGCGGATTGACATCGTGGTCGCAGAAATCCGACACGGTATCCATATGTGCGATAAAACCAATAGCTGTTGAATTTTCATATCCATCGCTAGCAGGAATGTGTCCATATACATAACAGTGCTCGTCACAAATCGCATCACTAACACCAAGTTCGTGCAGCTCATTAACGAGATATTCAGCAAGGGCAAATTGGCATTGGCTGGATGGTACGGATTCACTGTTTTCGTCACTCGGAGTTCTAAACTTAATATATTGAAGAAGTCTTTCGTATGATTTCATAATGAAACCTCCTTTATCACATTAATTATATCATTTCCATAATAATCCTTGCATAATATTATTGATAATCAATAATATTATAGTACACTGTATATTATGAAGAAGATAGAAAAATATATAGTAGACGTTATTCAGATACTGCTAGGAACGGCGATGAGCTGTATGGCTATGGCTTGCTTTGCGTTGCCATATAATATGGTAGTTGCCGGAGTGACAGGTATAGGCAGGATTGTCAATCATTTTTTGGGAGTTGGAATTAGTCCTGCGGTTTATGTTATTAATATTTCTCTATTTGTTATTGGTGCTATCCTGTTGGGAAGGAAGTTCGCAGCAAGCATTGCAATAGGAAGTTTTGCGTATCCGATTTTTCTACAGCTTTTTTACAATCTAGATGCGTTGCAGAATCTGGTTGATGATCCGCTAGTTGCAGCAATTTGTGCTGCCATTCTGGATGGTGTAGGTATAGGCATGGTAATTAGGATGGGCGGATCGACTGGTGGAATTGATGTTCCTCCGATTATTCTGAATAAGAAATTCGGATGGAAAATTCCGACGATGTTGTCAGCGATAGATATTGCGATTTTTCTGTGCCAGATTCCGTTCACATCAACGAATGGCGTAATCCTTGGAATTCTGTATGCCTTGATTTATTCGCTGGTAATGGATAAGATGCTGACAATGAACCAGGGTGGTGTTCAATTGATTATCTTCAGCCACAGGAATAGAGAGATTAACGAAGAATTGCTTAAACTGGGATTTGGCACAACACTGCTGGCAGGTGTTAGCGGTTATTTGCAAGAAAAACTTGATGTTGTATATACGGTAGTAAATAACCGTGTTGTTAATAATGTAAAGAGAATAATATTGGATATTGATGAAAATGCATTTATTACTATTTCATCAGTCAGTGAAATTAGAGGTAATGGCTTTTCTAAATTGTTCATCGATGAGAGTTATGTAGAAGAAGTAAGTGACAGAAATGGCGGAGAAATCAAGCCCTAATATTAAAGGTATATTGCGTATGAAATTATTTTAATGACGAGGAGAAGGCTTATATGAAATTACTGTTTATTGTTGGAGGCATAGTATTATTGGGACTCATCATACTGGGTTCAAGAAAGGCGTGGTCCAATATGGATCAGAGAACCAAGGTAGAGCTTAATAATCTGTATTATGGGAAGGAATTCTCAGTTAAGGAAGATTCTAAAGAATCCGATCAATAGTAATCTTTCACGAAACCGCGGATTTTGCGCAGATAGCTGGTATAGCGGTATCGTTTGCAACACTGCTTGTCATCGCGTGGCCAAAGCCAGTGGACATGACGATGAAATCTCGTTGGCTGTTGATACCGATGGTTGTAGCTGGTGGAATAGGGGACATGATGTCCAAATTCTTTGAGGCATATTGCAATCATGCGTATGAAAGTGTTTTTGTATGTTTGACCTTCTTGGTAGCTCAGATAATATGCATCGCATTGTGTGTATTTAAAGGGGAGAGAATTAACAAATACGATGTGGGTTGTGGTGTTGCACTGGGCATAGCTAACTATCTTTCGACGGATTTACTAATACGTAGCATATACACAGTGCCAGCCTATATGGCTTACATCATCTTTGGCTTTGGCGTTATTCTGATTGTAAATTTTGTGAATCTTGCAGTGATGCATGAACAGCTTAATAGAAAGGATTATCTCGGAATGGCTATGGCTGTGGTCGCAATCATTCTGTTAAATTTATAAAAAGGAGAGAATTATGGCATTTAGATATAAGATTGTAATATTTGCAATTATATGGCTGGCTGTAGCCTCATACTTCTTTAAGGGGATTGAGAATGCAAAAGGAGATACCAAAGCGTTGGTAACCAATCTGATTGGTTTTCTCGCAACACTCGGTGGCGGCGCTTATGTATATATGATACTTGTCGGCTAGATTAAATGCGCTTGTATAATGAAAAACACAGGCGTATAATTTCGGTGTATTAAAATTATCAATAATCAATAATTTGAAGAAGGTGAAAATATGGAAATTAAGGACAGAGTAGTATGTTTGCGCAGTAAAATGCTCGAAAAGGGCATCGATGTTTATGTAGTTCCAACGGCAGACTTTCACCAGAGTGAATATGTTGGTGCTCACTTCAAGACGATTGAGTATATTACAGGATTTACTGGAGAAGGCGGAATAGCAGTCTTTACCAAGGATGAGGCGCGTTTGTGGGTAGATGGTCGTTTCTTCATTCAAGGCGAAATCCAGCTAAAGGGAACAACAGTTGAGCTGATGAAGATTGGTGAGCCAGGCGTTCCTGCAATGGTTGATTATCTCGAAGGTATCTTGCAGCCAGGAATGGTTCTTGGATTTGATGGACGCACGGTATCGGTAGGAGAGGGACAGGAATATGCGGACATTGCATCAAGAAAGGATGCCAAGGTAGTTTATTCAGAAGATCTGATTGATGAAATCTGGACTGATAGACCTTCCCTATCAACAGAACCTGCATTTTTGCTTGACGTTAAGTATTCCGGTGAAACAACAGAAAGCAAGCTCTCAAGAGTACGTGAAGAGATGAAGAAAGTGGGAGCAGATGCACACATCCTGACAACACTCGACGATCTGGGATGGCTCTTTAATTTCCGCGGCAATGATATCGACTTTTTCCCAATGGTACTCGGATATGCCATTGTAAAGATGGACAAGGTAGAGTTGTACGCAGATGAGAATAAGTTTGATGCCGATATGAAGAAAACTCTCGCAGCAGACGGCGTCGTATTCCATCCATATAATGATATTTACAAGGACGTTTGCAATCTGGGTGGTGTCTCAGTAATGATTGACTATGGCAAACTCAATTACGCAATGTATAACAACATTCCGGCAACAGCCAAGCTGATTAAGGCACGCAACCCAGAAATCCTGATGAAAGCAATCAAGAACGATGTTGAGCTGGCTAATATCAAAGTAGCTCAGATTAAGGACAGCATTGCTCATGTTAAGTTCATGAAATGGGTTAAGGAAAACTACAATAAGATTGAGATTTCTGAGATGAGCGCAATGGACAAGCTAGAAGAACTCAGAATCGAGCAGGGCAATTACATTCGTCAGAGCTTTGCACCTATTTCTTCATATGGAGAGCATGCAGCCATCGTACACTACAGCTCATCACCTGAGACTGACGTAGTAATCAAAGAAGGAAACTTCTTCCTTACAGATACAGGCGCTGGATTCTACGAAGGATCAACAGATATTACCAGAACTTATGCGTTGGGCGAAGTGTCACAGATTATGAAAGATCATTTCACTCTAGTTGCAATCAGTAACCTGAGCCTTGCAAACGTTAAGTTCATGGAGGGTGCTAACGGAATGAACCTTGACCTACTGGCAAGAAAGCCATTCTGGGACCGTAATATGAACTTCAACCATGGCACGGGACATGGGGTAGGATACCTGCTCAATATCCATGAAGCACCATCGGGATTCAGATGGCAGCATCGTAGTCACGAGGTTGAGCCTTTCCATGAGAATATGATTATCACAGACGAACCTGGCATTTATATTGAGGGTTCACATGGTGTTCGTTTGGAAAATGAAATCCTTTGTTGCAAGGGAGAGAGAAATGAGTACGGACAGTTTATGTACTTCGAGCCTATTACTTTCATCCCATTCGACCTGGATGCAATTAATCCGGATATTATGACAGCAGAGGACAAGAAAATGCTGAACGATTATCATAAGTCTGTATATGAGAAGCTTGCTCCACATCTTGATGAAGAGGAGAGGGTATTCTTAGAGAAATATACTCGCGCAATATAATAAGCTAATACATTTTTCATATCACATGAAGAACGCCAGACCAATATCTTGGTCTGGCGTTCTTTTATAATTCATTATTTCATCGAATGATTTATTTGCTGTAACAAGGTTTGATAATATCCAGGGAGAATGGCAGATCATCTTCTGTCATATTGTTGGAAGCAAGCATTTTAGTAATAGTGCTGATGTAATGATCATATATAGCCTTGCATATCTTGTCGCAGTTTCTTGTTGCAAAAGCATCATAAATAACTTTGTGATTGTTATAGAACTGTAGTGCCATATATTCATCATAGTCGACAACATTGGAGAATGTGAAGAGCATGACATATTCATATGAATCCCACAGTTTGATAAGGTGCGGCATGTTTGAATTCAGAATCAGAATTCTATGGAACTCAGCATCTATTTCTTCAGGGTCTGAATCAGTAATTGATGCAGAACGTTTCATCATATCCAGAACCTCTGCGAAATCAGACAGAGCTTCTTCGGAAATGTTGCCCTGGATAGCCTTGACTGAAGAATATTCAATGCTGCATCTAATCATAAGAACCTCGATAATCTCAACGATATCAAGCTTTCTTACAGAACAACCTGCATTACGAGTATATTCAACAATTCCTTCCTGCTCAAGCTGACGCAGCGCTTCTCTTACAGGACCGTGACTGACACCGAATGTCTGTGCAATATCGGACTCGATGATTCTCTGCCCCGGTTCAAGTTCGTGCTTGATTATTTTTACTCTGATTGCATCAGCAACCTGTTCACGTAATGTTGCATGAATAATGTTGTGCATAGTAATCCCTTTCTATTATCAATTGGGTAAATTATATCAAAAAAACAGAAAAATTCCACACAATCTGAATATTGTTTATTGACCTGGAGTCGCAGGTGTAATAAAATCGATAAAAGATTAATTATTAATAATTTATAATTGGTTATTGAAGAAAAGAGGTAATGAGATGGCTAAGATTACTGAAGGTTATATGCCTTATCTTGGACATAAAACATACTACAGAATCGTAGGAGAGAAGAAGGACAATGGCAAAGCTCCATTGATTCTCCTTCATGGTGGTCCTGGTTCAACGCATAACTATTTCGAAATTCTCGACTGCGTTGCAGATATGGACGACAGACAGCTGATTATGTATGACCAGATTGGTTGTGGTAACTCATACCTAGACGGATGCCCTGAATTATGGGTTAAAGAAACTTGGATGAATGAGCTTGTTGCTCTGAGAGAGCATCTTGGATTAGATGAATGTCATATTCTTGGACAATCATGGGGTGGAATGATGTGTTTCATTTATGCTTGCGATTATGATCACAAGGGTGTTAAGTCGTTTATTCTATCCAGCACGCTTTCACACAATGCAATCTGGACAGCAGAACACCACAGAAGAATGAAGTATCTGTCCAAGGAAGCACAGGATGCAATCGCAGAAGCTGAGAGAACAGGCAACTATTCCGGCGAAGCATATGAGAAGGCTAATGATGAGTTCATGATTAGATACTGCAATCCGGTATATACGGAGAAGGATCCTGAGTGCATGAGAAGACCTAAGAAGTCTGGCGGAGAAGCTTATCTGTATGGCTGGGGAGATAATGAATTTACACCATCAGGTTCACTTAGAGATTATGACTACTCTGAGAAGAGAAAGAGCATTGATACACCTTGCCTGATACTGAACGGAGCAGAAGATTTGTGTTCACCAATCGTTGCTAAGGATATGTATGACAACATTCCTAACGCTGAGTGGCATATGTTCGCAGACTCAAGACATACATGCTTCCACGAATGTACAGACGAGTATATCGAAGTGCTGATTGATTGGCTCAACAGACATGACAAGTAGTATGGTCTGCTAACTTTAGCACATTAAATCAAGTTAGTAATACTGCAATTACGCAGTGTGAAATTATTTAACACTTTAATAGGAGGAACAAAATGTTAGAACAACTTAAGAAGTTCCCATTTGGCTATTATGTATGCTGCCTCTCCTTCACTTTTGAAAGAGCTGCATACTACACAGCAAAGTGGGGTATTGCAATTTTCCTCGTACTGGCTGCAGCAGAAGGTGGTCTGGGTCTTGAAACAGCTCAGGGCGCATTCTTCTCATCACAGATTGTAGCTTGGACATACATCACACCTGTAATCGGTGGATACATCGCTGATAGATGGATTAGCCCAAGACTGCTGGTTCCAATTGGAGAACTCATGATGGCAGCAGGTTACTTCGCAATTTCCAGAGCAACTGGAACTACAGGAGTATGGCTGTGCGTAATTCTCGTAGCACTTGGTACAGGATTCTTCAAGGGTAATGTTTCCGGAATCAACGGAAGACAGTTTGCTAACGATAAGTCAACTCTGACTACTGCATTCTCACTTCAGTATTCATTTGTTAACATCGGATCTTTCACTGGCACTACATTCATTACTCTGATTGCTACAATGGGTGGCGTTAACGGATACAGAACAATGTTCATGGTATGCGCAGTTCTCATGGTAGTTGACTGCATCTGGTGGCTCGTTGGACAGAAGTCCCTCGGAGACGCTGGAAAGAAGCCTTTCCTCATCGACAACAGAACAGAGGATATCAACAATGCTAATATTGAAGAGGATCTCAGACCTCTTACTTCTCTCGAGAAGAAGAGAACAGCTGCTATTATCCTGGTAACATTCCTGTCTGGAGTATTCTGGCTCTTCTGGTACCTGGCATACATGCCAGCATACTACGAATTCGGACCTGCTTCACAGGGTGGATTCGGATGGGCTGATTGGACTATTGGATCATTCGAGATGCCTACAGCTTGGTTCGACTCAATGAACGGACTGCTCTGCATCATTCTGTGTCCAGTATTCGCAGCTATTTGGAACAAGCTGTCTAAGAAGAATAAAGACTGGTCAATGATGACTAAGACTTCCGTAGGAATCATGCTTCTCGGTCTTGCTATCGCAGCAATGGCACTTGGTGGAGTACTCTTCAAGAACACTGGTAAGCCAGTAGGTATTTGGATCATCATCCTGACTGCTCTCTGCATGTCTGTTGGTGAAGTATTCTTCTCACCTCTTGGCAACTCATTCATCAGTGAGTACGCTCCTAAAAAGCTGCTGGGAACACTCCTCGGAGTATGGCCTCTGGTTATCTTCTTCGCAGGACTGATTTATGGACCTCTGTACAACTGGATGTCCCTGAATTTCATCCCAACATTCACAGGATCCGCTATCATTATCTTCGCTATCGGAGCTCTGCTGCTCGTCTTCACTAAGAAGTTCGAGGCGATGATTAACGGTACTGAAGAAGAGAGAGCTGAACTTGCTAAGCTGAACAAGGAAGTTTAATAACATCTATCCTTAAATATTTATATACGATAGACTGCTACTAAACGGTAGCAGTCTATTGTTCACAAACTGAAAGGAATTACAAAATGAAAAAAGGTAGAGTAGATCGTATTCTGGCTAAGATGAAAGAGCAGAATATGCCACAGATGATTATTTCTGACCCTGTAGCTATCTTTTACCTTACAGGACATTGGATTATCCCTGGCGAGAGAATGCTTGCACTTATTCTCAACGTTAGCGGAAATCACCACATGATGATTAACAAGCTGTTCCCACAGCAGGATGATCTCGGTGTGGATATTACATACTACGATGATATTGAGGATGGTGTTGAAATCATGACTCAATTCATCGAGAAAGACAAGACTTGCGGAATCGACAAGACTTGGCCTGCACACTTCCTTCTTAGACTTCAAGAGCTGGGTGGTGCTGCAAAATATGTTAACGGTTCACCAATAGTTGATAAGGTTCGCCAGATCAAGGACGAGGAAGAGAAGGAGCTTATGAGAATCTCTTCAAGAGTTAACGATCAGGTAATGGATGAACTCATTCCGATTGCTCAGACTGGAATTTCCGAGAATGAACTCAACAAGGCTGTTAGAAAGCTATATGCTGATTACGGATGTAGTGATGTTTCCTTCGATCCTATTACTGCATATGAGAAGAATGCAGCTGACCCTCATCACATCACTGATGATACTAAGGGTAAGAGGGGTGACTGCGTAATTCTTGATATCGGCGGTAAGCTCAACAACTACTGCTCTGATATGACAAGAACAATCTTCTTGGGTGAGATGAGTGAGAGAGCAAAGGAAGTATATGACGTTGTTAGAGAGGCTCAGGCTCGCGGTATCGCTGCAGCTAAGCCTGGAAACAGAATGTGCGATGTAGATCTTGCTTGCCGTGACTACATCACTGAGAAGGGATTTGGTGAATACTTCACACACAGAACAGGACACTCAATCGGTATTGAAGATCATGAGTGGGGCGATGTTTCATCCGTAAATGAGGCTATCATTGAGGTTGGACAGTGCTTCTCAATAGAGCCTGGTATTTATCTGTATGATGAAGGAATTGGAGTTAGAATTGAGGACCTGGTAATCATTACTGAAGATGGTTGCGAAGTACTTAATAGTTATACTAAGGAACCAATTATCGTTCCTTTTGAAGACTAATACCTTTTGAAAACCGGAAGTCGATTAATCGGCTTCCGGTTTTTTTGCTTTCAACACGATTGCAATCATAAAGGCGGGTTTTCAATTATATACATTTAAGTAGGAAGGAATTTGTTATAATATTCTCATCAATCATATTATATGAAATAGGAGAAAACGTGTGCTAACAACTAATTATTTAATTATTAATAGAAAGCCACAGCCATTCGAGAGCATGGAGATGGATGTTGAGACCATGATGTTCATGGACGAGTCTGGCAACATCATCGATGTGCTCGTGCTCGACGACTCGGTCTTCGCCGCTCTATACTGCGACGAAGTAAGAAATACCACTTTGGTCGTATACAGCGACGAAATCCGAGTAATTACGATTCTGTGGGCGTCTGACGCAGAGTATGAAGCTGGCAGAAGAATGATTGCCGATGTAGTGAGCGTTCCTCTGTCCAGTCAGAACAAGAAGATTAATCGCTACGGCGAGGAACTAGCCAAGAAGCTGGCTGATGGTGTCAAACTACAGGTAATTGATGCAGTTGATAATTCTGCAATGGTAAAGTGTCCGGACTGCGGAATGCTGAGTCCGAAGGGAACTCCGTATTGCATGGACTGTGGCGCGGAACTGCCATAATAGATAAATTGTATATAGCCTCTAATTGAATATTCGTATGCAAGAATGTATAATGATGAGGTCAATAATTTCTGAAAGAGGAGAAATAGAATGGGACAGCAAAGAACTGAAAGAAAGAGAGCTGAGAAGGCTGCAAATAGAGAAGCCAAGGCAGCAAGAAAAGAAGTACACGTAGTAGAAGACAAGAAGAAAAGAATTAGTAATGGCGTTCTCGCACTGATGATCTTCGGAGTATTTGCTCTGATGTTCGTATCTGTATGGGGATACAATTACGCACAGAAGGAAGCTTCTATTGAATCATATATTGCAAACCACGGTGGTGAGGCTGCGTATAGCAACATGGCAATTGCTGAAGGCCAGACATTGTCAGTAACAGCTAAGAAGAACGACATGAAAGTCGTATTCGATGTTAAGGCAGATGACGCTGCTGAGCAGGAGAAATATTTCAAGGGTGACGAAGGTAGTGGCTGGATGAAGTACGTTGGTGCTTACTATCTGGCAACAACCAAGCCAGCTTGTAGAGGTATCTCAGCAAGTGCTACATGCATCGCTAACATTAATGGCAAGGAAGCTGCTAACGTTGAGGTTAAGTGGTCAGATGTCGATGGTATCCTGGAGAAGTACGAGACTAGCGTAGATCAGATTCAGGAACAGATGGCTAAGCAGGCAGAACAGACAGTAACAACTGAATAATGCACCTTTCAGCCCGTTCCTAACGGGTACATAATATGAATAGCAAAGAGGGTCTAGATAGACCCTCTTTTTTTACGCAAAAATGTACCCGTTAGGAACGGGCTGAGAGGTGCAAAAAATAGAAAAACATAAAAAACAATATAACAACATATTGACACCCAATTAGCCATGAGATACAATATGTAGTGTTCGGCGGGGCAATATCTTTCATGCGCGCCGATTTATATAAAGCCTTGTAATTGCAAGGCTTACAGCGGATTATAAAACATTTTTTAAAATAAATTTAAACAAAAGGGGAAGAACATGAGAACTATCATTAAGAGAGACGGAAAGGAAGTTGTCTTCGACGAGTCCAAGATCTTCAATGCGATTTATGCTGCTAACAAGGCAGTTGAAGGCGAGAAGATGACAAGCATCGACTTTACTTACCTCACAAGAAAGGTAGTAGAGCAGCTGGACGGCGAGACATGCACAGTAGAAGCAGTACAGGATACTGTAGAGCGTATGCTCATCAAGTACGATTATGAGAAGACTGCTAAGGCATACATCCTCTATCGTGCGGAGCACGCTAAGATCAGAGAGGCTGAGTCCGATCTGATGAACATCTATAACGAACTTACTTATTCTTATTCCAAGGATGCAGACATCAAGCGCGAGAACGCTAACATTGATGGAGATACTTCCATGGGAACTATGCTCAAGTATGGTTCTGAGGGAGCTAAGTATTTCGTAGACAATTATGTTCTTCCTAAAGATATTGCCAAAGCTCACATCAATGGAGACATCCACATCCACGATAAGGATTTCTACATGCTTACTGAGACTTGCTGCCAGATTGACCTCATCAAGCTGTTCGAGAACGGTTTCTGCACAGGTCACGGATATCTGAGAGAGCCACAGTCAATCATGAGCTATGCTTCCCTCGCTTGCATCGCAATTCAGGCTAACCAGAACGAGATGCACGGTGGACAGTCAGTTCCTAACTTTGACTACGCAATGGCTCCTGGCGTTGCAAGAACATTCATCAAGGAGTACTACTCCGCACTGACAGACATCATCGCTGCTAAGATGAACTTCTCATACACAGACGCTGAGATGATCTCCAAGAAGATCAGAAAAGAAGCTGCTACTCCAACAATCGCTAATGCCAAAACATTCGGCGAGGAACTCGGAAAGTGGTACGACAATGCGGATCAGCGTTTTGGCATGACAAGAGAGCAGGTAGTCGGCTTTAACAAGCAGGCTGCAGAAGCTGCTTTCGCTAAGACAGATAAGATGACTTACCAGGCAATGGAAGCTCTTATTCATAACCTCAATACAATGAACTCAAGAGCAGGTGCGCAGGTTCCATTCTCATCCGTTAACTACGGAACTGATACGACGCCTGAAGGTAGAATGGTAATTAAGAACCTCCTGCTCGCAACAGAGGCCGGAATGGGTAATGGAGAAACTCCAATCTTCCCAGTACAGATCTTCAAGGTTAAGGAGGGGGTAAACTTTAACCCTGAAGATCCTAACTACGACCTCTACAAGATCGCAATCAGATGCTCAGCTAAGAGACTGTTCCCTAACTTCAGCTTCCTGGATGCACCATTCAATCTGCCATTCTACAAGGAAGGCGATTACAATTCAGAAGTTGCTTACATGGGATGCCGTACAAGAGTTATGGCTAACAACTATGACAAGAGCAAGCAGGTAGTATGCGGAAGAGGTAACCTCTCATTCACATCCATCAACCTGCCAAGACTTGGTATCGAGGCTAACAGAGACTTCGACGTATTCTATAAGAAACTCGATGAAATGCTTGACCTCGTTGCAAGACAGCTGCTGCACAGATTCAAGATTCAGTGCACTAAGAAGGGCCGCAACTATCCGTTCCTGATGGGACAGGGAATCTGGATTGATTCAGAAGGAATTGGACCAGATGACAGCGTTGCTGAGATCCTCAAGCACGGAACACTTTCAATCGGATTCATCGGACTTGCTGAGACAATGAAGGCTCTTACAGGCAAGCACCACGGTGAGGACGAGGAAGTAAGAAAGAAAGCTTACGAAGTAATCGAGCACATGAGACAGTTCTGCGATGCTAAGAGCCAGGAGACTGGACTGAACTTCACTCTCCTCGCAACACCTGCAGAAGGACTCTCCGGAAGATTTGTTAAGATCGACGCTGAGAAGTACGGTAAGATTCCAGGAGTAACAGATAGAGATTACTACACTAACTCATTCCATATTCCTGTATACTATCCAATCAGCGCATTCGACAAGCTGGCAATTGAAGCACCTTACCACAACCTGACTAATGCAGGACACATCAGCTATGTAGAGCTCGACGGCGATACAGCTAAGAATCCAGAAGCATTCGAGTCAGTTATCAGATACATGAAGGAAGTTGGTATCGGATACGGTTCAGTTAACCATCCAGTAGACAGAGACCCTGTTTGCGGATACACAGGAGTTATCGATGATGTTTGCCCAAGATGCGGCAGAAGAGAAGGCGAAGCCCTCTCAATCGAGAGACTCAATGAGCTGAGAATGAAGTACCCTTCAGTACCAGTTCCATGCGATTGCAATAGATAAGGAGGATGTTATGAACAATAACGTTAAGGTTGTAAACGGACAGGTTGGAGAAGACGTAGGATTCGAGAGAATCAGAAGAATCACTGGTTACCTCGTAGGAACTCTCGACAGATTCAACAACGGTAAGAGAGCTGAAGTTGAAGACAGAGTTAAGCACGGATTATCAAGATAAGGTTAAGGGCGCGTCCTGGTGACGCGTCTTTTATATTGCAATTAAAAGCATGGGGAGATGCCGTGGTGGAGAGTACGGTGGAGAAGGTGCTCGCACCCACACTCGCACCTCCTCCCCACGCTTAAATGGATTATTGTAGACGCGCCACGAGGACGCTCTTTCAATCTCCTTTTTCTTTAACAGATTGTACCGAAAAAATACAAGAAAAGCACACAAAACGCACAGTTTCATGACATTTTCTTAACATTCGTTATTGTGAAAAATGGGGGGGGGTATAGTAAAATTTAATTTACAATAGGCGTGGTGCCTACAATTATTAAGTTCGACCGCGTGAATACTGGGATTCGCGTGGACTAAGTAAAGATAAGAGAAATTTCAAACGAAAGGGGAAAAAATGCGTAAGAAATTATTTGCCATTCTCATGTCAGCATTGATGATGGTAAGCTTCATGCCAGCCATGGCGTTTGCGACTCCGCAGGAGAATTGCCCAGGAGGATGTAATCATGAGGCGAAAATTGGAACAACACATTATGACACGCTGGCAGATGCGGTTGAAGCAGCAAATGCTGGTGATACCGTTGAAATAATCATAGCTGGAACCTACAAGATTCCGAACATTCCGAATAACATTACAATCAAGGGAACAGCTGGTGGTGTCACGCTTGATTGCTCGGGCAGTAGCAATGTAAGTGATATCCCAAAAGGCGCAAACTTTGAGGGTCTGACACTTGATTTTGGTGCACAGTTTAACAACAGAGGTTTTTATAATTGTCCGTCCCTGACGATAAATAGCTGTAGCATCAAGGGCGAGTTTTGGACATATGCTGAAAGTCTTGTTATGAAAGACTGCAGTTTTGTAGATGCAAACAAATATAGCCTTTATGTGTATGGCAGCGATTTTGTTGAGCTGAGCAATTGCACATTTACAGGCAATGAAAACGGCAAGGCAGTTAAGATTGCCAAGGATGGCGACACTAATCCTGTAACGGTTATCGCAAAAAGTTGTAAATTTACTGGCAACACTGTTAATAAAAATGCGTTTATGTTAGACACTCGTTACAGCCCTATCACTGTGATTGCCAGCGATTGTACGTTTGAGGGTGCTTTCGCATCTACCGCAGCTGTTGAAAGCACTACAACAGGTGACAACAAGTTCTATTATTGCTGGGACGAGTATAAAATAAATGGCGGAAGCAACTATACCGGTAGTGCCGCTGTTGGAAGCAATGTAGAGATAGATGACAATAATAAGATTGTTAGTGGTACTTTTGAAGAATTCTACGGTGATAATCTCCTCTCTCCGAAATCTATTGTAACCGAAGAGAACAATAAATGGATGGTAAAAAAACAATGGGAAGTTATCGCTGACCAGAAACTCGTCAACATCTATACTGCAGACGGTTTGTTTGCCTTTGCTGATAGTTGCAAATCGGATAAGGCTAAAGCATATTCCGGCTATGAAATTCATATCAAGGATGATATGGATATTACCGGAAGAAGTTGGACAACAATTGATGCTTGGGAGACTTGGGACGGCTTAACCATTGATGGCGAAAATCATACAATTACCGGCCTTGGCGTACCTTCAGCATTGACGGATCGTGATAATCCACATAACTATGGTGTAGCATTTATTACAAATGTGCACGGTTCCACAGTTGTAAAGAATATTACATTTGATGAGGCAACTGTTACAGCACAGAATGGCTCACAGGTTGCTGTTATCATCGGCATGAGTTATGGCAATGTGACATTTGAAAATGTTACTGTCAGCAACAGTAAGATTGATACAACAACAAAGGCCGGTGCATTCCTTGGTCAGAATGACGAAGGCCTTGTGACGCTGAATAATTGTACACTTGCTAATACCACTGTCAAAGCTGAATACTCTTTCGCGCTGATGGTTGGTTTGCTGAATGAGAATAGTAACGGAGTTGTATTTAACAAGTGTTTAGCTGACGAAGATAGCAGAGTCCTTCTTGCTGCTCCAGAAGAAGGAACCCAACTCGCTACGATAGACGAGTTTGTTTTTAAAATTGATAGCAATAAACTTTGGCTTCATAATCCGAATGGCGCTTGGGCAGAACAAAGAGTAATCGATCAGAAATGTAAGTACAACGGAACGGAATACACGGTTCTAGGCAGTAAATTCTACTATGCCGACAAGGTTGTAACACTTCCAGAAGTATATCCTGTGGTTGCTCAAATCGGCGACAAGCAGTACGGTACATTGGCAGACGCAATCGCAGCAGTACAGAACAATGAGACAATCCAGATGATTGCAGATGTTGATAATGCTGCAGGTATTTCTGTTGAAACAGGGAAAACGTTCACCATCGACTTTAAGGGCCATACATATACGGTAAATAAGCCTGGTGCAGGCTCTAGTGGAACACAGACGGCGGCATTCCAGCTTAAAAAAGGACAAACGATAACTTTCAAGAACGGCACAATTAAGGCTGCAGAAGATAATTTAACTGAGGCTGTTAGTCCTGCAAAGAACATTAAGCGTTTCTTCCAGAACTATGCAAATCTGACACTTGAAAACATGACCATTGATGGAACCAACATCTATGGAGAAAACTCCGTAATAGAGTTCGCGAATGGTACTGTAAATATTACTGGCAATACAAGCATCACAGCAAAATCTGGTGTAAAAGCTATTAATGTGGATACTTGGAAAGGTGCTTATCCTGATGGTGCCCATGTTACTATTAACACGACCGGTGCCATTGGCGATATATATCTCTATGCTGAAGAGACAGGCACATTCACTAAGTCTAGCCTTACGATTCAGAATGGCCGTTTTTCTTCTGTAACTGGTGATGACAGCAAAGATTATACTGTAACGCTTTCGGGTGGTGTGTATTCTAGTCAACCGAATAGTGAATATGTAGCAAAAGAATACTCTGTATACAAACTGGCAAATCCAGTAACTTACGTTGTTTCTGCTACAGCTCCAGCTCATTCAGCTGGTATGAATACTTGGACATTAAATGCACAGACAGGATTATACGAAGAGTCTTATGTAGCTCCACCTAAGGAAAATCCGGTTCCTGAGAAGATCGAGGAGACAACTTCCATCGATGTTTCCAAGGAAGTTGAGGTTAAGAAGGACGAGTCCGGTGTTGTTGAGGCTAAGGCTGAAGTAAGCGAGAAGGTTGCTGAGAGCATCGTTGAGGCAGCTAAGGCTAACAAGTCCGAAGAGGTTGTTATCGCTGCTGTTGCCGAGACTAAGTCAACTGAGACTGTTACCAAAGCTGAAGTAGCACTCCCTGTTAAGGCTATCGAGGAGCTTGCGAAAGTCGAGACTGTTCAGAATGTCGTAATCCAGACGAACGTAGCAGAGATTGCTTTGGACAAGAAGACAGCTGAAGAGATTGCTAAGCAGGCACCTGAAGGCGCAACAATTATCGTTGAGGCGGTAAGAGAAGACGAGAAGTCCAAAGAAGTTGCTCAGGATGTATACGAGCTGAAGATTATCGCTGTTCAGTCAGGAACTAAGACTGAAATCGGTGACTTCAAGGGTGGAAAGGTTACCGTTAAGGTAGATATCCCTGAAGGATTGACTGGCAAGAAGGTTGCTTGTCTGTACAGAGACGATAACGGCAAGTACACAAGAAGAGCTGTAACTAAGCAGGACGATGTTAACGGATTCTTCTCATTCACAACTAATCATTTCTCAGACTACATCGTAACTGAGGAATCAACGGCTCAGAAGATGCTCGTTAACCAGACTGCTGAAAAACAGAAGAAGCTGAAAGCTTATGCTAACGGCAAGATTAAGGTATCCTTCGATAAGGTTACTTATGATACAGAGCTGGGCAAGAGGGTTCAGACTTATCAGATCTACAGATCAACTAAGAAGAATAGTGGCTTCAAGAAGGTTGGAACAGTAACTAACAAGAAGAAGTCAACTAAGACTATCACCTTCACTAACGCTAAGAAGCTCAAGAAGGGTAAGAAGTACTACTACAAGGTTCGTGGAAGAGTTCAGCTCGCAAACGGCAAGTATGCTTACACTCAGTGGTCTAACGTTAGATACGCAAAGTGCAAGAAGAGCAGATAAACTTAACGAAATATCGCTCAAACATGACAGGAACCGGGTCAGATGACCCGGTTCCTATTATATTACGGTGAGGCGTCTGTTAAGAGCCTTGTCAAAACTGAACACTTTACTGATGTTAAGCTTGTCATATGCGACAATCATGCAGTCGACGAAGTCGAGATTGGTAGCATCGTATTCCTTGATAGCCTCGAATGAAACATCTTGCTGCTCAAAATCAAGTTTGTGAGCAATTTGGAAAAGAGCTGTTGCAATTTCTCTTCTTTCAATTCCATAGTAATGTTCTAGTACATATGTAACCTCGGCAAGAACCTCAGGAGTAGTCCATGCACCGCCATCAATAAGATGTTCGGCAAGAAGCGCTTGGTCTTCATTATCATCAAGTAGATAGCGAAGGATAACGTTAGTGTCTACTAAAGTCTTGTTCATCACAGGGTCCCTCCTTGTCCGTATTTTTTCATCACATGAAGCTTGATTGCTTCATGCTCATGCTCAATCATATCCGGATTTGCATATTCGCGTAGAATTCCTCTAGCACTCTTGGTTCTTTTATTACGTTTAATTGGTGGGACTGGAGTGCTGCCGACTAATCTGTGATATTCATCGACGCTCATTATTACGGCAGCTCCGTAACCATTCTTAGTTAGGAAAATCGCATCAGTATTAGCGAGCGCCTGCTCGATTTCCGTGTATTTATTCCTTAAGTCAGAAACAGGTCTAATATCCATAGTTGCTCCTTTCTATGACGTATCATTAAATTATCAATATAATATCATAAAGCAAGGGTTGGTACAAATGTTTTTCGTGTTTTGTCGCTATGCGAGGAGAGGTGAGAAAAGCACATCATTTTTTCACGTGGGAGAGCGGGGAATTGTCGCTATGTCGTGAGGAATGCAAAAACTACATACTCGAATTAGGCGATTTTGGGCAAAATGAGCATGTTGTTTATCGACCGTATTGCGTATAGCGACAAAATCGCAATCAGGGGACTCCAAAATGCATGTGGTTTTGGAGTCGCACGTCATATAGCGACAATTTTGGAAGTGAGAGGCTTGGGCTATCGGTAATGGGCTGGATGTGGTAAAATAAAGGGCGGAGGATTGAAATGGAAGAGTATTCAAAGACTAATATCAGAGTATGCGGAGTTGAGCCAGAATCCATCGTTGATGGACCTGGTTTTCGTTACGTTCTCTTTGTTCAGGGCTGTCCTCACAGATGTGAAGGTTGCCACAATCCGGAGTCACATGATTTTAATGCTGGATTCGATATGACAGTAGGCGATGTGTATCTGGAGTTTTTGCAGAATCCTTTCCTGAATGGTATTACACTGTCTGGCGGAGAACCTTTCTGCCAGCCTGAAGCATTGCTTGAGCTAGTTCAGCTGATTAAGCAGGACCGTAATAAGGATGTAATGGCATATTCAGGATATACATATGAGCAGCTTGTTGCTATGCACAATCCTGCAGTTGATGGGCTGCTTGATGAGCTGAGCATTCTTGTTGATGGAAGATTCGAGCTGGCCCAGAGAAATCTGACTCTTAGATATAGAGGATCTGAGAATCAGAGAGTTATTGATATGAAGAAGACGCGCGAGACAGGTGAGATAGTAATCTATAAGTCTTCATTCGACGACCTGTAGAGCGCGAAGAAATAATAGAAAGAACGAAGAACTAAATGAAACTTGAGTTAATTGCAACAGCGACATTCGGACTGGAAGCGGTTGTCAGACGAGAGATTGAGGCGCTGGGATATAAGGTGCTGGCGACTGAGGATGGTAGGGTTACTTTCCTTGGTGATGAGAGGGCACTGGTGCGCGCCAATCTCTGGCTGAGAACGGCTGACAGAGTATATGTGAAGATGGGTGAGTTCAAAGCGAGAACATTCGAAGAACTCTTCCAACAGACGGCAGCTATCGAGTGGGAATCAATTATTCCTATTGATGGCAAGTTTCCGATTGTCGGAACATCTGTAAAGTGCGAGCTGCACTCTGTGCCAGCTTGCCAAAGTATTGTAAATAAGGCTGTTGCTAAGAGACTCGGCGAGTTCTATATGAAGCAACATCTGCCTGAGACAGGAGCAGAGTATAGGATAAGATTTGCGGCGCTGAAGGATAGGTTCACCATGATGATTGATGCCAGCGGCATCGGCCTCCACAAGAGAGGTTACAGGGTGGCCGATGTGGCAGCGCCAATGAAGGAAACCCTGGCCGCTGCCCTTGTCAGCCTCAGCTACTTCAGAGCTGACAAGCCGCTGGCAGACGTTACCTGTGGTTCCGGTACCATTCCTATTGAAGCCGCAATGATAGCCCGTAATATTGCACCGGGCCTTGGCAGAGATTTTGCCTGTGCCCACTGGGATATCATTCCGGAAGAAATGTGGAAGGAAGAACGTAAGGCTGCTTACGAGGCGGCTGACTATGATACAGAGCTAAACATCAAGGCTTACGATATAGACCGCAAAGCCATCGAAGCTGCCAAGGCCAATGCTGAAGAAGCTGGAGTGGCAGAAGATATCCAGTTCTATAGAATGGATATGGCAAAGTTTGAGCCGGAAGGTGAGTTCGGTTGCATCATATCCAACCCACCTTATGGTGAACGTATTGGAGAACGTGAAGCCATTGAAAAGATTTATGTTAAGCTGGCAGAGACACTGAAGAACAATCCAACTTGGTCGCTCTTCATGATCACACCAGATAAGGAAGTAGAAGATAAGTTTTTCATGCGCAAAGCAGATAGACGCAGGAAGCTATATAATGGTAGAATAGAGACACAGTTCTATCAGTTCCACGGAGAGAAGCCTAAGAAGGTGAAGGAAAACTAATATGGAAAAGAAAGAATTCTACTATCCATCGGCAGATGGAGTTACTAAAATTCACGCAACTAAATGGATGCCTGACAAGTCTCCAAGAGCGGTACTTCAGATTGTTCACGGAATGACTGAGTACGTTGGCAGATATGAGGCTTTCGCTGAGTTCATGTGCAATCATGGATTTGTTGTAGTTGGCGAAGACCACCTCGGCCACGGACTCTCGGTACAGGACAAGAAGTACTATGGTTATTTTGGCATCAAGGGTAACGAGTGGATGATTCAGGATATTCATCAGCTCAAGCAGGACACTCAGAAGGAGTATCCGGGACTGCCTTATCTGATGCTGGGACACAGCATGGGCTCATTCCTCGTTCGTCAGTATATTGTAACTGACAATGGCCACTATTCTGAGGACTTGGCTGGTGTTGTTATCATGGGTACAGGTTGGCAGCCAGCTATCGCTATGAAGCTCGGTAAGTTGCTTGCCAAGAGACTTGGTATCGATGAACTCGGCAAGACTGCATCAGCGGTAGAGGCGGTTGCTTTTGGCTCTTATCTCAAGAGAATCAAGAACCCTAGATCGAGCAAGGATTGGCTGACTCGCGATGAGGCCATCGTGGATAAGTATAGAAAGGACGAGCTGTGCATGTTCCACTTCACAGCTAACGGTTTCTATCATATGTTCAGCGGAATGGAGAAGGCTCACGATATTGAGGCTATGAAGAGAATTCCACCTGGACTGCCACTGCTCTTTATCTCAGGAGCAGAGGATCCTGTCGGCAACTATGGAGAGGGTGTGCGCAAAGCGTACGTTGTTTACTCCGACAATACCGACTGCGATGTACATATTGAGATTTATCCGGACGATAGACATGAGGTATTAAACGAACTCAACAAGCAGGAGGTTTATGATGACCTGCTGGAGTTCGCTGATTACTGCCTCTCCAAGTAACATAATTCTACGCGTAACTGCTGGGAAGCACATAACAGAGAATGACTTATACAATTAACTTAGTTATCAAAATTGTGATTGCCACAGCAGCTGCCATACTATTCGGTAATGGTAGTGTTGTGGCATTTAATCATATTCCGGAAAAATGGTTCGAAGACTGGGAAGATGATGCGCTGGATACACAGCGCAGGGTACTTCCTCCTAGATTGGTCGAAGCAGATAATGCCGGACGTCAGAGACTACCGAGTACACCTTGGAAGTTCATCTTCATGGGACTGTTCATGGTGGTAGGTGTTTACCTGGCAGTAACCACCGGCGCAATGTACGAAATCGCATCACTTTGCACTCTCGTAGTGCTGCTCGAAATGGCGATTTCGGATCAGCTCTACAAAATAGTGCCTGATCAATTGCAAATCCTGCTCGCTGTAACAGCTCTTGGCTTCGTATTCTACAACGAATACTGGTGGGAGCCGCTCGCAGGAGCCGGCCTCGGCCTCTTAATAGGGCTATCAATCCTCGGCCTCGGCCTCATTTTCAAATCAGGTTCACTCGGCGGCGCAGACATCAAATTCTTCGCAGCCATCGGCCTCATACTTGGCCGCCGCGGAGTGCTCATTGTCTTCATACTGACAACTTTGATATTCGCAATTGAATCAACATATTTATTGG
The DNA here is from genome assembly GCA_018064755.1 of Candidatus Crickella equi. Classification (GTDB taxonomy): domain Bacteria; phylum Bacillota; class Clostridia; order Peptostreptococcales; family Anaerovoracaceae; genus Crickella; species Crickella equi. The sequence goes on along the minus strand of JAGHUP010000009.1, from coordinate 78,555 downwards.
CAACACGCCGCTGCACATTGAAGGATCATAACGCAATGCTGCCAGCCGGCTTCATAGGAGTATTAATATATCTATGCCTAATGTCTTAATTAGAATTGAATACGACGGAACCAACTTCTCCGGCTGGCAGAAACAGCCAGAAGATAGAACCGTTCAGGGTGAGATTGAGCATGTTCTGAAGTTCATCGCACTCGAAGAGGTGCCGATTCACGGCACCAGCCGGACTGACGCCGGCGTTCACGCACTGGGACAGTGCGCGAGCTTCGAGTGGAACTGCAATATGCCAGTGGAGAAGCTCCCGGAAGTGATGAACCGCAGGTTCGGCACGGCCGGCGCCGGCAGGTCAGGCGCACCAGGAGACATCAAAATCTTAAGTGCCGAAGTAAAGCCGGATGATTTCCATGCAAGATATAACTGCAAGGGTAAGACCTACAGATACATCATTGACAAGACAGGCGATATCTTCAGACGCAATTACGCATACCAGTCTCCAGAAGTTGGCAACCTTGATCTGGAAAGAATGCGTGAAGCCTGCCAATACATCATTGGAACTCACGATTTCAAATGCTTTGAGACAGCAGGCGGAACCCCTAGAGAGACAACAGTCAGAACAGTCAGTAATCTCACCATCTCCGAGACAGACCGCGAGATAGTAATTGAGATTACAGGTGATGGCTTCCTCTACAATATGGTCCGCATCATCGTAGGAACATTGGTAGAAATGGGCTTAGGTAAAAAAGAACCGGAAGAATTGAAAACTATTATAGAGTCTAAGGATAGGAGCAATGCTGGATTCACTGCTCCACCTAATGGATTGTATTTAAAGGAGATATATTTTTAATTATTTGCTAAGATGCGGGCGGGTCTTGATGCGAGACCGCCTGAGGCCGCCGGCACTTAGCGATTAGCGAGCGTAGCGAAGCTAGAGCTTAGTACCGCTGCGAGACGAAGAGAGCGAGAGCGTGTCCGCATAAGACCCCGCCCGCATCTTTAGTAAGGAGATTAGAAAGTGTACAAAGTTAGAATTGACCAATTCGAGGGCCCATTCGACTTGCTCGTATACCTTCTGGAGAATGCCAGAATGGACATCTACGACATCAAGGTCAGCGAAATTACAGAACAATACATTGCTTATCTGAAGGAGATGGAGGAACTGGACATCGAAGTTGCCAGTGAGTTCATCGTGCTTGCTGCGGTTCTGATTAGGCTCAAATCGCATATGCTCCTGCCGCGTATGAGCGATACCGGCGAGATCATGATTGAGGAAGACCCACGTGCCGAGCTGGCGGGTCGTCTTGCGGAATACGTGAAGACCAAGAAGATTGCCGAAATGCTCCAGCAGCGGGAGGAGTTTAATCTTGCGATTCACGAGAAACCGGCCGAGGATATGTCGAAATATCTTGATAATCCGGATGAGATTTTGCAGGCGACAGAGGAACAGATGGTTAGTGCTTTCATGCTCTTCCTGACCAAGAAGAAGAAAGTCGAGGAAGTAACCAAGCGTTATCAGAGAGTTCGTCGTCAGAAGGAATCCATCGAGAACAGAATCAAGCATATGTCAGAAACTCTCGAGAGGAAATTCAAGGCGGGTCAGGGCAGAATTCCATTCACGGAACTCCTGCCTGAGGAGGCCGATAGATACGACGTAACACTTTCGTTCATGTCACTGCTAGCAATGATTAAGAATCAGGAATGCGACGCAGAACAGGAAGAAAATTTTGGAGATATCACAGTAACACAGAAGAGCCAGAAGGCGATAGAGGAGGCAACAGATGTACAGTAAGAAAGTTATGAAGTCCGCACTTGAGACAATGATGTTCATGTGGGGTGAGCCTCTTGAGGTTAAGGATGCAGCACAGATTCTTGAGGCTGAGAAGGCTGAGGTAAGAGAACTGTTCAAGGAGCTTCAGGCTGAGTATGAGCAGGAAGGACGTGGCATCAGAATTCGCCAGGTTGAAGATTCATTCGGATATGTAACACACGTAGAGAACGAGATGTTCATCGAGAAGCTCTGCACACCGGTACGCGTAAAGCGCCTGTCACAGGCTGCCCTCGAAGTTCTCGCTATCATTGCTTATCGTCAGCCGGTTACAAGATCCGAGATTGACAGCATTCGTGGTATCAAGTCAGAGAGAGTTATCGATGGTCTTACTGACAAGGGCCTCATCGAAGTTGTTGGACGTAGCGAAGGCGTTGGACGTCCTCTTATCTATGCAACAACTAAGGAGTTCCTGAAAAAGTTTGGATTCGCATCACTCAAGGATCTGCCGGAAGTTGCGGAATTTGAGGAGCTCAGAAGAACACCAGAAGAGGCAGAGACTGGCGATCAGATTGCAATCGACTTCAATGCTGAAGATGAGGAAGGCGAAGAGAATGAGAATTAATAAGTATATTGCTTCCGCCGGAGTTACCAGCAGGCGTAAGGCCGACGAGCTGATAGAAGAGGGTAAGGTCAAAGTCAACGGCGCGGTTCTTGTGAATCCAGGATATCATGTCGAAGATGGCGATGTAGTCGAGGTTAATGGTGTTGCGATTAGACCTGAGACCAAGCTGGTTTACTATCTTCTGAACAAGCCAACAGGATATGTTACTAGCACAGCTGATGAAGAGGGACGTGCAGTTGTAACAGAACTGGTGCCTGACAACATTAGAGTTTTCCCGGTAGGAAGACTGGACTACAATACATCGGGACTTCTTATCCTGACCAATGATGGAGAACTCAGCAACAAGCTGATGCATCCAAGACATGAGTTTAATAAGAAATACCTGGCGAGGGTTAACGGCATCGTATCAAGAGCCGAGGCCGCACGCCTTGCTAAGGGCGTAGATATTGGCGGGTTCGTTACTTCACCGGCTGAGGTGGAGCTGATTCGTCATGACAAGAACAGTACGGTAATGGAGATAACAATTCACGAGGGTAAGAACAGACAGGTTCGCCGTATGTGCAAAGCTATCGGTCATCCAGTAGAGGAACTCTGCCGTGTTGGTCTCGGCAACCTGACTATCGGTAAGTTGGCAGTAGGCCAGTGCCGCAAACTTAGCCCTGCAGAAGTGGAGTACTTGAAAAAGGTGTAGGTCTGTCCCCAAGTTGCAATTTTGCAATTTAGGTCTGACCCGTTGTTGCAAATGTTGAAAATTGTAGAAGGTAAGCTTTCTAAATACTACAACATATTCGAGGAGTATGATTTTGGGCTCTGTGAGGCGACTGAAACGCGTCTGATGGGCGTTGTTGCTATGCGCGTTATGTGGACGGGCAAGGACAACCCAAGGAACAAGTTATATCAGATAATTCATCTGGATTATTCCGAGTATGGAGTTGATGATTACTTCGAGTTCGAGTGCATTCCTGGAGACGAGAACTTCAGCGAGAACAAAGTCAATGCGAGATATCATTGGGATTCCTTCGTCAACGTAATGGGCGGCAGGGTTGTAACGATTCCTTGCAATATTATGATGGCTTTCATTGATCAGGCCATGCCGCTGGCGGATAACAGCCGCGCGCGCGAGTATGATGATGAAGAGAATGCTGAATTCAGAAAGAATACTTTGATAAGATTCAATCTCATGAGGGAGACTCTTGATGCGCGCGGGGCGCTGGAACATATGCCAGATCCGGTCGAGCTGATCGGAGAGCTGGTACCTGCCAAACTCGCAACTTGTGAGACTATCAATTACTTCATTATGAGGTTGGTGGATCACGATTATACGGCAGCGAGATATCTCTCGACGATGAGCGAGACCGAGCTGATGGATTGCGAACTGACGCATCCTGGCATCCAGACTTTGGTACGTAATAATATCAAGACCAGCAGAGATGCGGACGACAAACCAACTGATGGTGAGTCGACACCTTACAGATGCAAAGCGACCACTTTGGCACAGAACGGATACTACTTCACGTCGTATGTCATCTACCTCGATGGCGATTACCGCAAGAAGAATGCCAAGGTTACACAGATATCCGTTGGCAGTATGAATAAGCTGTCAGATTATGAGGCTGCATTACAGCTGCAGACAGTTGAGTACATCACAGTATTCGATTGCAGGGATAGAATCTTAAGTGGATTTGATGGTAGCCAGTTCGAGTTCCTGTCCAAGGCGGAGCCAAAACAAGTGAGAAACGGCTGGCTGTATACAGCATATAATCAGGACAATGACCATGTTAACAGCAACAACTATTGGCTGAATGATGACGTATATGGATACGCGCTTCTGACAATTGATGGTGAGTTCATCATGATGAGCAACAAACTGGGCAATATTAATTATATGGATCAGTGCGCGGTTACATCCCTGTATTCACCATTCATGAGACTGGATGGAAGGTATCAATTGAATGAACCAATCTTCCATACTATCTGCGAAACATACGGCGTTATGTTCAGGGATTTGATAGATCATCCGGACTCATATTAAGTCAAAATATTTTTTTAAAAATACAAAACAAAAACACGTTTGTTCGATTTTTGAGAGGTCATATTATCAACAGAAATAAATGCAGTTTTTATAAGGCTTTGGGGGTTTATCCACAGGAAATTCAAAAATTGTATACAAAGTTATCCGTATTACCCTGTGGAAAACTGCAAATCTCAAAATCAAGTTATTGCAAGGCTTTGCAAGTTTAAAACAATTTGTCAACACGATTTATCCACAGATTTTTGAAATTTTTCAAGTGCGAAATTTGTTCGATTTCGTGAAACATGTGAAACATATATAGGAGACTAAAAAATGGCAAGTGAAAGGCTTTACAAGGCAGATCAGTACCAAGTTCAGAACACCGCAAAAGTGCTTGAAGTTACAACAAAAAATGGTTGTGACTGCATAGTTTGCGACCGATCAGTTTTCTTCCCGGAGGGTGGCGGACAGCCATCAGACATCGGAACTGTTAGTAAAGGTGAGCTGATTTTTAATGTTCTCTGTGCAGAGGACCAATCGCTGGAAGATGATGTCTGGCACATTACCGATGCACCGGAAGGAACATTTAAGGTAGGCGATGAAGTTGAGCTGACCATCGATTGGGATAGCAGATTCTGTAATATGCAGCGTCACCTTGGCGAGCATATGCTAAGTGGAGCTTTTAATAATCTCTTCGGAGGAATCAATAGAGGATTCCATATGGGGGAAGATTACATAACTATAGATATTGAGCTGGACGGAAGAATGTTAACTGAAGAGGAACTCGACCTCGCCGAGAGAACTGTTAACGAAGCCATCTGGGCAGACCTTCCAGTTAGCATAGATTATTTCGAGAACTATGAGGCATCCCTCGTTATGCCTGTTCGCAAACAGGTGCCACACGACGGCGAGGTCTCAGTAGTAACAGTAGGTGAACTTCCGGATCCATATGACTGCATTGCATGTTGCGGAACACATCCATCAACAAGCGGTCAGGTTGGTGTGGTAGCCATCTACAAGCACGAGCCTAACAAAGGAATGAACCGCATCTATTTCGACTGCGGTATTAAGGCCAAGGAACATCTGAATGAGAATATGAAGCTGTTAACAGAGATTGCCAATCGCAATTCCTGCAAAACAGCAGATCTCCTGCACAAGCTTGAGTCCGATCAGGATCAGGCACAGCAGCTGAAGGCGCAGATGGCTCGTATGGCAACATACATCAAGGAAACTGAGAAGACTGAAATTCTTGCCAAGCTGAACGAAGATAAGGCAGTAGTTTACGAGCAGGACCTTATCGCAGTAGACGATCTTTTGAAACTAGGATTTGCTGTCATCGGTGAAACAAGCGATCGATTCCTCGCTCTTCTTCACCCGGAGACTAAGACCGCTTTGCTCTTCTCATCCGGAGACGAGAAATGTGGCGCTTTGGTCAAAGAACACTCTGCTGAGTTCGGTGGAAGAGGCGGCGGAAGAGACGACAATGCGAGAGCAGTCTTCGCGAGCGAGAAGGATATGAGAGCATTTGCAGAAGCGGTGGTTAAAGTGGTAAAATAATGGGCAGAGAGGTGACTATTATGAGTGATAGAATCGTAATTACAATTTCAAGAGAGTTTGGTACAGGCGGACATGAGGTTGGCAGAAAGCTGGCTGACAGCCTGGGCATTAAGTTCTATGATGATGAGCTGATTTCAATTGCAGCTAAGAAGATGGGGTTCAACGAGAATTATGTTAGAGACAACGAGGAAGTTGTTCCTGATTTCTCATTCTCCGGCCTGTTCTCCGGCGTTAGCAGCTATACAGTAAGTCCTACAGATCAGATTCAGGAGAATCAGTTCGAGCTGATTCGTGAGATCGCCAAGGATCAGAGTTGCGTTATCGTTGGAAGAGCTGCTGACTACATCCTGCAGGACGACCCTGATCAGGTTAGCGTATTCATCTTTGCTCCAATGGAAGCAAGAGTTAAGAGACTGGCTCAGGATACTACTCACTACAAAGCATATCTACCTGAAGAGAAATATACAGAGGATCAGCTGGTAAAGGCTGTAAAGTATATCGACAAGCAGCGTCGTAAATACTATGAGTTCTACACTGAGAATCAGTGGGGCGAGAGAGACGTTTATGATTTGCTCATCAATACAGACCGTACAGGCATTGACGGAGCAGTTGCTGTTATCGAGGCATACATCAAGAACGGCCGTGGCCAAGACATCGTTTCAGATCTGTAATGCAACAGCGGGTCAGACCCAAGTTGCAGTTTTGCAACTTGGGGTCAGGCTTGACAATAGGTATATAATAAATAAGTCCTTATTAAGAGCGAGGGAGGGAATGGGCCCTATGATCTCGCGGCAACCTCACAGGAGTGAAGGTGCCAATTCCCACGGGGTGGAGCCATCACCCCGGCAGATGAGGAGTGAGGTATCTCTCTGCACGTGGGCAGGGAGATTTTTTTATGGCTTAATAAAGGCGGCGGCACCATACGCGGCCGGATTACATAGGAGATATTATGATTAAATTATTTACTTCAGAGTCAGTTACTGAAGGACATCCGGATAAGCTCTGCGATCAGGTTTCTGACGCAGTGCTTGATGCAATTCTTGCTCAGGATCCTAATGCTCACGTAGCTTGTGAGTGCGCAACCAAAACAGGATTCCTCATGGTATTCGGAGAGGCTTCCGGCAACTTCGACGTTGATTACGAGGCAATCGCTCGCAAGACTATCAAGGAAATCGGATACGACAATGATGACGTATACTTTAACGGTAACACTTGCGAAATCATCCAGCATATGGAAGAGCAGTCAGCAGATATCGCAATGGGAGTTAACGAGTCTCTTGAAATCAAGGAGGGAACTCAGAAGGATGAGCTCGCAATGACAGGCGCAGGCGACCAGGGCATGATGTTCGGCTATGCTTGCAATGAAACTGAAGAGCTGATGCCTATTTCAACAGTACTTGCTCAGAAGCTGGCAATGAGACTTGCTGAAGTTCGTAAGAACGGAACACTTCCTTACCTCGGACCAGATGGAAAGACTCAGGTAACAGTTGAGACTGAGAATCACAAGATTGTTCGTGTGGATACAGTTGTTGTTTCAACTCAGCATCTCGAGAGTGCATCACTTGAGCAGGTTAGAGCAGATATGATTGAGCATGTTATCAAGCCAATCGTTCCTGATAATCTCATTGACGATAGAACCAAATTCTACGTTAACCCAACAGGCAGATTCGTTATCGGAGGACCTAAGGGTGACTCCGGCTTGACCGGTCGTAAGATTATCGTAGATACATATGGCGGACATTCATCACACGGTGGTGGTGCTTTCTCAGGTAAGGATCCAACCAAAGTTGACCGCAGTGCGGCTTATATGGCTCGTTATGTTGCGAAGAACATCGTAGCAGCTGGTATTGCTGAGAGATGCGAAGTGCAGTTCGCTTATGCAATCGGAGTTGCTGAGCCAGTTAGTGTTTTCGTTGATACATATGGAACAGGCATCGTAAGCGACGAGAGAATCGTTCAGCTCATCGTTGACAACTTCGACCTGAGACCTGCAGCTATCATTAAGAAGCTTGAACTTAAGAAGCCTCAGTACAGACAGCTCGCAGCTTATGGACATTTCGGAAGAACTGACCTCGGCGTTAAGTGGGAAGAAACAGATATGGCAGCACAGCTCAAGCTGGCAGTTGCTGATCCAAGCGGTAGATAATGAGTGCGGCTACGGCCGCACTTTCGGTATACGAAAATGAGTAAATTTGAGAAAGTTAGTTATGAACAGTGGAAGGATGACTGTGGTATTAAGGGCCTTCCAGATAAGGAAATGAAGGAATGGTATGATGCCATCAAGCTGCCACAGCAGGCAACTGCTGCCTCGGCCGGCTGCGACTTCTTCATGCCTTTCAGCCTTAACCTTGAAGCAGGCGGCAAATTCCGTATCGCAACAGGCATACGCTGGGCAACTGAATCCGGCGAAGGCTCGTGGGACAGAGAACGCGTTCTCTTAATCGTTCCTCGTAGCGGCCTCGGCTTCAAATATGGCATCAAACTGTCCAACACTCTTGGTGTTATCGATGCTGATTACTGCGACTCCGACAATGAGGGTCACATCATCATCAGCCTCGAGAATCCATCAGACCAAGACGTTATGCTTGAATCAGGCAAACCATTTGCCCAGGGCATCATCGTCAAATTCGAAATTCCAGAAGGTGCAGAATCCAGCTCTGCCAGAAACGGCGGCTTTGGCAGCACTTCAATGTAAAACCGGGCCGGTCCAAAACTGTCGAAAATGTCAGTTTTGGGACACTCCTCGTCAAAAATGCACCCGTTAGGAACGGGCTAAGAGGTACATTATGAAAAAGTATGATGTAGCGATAATAGGTGGCGGTGCGTCTGGCCTCGCAGCGGCAATTGAGCTGAAGATGCTCAATGCCGATATTAGCGTGGCGATTATTGAGAAGAACGACGCGCTGGGCCGCAAAATCCGTGCTACTGGCAACGGACGATGCAATATAACAAATAAGAACGCTAATGGTTACCTCGAGATTATGAAGTGGCTGCTTAAGGTCGGCATCATGACTCGTTCTTGCGATGGCGACCTCGTCTATCCTTATTCCGAATCAGCGGCTGATGTTGTTGAATTGCTGATAGATAGAGTGAACGAACTTGGTGTTGACGTTATCCTCAACGCAACTGTAACCGATGTTGAGAAGAATAACTCAGGCTTTACAATTAAGTATGGTCACGGAACTATCGACGCGGCCAAAGTTGTTTTGGCGGTAGGCGGCAAAGCTGGTCCGGCGTTCGGAACGACCGGTGATGGTTATGCTATAGCCCGCAAACTGGGGCACACTGTTGTTACGCCTATTCCAGTTCTGACTTCGGTTGAATGCGAAGAGTGGGACAAGGAGGCAAGACCAAGCGCAAGCTCTCTGGCAGGCGTTAGGGCAAGAGGTGTTGTTAGCCTGTACAGCGAGGGCAGCAAGCTGTTCGAGGAGGCTGGAGAAATCCAGTTCACCAAGTATGGACTGTCAGGAATCTGCATTTTCAATATGACAAGATTCATGAGATATAATAGAGCTGAAGGCGAAGAACTTGATCAGTTCAAGATTAGTTTGAACCTGTTCCCAGAGGGTGACATCAGCGAGCTGATGTCTGTTACAGGAACTGAGGGCAGAGATGCGCTAAGGACAGTTGTTAAGAAAGAACTGGCTGACTACGTTATGGCGCATGGCATTGAGTCGATTCACAATCTGACGTTCACACCATCGGCTATTAGAGGATGGAAGGACGCGCAGGCAACTGCCGGCGGAGTTGATCTTGGAGAGATTGACCCTGAGACATGTGAATCAAGGCTGAATGAGGGTTTGTTCATCACTGGCGAGTTGCTGGACTATGATGGACCTTGCGGTGGATACAATCTGAGTAATGCCTGGCTAACGGGACTCAAGGCTGCTAGAGCGATTGCAGAATAGATCGATTGTTGAAATTCAAGGGTGCCAGACCAGTTTATGCCAAAAATGCGCTCCTGTCTCACAAAAAAGAGGGTGGTTAGTACTCGTTTATTAGCGACAGTCGCAAGGCTGAGTTCATATTCGAGAACTTGAGTGAAAAGTAATGATAAAAAGTGTGACCTATCACGATGAATACATCGGATAAGTCACACTTTTTCTTCTGAATTATGTTAAACAGATTCTAAATGTAGACTAACCTATCTTTAAATTGAGAGACAGGTTAGCATTTTTAGCATAAATGATAATATGCTTAATTGTTTTTGGCGAATTTAGCGATGAGGTGGTGCGCGGCCTTGATGCCATCGCACGCTGCAGAAGTAATGCCTCCTGCATATCCAGCGCCTTCACCTGCCGGGAAGACTCCTCTGATGTTGGACTCTCCTGTGATGCCGCGCACGATACGTACCGGAGATGAACTTCTGGTCTCGACTGCTGTAACAATTGCAGCCGGATTGTCGTATCCTTTTATCTTACGGGCGAAGTCTGGGACAGCATCTTTTAATGCTACGGCGGCAAAATCCGGAAGTGATTTATCTATCGGTTCCGCGCGTCCTGCAAGGAAGGCTCCCATGATAGCTGATGGCGGATTGAAGTCGCCGCCGCCATTCTTATAAGCGAGCTTCTCGTACTTCTCCTGATAGCGAACACCGGCAAGAATATCGCTAGCATCGCCATTGTTATAGTCTTCAACATTAACAGTGCAGAGAATGCCGCTGTTCGCAGTTCCACTATCACGTTTTCTATTACTCATTCCATTGACGCAAAGCTCGCCATCCTTGGTAGAGCATACTACGACTTCACCACCCGGGCACATACAGAATGAGTAGACGCCACGTCCATTGGATGCGGTTGTAGAAAGCTTGTAATCAGCTGGTGGCAGCAGATCGCCGTACTTTTCAATTGCTTCTGATCCATACTGAGCCTGATCAATCATGAATTGTGGATGCTCCATGCGAACGCCTATAGAGAAAGCTTTCTGCTCCATATCCAGGCCAGCTTCATTGATAGTCTTGAAAGTGTCTCTCGCACTGTGGCCTATAGCCAGAATGAGCGCGTTTGTAGTAATGATTGATGCGTTCGCACCGGTCTTTATTTCAATTGATTCGAGTTCTCCGTCCTTGATATTGAAGGCTTCAACCTTGGTGTTGAATTTAACCTCACCACCGAGTTGTTCAATCTGTTTTCTTAGATTAACTATTGTAGTTCTTAGGACATCAGTTCCGATATGTGGCTTGGCCAGATAGGTGATATCTTCTCCGGCGCCGGCATCAGCAAAAGCCTTAAGCACATCTCTAATATGTCCATCTTTGATTCCGGTTCCGAGTTTGCCGTCTGAAAATGTTCCGGCGCCACCTTCTCCATAGAGCATGTTGGCCTCCGGATCAAGCACTCTGTTCTTGCGGAAGTTCTCGACCGCTTCAATTCTCTCATTCATAGCAGGACCGCGTTCGAGAACCAGCGGCTTGTAGCCGCGCTTCGCGAGCTCAAGAGCCGCGAAGATTCCGCAAGGCCCCATACCTACAACAACAGGTCTTCCAGTCAGCTTCTTGCTTCCCATAATAGGCTCATCGGTTCTCTCAGCTGCTTCATCGACCTTCTGAAGATTCTTGCCGAGCTTTTTCATAGCTTTGTCGAGGTTTTTCTCGCACCAGAAATCTACCGTGTATACCCACTTGATATCCGGCTTGTGTCTTGAATCAATCGACTTACGACGAAGCTCCCACTTCGCGATGTCGCTGGCATTCAACAAGCACTTCTTAGCAACCTTACCAGGAAGGGAAGAAGTTGGCTCATCTATATTGGTTTTAATCTCACTTATCCTATAGTGTTTCATACGTTTAACAGTATATCATCTGTGCTCAAATATGTCGACATTAGTAAAGTGCCTCTCTGTGTCCAAAGCATTGCAAAATCAAGCAAACCGTTGTAAAATATATTATCTATGGCATTATGGCGGAGAAGGGTCATGAGCCGGTATAAGGAGACACTTATGAAAAGAACTGACTATATAACTTGGGACGAATATTTTATGGGCGTTGCACTGCTTGCAGCCAAGAGAAGTAAGGACCCAAATACACAGGTTGGAGCTTGTATCGTTGATGAGAATAACGTTATTCTTTCAACTGGTTACAACGGATTCCCGATTGGTTGTTCTGACGATGAATTCCCTTGGGACAGAGAGGGTGAGCAGACTAAATACCCTTACGTAGTTCATGCAGAACTTAACGCAATTCTGAATGCTTCCGGCAAGTCGCTGCGTGGCGCAAGAATCTATGTCGCTTTGTTCCCATGCAACGAGTGCGCTAAGGCAATCATTCAGTCCGGCATAAGAGAGGTTGTGTATCTCTCTGACAAGTATGCAGACACACCGGGCACTCAGGCTAGCAAACTAATGCTCCGTTCAGCTGGCGTTGAAATGTTCCAGCTCAAGCTAGAGAGAGACGAACTGACACTTAACTATGTAGTTGATAAATAGATTGGAGACACCATGAAACTGATAATCACAGCGCCTAAGGGCAAAATGGGATCACTTAACACATTAATCGCTGCTGAGAGAGACGACATCGAAATCGTTGGTGGCATCGGACCTAAGGGTCGTCCATACATTGGAACTGACCTTGGAGCTGCTGCTGGAATCGGCAAGGATCTCGGCGTTAAGGTTTATGACAACCTTGAGGACATCATCGACCAGTGCGACTGCGTGCTCGATTTCTCAACAGTAGAAATGGGAATGGAAGTTCTTGACATCTGCAATAAGCATGGCAAGGCTCTCGTATGCGGAACAACAGGATTCTCACCTGAGCAGAGACAGGCTTTCGTTGATGCCGGCAAGGATATACCAGTAATGCTCGCAGCCAACACTTCAAGAATGGTTAACGTAATGAGCAAGTTACTCGAGATGGCAGCAGGTGCTCTTCACGAGACATGCGATATCGAGATCCTCGATATGCACGACAACAAGAAGCTTGACGCACCAAGTGGTACTGCCAAAGAACTCGCTGAGACTATCTGCGAGGCTAGCGGCACATCGTTCGAAGACGTCGAGTATGGTCATGCCGGAAGAGGCGTAAGAAACAAGGGTAACGTTGTATACCACTCAATGAGAGGTGGAGACACACCATCCAGCCATATCGTTTACTTCATGGGTACAGGCGAGCGTCTTGAGATTGCTCACCACTCAATTAACTGGAAATGTTTTGCAAGCGGAGCAGTTGATGCTTGCGAATGGATTGTTAAACAGCCTAAGGGCAGCTATGTAATTAGCGACGCTGTACAGCTGTAAGGTATATGAGAGAAAGAATTAGAACTAGAAAATTCAATATAGCAGTATTGCTCGCGGCACTGCTCGCACTCACACTCGCAGCACCGCTCGCGGCTTATGCCGCTACGGACACTGCTCCTGTAGTTAATGGTGCATACGAAGTAGTTGAGTACAATCTTCGCGCTACAGTAGACAAGACTCATTCATACAATGTAGTCGAGAACATTACTGTAAACTTACCGGATGCAGTTCAGAGCGTGTCCTTCGCAGTACCTAATGGCAACTTCAGACTTGATGGACTAGCGGTTAAGAATGCTGAATATCTAGAGACGGTTAAGGGCGACGAAAGATTCATTACAATCAACGACGCCGAGCAACTCACCAAGGGCCAGCATACTTTCGAGATTGATTACACGCTGAGAGAATTTGCAGACAGAGACGAGCTCAAGGACGTATTCTATTTTAACCTCCTGATGCCTAGCTGGATGCAGCCTATCACCAAGGTTAACATCAGCGTGCAGTTCCCACTAGACTTTCCATGGGATGACATTCAGTATTTTGCAGGACAGTTCGGTGTTCAGAACGTTGATACCAAACTGGATTACATAGCTGATGAACAGAGCAAGACCGTAACAATTACGGGCGACCGCATCCCTGAGAACTTTGGTATTACACTTCAGTCTGACCTTCCTAACAACTATTGGGAAGGAGCACTTGACGGAGCATGGGCAACAAGATTTGCACTTATCCTGGCGGCTGCGGTCGCGGTAGTACTCCTCATCCTCTGGTTAATTGGAGGTCGAGATCCTAAGTTCACCAAGGTTAAACAGGTTCATCCGATTGAAGGCATCACTCCTGTTGAGATGGGATATATCTTCATCGGACGTGTAAGAATTAAAGACGTCATTGCACTTATCGTGCATCTCGGCATTAAGGGCTATCTTAAGATTTCCGAGTATGCGCCTAAGAAATACAACTTAATCAGACTCAGCTATCCGGAAGGAGAGGAAAAGTACATCAGATCTGCTTACGACATCTTATTCGAAGATGTCCCTCAAGATAGAGGAATAGATATGGAGCAGGTTCTTCCAAGACTGAGACAGATTAAGAAGAGCATTGGAGATGACGTAGCAGCCGGATTCAGCTCACCTGAAATGCTGGCATATACACCACTTTCCAAAATCTTCAGAACAGTAGGAACAGTGCTGGTTGCACTGCTGGCAGGAATGTCCGATCTGCTGCGCTACAGCTACGCTTATCAGACTCCGAATTATTTCGAAGCCATCGCGGTAGCGCTGCTCGCAGGATTCCTCCTGACCTTACTCTGCAAACAGTTCGATAGATACTACTATGCAGAGCAGCGCGACTTCACCATCAGACTCATACTGCTCAGCGTAGCTTTCGCGCTAATCCCAATTTACCTGGCAGTGCAGACTATCCTGCTGACAGGTCAGGTGTTCATAGCAATTCTCTGTGCAGCATTGATGCTCTTATCAGCATTCATGGTTATCATCATGAGAGCAAGAGCTAAGGGTAACGCTTCACTGGCTAATAGATTCATGCAGCTGAGACATCACATCTACCATCCAGCTGCCAAGGATATCGCAGAGAATGCATTTAGAGATATTAATTACTATTACGAGATTATGCCTTATGCACTGCTCTTCAGCGGACTTGAGACATGGGCGATCAGCTTCCTGTCACTGCCGGTACCTGCTCCAGATTGGTACTCAGACGACATCGAAGGCAACGCAATTAGTAACTTAAGAACTGAGACAGAAACAGTAGTAGATTATGCGAGAGATATTAAGGCTTTCGTGAGAACAATAGATGACGCTTACCACGCAAGGAACAAGCGTCGCAAGAACTAAACTAAGGACGGAACAATGGCTAAACAGAAGATTATTAACATTGCAGTTATCGCACACGTAGACGCAGGCAAATCTACACTTGTAGATGCTCTGCTCAGTCAGTCCCACGTATTCAGAGACAACGAACAGGTTGTTGACTGCGTAATGGACAGTGACGCAATCGAGAGAGAAAGAGGAATCACTATTTATTCCAAGAACTGCTCGATTATGTACAAGGATTACAAAATCAACATTGTCGACACACCGGGACATGCCGACTTCTCGTCAGAGGTTGAGCGTATCATGAAGACTGTAGATACAGTTATTCTGCTCGTAGACTCCAGCGAGGGACCAATGCCACAGACAAGATTTGTACTTAACAAGTCTCTGCAGCAGGGCATCAATCCTATCCTGTTCATCAACAAGATTGACAAGAAGGATGCTCGTATCGACGAAGTAGTTGACGAGGTTTACGAACTCTTCATGGATCTTGAGGCTAACGATGAACAGCTCGATTTCCCTATCCTCTACGGTATCGCAAGACAGGGTATCGCTGTAACAGATCCAACAGAAGTTGCTAGCGTATTCGTTGGTGAAGAGGGTTCCAAGATTAAGAAGAGCCCTAAGGGTTACAAGGACTGGGATATCACACCTCTGCTGGAATGCATTATCAACCACTGCGATCCATATCCAGACCTCAATGACGAGCCACTGCAGATGCAGGTTAGCTCACTCGCTTACGACGACTATATCGGAAGACTTGGTATCGGCCGTATCACAAGAGGTAAGATGAAGGAAGCTCAGCAGGTTGCTGTAACTAAGGAAGACGGCTCAGCTGCTAAGTGCAAAATCAACCAGATCTTCCGTTACATGGGTATGTCACGAATTGCCGTTCCTGAGGCTGAGTGCGGAGACATCGTAGTTGTATCCGGTATCTCAGATATCTCCATTGGAGAGACAATCTGCGATCCTAACAATCCAGAGTCACTCGGTACAATCAGTATCGAAGAGCCAACTCTGTCCATGAACTTTATGATTAACACTTCACCTATGGCAGGTAAAGTTGGTAAGTATGTAACTTCAAGACACATCAGAGAAAGACTGATGAAGGAGCTTGAGGTCAACGTTGGTCTCGTAGTTGAAGAGACAGATTCAACAGATTGCTTCAAGGTTAGTGGACGTGGCGAGCTGCACCTCTCAATTCTCATCGAAAACATGAGAAGAGAAGGATATGAACTCGCAGTATCCAAGCCAGAAGTAGTTCTGAAGAAGGGCCCTAACGGTGAGACTCTCGAGCCTGTTGAAGAGGTTGTAATCAGTGTTCCTGATGAATACTCCGGTACAGTTATCAGCAAGCTCAATCTCCGTAAGGGAATGATGCAGCAGATGATGTCCGAGTCCGAGGGATACACAAGAATCATCTACACAGCTCCAACAAGAGGTCTGATGGGCTACAGAACTGAGTTCATCAACGAGACTCACGGAGAAGGAACTATGGTAAGAAGATTCGCTGGATTTGAGCCATGGAAGGGCGACATTCCAGATAGAATCAACGGAGTAGCTGTAGCTCAGGAAGCAGGCAGCTGCACAGCATATGCAATTTTCACTATCCAGGAAAGAGTTCAGATGTTCGTAGAGCCTGGCGATCACGTATATGAGGGCCAGATTGTGGGAATGAATGCAAGATCCGACGACATGGTAGTTAACCCTTGCAGAGCCAAGAAGGCAACTAACATGAGAGCTGCAGGTTCCGACGATACCATCAAACTCACACCTAAGAGATGGTTTACTTTGGAAGAAGCACTCGAGTTCATCGACGATGACGAGCTCGTAGAAGTAACTCCAACAGATATTAGAATTCGTAAGAAGATCCTGACTGAACTGGAAAGAAGAAAGGATTATAACAGGAGACATAACAATGGCTAAACAAGCTAAGATCACAGAGTTCAAGAAGGTGCTCATCGCCAACCGTGGCGAGATTGCAATTCGTATTATCAGAGCATGCCGCGAACTCGGAATCAGAACGGTAGCGATTTATTCTGCAGAGGATAGAAATTCTCTGTTCAGAACTAAGGCTCACGAGTCCTATGAAATCGGTGAGGGCAAGAACCCTATCGACGCTTATCTGGACATCGATGAGATTATTCACATGGCCAAAATCAAGGGCTGCGATGCCATCCATCCAGGATATGGCTTCCTGTCCGAGAACGCTGACTTTGCGAAAGCTTGCGAGGATGCGGGCATTGCCTTCATCGGACCAACTCATGAAATGATGAATCGCCTCGGCGACAAGATTCAGTCCAAGCTGGTTGCTAACGAGGTTAACGTTCCATGCATTCCTGGCGTTGAAGCTGCTATCACTAGCGAAGAAGAGGCTAAGAAGTTTGCCAAAGTGGCAGGCTATCCTGTAATGCTCAAGGCTGCAGCAGGTGGCGGCGGACGTGGTATGAGAATCGTTCGTAAGGAAGAAGACCTTATCTCTCAGTTCAAGAGCGCACAGAGCGAAGCAGTTAAGGCATTCGGCAATGGTGATATCTTCATCGAGAAGTACATCGAAGAGCCAAAACATATCGAAGTTCAGATCCTCGGAGATAAGTACGGCAATATCGTACATCTCTACGAGAGAGACTGCTCAGTACAGAGAAGACATCAGAAGGTAGTTGAATTTACCCCATCCCTGACACTGACAGATCAGCAGCGCAGGGCTATCTGCGATGACGCAATCAAGATTGCCAAGGCTGTTAACTATAGATCTGCAGGAACAGTTGAGTTCCTCGTAGACAAGGAAGGCAACCACTACTTCATCGAGATGAACACTCGTATTCAGGTTGAGCACACTGTATCTGAAATGGTTACAGGCGTTGACCTGGTTCAGGCAATGGTTCTCATCGCTGAGGGCTACGCACTTGATTCACCACAGATTAACATCCGCAAACAGTCAGACATCACACTGAATGGCTATGCAATTCAGTGTCGTGTAACTACCGAGGATGCTACTAATAATTTTGCACCGGACACAGGAACTATCACTCAGTATAGATCCGCTTCTGGTAACGGTATCAGACTGGACGGTGGTAACGGATTCACAGGTTCCGTTATTTCACCTTACTACGACAGCCTGCTTGTTAAGGTGTGCGCACACGACCGTACTTTCGAAGGTATGTGCCGCAAAGCCGTTCGTGCTCTCAAGGAGATGAAGATTGAGGGAGTAAAGACTAACATCGGCTTCCTGCTGAACCTCCTGAACCACCCAACTTTCCGTAAGGGTGAGTGCAACACAGGATTCATTGAGAACAATCCAAGTCTGCTCGACATCAGAGCCGTTCCTAACAAGGAACTTCAGGTCCTCGAATTCCTCGGCGACATGGCTGTCAACCAACACAAGACCAAAGCGGGCACCTTCAACGCCCCTAATGTACCTCCTAGCCCGTTCCTAAATGGTACATTTTCCAAAAAATCGCTCTATGGAACCAAACAGATTTTCGATGAAAAGGGCGCTAAGGGACTGGCAGATTGGGCACTGGCTCAGAAGAAGGTTCTCGTAACAGATACATCACTGCGTGATGCTCAGCAGTCACTGTTGGCTACACGTGTTAGAACTAAGGATATGGAGCGAATCGCGCCAGCAATGGCTTACTACGGTAAGGACATGTTCTCTTACGAGATGTGGGGCGGAGCTACTTTCGATACTTCTATGAGATTCCTCGGTGAGGACCCATGGGAGAGACTCGAGCTCTTGAGAGAAGAGATTCCTAACGTTCTGATGCAGATGCTCATCAGAGGAGCTAACGCAGTTGGATATAAGAACTATCCAGATAACACTATTCGCAAGTTCGTTCAGGAGGCCAAAAAGGCAGGGATAGATGTATTCCGTATCTTCGACTCGCTGAACTGGACTAAGGGAATTGAAGTAGCTCTCGACGAAGTGCTGAATGTTGGCGGTATCGCTGAACCTGCGATCTGCTACACAGGCGATATTTTAGACGAGACTAGAGACAAATACACACTCGAGTACTACGTTAAGAAGGCTAAGGAACTCGAGAAGATGGGTGCTCACATCATCGGCATCAAGGATATGTCAGGCCTCATCAAGCCAATGGCTGCATCCAAACTCGTAACAGCGCTTAAGAACGAAGTTGCTGTTCCTATCCACCTTCACACTCACGACACATCCGGTAACGGAGTTGCAACACTGTTGATGGCAGCAGCTGCAGGAGTAGACATTATCGACGCTGCGTTCAACTCAATGTCAGGACTGACTTCACAGCCAGCGCTGAACTCCGTAATCGCAGCACTCGAGAATTCAGAGAGAGATACTGGTCTCGACCAGAGAGGACTGCAGCTCATCTCAGACTACTGGACAGATATTAGACCGGTTTACTGCGATTTCGAGTCAGACCTTAAGGCAGCCAGCGCAGAGATCTACCGCCTCGAGATTCCTGGCGGACAGTACTCCAACTTAAAGCCACAGGTCGAGTCATTCGGCATCGGATACAAGTTCGATGAAGTTAAGGAAATGTACGTCAAGGTTAACCAGATGCTCGGAGATATCGTTAAGGTAACTCCATCATCCAAAGTAGTTGGCGACCTCGCAATTTTCATGGTTCAGAACGATCTGACACCGGAGAATATCTGCGAGAAGGGCGCTAACATGGACTTCCCAGACAGCACGGTTTCATACTTCGAGGGAATGATTGGTCAACCTGAATTCGGTTTCCCTGAGGACCTTCAGAAGGTTGTTCTCAAGGGCAAAGAACCAATCACTTGCAGACCTGGCGAGCTCCTGCCACCAGATGACTTCGACGCAATCAAGAAGCACCTCGTTGATGACCTCGGACTCGAGGGAACAGATCAGGAGCAGGTTTCTTACTCAATGTACAACAAGGTGTTCGATGAGTACATCAAGAAGCTCGAGACACAGGGTAACTTCCGTAACATGGGATCTGATGTATTCTTCCACGGAGTTGCAGTTGGACAGACCGTCGAGATTAAAATGAGAGAAGGTAAGATTCTTGTTGTTACTCTCGACCGTATCGGCAAAGCCGATGAAGCCGGCAATCGTGACCTTTCGTTCACAGTTAATGGCTACAGCCGTGTCGTAACAATTAAGGACAAGCAGGCTCTGACTAAGTCAGTTGCCGGCACTCAGATACAGTTTGCTAAGCAGGATGACGGTCACGAGATTGGCGCGAACATCCCTGGAACTATCATCAAAGTCCTCGTTCAGAAGGGCGACAAGGTAGAACAGGGTCAGCCGGTTGCTATCATCGAAGCCATGAAGATGGAGACCAACGTAATCTCCACAGGCACTGGCCTCATCTCCAACATCTACGTCAAGGAAGGCGACAGCGTTAAGAGCGGCCAGCTCATCGCCCGCCTCGAAGATCAGCAATAATGTAAAATTATGAAGATTAAAAAACGTGCAATTGGAATAGCTCTTAACATACTCATCGCGATAATAATTATCGCTGTTGGTTATATTGCGTACGTCTTCTTGTCCTATGACAGGCTTGAGGACAACTTGGCGCTCGACATTCATAATGCGAGAGAGTCGACCGACGCTGTTCACACTTACAAGACACTCGAGCTGACATCCTGGAATATTGGTTTTGCGGCTTACCTGCAGGACTACACCTTCTTCATGGATGGCGGCAAGGAGTCCCGTGCGCGTTCTGAACAGGCGGTTCTCGACAGCATGAACTACATCGACACGCGTCTGAGAGAGGAGGATTCTGACTTCTACAACATTCAGGAGGTCGACTTCGATGCGACTCGTTCCTACAAAGTAGACGAGCGCGAGCTCATTCGCTCAGCGATGCGCGATTACTCTTACGTCTTTGCGCAGAACTACGATTCACCGTATCTGTTCTACCCAATCACTAGACCACATGGTGCGAACAAAGCGGGCCTCGTTACCTTGAGCCGCACGAATCTTACAGATTCGCTGCGTCGCAGCCTGCCGATTCAGACGGACTTCGCGAAGGTTTTGGACCTTGACAGATGTTTCAGCGTTAGCAGAATGCCAACTGATAACGGCAAGGAACTCGTGCTGATTAACCTGCATCTGTCCGCTTACACAACTGACCCGTCAATCGTCAAGAGACAGGTTAAGATGGTGTACGATACGATGCTGGAGGAGTATGAAAAGGGCAACTATGTGGTTGCCAGTGGCGACTTCAACATGGATTTGCTCGGAGAATCACCTAAGATATTCGGAGTGCCACTGAATGCTTTCTCAAGCTGGTGTAATCCATATCCGGTTGAGGATATTCCGCAGCACATCAAGCTAATTGCTCCATTCGATAGAGATAAGAAAATTGCAAGTTGCAGAAATAACGATATGCCGTACAAGAAGGGTAAGACTTTCGAGTGCACTGTCGATGGATTCTTGACAACAGATAACGTATGGGTGGTTTCATCCGAGGTACTGAATGAGGAGTTCAAGTATTCGGATCACAACCCGGTACAGATGAGATTTGTATTATTATAATGGGAACACTAATTAATGTAGTAGCAATTGTCGGCGGCGGACTTGTAGGTCTGGTTGCCGGCAAACTCCTTAATGAAAGATTCCAGAAGACCATCAACCTGGCAATGGGTCTCAGCATTATCGCACTTGCAATCTCCGGATTCGTAGCGGAAATGTTGAACATTGCTCAGAATGGCAGTGGTGCTAGTTCGACCTTCGACATCACAACGCAGGGAACTTATGTGATTATCGCGTCGCTTGTTCTCGGCGGAATTGTCGGTGAGATAATCGACATCGAGAGCCAGATGGAGCGTCTTGGAACTTGGCTCAAGATAAAGTCAGGTAGTGCTAAGGATATCGCCTTCGTAGATGGATTTGTTACTGCATCGCTGACAGTGTGTATTGGTGCAATGGCTGTGCTCGGAGCGATTATGGATGGAGTAAGTGGCGACCATACGCTGCTCATCACCAAAGCCATCCTCGACTTTGTTATCATCATGGTAATGACATCTTCAATGGGCAAGGGCTGTATGTTCGCAGCTATCCCAGTTGGCATCTGGCAGGGCTCAATCACGCTCCTCGCCAAAGCCCTCGAGCCAATCATGACTGATGCGGCCTTGAGCAATCTTGGCCTTGTCGGCAATATCCTGATATTCTGTATCGGAATTAACATCATCATCGACGGCCGCGGCCGCATCAAGGTAGCTAACCTGATGCCGGCAATCATCTTTGCAGTAGCTGCGGCGTTTATCTAATGCAACAACGGGTCAGACCTAAATTGCAGAATTGCAACAAGGGGACACACTTGAAAGGAGCATCCTTATGGCATTGACTAAACAAGACATTATTGAGCTACTTGACAGCAACAAGATTAAATATGAAATCGTAGAGCACAAAGCTGTGTTCACAATTGACGAGATGCTCGAGTGTGGCCTTCCTCATCCTGAGCAAATTGCCAAGAACCTCTTTGTTCGCGATGACAAGAAGCAGAAGTATTATCTGATCACTTGCCTCGAGGACAAGAAGATGAATCTCAAGGAATTCAGAAATGAGCACGGAACTCGTCCACTGTCCTTCGCATCAGAAGACGACCTGATGGACAAGCTCGGACTCTATCGAGGAGCAGTAACACCATTCGGCCTGCTGAACAACGAGCCACATGATGTTATCTTCTTCCTTGACAAGGATTTCGAGAACAAAACAATGGGCATTCACCCATGCGACAATACTGCGACTGTATACGTCAACTGCCGCGACGTCGTGAAGCTCATCAAGAAGAACGGAAATGAAGTACACTTCGTAAAAATGTAAAAAATGTACCCGTTAGGAACGGGCTAAGAGGGACATGAAGAAAATATTATTCATATGCCACGGCAATATCTGTAGATCGCCGATGGCTGAAGCTATTATGAATCATATGATCCACGAGTCGAGCAATCATTCGGCTGAGAATTTTCACGTGGAGTCAGCAGCGACTAGTCGTGAGGAGATAGGTAACGATATCTATCCACCGGCTAAGAGTTGCATGGATTCCCACGGAATTCCTTACAAGGCACGCAAGGCGCACCTTGTAACCCCGGAGGATTACGACAAGTTCGACTACATCATCTGCATGGATGAGAACAATATGCGCAATCTGAAGAGAATCATCCCAGCTGATCCACAACACAAGATTAGCAAGATGCTTAACTGGGCGCATCCTGATTATGTTCATGGCAGGAAGGACGACGTTGCAGATCCTTGGTACACTGGTGATTTTGAGCAGACATATCAGGATATAGTGACCGGATGCAGAGGATTCCTCGATGCATTTATTGAGATTGAGCCTGGTCGTTATAGACACTACAAGGGCAATGAGTACGAGGTAATCTGTATGGCCAGACACAGCGAGAACCTTGAAGCAATGGTCATCTACCGCGCGCTCTACGGAGAGGGTAGAGTCTGGGCTCGTCCGGCAACAATGTGGAATGAAACCGTCATCGTAGATGGCGAGGAAGTTCCACGCTTCAAACGCATTTAAGCCTTGCAATTAGCGCTCAATTATGGTATCTTAATTGAGCGCGCAAGCGTTACATATATTATTATAATTAGCCGATGTGGAGGATTGACCGAGCGGCTAAGGAGCCTGATTGGAAATCAGGTAAGGTGTAACAGCCCCGTGGGTTCGAGTCCCATGTCCTCCGCCACAGTGATGAGAGGTAAGCTATACGAACATGAAAGTCCGTTAGCACCTCTCATTTTTAGTGTTTTCAAAGGTTTTAGAAAACAGGCGGAGTTTAATATTTCTGAAAAAACGTTTCAAAACTTCAAAAACCGTGGGGCGCGAACCCACAAGGCTGTTAGATTATTTGCCGCAATCCTTGTGATTGCTGTAATAATTTGCTTCATACACGGCTGGAGGTATGTTGCCCAGTAGTAATTGCGGTCTCTCGCGATTGTATTTTTCTATGTATTCAGCAACAGATTCTTTCATCTGTCGAACAGATAAATTCTTCCATCGATACAGTTCTTCAGTGTTGACGTTGCATACTAATCTCCTTTCCTTGACACTTTATGATATTATTGTTTTGAACAACTTATTAGTATGATATTCTTTATAGGGTACGCTATTACATATCAGTGATTGATTCTGTGGTATTGCCGACCAACGAGGAGTTATAATGTCATACATCTCTGACTATCTGAATACGAGGCGTGTGGGTTGGCCGTATGATGGGCGATATACCGTTGATCGTTTTGGTGAGAATGGATTCGTGGCTAAGATTGATGGGAATGTTGCCGGTTTGGCTTGGGCTGATGTATTCGACGGCGAGGCTGTGATGCATATGAATCTCAAGCCTGACTATAAGGAATACGGGATAGGCACTGAGTTGTTGCACAAGCTCATGAATTATCTGATTGAGTCCGGTTGCAGTATTGTCAGGTATAGTATCTCGGTGGAGCACTGGGCGTATCAGATATATGAGAACCTGGGGTTCGAGATTGAGAGCAGGGATATGGAGACGATTAATTTCGTCAGACGAGTAGGATAGTGAGCCTATTATGAAGATTATTGATATTCAGGAAAAGAATACGGATGCGTTCTGCAGAGATGTGGTTAGCGTGACAACTAATTACAAGGCGTTGCTACGGAAGCCGGAGCGCAAGATTAATGATACCATTCGTTTGTACAGGGTGCTCCTATGCATGGATGTTATATTGCTGGTTATGTTTGGCGCAGACTTTATCAGGGGAGAGCGAGCTGCTCTATTGATTGTGACATTGGCATTCGCAATTCTCAGTCTAGTCCTATTGCTGGCTACATATCCGGGAATAATGAAGCTGTACAAAACGCTGCTTGCGGATAGTAGACCGTCGCAGCTGATTCTTGATGAGAACGGTGTCGAACTACGCAAGGGCGACTCGAAGTCGGCTCGCCTGGGTTGGGATCACATCGCTTTCGTCAGAGCGTTCAAATCGTCGGTCTGCTTTCTGGATTCTGATGCAACAGGCTTTATATTGGCTGTGTCTACGACATACAAAGATGAGATTACAGAGTACCTGGCAGAGAATCGGATACAGATAATGAAGGAAGGACTGTAAAACTGCTGGTTGATTTAGTACAATATCCACATAGGAGATACGCTATATGAAAACTTCAATACGTTTTTTTGAAGATGTGCCGGTACGTGCTGTTTGGGATGACGAGAGTTCCAAATGGTGGTTTTGTGCTGCAGATGTTGTCGAGGCAATAACTAGTTCTACTAATTCAAGAAGATATTGGAATACACTGAAAACTAGAAACATTGAGTTGTCCTCAATTTGTGGACAACTGAAATTAAAAGCTAAGGATGGCAAGTTCTATAACACAGACGTTGTGGATGAGGACGGCCTGAATACACTGATTGCTTTAATTCCAAGTAAGAAATCAGATGTCTTCGCTAAATGGATGAAGAATATGGAGACTTCGCTTGATGAAAAGAGCAAGCAGAAGGCGTATGAATTATTCGAGAGCGGCTTCATTGATAATATCGAGGTAGGAACTATTAAAGGACTGCAACAGATTCACAGTTATATCTTTGGCGGTTTGTATGACTTTGCCGGACAGATTCGCACTATGAATATTGCCAAAGGTGGATTTGCTTTTGCACAGGCGATGTATCTTCCAGAGAGCCTTGCCAAGATAGAAGCAATGCCTGAGGATACATTGGAGCATATCGTTGATAAGTATGTGGAGATGAATGTTGCACATCCATTCATGGAAGGCAATGGTCGTAGCACACGTATATGGCTGGATCTCATTCTAAAGAAGAACCTGAAGAATTGCGTTGACTGGAGCAAGATAGACAAAACAGATTATTTCGATGCTATGAGAGAAAGCGTGGTTGATTCACAGAGGATATTTAAACTGATACAGAATGCACTTACCGATGATATCGATAATCGAGAAATCATTATGAAGGGCATTGACTATTCCTATTATTATGAAACAGAAGAATGATAGGGCATTGCATTGTATCATCGCGCGACAGAGAATCAGATACAGATAATGAGAGAAGGACTGAAGAGCTGTTGGTTTAGGCCAGCGGTTTTTTCTTGCAGAAAATTTTTAGGAAATTTATAAAAAACTGTTGACGAACACGTGTCCGTTTATATAATACCCAACGAAGTAAGCCATGACGACGACCAATATAGAACATCTACCGAGCCCGGGATCCGCATTGCGTACGAGATACCCATATAGCCGGAGTTGTTACGACGAGCATTCCCATCAGCAGACTACGGCCGGATCAAAGTAGTCGAATCGCACGCATTGATTGACTTCTTCAGTAGCAGACACGACAGAGCCAAAAGAAAAAGCACTGGAGAGGGTAAATGTTCCGATTTTATTCCTTCTTTGAGAAAACGAATACCCGATTATATTCCTTAATTGACATCTTCACGATATTGTGATAATGTTCAAGCAATAGGAGGGAAACACTATGTCATTAGTTTCAGTTACAGAGTATTCAATGATGACGGGAAAAGATCCGGGAACTATCAGAAAATTGTTAGCGTCCGGTAGATTAAATGGCTCCAAAATCGGCAATCAGTGGGCCATAGATGAAAGTGAAGTGTTCCCTGAGGATAAGAGAATTCGAACAGGAGATTATAAAGGCTGGAGAAACTATTCTGTTTTAAATTCTAGCAGGAACTTAGCAAAGACCGTTCGGTCATTGGTTAGGGAACTGAGAAAAATCTATGGCGGTTGTTTGGAAAGCGTAATCTTATACGGATCATATGCTCGTGGAGAACAGACGTATGAATCAGATGTGGATATAGCACTGAAGCTTACACCAGGATATAATAGAACTCAATACAATCAAATGATTGATTGTGTTGCTGAAAAAGAATTAGAATGTGGTAAGGTGTTATCCGTAATAGATATAGATAGTGATAAGTTCAATGAGTGGAAAGATATTGTACCATTCTATATAAATATCAAGAGAGAAGGAATTGTATTATGGCAGGCATAGAAGAATTAACGAAATATAGACTGTAAAAGGCTAAGAGAAATCTGGAAGTTGTAGATTGCCTGCTTGAGGATGAGTTCTATAATTTTGCAATTAACAGAGCTTATTATGCAGCATTTGACGCTATGAGAGCAGAATTGGCTGACAAGACGGTGTGTAACAGCACCGTCCTATTTACACCGCAAAAGGTAAGGTTGACACGACATCAACTTCACTATATGATTCTTACATCAATTATTGTTCAGCTGAAGGTGGTTAATTATGAGTGAATATCAGAATATAATCGATGAATACTTGAAATGCAATTCGGTCAAGGAGACTGCAAAGCGTTGTAATACATATCCAATTAAAGTCCGTCGAGTTTTAATTACTGAAGGACTGTGGCGAAGTGATACTAGTGATGCAATAGGAGAGCTTTTTTCACAGGGCTTATCTACAGCTGAGATTGCAGCGCAACTTTACACGTCTGAAAAGAATGTTCAATCATATCTACCTTATACAAGAGGAACTTATGGTGCCGAGGAGAAGTCGCAGGAAGCTATAAGATGTGATAATTACAGAAAACGTAACCAGAGGGCTGCGGAACAACAGGCGCCGTATAGTGTATTTGATGATTCTGATATTGCGAGGGTTAAAGAAATGAGCAACACAATATTTTTGGACGATTACAAGAAAGAGAAAGTCGAGAGTGATAACATCCTTGATTATGATTCGATGATTTCTGAGTGGAATTATCTTGATGATCTGGAACCCGGATTTGAGAGGCCTGCTGTAATGAGGTTGCATCTTGAACTGGTTACTGAGTGGGATGATGGAGTTTCACTGTGGTGGGATGAAGATAGCGAACGTGTTCTGCACAAATATGGCAAAGCCAAGGAAGGTATTACTCGAGATGTGTTGGTGCCAGGCGGTATGAGTCTTCACGCGATGCATTATATGATCAACCGCTTGTTCGGATGGCAGAACAGTCATCTGCATGACTTCACGTTGCGCGAGGACGACTTTGATGCTTTGGTCGAAAATAAAGTAAGCAAATGGACTGAATTGTGCGGTGTGTTGTTCAGATTCCCGGAACCTGGCGAATTCAGTGATAAATACTGGGATGAAGATTATGACAATGGTCTCAGCGTTAAATCTTGGCTACGGAGAAAGTATGCAGATGTCGAATGGGATACTTTTAGCGTAGGCGATGCATATCCTGATAATCTCCGCAAGGTGGAGGAATTTAGAGAATGGATTGAGGATGACGAAAGAGGAAAGCAAATTTTTAATGGAGCTAGGATGACATCTCTCACCATGGAAGATTTAGAGAAGATTCCGGAAATTCACGCTGAAGCAGATCATCTTCTGGAAAGATTGCCGATAGGATATTTGTTGTACGCGCAGAATGGTCAGAGCGAGTATAGAGACATCAGAAGAGTAAAAGGTGACCTGCTAGACATACTGAATTCTTATCATGAGGTCTATGATGATGATTACGAATCAGGCTATTTTGATGAGCTTGCTGTAGATGCTGATGAGCTGAGAACAGTTCGTGAATCGTATTCTAGCATGGAGAAGATGAACTATTATGATCCGCGATATTTAAGAGAGCAGATGGGCAGGAATCCCGAGAGGATACTGATGAGTCAGCTCGGAAGAATAGTTGAGCTTGAAGATGCTTGCTATGACTATATTAATGAATTCAATCCAGCGATTGTTCCGGTTTCCGATACTTTGATGTATCACTACGATTACGGTGATGGCTGGGCTGTAAAGATTACATGTACTGATGGATACTACATCGATGAAATAGAGGATGATTTCGATTATGATAATTGTGACTTCGATACTATGATGGAGCACATCATGGAACTTGAAGAAGAATATACATTCAGAGATGTTTATGGCAACAGACTCCCTGAGGATATGTGCGATACATTTAATGAGGTCGTGATGTGCAGAACACCATTGTGCATAGAAACAGATGGATTGAGCGTAATGGACGATGTAGGCGGTGTAGGTGGTTACGTTAACTTCCTTGAGACGATACACGGCGATGATCCTGAAGAAGCTAGAGAAATGCGTGAATGGGCAAGAATGCAAGGCTGGACGGGCAGAAAGAGTAAGCCAGAGAATATGCTGTAGGAATTGACTTCGCCGTACGAACTATTTTATAATGATTGCAACGATATTTAGCCGAACGGCTAATTTGCGTGAGGGATATCATGAAAATAAGTGAAACTACAGAATTTGGAAAAGCTATCAGAGCAAGGAGAAGAGAACTGGGATACACTCAGGCGTATCTTTCGGAGTTCAGCGGTCTTAGTGTGAGCTTTATTTCTGATGTTGAAAACGGAAAGAAAACAATAGAACTTGGGAAGTCCATATATCTGGCAAATCTTCTGGGAATGGATATAGAGCTGATATCGAGAGGATAGCATGAAACTGAGAGTTGAAATAGAAAAAAACGGAATAATGATCACTGCAGGTTATATATCCGGATCAACTGCAGCAGATGCTCGGTTTGAATACTCTGATGAGTATATTTCTGAAGGAAACAAACCTATATCAATAAGTTTGCCGACGGATGAAAGAAAGTTCTCTCCGACTCAAACACA
Organism: Candidatus Crickella equi; assembly: GCA_018064755.1. Lineage (GTDB taxonomy): Bacteria > Bacillota > Clostridia > Peptostreptococcales > Anaerovoracaceae > Crickella > Crickella equi. Next base: position 48,983 of record JAGHUP010000009.1, on the reverse strand, counting down.
AATCTATTTTGAAGGATTGCTACCGGAAGGTTTTACAAGAGGCGAGGTAGCAAGATCTATCCATGTGGATGCAAATGATTATATTGGTATTTTGTCTGCATTAGGAAAGGAGTGCCTGGGAGCTATTAAAGTCACAGCTACCGATGATCCTGCATACGAAGAGCCGACATACGAACGACTGGAACTTGCAAGAGTGAAGGCTTTGGCTGCGGAGGGAGCTTCGGCTACGGCAGAACTGGTAACCAAATCGCACTTGTCTCTTACCGGCGCATCAGGTAAAACGGGACTGTATTACGATGCTGATAATGAGACCTGGTATCTCCCAAAGGGAAGCGCGCCAAGTACACATATAGTAAAGCAAAGTCACGTAAGGTTATCGGGAATCGTTGTAAACGAACAGCTTGCGCTCAAAACAGCAGAGAAGCTGGGGATAGACATTCCGCGCAGTTTTATTTTCAGTACTGGTGGTAATAGTGATGCTGATGTTTTGCTTGCAACCGAAAGATATGACAGGCTATTCTCGAAGGAATCACGGCAGATCAGCGGAATGCAAGCACCATTGAGACTGCATCAAGAGGATTTTGCTCAGGCAATGGGTATAAATTCTTTCAGAAAGTATGAGCGTGAAGGAGAAGAGTATCTGAAAGATATGTTCACACTTCTGAGAAAACAATCTTCAAATCCTATCGAAGATCAGCTAAAATTGTGGGACATTATCGTTTTCAATTATCTTATTGGAAATACTGATGGTCACATCAAGAATTTCTCGCTGTTATATGACAAGGATATGAATTCAGTGAGGCTTGCACCTGCATATGACCTAGTATGTACAACTATATACGAGAGCACCTCACGCAATATGGCGTTTAATATCGGAGGCGAGACGCTGATAGATAATATAGACCGGGAATGCTTCAAGCGGGCTTCAGTAGATGCAGGCATTTCAGAGAGAGCTGCGCTCGGACGATTCGATATGATGTCTGAAAGATTTACCGATGCATTGAATGAATCGGCTGAGGAGTTAGCAGATATAGGATATCGATATGCTATATCAATAAAGGATAGTATTATGAGGAGATACTGATGCTGGATTTCAAGAAAAAGATTCTTCTTGGTGACTTTGCACAGAAGGTGCATATTAAGACTTTGAATGAGGACAATCCCGTTCTATTGTTCCGGCATTCTTTGGAGTAGCTATTATTGTTGTAGTTTTATTCCTTAATATAGACTCCGAAATGGAGAGAATGAAGATGTCAAGAAAATAGGAGAGATCATTTATGAGTAAAGACGGCAAGAGACAGGAACTGTATATATCCAATCTGTCTCAGATGATACAGAAGGAAACTGTTTCGCAATTTAATCAGCAGGATCTTAGCAAGTTCAGAGAGTTCCAGGATTTACTGAGGGAGCTATTCCCACATATTTTCGATGCCTGCGAGTTTATGGATTTCGATGGTTCATTCCTATTGCTGTGGCGTGGAGAGAATTCAGTAAAGAGACCAATCATGTTCATGAATCACCACGACGTTGTTCCTGCTGAGGGAGAGTGGCTTCATGAGCCATTCTCTGCTGAGATAGTTGATGGCAAAATGTGGGGTCGTGGTACGCTCGACACCAAGAGTGGTCTGTGGGGAATGCTGCAGGCGGCGGATGAGCTTGCCGCAGAGGGTGTCGTTCCTTGCAGAGATATATATTTTGAATCGGGATGTAACGAAGAGACCACTGGTGATGGCGCTGATGCCATATCAAGATGGATGCAGGATAATGACATCAGACTGGAGATGTCATTTGATGAGGGCGGCATGGCTATGTATGATCCTATCGGAGGCGCTGATGGTACATTCGCGATGGTAGGCGTTGGCGAGAAAGGCTGTGCGGAGATTAGATTTACGGCCCAAGGTAACGGTGGTCACGCATCGACGCCAGGCAAGAATACTCCGCTTGTTAGATTAGGTAGATTCATGACCTACGTCGATGACAGCAAGCTCTTCGATGTAGAGCTGTCGCCGACTATCTGCGAGATGTTCAGAAGAATTTCTCCATACATGGGCAAAGTTGGCAAGCTCTTGAAGAAACCGGAGAAGCTGAAGATAACATTATCCAAGGTGTTGCCTAGAATAAGCGATACAGCTAACGCATTAATACAGACTACGGTTGCATTCACGATGGCTGAGGGTTCGGATGCCAGAAATGTTTTGCCGGCTGAGGCTTCTGTAATAGCCAATGTAAGAACATCTCATCATCAGGGCGGAGAATCCTCGATCGAAGTACTGAGACAGGCAGCGGAGAAATTCGACTTAAAGATGGAAATCCTTGATCCTGGCTTTGAATCAGGAATCACCGACTACAATGGAACTGCTTTCGAGCTGGTTGAGAAAGCCGTTAAGGTGAGTCTGAAGAATGTCGATGCAACCGTTCCATATATTATGACCGGAGCTTCGGACAGCAGATTCTTCGATAGGGTTTGCGACCAATGCATTAGATTCAATCCGTTCACAATTACAGAGGAACAGATGGAGTCAATACACGGCATCAATGAGAATATTGACGTAGATACTCTCGTGCCGGCTGTAGATTATTATAGATATTTGATGACTAACTGTTAGAGAGGAAGCCATGAATACAGAAGAGAAAAAGGGACTTAATATTAGTGCAAAATCATTCATCGCCGCAATTGCGATAATTCTGGGGCTGATGATTGCAACCTACGTGCTGACTTTCATCCTGCCTGGTGGAGAGTATGCGAGGACCGTAGATAGCAACGGTAATAGCATCATCGATACGGTAGGTGGTTTCAAATACGTAGAGGGCGGAATGCCATTGTGGAAATGGATTTTATCACCAATCCTTGTACTGACAGTAGAGGGTTCAGGTACTATCATCGCAGTAATTGTATTTCTGCTAGTTATTGGTGGGGCGTTCAATGCTCTTAATGAGTGTGGCTTGATGAAATACATGCTGGACAAGATCGTTAACAAATTTGGAAATGTTAAATACAGACTGATGGCAGTGCTGAGTTTCTTCTTCATGGCAATGGGTTCGCTTGTTGGATCCTTCGAGGAAGTAGTACCTATGGCACCTATAGTTGTTGCACTCGCAGTAGCTCTGGGCTGGGACAAAGTAACAGGCGTTGCTATGTCAATGTTGGCGGTCGGCTGCGGATTCGCAGCAGGAGTTGCTAATCCGTTTACGGTCGGCGTTGCGCAGGGACTCGCGGGCCTTCCAATGTTCAGTGGCATCTGGATGAGACTGCTTTCTTTTGTGCTAATATATGTCTTACTTGTGCTGTTTATCAGAGCCCACGCTAAGAGAATAGAGAAGCCAATCTCGGTTGAGCATGTTGGGGCTGATTTTGTACGTGACGAGCGCATGGAGAAAGCACTCAAGAGTTTTGCAATCCTGCTTGGAACCGGCATTGTACTAGTGCTTAGCTCGCCATTCATTCCGTTCCTGCAGGATCTTACGATGATAATCGTTGCTCTTATGTTCCTGGTAGCTGGACTGGTATCAGTTAATCAGGCAGGAATGAAGGGTAAAGCAATGGGTAAATCCTTTGCATCGGGAATTGCTGCCATATCCCCATCAATCTTGATGATACTGATGGCCTCATCAATTAAATACATACTGGTCGAGTCCAAGATACTTGACACTATGCTGCATGGAGCGGTAGGAATTGCTGAACATATGCCAAAATTCGAGGTAATACTGTTCATATATCTGATTTGCCTGATTATGAACTTCTTCATCCCATCGGGTTCAGCCAAGGCGTTTCTGCTGATTCCGCTGATCGTACCAATTGCTCAGATATTCGGCATTTCACCACAGCTGTGCATTCTGGCATATGCATTCGGCGATGGATTCAGTAATGTATTCTATCCAACCAATCCGGCGTTGCTGATTACTCTCGGATTATCTGATGTCAGCTACGGAAGATGGGCGAAGTATTCAGTTAAGTTCCAGTTAATGAATTTGCTCTTAACAAGTGGAGTTCTACTTCTTGGATTAGCAGTCGGATATTAATTGTTGATATGTATATAATAGGAAACTAAGGAAGGGGGATTAATATGTCTTATAGTCCATCATGTGAATCAGCTTTCAACGATAGCAAGCTGCGTAGCGACAAGGTAACACCATGTTCGGGTATGTGCTCATTGTGCGCAGAAGGTTGTATGGGAACATGCGAGATCGGATTGTCAGCAATACTTGGCGAGGCAATGGTATATCCAACCAACACTGGCACCAATCAGGTAGCCGGCGAGAAGAATCATCCAATTGATTATTCTATTTTTAATATAAATGGAAGATGTTTTGGTGCGGTTGGCGCCGAGGAGACTTCTGAAGCAGCAACTATCTTCAATGTGAAGTTAGGCAGAGAGTTCGGCTCTAAGAATAAGGTTAAGGTAAATGTGCCGTTTAACCTGCCAGCTCTTATCAAGCTGAACTGGAAAGACTATTTCGCTGCAGCAGCAATGATAGGAACTGTTTGTGTTATCGGAGAGGGTGCACCTAGTAAGGACCCTGATTTGGTAATGGAGAACGGCAAGATTAAGAAGTTCGAAAAGCTCAAGGAGATGCTTGATGCTTTCAACAAATATGACAGAGGGTATGGTCAGATTGTTCTGCAGTGCAATGTAGATGACGATATGCAGGGCCTGCCTGAGTATGCAATTAAAGAATGTGGCTGCAAGGCAATCGAGTTTAAGTTCGGTCAGAGTGCTAAGGGAACTCAGCCAGCTAACCGACTGAAGAATATTGAGGAAGCTCTTAAAGAAAAGAAGAACGGTATCCTCGTTTATCCAGACCCAGAAGATCCTGAGGTTGTTAAGAACGTACAGAATGGTTGCAGTCCTGTATTCTGGAAATATGGCAGACTTCCAATGTGGACAGAAGAGAAGCTCATTGCAAGAATCAATGAACTGAGAGCAATGGGACTTAAGAACGTATACTTCAAGATGGCTGGATTCGACAAGCAGGACATGGAGAAGGTTCTTCGCATCGCTTCCGCTGCTGAAGTAGATATGGTTACATATGATGGAGCAGGTGGTGGCTCAGGATATAGCCCATCCAAGATGATGAATGAGTTTGGCTATTCTGCAGTTCAGATTGAGAGCGCACTGGTTCCAATGTGCAAGAAGCTCGAAGCTGAAGGCAAGTATATCCCATATATCTCACTAACTGGTGGATTCACTGATGAGGGTCAGGCTTACAAGGCTCTGGCAATCGGAGCACCGTATATCAAGTCAATTGGTCTCTGTCGTTCAACTATGGCAGCAGCTATGGTAAGCGATACAGTAGGCAAACAGCTGGCTGAAGGAAAGGTTCCGGCGCACCTCGCTAAGTATGGTAACAGCGCAGATGAAATCTTCTTATATAAAGGAGAACTTCAGGCCCTGTACCCAGGCAAGGAACTTCCGCTCGGTGCAGTAGGAGCCTACTCATATCTCAGAAAGATGGCATACGGAGTACAGCACTTTGCAGCACTCAACAGAAAGTTCAATGTTGATGTAATTGGACAGGAGGATGTAATTCCACTGAACGACGAGGCAAGAAGACTGCTTGAACAATAAATCGTTTAATTAGGCAAAATACTTATAAAATAGGGGATAACCCCTATTTTATTTTGCTTAGATTAAGGAGGACATTGTTATGAGAAGAAACGTTATTGATGTAAATGGGTTTATTGAATACTTAAAAGAGAACGAGAAGTCGAAGGCGACCATTGATAAGTATGCAAGTGACATTGTGAAGTTTAGAGATTGGATAGAAGAACGCGGAATGAAGTTGCCTTTCGCCACTACGGAGTCAGCCAAGAGGGTGGCTATAGATTATAAAGAATATCTGAAACATTCTGGTATTAAGCCAGCATCGGTTAATGTCAAGTTAGCAAGCATTAATGCCTATTACAAGTATAAGAATTATCACACTAGCATTAGATATCTCAGGATACAGAGAAGAATATTCACAGATAGGAGTAGAGAACTCAGTCTGATCGAGTACAGACGTCTAGTAGAAGAGGCTTTGAATCAAGGTAATTACAAGCTGGCTTTAATAATGGAAACTATGGCAGCGACAGGCATGAGAGTCTCGGAACTGCAATACATTACTGCAGAGAGTATCTTAAATGACAAAGTGCAGGTGGATCTTAAGAATAAGATAAGAACCATATTCTTACCAGACAGGCTACGTAGTAAGTTGTGTCAGTATGCCTTGGATAATGATATTGATGAAGGAGAACTGTTCAGAACCAATAGAGGTACACCAATGACACGCAGACAGATATGGCAAGAAATGCAGGAGGTCAGTCGCGGTGCCGGCGTTGCCCGCACCAAAGTCTTCCCGCACAACATGCGCCATGTCTTTGCCCGCACCTACTACCAGAAATGCAAAGACATCGCGCGCCTCGCCGACGTCCTAGGCCACTCCAGCTTGGAAACAACCAGAGTTTACATTATGGACTCCGGTTCGGAATTGGAGCGCCAGATTAATAATCTCGGCATTGTTAGCTAAAAAACATTAAACTTCCATTAAAAAGGGGTTAAAACCCCTTTAACCCCATTGACTTAAAAGGGTGGGGGTTGCATAATATGATTACAGAGAAAGGGTGGTAATTTATTTTAACCCCTTTCTTGCAATTAATCGGTATGGCCGGGCAATCCTGCCCGTTCATATAAATGCATTTTAGTTTTATTAATAAAACGAAAAACAGAAAGGAGAAAACGAAATGCGCAAGAAATTATTTGCTATCCTCATGTCTGCAATGATGATGGTAACATTCATGCCAGCAATGGCATTCGCAACAGCTGAGCCTGTTGTAACATGGGGCGAGAAGTATGCAACAGTTACTGTAACTGTTGGTACTGAATCAGCTACAGTTAATACTGTTAGAACACTGGTTACAAAAACAGGTGACAACACAAAGTGGAATGGTACTATCCAGGCTGTTCCTAATGCAGCTGAAATTGCAGCAGATACTACTATGGATTCAAACGTCAAGGCTGCAATGGAGAGCCTGAAGGCATATTTTTATGACGTAGATGGTGCTACGCTTCAGTATGGCGGTGAAGTGTTACAAAGTGAGCTGAAGAACACATCAGCTATGCCAACAAAGTTTAACAAGAGTGACTTTAAAGGTATCTTTGCGAGCGGTACATATGCCTATACTGGATTAGAGTTAGTTGCTCCATCTTATGTTGAGCAGGATAAGACTATCACTAATAACAAAATTGTAAGGGTAAGTGCTAATTACGGTCATGGTGCAAAAAATACTATTGATAATTGGAACTTCAGTCTTACACTTCCTGAAGATTATGATGACGCTTCTTATGCAGAGCAGGAATTCACAGTTCCAGTAATTTTCGCTGCAAAGAAGGCTATTGATCTTGGAGACAAAGACCAGCCTGATCTCGTTGGATCTGTATCAAAGAATTTCACAGTTGCTAAGTCGGTTCCAAAGACAAACGAAGCTTTGTTCTGGGTTGATGCTGTTACATCAATTGACGATGTAATGAAAGAAGGAAAGGACAGTCAGGTTACATTTGATGGCTCTGAGCACACAATCGTTATGAAGGAACTCGAGGGTCTGTCAGTAACTTGGAAGCAGTATAATTACAAGGCTGGAAAATATGAGGCTGTTGATGCACCTAAGTTCCAGACTGTGAATAAGCCTACTGAGCCTTATAAGTTTGAAGCTACAGTATCTGCTGATAAGCAGACACCTACACCTTATATTCTGACAGTAGACGTAAATAAGGCAGTAGTTACATTCGGATTTGAATCTGATGCTCCAAAGGTAGTAAGAGGACAGGCTTATACAGCAATGGATTTTGTAAAGGCCACAAACCCAGACAAGAAAGTTCAGGCGTTTATCGATGCTCATAAGGCAGAGGTTGCAGAATACATTTCCGATAACTACGACGTAACAGCTACCCCTGTAGCATACACTGATGATGTAAATCTTGCTATTGCAATTAAGAGCGATTTAACTTCTGAAGAGACAGCAGCTCTCGCTAAAAAGTGGAAAGCTCTTGAAGCAAATGTAACTGTTGAACTTGACAACGCTGATGCTACCCTTCACATTGTTGATGGAAAGCTTGTAAATGAAGTTGAGTTCACATCAGCTCCATCCAGCAAGACTTTCAAGGCAAAGAAGCTTAAGAAGGCTGCTAAGTCCTTCACAGTTAAGGCTGAGGCTCTCTCAGGCGCTGCAGTAAGCTACAAGCTGATCAACGCTAACAGCAAGATTAAGATTGATAAGGCTTCCGGAAAGATCACTCTTAAGAAGGGTCTGAAGAAGGGAACTTACAAGATCAAGGTTAAGGCTTATGTTCAGGCTGGATTGGGCTATGGTGCTGCATCCGAGACTCAGAGCATCACTGTAAAGGTTAAGAAGTAATTTAACCAATGTGAGTCATTAATCATCGCAAGGTGATTATCATATCAAACCAATCAAGGACAGGGCTGTGATGGCCCTGTCTTTGGCTATTCGGCGAAGGAAAGGAAAATGGCTCATCAAATAATTTTGGGGTTTATCCAAATTAATTTGGGGGCGAATGTTGGGGGCTGCTGGAATTATTCCAAATTAACTTATGGAGCTATTTATGAATAACAATTTACGAGTTTTGCTATATAGTATTATACGTCATTGTTCAGGAAACGGAGGGGATGGGTTAAAATGAGTTTTCAGTATTGCTGTAAAAATCCAAACAAATATGAATATAACATTTTTCATGACGGTTGCTTTGACAATGAAACAAATAACTTGCTCCTAAATTGTTTGTGGAGACTGCCTGAAACACATTCAATACAGGCAAATTGCAATACTATTTTTTCCATAGATACATATAGCGACTATTTGATGAAACTTCTTATGGAAAAGCTGTCTGTTACTGAAGATGACGTAAAGATTGTTACAGATAGCGCTGGCTTATCAAAAAATGATGTTGAGTTTTATGAAGAAGAAATATGCTTGAATTGTACGAAGCTTGTTTTTTCGAAATCAAAGAAAAGAATAACAATACAAGAGTTTTTACGACACTTAAGGAATTGTATTGCGCATGGTCGTTTTAACATTGTCAGGGGTATATTTATAGGTTTCGATATGGTGTTGGATAACAATTCGAATCTGTCAAAATATACGGCCGTGATAAAAGTGCCGTTTGATAATCTTTCGAATCTGGTGACTGATATTTGTAATATAGCTGATATAGGAGATTTTTATATCATGCTATTAAATGATTTGGGATATTTAACAAAAAAAGAAAATGAGGATACAATATTGGCAGAGAAAGATGGAGTAAAATATCTTATTAAAATTAGACATTATTCGGGAAGATATATAAATAAAAGTGATGTAGTAAACTTCATTAATGAAATAGATCATATTGAAAATAAAGGGTTATACTTTGTGCTTATAGTTGATTCAACATATGAGACAAAAGAGACTAAATTGTTTCTACAGGAGAAACATGTTGCTGTTTTAGACAAATCGTCTCTAAAGGAACTGCTGACGGGAAAAGATTTATTTAATGAAATTTGTAGCGGTATATAGTTTTTTACAAAACAGATACGTTTAATTGGTATAAGAAGATTTATTAATTCTGCAAGGAGTCGGTTCGCCGGTTCCTCGTAATTTTTAGGGTAATTCCGTTCTTTGCTTATTGTGTTGTATCGCTATACGAGTAGAGGTGAGAAAAGTGCATTATTTTTATCGAGAGCGAACGCGACTTTTGTCGCTATATAGAATCATGTAATAAAAGTACATCACTGATTCCGGTAGTTTGCCCGGAATTGATGATGGTTTTTTGGCGCGAGGGGTCGGCATAGCGACAAATCGCAGGAGTGGCGAGCTGAAAAAGCATGTACTTTGGGCGTGAGTCGTCACATAGCGACAAAACCTAATCTTGGTCCTCAATGAAGTTGTGTTTTAGCGTTCTCAACCCTACTATAACTTGACTGTCGATAAATTATGCGGAATAATGTGCGGAACAATATCTTGATATTGTTCCGCATTTATTTTATACTCGAAATATGAAATATTGTACTACGGCCGAGATGGCTGAGAAATGGAATATTAGCGATCGTCGTGTCAGGACTTTGTGCAAGTCGGGTCGAATTGAGGGGGTTATCAGTAGCAATGACACCTACCTCATCCCTTGTGATGCGGTTAAACCAGCTGATGGCAGGTACAAGACTGCGCGGCTTGATAAGTTGGCTGTTGCTGAGTCTGTGGATATTCAATACGGAACGGATCAGGTTAAGTATTACCTGAAGTGGCAGGACGATGTGATAGGAGACATCTACGATAATTACGATGTGTTATGGCGCAATCCGGATTATAACCAAACTGTATCAAACTACACGCATGGGGAACGTCGCTGGAGCAGAGCGGATTTCGAGAGATTCGTTTCTGAACGAATTGTCAGCAGTGAACGACGTGATATAGAGAAGATTTTGGTGAAGTGCGGACTTAATTCGTATGATGCGATTGGAATAGGCATTAAGACACACGCTATCAATTCTCGTGATTTACTGTGGATTGCAGATAGTTCTGATGCCAAGATGGACGATGCAATAGATGAGGTGTTCAGGGCGGTGTTTGTTCAGAAGACCGACCTTGAGGGGGATAGTATCAGCACGCCGGAAGGTAATAATATCAAGCGATATGGCGTGTTTAATGGCAGATACGGCATTTACAAAACAAGACTCCATCCGTTATCCGGAGATGTTGAATCAGAGGTCGCTGTTTACAACATCGCGAAGTTGCTCGGAGTACCTTGTTGCCCGGCTTATCGCATTGATGAGGATACTGTTTTCTCTGAATTTATGTATGATTGGGGTCAAGAATACCTGGTTCATGCTCGTCGCCTGTTCATGGACGGAGAAAGAGGCGAGAATGAGTATTACAATCTGCTCAGCAAGAGACCGCAGTATCAGCTGGATTTTATCAAAATGATTGCTCTAGACTTCATAACCCGACAGGATGACAGGCATCTGTCCAATGTTGCGGTATTGTTAAATGCCACAGGCGAGACTTTCTATCCGTTATATGATAACGGCCGTAGCCTATTCTATGAGGACACGGAGGAAACGGCAAGGAAGGCGTGCGATAATATAGAGCTGTACTCCACGACTTGGGGTGCGAGCGGAACATATTATGACTACGTTAATGACATTACGAATACCGGAGTGTCATTCGCTAGAATATTGAATCTTGGTATTTCAGACGATGAGATCTATGCCGCATTGGTGGATGCGGGATTTACCGGATATAGACTGAAATATGGCTGCGAATGGATTCGCAAGACAGTTAATTATCTTAAGAGTATATAGATTAATCTTGAAACTATCACGGTGTGCCGTTATAATGTAGTTACATGACATAACGGAGGAATGAATATGAATTACAGTTTCCTGCTCGAAGAAAAGAATCTCACAATATATGAATGCTCCAAGAGAAGCGGCATTCCATATTCGACACTTTCTGACATTGTGAATGGAAAGACGGCAATTGAGAAGGCGTCTTTTGAGACGGCACATAAGTTGGCGAGTGTGCTGGATATTTCAATGGATGAACTGTATTCCAAGATGCATATACCGGAGAGACCATCATTCGAGAACTTTAAGAGCCAGATGCAACACGACCTTCAACGTGAGGGTAGCTATGAATTTATATTGAGTACCATTCAGAATGAAATAATTCGCACAATGTGGCAGTGGCAATGGTATTTGGAGGCGCTGTATTTATTGGCATTGATAGATTACTTAAGTCGGCAGAATAAGATACCTCTTTGCAATGATTATGATGCAATGAGAAAGAGCAAAATTGAGCATATGGTATTCCCTGCTGGAGTGATTGCATTGGGTACTGAGAAGGCTAAACAGGAAGCAATTAAGAAAGCAATACCGGAGTTTTTAAGATTCAATATTGTTGAGACGGAGATAGGAAATGTCATCTAGCATTACATTTGAATTTACGAGAGAGAATATAGACACCTACATTAAGGAAGTTGCCAAGGATTTTAGAAAAAGAACGGGCAAGAAGGTCAAGGCTGAACTTATATTGATAGGCGGTGCATCAGTATTGTTGAACTACGATTTTCGTCAGATGACGACAGACATTGATGCTATGTATGAGGTTTCATCGGCGATGAAGGAATCTATAAATTACGTAGGAGATAAATATGGGCTGCCATTGGAGTGGCTCAATACACATTTTAAAAATACTACATCATATACACCAAAACTCAGGCAATATGCTATGCATTACAAGACTTTCGCTAACGTTGTTTCAGTATATACGGTTAAGGCGGAATACCTGGTTGCTATGAAACTGGTATCAGGAAGAAAATATAAGAATGATCTTTCGGATATTGTTGGTGTGTTAGCGGAGCATAAATTGTCAGGAAAACCACTGACGCTTGAAGGGGTTAAACAAGCGACCGAAAATCTATATGGTGATTGGGATTATATATCAAAGGAGATGCGCGGGTTTGTTACGGACCTTTTCGAGAAAGAAGACTATGTAGACAAGTATAAGGAAATCAGACAACAGGAAATTGATAACAAGCAGGCGTTGATAGAATTCGAAGAGACTTATCCTGACGTTGTAGTAAACCAATCCAATATAAAGGAAGTTGTGGATGCTCTTGTTAAAAAGAAGTCTGAAGAAAAGAATAACTGATAAATAGGGATGAGAAAGAATAGAATTGTTTCATTATTAATATCTGCATTCCTTGTGGTAGCTATGCTGCCTGTTTCGTGTTGGGCGGACGATGGAGAATCGGTACTCTCCGGAACGGTTGTTAATCCATTGTATGAGGACGTGCTGAATGGCATGCCGGCGGTTGGTGACGGTGGAGGTGAGATGCCTCTTCTTGCTGCTTCGTCAAGCAAATACAGAGATAAAGATTATCCCAAGGTTACTACAACTGACAGCTGTGCCAAAGTATTCCGTAGCGCGATGAAGAAGAGAACGACGGTGCGGTTCAGATACACTTTCAAGAGCGCTGCTGCGGCCAATACGGCGAATGCGACCAAGTTGCTAGATGAGAGCTGCGAGAAAGCATTCGAGCACACTGGGGATCCTTGCGAGGGTGAGTATCTCAGATGGCAGTATTCGAAATATGACTGGTCTGCTACGGATCCAAATAAATCGGACCGTGATCATACTTATTACTTCAGTGTTCATTTTGTTTACTACACGACGGCCAAGCAAGAGGCTGCGGTGGGAACTAAGATAGATGAAGTGCTAAGTAGGATGAACCTGGAAGGAAAGGGTGAGTATGCAACTGTTCGGGCAATATATGATTATATTGCAAACAATATTTCGTATGACTATGCGGGATTGAGGAACAGAGAGTTTAAGTCATTTACTGCATGGAAAGCTCTGTGCAAGGGCACCGCTGTATGTCAGGGATATTCGCTGCTGATGTATAGAATGCTCCTGGAGTGCGGAATTGATTGCAGAATTGTAGCCGCTGATCAAGGCAGCAGTATAGCTGAAGAGGGTCACGCGTGGAACTTAATCAAGCTCAATGGCGATTACTATTATGGTGATACGACCTGGGAGTCGACTTCTAATAACACCAGCGGACAGTACTTGTATTTCCTCAAGGGCAATAGCGATTTCTTGGGACATGACAAGTATTATCATATTTATGACTACATCAAGAATCATCCTGTTGCTGCTAGCCGGTATGTGCCAAGCAGTGATGAGCAGGGAGAAGTCATTCCTATTGTTAAGGTGCTCAAGAAGACTAGCATCAGCAAGCTGAAATCCGGTAAGAACTACATTACTGTTAAATGGACGAAACAGCAATATGGTGTCAAGGGATATGAACTTGAATACGGAACTAAGCGTGCATTTAACAAGGGCTCAACAAGCATAATTAGGGTGTCAGATTGCGACAAGGTCAGCAAGAAATTGACCAAGCTCAAGCGCAAAACAAAGTATTACGTGAGGGTAAGAACATATAAGACTGTAGAAGGTGTTGACTACTACTCAGCATGGACTTCGAAGAAGTCGCTCAGTACGAAATAATGCACCACTTAGCCCGTTCCTAATTGGTACATTATATAGACAAGAAATTGTCAAGATGTGCATTAATAAAAACCACGCAGAACACAAATCTGCGTGGTGTTTTCATTGACTTATTGTTCTCAAGTGGTAATATAAATATGTAGGTGCATTATGCACCAATCAATATCTTAATGTATATACATAAGGAGAGTGATACCTATGGCAAATTATGTTGAAAGAGTCATCGAACTCTGCAAGAAGAACAATCCTGGCGAAGTTGAATTCCACCAGACTGTAGAAGAAGTACTGATGTCCCTCGCACCAGTTATGGACGCTAACCCTCAGTATGAGGAGTGCGCTCTGCTGGAGAGACTCGTAGAGCCTGAAAGAGGAGTAACTTTCAGAGTAGTTTGGGTTGACGACAACGGCAAAGTACAGGTTAACAAGGGTTACAGATATCAGTTCAATTCCGCAATCGGACCTTACAAGGGTGGACTGAGATTCGCACCTAACGTATATCCAGGAATCATTAAGTTCCTCGGATTCGAGCAGATCTTCAAGAACTCCCTGACTGGTCTCCCAATCGGCGGCGGCAAGGGCGGTTCTGACTTCGATCCTAACGGAAAGAGCGATGCAGAAGTAATGAGATTCTGCCAGGCATTCATGACTGAGCTCTACAGACATATCGGACCTTACACTGACGTTCCTGCTGGAGACCTCGGTGTTGGCGCTAGAGAAATTGGTTACCTGTTCGGACAGTACAAGAGAATCACTGACAGATTTGACGGTGGAGTTCTCACTGGTAAGGGAATCCCTTACGGCGGACTGCTCGGAAGAACAGAAGCTACAGGATTCGGTATCGTATGGTATGCTGAGGAAATGCTGAAGGCTAACGGCGAAGAGCTCGCTGGAAAGACTGTTGCTATCTCCGGATTCGGTAACGTATCTTGGGGTACTGCATGGCAGCTCCAGAGACTGGGCGCTAAGCTGGTTACTATCTCCGGACCAGACGGATACATCTACGATCCAGACGGAATCAGCACTGACGAGAAGGTTGCTACACTCCTCGAGCTCAGATCATCCGGAAAGAACATCTGCGCACCTTACGTTGAGAAGTTCCCTAACGCTAAGTTCTTCGCAGGCAAGAAGCCTTGGACTGTACAGCAGGATGCTGGCATCAAGGTTGACCTGTTCATCCCTTGCGCAATGCAGAATGACGTTCACATGGAGCACGCTCAGGCTATCGTTGATGGCGGATGCAAGTTCTATTGCGAAGGCGCTAACATGCCTACAACTAATGACGCTCTTAAGTTCCTCATGGACAACTGCGTAGCAGTAGGTCCTGCTAAGGCAGCTAACGCTGGTGGCGTTGCTTGCTCATGCATCGAGATGGGACAGAACAGCGGACACACTGTATTCCAGCATGAAGACGTTTATGCACAGCTTCACCAGATCATGAAGAACATCTACAGCGCTTGTGCTAACGCTGGTGAGAAGTACTTCGGAAGCAAGAACGCTCTCGTTCAGGGTGCTAACATCGCTGGATTCGAAAGAGTTGCAGCAGCTATGATGGCTCAGGGTCTTGTTTAATCTTTAGATTAGATAACTCGAAACATTAACTATGCGAAACGGTTCACTTCGGTGAACCGTTTCTTTTTATTTCTCATTTATGGTAATATTGTTACGACATATGTTTCATGAATTATGGGAGATATAGAAATGAAAAGAAATAGCAGAATAATAGCAATCATCATAGCAATGCTGATGGTACTGTCCACTTCGTTTGTATTTGCAGAAGAGGTGCAGGCATCGGAGATTAAGGCATATACTGTTGATTATATGTTCGATCTTGATGACACGGTAACAGAGCATACTACAATTTACTACTCAGATGATATGTTTGCTGGATCAAGTTCTAAATATGATGAGCATCTGGCAACGACTTCTATGGGACTGTGCCTTGCTGCTGGCTATGAGAAAGATATTAACTCTTTGCTCAGCAATATGGGATTTGACGGTGTTAAATCAAATTACAGTACCAAGGATGCTAAGAAGGAAAACATTGCATTCTCATACGCTAAGAAGGAGCTTGCAAATGGTACAATCTTAATTCCGGTTGTAATAAGAGGTTCACATTATGAGAGTGAATGGGTTGATAACTTCAATGCAGGAAAGAGCGGAGATGCTAAGGGCTATTCATCAGCGGCTTCAACTGTATGTAAATACATAAATGCATATATTAAGTCGCTTAAAACTAAGAAGGTTAAACTGTGGGTTGTAGGATACAGCCGCGGTGCTGCCGTTGCTGACTTGGCAGCTGAATCACTTACCAAGACTTATGGCAAGGCCAAAGTGTATGGATACTGCTTCGAGGGTCCGATGACCAATAAGGGCAACGGAAAGAAAGCGAATATTCATCATATAAGGAATGCTTATGATGGCGTTACTCTGGTACTGCCTTCATATATGGGATTTGGAACAGCAGGAAAAGTTGATGCCAAAATCGGTGATCTGAGCAATGAATCGCAGATGAAGTCAATGCTTCAGAAATATGTGGTTAAAGAAAATGTTTCATCATTGTATGAATCACCTAGGGACTTTGCTTGGGCTAAGATGGATACATCGGTACTTCTTAAGGTTTCCAAGCTGCCTATTTCGGAATTATCTGAATCTGAGATAAAGAGAATGGTGTTGGTAGGCAAACTGGGAATTGACGAAGCTCAAAAGTTATCCGATATTCAAGAAGGAAAGTTTCCAATCGTCAAGCAATATACGGCAGAAACCGGAGAATTCTGGACACTGCTTCTCAAGAAGCTCAAAGCCACTATTCCTTCTCGTAAAGCCTACAATTCAACTCGTTCAGCAAACGTGAAGTCTGTTAACGGTACCACAGTTGAAAAGTCCTTCATGGGTATTATGAAGTGGTATACAAGTAAGAACGATAGCGCGAAAGAGGCTGTTCAGGATCAGGTTGTTGCTTCTCTCCTTAATTGCTTCAAGACTAAAGAAGGAAGAAGGGTTATTTCCAAAGTGCTTGATCCTTCAATCAAGCTCACTATGAGCAAGAAGGAGTACAAGGCTGTAGTAAATGCATTCGCAAGTGGACTTAATGCTAATTCTTCATTTAAGAAGACTATCGGAGGCGGACTTGAGACAGTTCTTAAGCTTCTCGATAAGGATCTTGCGTCTGATCAGCAGATTCTGGCAAGCGTCCTATATGAAGAAGGTAGCAAGAGCAACATCAATAAACTGATATTCCCTCATGGACTTGAGGTGACTATGGCTTGGTTGATGATTGCAGATAGCTATTACGAGTAAAAAAATTTTAATAAATAAGAGTCGGGAAATGAAGACCGACTCTTATTTTTGTGGTAAAATAACACTAACTATGGCTTATAAGAACTTGAACAGAGAACAGAATAAGGCTGTTGAGCATACAGAGGGTCCGGTATTGATTCTGGCGGGAGCTGGATCGGGCAAAACAGCAACTATGACTCATCGTATGGCCCATCTTGTTGAGATGGGAACTGACCCACATAACATCCTTGCGGTAACATTTACAAACAAGGCTGCGAACGAGATGAGAGAACGTGTTCAGAAGTTGGTAGACGACACTCAGGGCATGTGGATTATGACTTTCCACGCACTGTGTCTCAGAATGTTGAGATACTCTGCAGACAAGATTGGTTACAAGAGTGGTTTCACTGTTTACGATGAGACTGACAAGAAGTCTCTGATTAAGAAGGTTTACAAGGAACTCGAGGTCGACGAGAAGCAGTATCCGGTTGCGGCTGCTATCGGAGCTATCTCCAAGGCCAAAGAAAACGAAGAAGGCCCTGAGCAAATGCTCGACATTGCGCTGCGTCGCGTGTATGCGAAGTATCAGGAACTGCTGATGGCTAACAATGCTATGGATTTTGACGACCTACTATGGAACGGCGTTAAGCTCCTCGAACAGTCGCCTGAGGCCCTCGAGTACTACTCAAATAGATTTAAATATATCATGGTCGATGAGTACCAGGATACTAACTATCTCCAGTACAAACTAATTAGGATGCTGGCTAGCCGTCACGGCAATCTCTGTGTTGTCGGCGACGATGACCAGTGCATCTATCAGTGGAGAGGTGCAGATATCAGAAACATTCTGGACTTCGAGCATGACTTTAAGAATGTATATACAATCAGACTGGAACAGAATTACAGATCTGATGCAAATATCCTGAATCTGGCTAATTCAGTTATTAAGAATAATGCCAGCCGTAAAGAGAAAGCCCTGTGGACTGAGCATCCGGACGGTGAGAAGATCACATACAAGCGTCTGGAGAATGAGAAACAGGAAGCTTGGTACATCGGCAGCGAGATTGAGGCATGGCGAGATAAGGGATACAAGTACAGCGATATGGCAGTGCTGTATCGTAAGAATGCTCAGTCAAGACCGTTCGAAGAGAAGTTCTCATTCAGAGGCATTCCGTATAGAGTGTTGGCGGGACTGAGATTCTACGACCGCAAAGAGATTAAAGATGTTATGGCTTATCTCCGTCTGATTGAGAATCCTAACGACGATGTATCGATGCTGCGTATCATCAATGAGCCTAAGAGGGGAATCGGAGCGAAGACTCTATCCGCTATTGAGGGCTATGCGCGTAGCTACAATTACAGCCTGTTCCAGGCGCTCTGCCAGGAAGAACTGCAGGCTGTGCTTGGCAATAAGTCTCGTGATGCTATTAAACAACTCATAGAGATGATTGAGGATATCAGAGCCGAGCAGGAGAACCTAACAATCTCCGCAATCTATGACAACGTATTAAGACGATCCGGTTATCTGGCAGCCCTCGAAGCCGCTAATACTGTTGAGGCTGACGGCCGTATCGAGAACATAATGGAATTCAAATCTGTCATCGGCGAATTCGAAAAAGGCGTTGATGACGGTTCGCTGGAGGATTTCATGGATGAAATCCGCGAGGAACGCGACGCGATCCTCGGCGGCTCCGCCGGTACCAGCGAACCGACTATCCTCGGAACTTTCCTCGAGCGCATTACCTTGATGTCGGATATCGACAATCATAATGCTGATGAGGATGCGGTAGTTCTGATGACTCTGCATTCGGCCAAGGGACTTGAATTCCCAATCGTATTTATTCCAGGAATGGAGACAACAGTCTTCCCTGGAGCTATGGCTTTCGAGAGCGATGCCAAGATGGAAGAAGAGCGTAGACTCTGCTACGTAGGCATCACAAGAGCTATGAAGAAACTCTACCTGACAGGTGCGCAGATGCGTACCCTCTACGGTAAGACAGACTTCCAGAATGAATCAATATTCCTGGACGAAATGGACAAACAATATCTCGACGGCGATGACACCATGAAGGAACGCAAAGCCAAGAGTGGCGGCACCTTCGGCGAGGGCGGATACCTCGGAGATAGATTTTGGGGTAGCGGCCTCAATGGCAACTTCGATGGATATTCAGGAGCTCCGGCAGATAAACCATTCGGCGTCAAGCTGACGCATGCGAACTATTCGGATAGTCTGGTTCGCTCGACTGCCGAGACCAAGCAGAAGATTGTTGAAGATTTCCAAATTGGCGACACTCTCCGCCATCCTAAATTCGGCGAGGGCATGCTGATTGAACAGGACGCTAAGACTATGACAATCATGTTCGATAGCGTTGGACAGAAGAAGCTCGGCAAGGGATTCGTAAAGATGGAGAAAGTTGATAAATAGCACGAGGTGTACTATGGCTATGACTAAGGAACAGAAAATTGCAAGAATAGACGAACTCATTAATCTCCTTAACGAGGCGTCCCGCGCGTACTACGATGATGCGAGCGAGATTATGACCAACTATGAGTACGATGCGGCTTACGATGAGCTGCTCGCACTCGAGGAGGAGACAGGCTACGTCAGCGAGGATTCACCATCACAGAACGTCGGTATTGAGACAACATCTGGACTTCCTAAGATTACTCATGAGAAGAAGATGCTCTCAATGAACAAAACCAAGGACCGCGACGAACTCAAGGCGTGGCTCGGCAATCATGAGGCTCTGCTCTCATGGAAGCTCGATGGTATTACTGTTGTCCTGACTTATGAGGGCGGAAAACTGCAACAGGCTGTAACTCGTGGTAATGGAGTTCAGGGAGAACTTATTACTGACAATGCTAGAATGTGCAAGAATGTTCCACAGGAGATTCCATTCAAGGGCAAGTGCATCATCAGAGGTGAGGCTGTTATCAAGTATTCAGACTTCGAACGCATCAACGAGGAAATCGACGATGCTGATGCTAAGTACAAGAACCCTCGTAACCTCTGCTCAGGAAGTATTCGTCAGCTCGATCCTAATGTAACTAAAGACCGTAGCGTTTCAATCATCCCATTCACTCTGGTTAGTGCTGAGGGCGAGGACCTTCACGGAAGCCTCGAATACGAGATGAACTGGATGAAGGAACAGGGATTTGAAGTTGTAATGTACAAGAAGGTTAATCCGGATACATTATTCGATGCTCTGGATTACTTCAGTGAAGAAGTATTTAAGTACGATGTTCCGGTAGATGGAATGGTACTGACATTAGAGGATACTGTATATGGCGCATCACTTGGTGCAACTGCCAAGTATCCTAAGAACGCGATTGCTTTCAAGTGGAGAGACCAGAATGCTGAGACTATCCTCAGAGAAATTGAGTGGAGTCCTAGCCGTACAGGTCTGCTGAACCCTGTAGCTATTTTCGACCCGGTTGAACTCGAGGGAACTACTGTATCAAGAGCTAGCGTTCACAACATTAATATTATGGAAGATCTGCAGCTGGGCATTGGCGACACAGTCGTTGTTTATAAGGCTAACATGATCATTCCACAGGTATCTCACAACAATACCAAATCAGGCAATCTTGTTATTCCTGACAGATGTCCGGTCTGCGGTGGACCAACTGAGATTCGTGACGAAGACGGAACTAAGACTCTGCATTGCCTGAATCAGGATTGCATCGCCAAGCATGTTAAGAAGTTTGACCTCTTCGTATCCCGCGATGCACTCAATATCGAAGGCCTCTCCGAGGCCGGCATTCTCAAGCTGATTGGAGCGGGTATCATTCGCGACTTGCCGGATCTCTTCGAGATTAATCAGCACAAGGACGAGATAGTAGCAATGGAAGGTTTTGGCGAGAAGTCATTTAACAACCTCGTTGCTGCAGTTAACAGATCAAGAAGGACAACACCTGAGCGTCTGCTCTATGGCCTAGGCATCCCTGGCATCGGTGTTAATACTGCAAGATATATTGCGCGCGAGTGCCGTAACAGCTGGGACACAATCATGCGTCTTACTGAGGAAGAGCTTCTCTCAATCGACGGCATTGGTGATGTAATGACTCGTGACTATACAGAGTTCTTCGCAAATCCTGAGAAGAGAAGAATCGTTCATGAGATAATTAATGAACTTGAGATGGATGAAACTTTCGAACTCGCTGGAACCAAGCTTGACGGACTCACATTCGTAGTAACTGGCGACCTCGAATTCTTCGCGAGCCGCAAAGATCTTAAGACGGCAATCGAAATGGAAGGCGGTAAGGTAGCTTCACAGGTATCTGCCAAGACAGACTATCTCATCACCAACAACCCGGACAGCGGTTCATCTAAGAATAAGATGGCTCGCGAACTCGGCGTTAAAGTCATAACAGAAAACGAGATAATAAACATGTTAGGTTAGAGCCTAATGACGGAACGATAACTATCGTTTATGTTTATTGTGCGGCGGGGAAGTGACCATCAGCCGCACAGAATAATAAAGGAAAGGAGGAGAGACCAATGGAAAATTTAAACTTAACCAGCACTGCTGAAGAAATGGACCAGGCTTATGATGAGTCCTTGGAAAAGATCTTAGAGCTGATTGAAGAAAAGAAATATTTCCAATGCAGAGATGAGCTCCTAAAACACGATGAAGTCGAGATCTCTGAAATGCTGGACGACGTGCGCCGTGAGTACGATCTACAGAAGGTAGTTATTCTGTTCCGTACTTTGCCTAAGGACGTCAGCGTTGAAGTGTTCTCATATCTGGATGTCGACTACCAGGTCGACGTAATCAATATGATCACTGATCCCGAAATCGAATTCATCATCGATGAACTTGACTTCGACGATATGATCGACGTGTTGGAGGAACTGCCCGCGAACGTGGTCGATAAGATCCTTTCCAAAACAACTAAGGCTGAGCGTAAGAAGATAAATCAGTTCCTTAAATACAAGGATGATACGGCCGGATCACTGATGACTCCGGACTACATCAATCTTACCAAGAGCTGGACGGTTAGAGAGGCTCTCGACCACATTAAAGAAGTTGGTCTCGACTCCGAGACTATATACTCATGCTACGTAATCGACCGTGGCCGCAAACTCATAGGAGTAGTATCACTTAGGGCTTTGGTCATCTGTGACGACAACCTACTGGTATCCGACATCATGCATGACGATCCTCTGTGCGTGAACGTTGATGAGGACCAGGAGGAAGTAATGGACCTGTTCAATCGTTATGGTTATCTGGCAATTCCTGTTGTAGATAATGAAGGAAGACTTGTCGGTATCGTAACAGTCGACGATATCCTGGACGTCATCGAAGAAGAGACATCCGAAGATATCGAGCGTATGGGCGGTGTCATTTCGAACGATGACAAATCCTACCTGGATATGTCCGTGTGGTCGCACGTTAAAGCGAGATTCCCGTGGCTGTTACTCTTGATGTGCTCGTATTTCGTAACTGGCGGTATCATCTCGAGTTTCGAGAATGCGCTGTCAGATATGATTTGCCTGGTAACATATATGCCACTGTTGATGGGTACTGCTGGTAACTCCGGCACACAGTCATCAACATTGGTAATTCGTGGTATGGCAACTGGCGATATTGAACTTGATGATTTCATCAAGGTTGCGTGGAAAGAGATAAGAGTCAGCGTTACTGTTGGTCTCTGTCTCAGTGTTATCAATACAGCGCGTATCGTATTCATCACACACGAACCATTCTTGGTAGCTGTTACGGTATGCCTGTCCATGATTATCGCTATCATGATTGCCAAACTAATCGGCGCTATGCTGCCTATGATTGCTAAGAAAATCGGTATCGACCCAGCTCTGATGGCTGGACCGCTGATGGCATCAATAACGGATATGCTTGCACTGGGAACTTACTTCCTGATGGCTGGTATATTCTTACATATTTAACATATTACAATTGGAGGTACTAAATTGAAAACTGTAGCTGAACTCAATGAAATTGCTCGCAGAGTCAGAAAAAATGCTCTGAAGGGCATCCACTCAGCAGGCTCCGGTCATCCGGGTGGCTCGCTGTCTGTAACCGACATTCTGGTTGCGCTTTATTTCAACGAGATGAACGTTGACCCAACTAATCCTAGAATGGAAGGCAGAGACAGACTTGTTCTGTCCAAGGGCCACGCTTGTCCAGCGCTCTATGCGACTCTCGCTGAGAGAGGATATTTCCCACCAGAGGAAATGCTGACTTTCCGTCATCTCGGAACACGCCTGCAGGGACATCCTAATATGATGGTTTGCCCTGGCGTTGAAATGTCAACAGGATCTCTCGGACAGGGATTTGCTGCCGCAGTAGGAATGGCTAATGCCGGCAGAATCGATGGCGACAAGTCTAAGGTATACGCAATCACAGGTGATGGAGAACTCCAGGAAGGTATCATCTGGGAAGCTGCTATGACTGCTGCCAAATACAAACTTGACAACCTCATCGCAATCGTTGACTGGAACAACCTTCAGATTGACGGTAGAGTTGATGATGTATGCCAGGTATCTCCAATTGATAAGAAATTCGAAGCATTCGGATGGAAGGCTATCATGTGTGATGGCCACGATATGCAGTCACTGCTCGATGCTGTTGATGAGGCTAAGAAGACTGTTGGACAGCCAACAGTAATCGTTGCTAAGACATTCAAGGGCAACGGCGTATCATTCATGAAAGACGTTGCTGGATGGCATGGCAAAGCGCCTAATGATGAGCAGCTCGCTCAGGCAATCGAAGAACTGGGAGGTGACGAATAATGGAAAAGAATAATAAGGCTACAAGAGAAGCATACGGTGAATTCCTCGTTGAATACGGTGCAAAGCGCAAGGATCTCATCGTAATGAATGCAGACCTCTCCGGTTCCAACAAGACAGATGGATTTGAGAAAGCTTATCCTGAAAGATTCATTGAGTGCGGCATTTCAGAACAGGATATGATTGCAGAGGCAGCAGGTATCGCTCACAGCGGTCACGTTGTTGCGTGCAGCTCATTCACAATGTTTGCAGCAGGAAGAGGATATGAGATTATTCGTAACTCTGTTGCTCATACCAAAGCTAACGTTAAGGTATGCGCTACACATGCAGGCCTTACAGTAGGTGAGGATGGTGCTACACACCAGACAGTTGAAGATATCGCTCTGATGAGAGTTATCCCTGATATGACAGTAATCAGCCCAGCTGATGCTAATTCTGCTAAGGAACTGCTGAGACAGCTCTTCGAGATGAACGGTCCGGCTTATGCAAGACTTTCTAGATCAGGAATGCCTCAGGTATATGAAATGAAGGAAGCGGATTGCCTTGAACTTGGCAAGGGCCGTGTTGTAAGAAAGGGCAATGACGTTGCTATCATCGCAACAGGACTGATGGTTAGCACAGCTATCGAAGCAGCAGAGATTCTGAGCAAGGAAGATATCAAGGCAAGAGTAATCGATATCCACACAATCAAGCCTCTCGACAAAGATATTATCGTTCAGGCTGCTAAGGAGTGCGGATGCATCGTTACTGCAGAGGAACATTCTGTAATCGGCGGACTCGGTTCAGCCGTTGCAGAGGTTGTTGCTCAGAACTATCCTGTTAGGATGTCTGTCATCGGAATTAAGGATACATTCGGCGAGTCCGGCAAGCCAGCTGAGCTCCTCGAGAAGTATGGACTTACAGCAAACGACATCGTTGCAGAAGTAAGAAAGCTCAAAAACAGCATTATCGACTAGGTTAAAGGTGGTCATTGAGACCACCTTTTTCAGTTGAAATAATTTTGATACGAGAAGTTAGTTCGGCCTGCCGGTATGAGGGCCAATCCGAACTAACTTTTCTTCTTTTCTTAGCACAAAACTGCGCACAGGCGCTGATTACCTTCGCGCAGTTAGTTCGATAACATTATGATATGCGGAGTTCGAACTAACTGCGCGTCGTAAAGGTTGCGAGTAGTCAAAAAAGTTAGTTTGGTCGAGACGGTTTTGGAGGAAACCGAACTAACTGAAATTTTGTACTGAATTGTATTTTTGAAATTCGGTTAAATAATGTAGGATATCGGTTTAGAATCGTTTGTTTTTATTTGTTATACATCATAGTATGCGTTCATGAGCAACAAAAGAGGAGGCAAATATGATAATTCTTCAAGAAGTATGAATGGAGGGCATATATGATTATCACATCGGAAGAGGCGATGCGCCGGGATCTGGAATTCCAGCAAAAGACGAAAAAGAAGATTGAGCATCAGCTGAAGAAATATGAGCGTTGGGATGGATACTATCTGTCGGTGCGAACAAGTAAGGGAAGGCTGTATTATTATCTGACATCAACGGACAAGACGAAAAATAAGAAGGAGAAGCGGAAATACATCGGCGATGCAACAAGGCCTGCGGTGAAAGCTTTACAGGAGAGGCATTATCTGGAGCGGGCACTAAAGAATTGCACAGGGAATATAAAGGCACTGGAGGATGCGCTTGAGAAGTATAAGTCGATTGATCCGGAAACTGTGGTTGCAGAATCCGGCAAGGCGTATTCGAGCAATCCGGATGTGGGGCAAAGTCTATTCAAGAATTCGAGTGCAAGCAAGTGGCGTAGAGAGGGACTTGCGGAACGTGAGAGATTAGAGCGATATAGACCCTACCCAGACAGACTGGTATTGAGATCCGCAAGCGGCGAAATGATGAGGACCCGAGGTGAGATAATAGTTGGAAATACTTTGGACGAATTGGGGCTGACCTATGTCTATGAATGGCCGAAGCAGATTGCCGGGAAATTGAGATGGCCAGACTTTACAGTATTGCACCCTAAGACACATGAAGTTATCACGATTGAGTATATGGGAATGTATAGTGATGCTGAATATAGAGAGAACAACAATCCAAGGCTGGATGAATTCTTCAGTGAGGGATATGTATTGGGACAGAATCTGTGGGCGTTTATGGACAATGAAGAGGGTATTATCGATTCTAATAAAATAAGAAGGGTGCTTCGTGCCTTGTTCTGTGAGTAAGATTAGGTGAAAGTGAAAAAATATACACAAAGAATGCACGTGCATTTTGCAAGATTTCCTAAATTACAAGGAAATGGGAATTACAGCAAATGTATAAATATGCAAAAAAATGTAAAAAATTGCAAAAAAGTGTTGCATTCGGTTATTGCGGGTGGTATTATCTTGATTGTCAAAAGAAAACACTTGCCGAAAGGCTATTAACTAAGGTAACTAAGGAGAACAACAATGAAGAAGAAATCGTTAGTAATGCTGCTTATCGTAGCAATGATTGGAACATTTACACTGGCAATGACATCCTGCGGTGGTTCAAGTGATGAGAGCGCTGAAGCACTGAAGGTTGTTACAGAAGCTACTTTCGCACCATTCGAGTCAACTGAAGATGGATCAGAGGAAATCATCGGATTCGACGTTGACATGATGGCTGCAATTGCTGAGGACCAGGGCCTCACTCTTGAGTGGGTTAACCTCGAGTTCGATTCACTGATTCCTGCACTTCAGTCAGATCAGGGCGACATCATCTGTGCCGGAATGAACAAGCTGTCTGGTGACAGAATGGAAAAGGCTGACTTTGGTGAAACTTACTTCGAGTCAGATCTGATGCTCCTCGTTAAGGCTGACAGCGACCTCGCTGGAATCGATGCTGTAACTTCAGAGATGAAGCTCGCTTCACAGCTCGGAACAACTGGTGGTGACTATGTTCAGGCACTTCAGGAAGAAGGAAAGATTGCACAGGGCGTAGTTCTGAATCAGTGGACTGACTGCTACCTGCAGCTCCAGAACGGCGACGTTCAGGGCGTAATTGTAGATAAGCCAGTAGGAGAGGCTTACCTCAACAGCAATAGCGACAAGGCTAAGTTCGCAGGCGAGAAGTTCGGCGATCACGAAGAATATGCATTCGCTGTAAAGAAGGGCAACACTGAGCTGCTCGACAAGCTGAACGCTGGATTAGCTAACATCAAGGAGAATGGAACATACGACGAACTCGTAGCTAAGTGGTTTAGCTAGAATGTATGAAAAAGGGGAGAGACATAGGCTTCCATTCGATATAGTTAAATAAACAAAAACTGCTGATGATCGATGCCATCGATGTGGCATCGATTGTCTGCGTGTAAGGAGATAATTAATGGCTGTATATTTAAAGGGTTTTCTGATTGCATGTCAGGGAATTCCAACAACAATTTGGGTAAGCTTGGTGGCAATCGTCATCGGTGCAGGATTCGGTCTTGTAGTCGCACTTTGCAACCAATCAGCAAACAAACCTCTGCACTATATTGCGAAGGTTTATGTAGATGTAGTAAGAGGAACACCAATGCTGGTACAGGCACTGGTTATGGCGTATGGTGTGCCACAGCTCCTCCAATCAATGGGTTCTGGATTCAAATGGCCTGACCTTGTAATCCCTGCAATCATCGTATGTGGATGCAACTCAGCTGCATATATGTCTGAGGTAATTAGATCAGGAATTCAGGCTGTAGATAAGGGCCAGATGGAGGCTGCAAGATCACTCGGAATGAGCAAGGGTATGGCAATGAAACTCATCATCATTCCACAGGCAATCAGAATCATCCTGCCTGCATTCTGCAACGAGTTCGTAACTCTCATTAAGGAAACATCAGTACTCGGTTATGTAGGTGTAGTAGAAATCCTGCGTCACGGACAGCTCTGGAACTCAAGTTCCTTCGAGACTTTCCCTGCATATATCGGTGTAGCTATCGCTTATATGATTCTCACAATTCCTCTGTCCAAGATTATCAACGGATATGAGAGAAAGATGTCTAAGAAGGAGGCTGCAAGATAATGAGCATGATCGAAGTAAAAGGATTAAAGAAGAGCTTTGGCGACCTCGAAGTTCTGAAGGGCATTGACCAGGATGTTGAAAAGGGCGAAGTGCTGTGCATTATCGGACCTTCCGGTTCTGGAAAATCAACAATGATTCGTTGCATCAACCATCTCGAGAAGCCTACTGCAGGCGAGATTTATCTCGACGGTGAGCTGATCACAGAAGAGAACATCGATAAGATTAGAACTAAGATGGGAATGGTATTCCAGTCATTCAACCTCTTCCCACACAAGTCAGTTCTTGAGAACCTGACAATCGGACCTATGAACGTTAAGGGTGTTAAGCAGGAAGAAGCGGAGAAGAAGGCTCACAAGCTCCTGAAGAGAGTTGGTCTTTCCGACAAAGCGAACGAATTCCCTCGCAACCTTTCCGGTGGCCAGCAGCAGCGTGTAGCTATTGCGAGAGCTCTGGCGATGGATCCGGAGGTTATCCTGTTCGATGAGCCAACATCAGCTCTTGACCCTGAGATGGTAGGAGAGGTACTGGATGTAATGAAGGCTCTGGCTAACGAAGGAATGACTATGATAGTAGTTACTCACGAGATGGGATTCGCTAAGGAAGTAGCTGACAAGGTTATCTTCATGGATGGCGGATACATCGTTGAAGAGGGTGCACCTAAGGATGTAATTGGTAACCCTCAGCAGCCAAGAACACAAGATTTCTTATCTAAAGTGCTAGTATAGAAGATTAATAAAAAAGGGGCTAACAGTTATGTAACTGTTAGCCCCTTTTTTCTTTTGATATTCACAATATATTGTAGTATAATGAATACTGTATAAGTATATATTGAAGTGTTCCGCTCTTCGTGGAACGAAAGGTATAATAATGATTGAATTTGATAACGTAACCAAGAATTATGGCGGCAATACGGGACTCAATAACGCGACTGTTCACATTCATCGCGGAGATTTCGTATTCCTAGTAGGACCAAGTGGTGCCGGCAAGACAACCTTCATTAGACTTATCTTGAAGGAACTTGAACCAGACAGCGGTACTATCACTGTTGCTGGCAAGGATATCACACATCTTAAGAGAAGAGAAATACCGCATCTTCGTCAGAAGATTGGAATGGTGTTCCAGGACTTCAGACTGCTGGAGAAGAAGACTGTATACGAGAACGTAGCATTTGCTATGGAAGTAGTACACAAGAGCAAGAAGGAAATCGCTGAAAGAGTTCCTTATGTTCTTAATCTCGTAGACATTGCAGATAAAGCAGATCGCTATCCACACGAGCTTTCCGCAGGAGAGCAACAGCGTGTTGGTATCGCTAGAGCTATCGCTAATCAGCCTAGAGTTTTGATTTGCGATGAGCCAACTGGAAACTTGGACCCAGTAACAGCAATGGATATTATGAAGCTCCTCGAGCAGATTAATATAAGAGGAACTACAATCGTAATGGTAACTCATGCTAAGGACATCGTAGATAGAATGGGCAAGAGGGTAGTTGCGATTGAGAACGGCAGAATTGTAAGAGACGAGGAAGGCGCTTACGGATTTATTCAGGAAGATGAAGTTAAGAACTTCTCACACGGCAATCTGTCTTCATATGATGAAGGTCTTTCCTTCGACTATCTGGAGGAGGTGGAAAAGTATGTCTAGAGTTACTTATTCCATTAAAGAGTCCTTCTCACAGATGTGGCGTAACAAGGGAATGTATTTCACAACTATCGCCGCAATGACAGCAATGATGCTAATCTTGGGACTGTTCTTCGTTGCATTCGTTAACGTCAACATGTTCACTCAGGAGATCGAGAAAGACTACAATGTCATTCAGGTCTACATGGGCGAGAAGAACGATGATGTAGCCAATCAAGAAGTTCAGCAGCAGCTTCAAGCAATCACAGGCGTTGATTCACTGGAGTTTGTCAGCAAGGATCAGGCACTCCAGAATCTGAAGGAAAGATGGGGCGATAATGCTTATCTGCTGGATAACCTCAAGACGAATCCTCTGCCGGATTCATTCATGGTATATGTAAATGACAAGGATTCAGCTAGCACCGTTGCCAATCAGGCATCAAGTATTACAGGCGTCGATGATGTAGTATTCTACCAGGATACAATTGACAAACTGGCCAAAGTAACACACTTCATCGAGGTAGGTTCAATGGTATGCATGATCTTCCTCGTAGTCGTATCAATTATCATCGTCGCTAATACTATCAAGCTGACAGTATTCAACAAGGCCAAAGAAATCGGAATTATGAAATACCTCGGAGCTACAGATAGCTTTGTACGTGCACCATTCGTACTGAGTGGTATGTTCATCGGTCTGTTCTCTGCGCTGATTTCAACAGGTCTGATATATTTCATCTACACCAAGATAATTGAAGTTCTCGGAACAGACATTGCTAAGATTGTATCGGTATCACTGGTACCAGCAATGGATTTGGTTGGATTCATTCTCGCAACATTTGCGGGATTGGGAGTTGGAATTGGTATTATCGGAAGTTTCATTTCCATAGCAAGATTCCTCAGAAAGTAAGGAGATTATATGCGCAATCGCAAATTTAACATTTTAATCACTGCCATTATGATCATCGCTTTGCTTGCGACTTCATTTTGCGTATCATTCGGTAAGGCAACTGCTGCCTCCAAAATGAAGGACGCTAAGGAAGCTGCGAAGAAAGCGGCTGCAGCTACAGCTAAATTTAAGGACGCTGAAGAAAAGATGCATGAGCTGCAGGCGGAGATTGAGGCAACTCAGGTAAAGATTGAGAAGACTGGCAAGGATATCAAGAAGAAGAAAAAGGAAATCAACCAGCAGGAAGAGGACCTCGGCGATAGACTTGTTGCAATGGATAAGACCGGTAACGTTGGATACATTGACGTAATCTTGTCCTCAGAGGGAATTCCTGAACTGATTTCCAATCTTAATATGGTACAGAAAATCTTAGAGAGCGATCAGGATATGCTGAGAGGTCTCGAGAAAGAGCACAAGAAACTTAAGAAACTCGAGAACAAGCTCGAGGATCAGGAAGTTCAGCTCGAGGCAGACAAGGAGTATACCGCAGAACTTAAGAAGAAATTCCAGAAGGAAGCTGACGAGTGGAAGAGAAAGGAAGAACAGCTCTTAGCTGAATCCCAGGCTCTCGCTGCAGAAGCTGCCGCTAACGGCGGCGCCGCAGAAGATTTAATCAAGAGAAACGGCGGTAAGATTAACACTAAGAATTACGCTTGGCCTACAACTACATCCAATATTTCTGACGGATATGGTTGGAGAATTTGCCCATTCCACGGCAAGGAATTCCATGATGGCTTGGATATTACAGCATCAACAGGATGTCCTATTTATGCTATCGCAGATGCGATGGTTACAAGAGCTGAGTGGTATGGCGGATACGGTAACTGCGTAGTAATCACTTGTGGTAATGGAATCTCTGCTCTGTATGGACATCTTAGCAAGATTTCCTGCAGATCAGGACAGTTCGTTACAAGAGGTACAGTCCTCGGTTATACAGGTAGCACTGGTAACTCAACAGGACCACACCTCCACTTTACAGTATTTAAGAATGGCTCAGCCATCAATCCATATTCATTGTATTAGGGGCGTTAATGTATAAGGAATTGCCATCAGCAATAATTGAAATATTGAGATCGAGAGGCATAGGAGAGAAAGACTATGAGGAGTTCTTCTCTCCTACACCTCGTCTTGCATATGATCCATTCCGACTCAAGTATATGAGAGAAGGAGTGGATTTGCTGCTTAGTGCGATTGATGATGGCAAGAAGATTGTAATTTATGGTGACTATGATGTTGACGGAATCACGTCTACATCTCTTCTTATGAAGGTCATTGGTTCTCTAACTGATAATGTCACATATTACATTCCTTCAAGATTGGATGAGGGCTACGGCCTCCACACCGAATCAATTGATAGAATTAATGAAGATGGCGGCGAATTCATCGTTACAGTCGACTGCGGTTCTGTTAGTAAGGAAGAAACAGCATATGCACATTCACTGGGCATTGAGACTCTCGTAACAGATCATCATAATGTTTCGGACATTAGAGCTGAGGGTGTTATCATCAACCCATGGCTTCCTGAGGATCAGTATCCGTTCGCAGAGCTCGCCGGCGTTGGCGTTGCCTACAAAGTGGCACTTGCTATCGCGAGAGAACGCGAGATTCCGAAGAGCATTATGGCTGAGATTCTTGAGTTGGTTACTATCGGAACTATTGCAGATATTATGTCTCTGCTTGGAGAAAACAGAACCATCGTTAAGTGCGGTCTTAGATTCATTCATCTTGGATGCAAGAATAAGGGTCTTAGAAGACTCATCGAACTTTCAGGACTTGACTACAAGACACTTAAGGCTTCAGATATTTCATTCGGTATTGCACCTAAGATTAATGCATCAGGAAGACTTGGCGACGCGACGCTCGGAGTTAAATTGTTCCTTGCTGAAGACCCTGATGAAATTGAGAAATACTGCAATCTTCTGATTGAAGCCAATCAGGAGCGTCGCTCACTCCAGGATACTGCATACGAGAAAGGTCTTAAAATTCTGGATGAGGAGATGGCGAGAGGTGATTTTGTTATCCTTGAGATCAACGACTCACATGAGGGCGTACTCGGTATTGTTGCCGGTAAAGTTCGAGAGACCATCAATAGACCGGTTGTTGTAATCAGCAAGAATGGCGAGTTCTATAAGGGAACAGGTAGATCCATTGGAACAGTTAATCTCTTCGAGATGTTGGACAAGTATAGGGAAGAGTTCATTTCATTCGGTGGTCATGAGGCTGCCTGTGGATTTACTATCAGCGAAACTAAGATTGAGATGCTGAGAACTAATCTCAATGCGGATATTGCTGAGATGCTTAAGGCCGACTCACATATTCTGGATGTTGAGTATAAATATGATGCTGAGATAACAGCAGATGAGATTACAATGGAACTGGCGAATGCAGTTGAACTGCTGGAACCATGTGGAAAGAACAATGAAACTCCTGTATTCCTGATAAGAGGAGTACAGATGAATAACTGGAGATATCTAAAGAACGATAATAGATACGCGAAGTTCCAGATAAGTAACAGCGAGGGCAAGCTGATCGATTGTCTACTGTTCCACGACGCAGAGAAGATGCACGCTTTGGCAGAGTCTGGAGAACCGGTAGATGTTCTCGCAAATGTAGAGATTAATAACTGGAGAGATACCAGCAGGGTTCAGCTAGTGGTTAGCTATGTGCTGCCGGTAGGAACATTATGAAGAAGTATAGACCTTTCATAGTTGGAATATTGGTGGGCATAGTGCTGCTCGTGGGAGGACTATTGCTCACTGGTGGCAGACTGCTAACTCCATCTCAGAACGAGTATTACCAAGGTCTCGACAAAGCATACGGTAAGTATTATGAGCTTATCACTATGATTGACGAAGAGGCTCTTGCAGATTATGATCCTCAGAAGATTACGGACAAGGTGCTGAAGAGAGTTGTTGCGGGCCTCGATGATCCATATGCGGAGTACTATACTGCTGAGGAATACGAGCAATTCCAGAAGAAATATGCTAAGTCGTATGTTGGTATTGGTATTTCGGTAGGCGAGAAGAACGGCAAAGTCATTATTGGCGATGTGACGGCTGATGCTCCTGCTGAGGAAGCAGGCCTCAAGATTGGCGATATAATTGTGGCTGTTGATGGTGTCGAGGTTGATGGTGTTGATGATGCTACTAACAGAATTGCCGGTGAGAATGGAACTGAAGTGAAGCTCACTATCAAGAGGGATGGTAAGAAGAAAGACTTTGTGATGAATCGTGGCAAGGTCATCAACAAGTCAGTTGAATATAAAGAGCTATATCCTAAACAACACATTGGATACATTGCAATTAGTGGATTCAAGCAGGGCACTGCCAAGGAATTTAGACTGGCAGTTAAGGATCTTAAGAATGCTGATTATAACAAAATCATCATTGACCTAAGAGAGAATGGAGGCGGCTCGACAGATGCGGCATATGAGATAGCGGACATGCTACTGCCGGAGTGCGAGATGTTGTCATATGTTAACGCCAAGGGAGAGAAGACTGTTAAGAAGTCTGATGCGAGTACGCTTGGCATCGAGTACGTTCTCTTGGTAGATGAGTTTTCTGCAAGTGCCAGCGAGATGGTAGCCGGAGCCGTCAAGGATAATAAAGGCGGCAAATTGATAGGTTGCACTACTTATGGCAAAGGCGTTACACAGATGACTAGAAGGTTCAAGGACGGCTCTGCTCTTAAGATAACAATTGAGGAGTTCTTCAGGCCGAGCGGTAAGAAGATTAATGAAGTCGGAATTGAGCCGGATATCGTGATGAAGGATGCACATGAAGACAAGGCAATGCTGAAACGTGCGGTTAAGGAACTGAAGAAATAAGATTTTGGAATTATACTATACAAACAGTTTCAAGAATAGGAATGATAGTCACAAGCTGCTGGAAAAGGTTCTCGGTAGTATTGGGGGACTAACAAAAAGCGAGGCCGGCAAACCATTTATTCCTGGCGGCAGGTATTTCTCGATATCCCACAGTGAGGGAAGCTGGGCGGTCTTGGTAGCCGATGAAGAATGTGGATTGGATATCCAGTTTGAGAGAACAGCTGATGAATTAAAGATTGCCAAGCGTTGGTATCATCCTGATGAGTCAGCAGTTGTTGCTGAAGATGAAGATGCATTCTTCCGCATCTGGACAAGACGCGAGGCAATGGTCAAAGCAGCGGGAACAGGAATTATAGATTCAGGCTTGCCTAGTACTTTGGCTGATGAAGTTGAATACGAGGGTGTGACATGGCAGCTGAAGGATATTAGTATTCCTGGCATTGATCATGCAGCTGTGTGCGCCAAGACAATAGACGAGATTAAGATAATAGAACTGTAGTATGGCAGATAAAGAGAAAAGCAAAGCAAAGAAGACTGCGATGGAGGTTGCAGCATCATATCTGTCCAACCGCATGAGAACGGTTGAGGAGATGAGAAAGCATCTCAAGGAGAAGGAATTCAGCGAAAATGAGATTGAGGAAACTATTAATGATCTCATCGGGCTGAAGTACCTGGATGACTATGCTTATGCAGTCAGATACTATGAATATAATACGGAAAAACACCGCGGTAGCTTTCGTGCAATGCGAGAGCTGGAGGAAAAGGGCGTAGATAAGCAGACTGTTAAGTTTGCACTCGAAGATTACCTCTATGAGAATAAGATCGACGAGTACGAGCTCGCTCTAGAGGTAGCTCGCAAGGAAGAGTTCACTGAAGTAGATGATAAGCTCATAGCCAAGGTGGCTCGTAAACTCGAATCCCGTGGATTCAAGCGTGATGACATCTATCGCGTGCTCGATGAGATGCGTAGGTGGGACAATAGTAAATTAAGCTAAGTGAGATAATAATGGAAAACAGAGATGCTAGAACAATTCAGATGGTAGGCGAGGCAGGGATGGCCAAGCTAAAGGAGGCGAAGGTGCTAATCGTCGGCGTTGGCGGCGTGGGTTCCTACGCTGCCGAAGCAATATCCCGTGCCGGCGTAGGAACCGTCACCGTCATGGACGGTGACCAGGTTGCTGCCAGCAACCTCAACCGCCAACTCGTAGCTCTGGCATCCACCATCGGCAAGAACAAAGCTCTTGTAATGGCCGAGCGCATTAAGGACATCAATCCGGAGTGTAATGCTAGCGGAATGGCTGCTTTCTATCCGGATAAAAATCTGGACATATCATCATACGATTGGATTATTGATGCAATAGATGATGTAGATGCTAAGGTAGCGCTTATCAAGAATGCACAGGCAGCTGGAGTGAACATCATTTCGGCTATGGGGGCTGCTGGAAAGTTTGAGACCTATTTCAAAGCAGCAGATATCAGCAAAACTAATATGTGCCCGCTCGCTAAAGTAATGAGAAAAAGACTTAGAGCAGAAGGTATTGAGCACCTGCCAGTTGTTTTCTCAGAAGAGAAACCTATTCCAAGAGATGGAGAACTGGGCAGCATGCCATACGTCCCTGGTGCTATGGGACTGGAGCTCGCGGGCTACGTAATTAAGGAGATAGTAAAATGAAGAAGATTATCATCACAGGGGGACCTACCAACGAGAGAATCGATGAGGTCATGAAGATTACTAATATGTCAACAGGAGGTACTAGCGTGGCTCTTGCTGAGACTTTTGCTAGCCATGGATATGAAGTGGTAGCCATCCTGAACAATATGGTTAAGATGGAGCCACGCGACAACTTAAGAATTGTTCGCGTTGAGAATACCGAAGATATGCTCGCAGCGCTGGAGAATGAGGCTAGATTAGATGATACCGATGCTATCATCCATGCGGCTGCTGTTGGCGATTATAAGGGAGATTTCACTTTCCTGCTGGAAGATATGGCAGATGAGATTTATAAGGCTCTGCCTAAGATTAAGAGTGCTGAGGACATCCTTAGAATCATGGAAGACCCTAAATGCAAGATTGATAACTCCAGCAAGATCTCAAGCTATCAGAAGAACCTGACAGTTAAGCTGGGACTGACTACTAAGATTATCAGCAAGCTGAGATTCTGGTATCCTAAGACTCTGCTGATTGGCTGCAAACTTCTGGATAATGTAGAGAAGGGTGAACTCTTCGATGTTGCAACAGCTCTGTGCAATAAGAACGATATGGATTACATTCTTGCAAATGACCTTGCTGATCTGCAGCAGGGCAAGCTGGCAAGATATCTGGTCAACAAGGATGGATTCACTCAGATTGTTCTCGAGAATACCGATGCAATTTTCAAATTCGTAGATGACAAACTGAACTAAGAGGAGATTTATGGATAAGACAACACTTATCATCGTAATAGTAGGCGGAGTTGTTCTGCTGGCAACACTGTTAATTGGACTGCTGTCATTGGCACGCACCAAGTATGCTCTTACTAAGATGGAGCAGCAGTCAAGTAAGCTTGATCAGAACAATGCCAAGCTGGACTCATACTTCAAGGCTTATGGCGACCTTGTTGCGACCAACCAGAAGGCAATGAGTGATGCTCAGGATACAAGACTCAAGGCTCTCGAAGAGAGTTTTGCCCGCATGAGAAATGAGAATAACACTCAGATGGACACAATGCGCCAGACTTTGGACGACAAATTGGGCGAGGTATACAAGAGCCTCGGCGAGATGCAGTCAGTTGCTGGTAGCGTTGGAGATCTGAAGAAGATTCTGTCCAATGTTAAGACTCGTGGAATTCTGGGTGAGGTTCAGCTTGCTGCCATTCTTGAACAGATACTGAATCACGAACAGTATGACGAGAATGTTGCTACTGTTAAGGGAAGCACCAATCGCGTTGAGTTTGCTATCAGACTTCCAGGAGATGGAGAGGATATCGTTTATCTTCCTATCGACTCTAAGTTCCCGGGAGAGGCTTATGCAGCTGTAATGGATGCATATGAGACAGCTGACAAGGACCTGATTGCCAAGGCCAAGACAGCACTTAGAACTCGTCTCAAAACAGAAGCCAAGGATATTCAGACCAAGTATATCGCGCCGCCTGATACAACAGATTTTGGTATCATGTTCCTGCCATTCGAAGGACTCTATGCTGAGGCCGTTAATATGGGA
Organism: Candidatus Crickella equi; assembly: GCA_018064755.1. Lineage (GTDB taxonomy): Bacteria > Bacillota > Clostridia > Peptostreptococcales > Anaerovoracaceae > Crickella > Crickella equi. Next base: position 11,305 of record JAGHUP010000009.1, on the reverse strand, counting down.
ATGGTAGAGGAACTTCAGAGAGAATACAAAGTTACAATCGCCGGTCCAACTACAATGGCGGCGCTCCTTAACAGCCTTCAGATGGGATTCAATACTCTGGCTATTGAGAAGAAGTCCAGCGAGGTATGGAAGACTCTGGCTGAGGTTAAGAAGGAATTTGCTAACTTTGCCGATGTTCTCGACAAGGCTCGTGACAAAATCCGCCTCGCGGATCAGGAACTCGAGAAGCTCGAGACAACAAGAACTAATGCGATTAATCGCAAACTCAGGGATGTTATGGTTCTCGATGAGCCGGAAAGCCCAATAGATAATTTGCTGAAGTAGAGGAAAGAATGAAGATATTCGCAATTGCAGATTTACATCTCGCGTTTGATGAACGCGTGGATAAGCCTATGGATATGTTCGGCGTTGGTTGGGAGAACCACGTGGAACGTCTTAAGGCTGCCTGGATTGAGCGAGTATCTGATGAAGATATTGTGCTGATACCTGGGGACATTTCTTGGGGACTTCGTCTTGAAGAGGCGTTGACCGACATCAAGTGGATCCATGAACTGCCGGGTACCAAGCTGATTTCCAAAGGCAATCATGATCTGTGGTGGAGTCGCATCAATTATCTGAATTCACTGTACGATGACGTCGTATTCCTCCAGAACGATTGCTACTATGTGGAGTCGGAGAATATTGTCGTATGTGCAACAAGAGGTTGGCCTTATCCTGGCTCAGATGAGTATAGCGAGCACGATGAGAAGATATACCGTCGCGAGCTGCAGAGATTAAAACTCGGCCTTGACGCCGCTAAGTCACTCGCACCAGATGCCGATTTGGTCGTAGCACTTCATTATCCACCAAGCGATATCTCGGGCAAATCAACAGAGCTTACCGCATTACTCGAGGACTACGGCGTGAAGTTATGCGTATACGGACATCTGCATGGACCGGTAGCATTTGGAGCAGGAATCAAGGGTTTGCACAGAGGCATTCAATACAAATTAGTATCACTGGATTATCTGGGTTGCATACCTAAGGCAATCTATGACAGCAATGGTGGTTATCTATAAAGGAGCAAATTAATGAAGTATGTATTTATCGTTAATCCAGCATCTGGACAGGGCAAGAATAAGAAAGAGCTCGTGCCTCGCATCGAACAGTTGATGAAAGCGCATCCGGATAAGGATATTAAGATTTACTATACAAGAGGAGAGAAGGACGCTACTGTTCTGGCTGATCAGATTCTAAAAGAAACCGAAGACAAGGTTACTGTATTCGCATGTGGCGGAGACGGAACTATTCATGAGGTTGTTAATGGTGTTTATGGACACAACAATGCAGTGCTTGCAGTTGTTCCTGTAGGAAGTGGTAATGACTTTGCCAGAGCTCTCGGTGGTGGTCTTAATGAAGGTGTGAAGTACAAAAATCTTTCCGCACACATCGATGCTCCTGTTAAGAAGATTGACTTAATCAAGATGACTTGGGAAGAGAATGGCAAGGACGTTAGCCATATCTGCGATAACGGCATCAATATTGGATTTGATGGAAATGCTTGTATCAGAGCTCATGAGCTTAAGACTCTTCCAGGTGTATCCGGAACAGGTTCATATATCTTGGCAGTAACACAGTGCCTGGCACTTAAGAAAGGCGAGGACCTTAAGATTACTGCTGATGGAGAGCTTGTTCATGATGGACCACTGCTGCTCACAACAGTTGGTAATGGTGGATTCTGCGGTGGTGGATTTGAGAGCTGTCCTAGAGCCGACCTCAGCGATGGGCTGCTGGAGCTGTTGGTTGTAAATAATATATCCAGAGCAAAATTCGTTTCAATGGTACCTAAATATAAGGGCGGAAAAATCTTCGATATCGACGACCAGGGCGGCAAGCTCTACAAATATCGTCAGGCTAAGAAAATTGAGATTGAACCTAACAACGGAAAAATGAAGTACGTTGGAGATGGCGAAATGTTTGAGACTGGAAAACTGACAATTGAAGTAATTAAAGATGCAATTAACGTGGTATATCTCTAATGGCAAGAAGTAAGGAAAGTAATTACAAGAAGTCTAACAGAATAAAGATGAGGGCAATCATTATAGGGTTGCTCCTTATTATAGTGCTACTTTTTATTATCTTTACTTCAGGTCACAAGGGAGAAATGATACCTTGTGGTGATATAAATGCGAAAGCTCCGGATATTAGAGCTAAGGCTGCTGTTCTCTATTCAGAGGACCTCGACCAGGTTGTATACAGCAAAAATGCAGATACTCAGTATGCACCATATAGTATTACCAAGCTAGTAACTTGTTATGTTGCTACACAGGAGTTGGATAAGGATGAAGTGGTTGTGATATCCAAGAGGGCTGCCAATGATAGTTCCGAGGGTTCAACTATGAAGTTGGTCCCAGGGGAGAAGGTAACTGTAGATCAACTTCTCCATGGAGCTATGATATTGTCTGGTAATGATGCAGCAACAGCTCTAGCTGAAGCCACTTGCGATGGAGATATTGACGCCTTCGTAGATGAAATGAACGACACAGTCGCTGACTGGGGCTGTAAGAATACTCATTTTGTTAATCCGACAGGATGGAAGGCAGCTGATCACTATACGACGGCTAACGATCTTCTGACTATTACACAGCATGTGTTCGATGATGAGTATCTTCATAAGATTGCGACTACAAGAAAGTACAAAATGCCTAAAACTAACAAGTTCGAGGCACGTAAGATGAAGACTCATATCACTCTGACCGACAAAAAGAAATCCGGAGTGCTCGGCGGCAAGAGTGGATTCTGGAGTACAAGCGATTGCTCAGTAGCTCTTGAATATAATAAGAATGAACTTACTGCTATTCTAATCTTGCTGAAAGATACTGACGAAGGCAGAGAAGAAGACGTAGAGAACTTACTCAAATTTGCACACAAGGTAACACCAGGATATGTGGTAGATGAAGCTGGAGCAGATACCGGTAAAGTGTGGGTTAAACACGGAAAGCATACTCATGTAAAGACCATCCTTGAGAAAAGAGTCCACGCTTATCCTAAGAAAATGCGAAAGGGCAAAGTCAGGGTAAAGATTCACTATGACAAGGTCAAGGCTCCTCTTAAGAAGGGCACCAAGGTTGGAACTTATGAGGTCTATGTCAGCAGGAAGTTAGTTGCTAAGCGTAATGTGATGCTGGCTGAGGATGTTCAGACAGGTATGATTCTGTCTAATATCTATATTTCAGACAAGGTTGGAATTATTCTTGTAATGACAATTGTGGTTCTTGCCACAGCGCTGATGCTGATACGCAGATATAATAGGAAACAACGCGAGAAGAGACTTGCAGCACTTCGTGAGAAGAGGGCTAGAGAAAGAAGCAATAATATGCTACAATAAAACTCGCCGTCAATCTTGACGGCGTCAATATGGAGAGGTACCCAAGTGGCTGAAGGGTCCGGCTTCGAATACCGGTAGGGCGGTAATACCGTCGCGGGGGTTCAAATCCCCCTCTCTCCGCCAACTAATTTCGTGAGTTCGTAACCATCCTCACGTAAAACAAAACTAAGGAGCTATGATGAATAATAGAACAAATAATATTGCGCAGGGAGCACTTATTGCTGCGCTTTATATTGTGCTAACACTGGTATCCAACCTGCTGGGTCTTGCAAGTGGAATAATACAGATTAGATTATCTGAAGCAATGACGATATTGCCTATATTTACACCTGCTGCAGTTCCTGGATTGTGTGTTGGATGTCTTGTTTCTAACATTATTACAGGTTGTGCACCGATGGATGTTATTTGTGGAACAGTAGCTACACTTGTTGGCGCGCTTCTAACAAAGCGTCTTGCTAACCACAAAGTCCTCGCAAGCTTGCCACCGATTATCGCAAACACGCTGATAATACCGTGGGTTTTGGCCTTGGTGTACAACTTCGAAGGCTCGGTAGCGTATTTCACCGTTACAGTTTTCGTAGGTGAATTGATTGCTGCTGGTTTATTCGGCCAGATACTTAGACGTTCGTTAGAACCTTACATAGAACAGCTCGGCTGGAGAAAGTAGAAAAGGAGATATTTAATGAAGATTGCAGTTACTTACGAAGATGGAAATGTATTCCAGCATTTCGGACATACAGAGAATTTCAAGATTTACAACGTTGAAGATGGTGAAGTAAAGTCTGCTGAGGTTGTAAATACTAATGGTACAGGACATGAGGCACTCGCAGGATTGCTTGCAGATCAGAAAGTTGATGTACTCATCTGTGGCGGATGTGGTTCCGGTGCTGCTGATGCTCTTGGACAGGCTGGTATTCAGGTGTTCTCTGGAGCAGAAGGAGACACAGATGTAGCTGTTATGACATACTTAAGAGGCGAACTGCAGAGCGCAGGCGTAAACTGCGATCATCATGACCATGAGCACGAAGCCGAAGGCGGTTGCGGATCTAACTGTGGCGGCGGATGTGCAGGTTGCGCAGGTGGCTGCGGTGGTGGTCCAATGATGGAAGGCGCTAACGTTGGTAAGTCAATCAAGGTTCACTATAAGGGAACTCTTGATGATGGATCACAGTTCGATTCATCTTATGACCGTGGCGAACCACTTGAGTTCATCTGTGGTATTGGAATGATGATTCCTGGATTTGACAAAGCATGTGCTAACCTTGAAGTTGGAGAGCGTGTTACTGTTACAATTCCACCACAGGAAGCATATGGCGTTAGGAATCCAGACGCTGTATTCGAAATCGAGATTGCTCAGTTGCCAGGCTCAGAGGATCTTAAGATTGCAGATCAGGTTGTTCTGACTAATGCTCTTGGACAGCCGGTTCAGGCACTGGTTCTCGATAAGACCGAGGATAAGATTACATTCGATACTAATCATCCGTTGGTAGGAAAGAATCTTACATTCGAAATTGAGATGGTAGAAATTGCAGAAATTTAGATAAATTGTATACAATAATACAAAATTTTGACAATTTCTTTAAAAAAGAGTATTATTAGACTCGCTGACTTATGTTGGCGAGTCTTTTTATTAGATATCAAGAAACATTTTTATATATAGAAGGTAACATTTATGACTGATACAATTGATAGAAGTTATGAACTTCAAACCGCAGACAAGACTAAGGAAATTGTGGAAGCGGCTATGGAAGAGGCTAGAAAGAAGATTCCTCATGGCGCTGTTGCAACATATATTCCTGAGCTCGGTAAGGTTAATCCTGACCAGCTCGGTATCTGTCTGTATCCTCTAGCAGGCGAGAAAATCTGCATTGGTGATTACAATGTAAGATTTACAATGCAGTCTGTATCCAAGATCATTATGCTGATAGTAGCTCTTGAGATCTGTGGCGTTGAAAAGGTGTTTGATAAAGTCGGTGCTGAACCATCAGGCGAAGCTTTTAACTCACTTGTTGAACTCGACCTCAATGATTCAAGACCTTACAATCCACTTATTAATTCAGGCGCACTGGCAATTTGTGGACTGCTGCTTCCTGAGGTAAGCTTCCAGGATATGCTGAGATTCTCCAGAGCTATCTGTTCAGATCCGGACATCACTTTAAATGAGGATGTGTTCGACAGCGAGATGAAGACTTGCTCAAGAAACCGCTCTATCGCTTACCTGCTGGAGAGTAAGGGCATTATCACTACTGACGTTGAGGATACTCTTAGATTCTATACTAAGATGTGCTCCCTGAACGTTACAGCTGAGTCCCTTGCCAACCTTGGCAAGAAGCTGGCTAATGACGGTGTATGCGAACTGACTGGTAAGAGATATCTTTCATCAAGATCTGCTCGTATTGTCAAAACTCTCATGCTCACATGCGGTATGTACGATGGATCCGGTACTTTCGCTATCCGCGTTGGTATTCCTACCAAATCCGGAGTTGGCGGTGGCCTGCTCTCAGTTTCCGACAAGCGTGCAGGTATCGGCGTATTCGGACCAGCTCTCGACGAGAAGGGCAACAGCATCGCTGGCTGCAAGCTTTTGCGAGAGATTTCTAATGATCTGAGACTTAATCTCTTCTACGATCCTGAATGGAATAAAGATGATAAAGATGTACTCGACCCAGATTTGGATGATCTCGTAGATGGAACACTATAGGTTGTATAAATAATGATAATCTGATAAGGATTGGCAATTATGCCAATCCTTTCTTGTTTTTTTGTAAATTATTTTAAAAAAATTCAGATTGTATAATTGTATACGAAAATACATTGTGCTATACTTCAACTATCAAAATATATGGTCTATCCATATTTTCTGCGGCGCGAACCGCATACTAAGAGAAAACTTTTTAACTAAAGGAGAAAAACAATGGGTATTATTAATGCTTTTGTTGATTGGATGAACAGCTGGCTGTGGTCACCATACCTTCTGCCTATCATTCTGATCGGTGGCGGTATCTTCTTCACTATCAGAACTGGTCTTGTTCAGATTCGTCTCTTCCCAGAGATGTTTAAGGTTGTAATGGAGAAGCCTGCTAACAAGGACGGCGTTTCTTCATTCGGAGCACTGATGGTTTCAACTGCTTCCAGAGTAGGTACAGGAAACATCATCGGTGTATGTACAGCTATCGTATCCGGTGGTCCAGGAGCTATCTTCTGGATGTGGATTACTGCAATTCTTGGCGGTGCTAACGCTTTCGTTGAGTCAACACTGGCACAGATATATAAGAAGAAAGATAGAGAAGGCAACTACTACGGCGGACCTTCATTCTATATGCAGGACGCACTGCATGCTAGATGGCTGGGAGTTCTCTTCGCTATTCTGATCATCATCACTTATGCTGTTGGATACAACATGCTTGCTGCTTATAACCTGCAGTCAACGTTTGCAACATTCAGCTTCTACAAGGGAACAAGCACTGCTGCTATTATCGGTGTAGTTCTCGCTGTACTGTTCGCAATGTGCGTACTTGGTGGAGCTAAGAAGCTAATCAACATCACTGGATGGATGGTTCCTGTAATGGGGACTCTCTATGTAGCAATTTCCCTAATCGTTCTCGTAATGAACGGAAAGAATCTCGGAGCTATGTTCGGAATGATCTTCTCCAACGCATTTGACTTCAAGGCAATCTTCGGTGGATTCGCAGGATCATGCATTATGCTCGGTCTTAAGAGAGGACTTTACTCCAATGAGGCTGGTATGGGTTCTGCTCCTAACGCAGCTGCAAGAGCTGACGTTGCTCACCCAGTTAAGCAGGGTCTCGTACAGTCACTGTCCGTATTCATTGATACACTGCTGATTTGTACTGCAACTGCATTTATGTGCCTGTCAACACTCAAGGTTGCTCCAACTGACTTCCTTGGTGCAGATGGTGCTGCTGATGCAGCTGGATATGTTCAGGCTTGCCTCGGTGAAACACTCGGCGGAATCGGACCTGTATTCATTGCAGTTTCAATGTCACTGTTCGCGTTCACAACTCTGATTGGTAACTACTCATACTGTGAGAGCTGCTTCGCATTCATTCTTAAGAGAGCTCTTACTAAGACAGAGGCTACTGTATTCAGAATTGTTGCTACAGTTCTCGTATTCCTTGGAACAATCACCTCTGCAGCTCTCGCATGGAACACTGCAGACATGATGCAGGGACTCATGGTTCTGACTAACATTCCTTCAATCGTAATTCTGAGCGGAGTTGCTTGCAAGTGCCTGAAGGATTACACAGACCAGAAGAAGGCAGGAAAGGATCCTGTATTCAAGGCTGCTAACATCGGACTCTCTGAGGATGAAGTAGAGTGCTGGAAGTAATCGCAGACTAACGAATAGAAATAATAAACCGGCTCGTGAGAGCCGGTTTTGTTTTGCCTTGATGTAGTTTATTTAAGTTTCTTGTTAATGTATTTGTTCTCTGTCTTGGAGTAGGCAATTCGCTGTTCTTTGTATAGGCTGGTGTAGCCAGACATTAGATAGCAGATTGCAATTACTATGCAGTAGAACTTCATTCCGGCGCCGCCGAATAATTCGAAGGCTAAGATGAATGAGGTGATAGGGCTGTTAGTTACTGCGCAGAACACTCCGACCATACCGCAGGCGGCGCAGAGGGCTACAGGCATTCCAGTTATTACTGACATTGCTGAGCCTAACGTTGCTCCAATGAAGAGCGTTGGTACAATTTCACCACCTTTGAATCCTGCACACAGGGTCAGAGCCGTAAATACTATCTTGAGTAGGAACATTTCGAATCCCGCAGGGGTTGTGAAACTGTCCTTGATAATTGTGTCTCCAAGTCCGAGGTAGGCGTCAGTGCCAACAGCAAAGTACAATGCTATTACCAGGCAGGCTCCAACTACGATACGGATGTATTGGTTCTTGATGTACTTGGCGTACAGACCTTCTGCTGTGTGTAGTGCTGTGCAGAAGAGAACTCCTGCTACTGCGAAAGCCAATGCCATCAGTATTATCTTAACTGTGTCCCAGCTGTAGAACGAAGGCACTGCCGATACTGCGTATGGAGGGGTCAATGTTCTTACATTTAATAGGAAGCATACCTCCTGAGCTATGAAGGATGAGAACACACAAGGGACGAGCGCTGCATAGTAGAAGATACCAACACTGATAACTTCCATTGGAAATAATGCAGCAGCCATAGGTGTTCCAAGCAGTCCTGAGAAAGCAGCGCTCATGCTAGCCAGTGTAATAATCTTACGGTCACTCTCGGATAAGTGAATGCGTCTTCCGAACCAGTCGCCGACGCTCGCACCAAATTGCAGCGCCGCTCCTTCACGGCCTGCAGATCCTCCGAAGAAATGCGTTATTACTGAAGCAACTAAGATGAGCGGCGCGATTTTGCCAGGCATCAGTTCTTCGTCATCACGAACGACCTGCATTACCATATTGGTACCAGCATTCTTGGCTTGACCTGACAATCTGTACATAGCCACAATTATAAGGCCACCTATTGGTAGTCCGAAGACTACCCAGTTATGGGCGACTCGAAAGTCGGTTGCTAGAGCAATCAAATATGAAAAGACCGCAGAAATAAGGCCGACTCCAATTCCGATGATAATAGAAAGAAAGCCCCACTTTAGCAGTGTGCCAACGAGGTCTTGAACCTTGCTATTATATTTTTCGTATTCATCATTGAATTTGCTCATGGGGATATTATAACATATAACATATGTCGAAGGAGGAACGAACTATGACAAGAGCAGAAATTGCGGTAGAGAAACATAGAAAAGGATATAATTGTGCACAATCAGTTGTCTGCACATTCGCCGATAAATTAGGTATAGATGAGAGCCTTCTGTACAAGATGGTTGAAGGATTTGGCGCAGGCATGGGAACCGGCAAGGGCGTATGCGGTGCGATGGCTGGAGTTGTAATGATATCAGGCCTCGTTAACAGCAATGGAGATATTGAAAATGCAGGTGCCACTAAGGCCATATCAACAAGAACAGCAGGAATGCTGTCCAAAGATTTCATTGAAAGGGTAGGCGCACTCTACTGTAGAGATATTAAGGAAGCAGGGATAACATCTTGTTCAGATTGCATAGCAATAGCAACTGAACTTGCAGAAGAGGCGTTCTTCAAGTAGAGCGTTATTTCTCTTTATAATAAAGTCTGCAGTGGCAGAATCCTTCGTAGTCAGGATCAGCAATCTGATCACGGAATTCCTTGCACATGCATACGTTGTCCTCGATACGCTCGAGACGGCATGGGCAATAGCCACCGGTTTTCTTGAGGGACTCTCTCATCTTAGCGACAAAGTTCGCATCAGGATTGAAAATAATCTTCATTTTGGCCTCCTTGTTACTAATTCTTTTCATCATTGTATCACAATAAAACTTGCTTTATTGTTCTTTTTCAATGATAATAAAAGTGTATGGCGAAGGCCAGATAAAATATAACAATTGACAATAATTACTCATAGGAGGATTTATATTATGGCACTTTATGATTGGGGAAAATTCGGTTTTCACATTCCAGAAATCATGGTTCCTAAGAAGGGTACAGATTTCTCAAAGTGGGCAGTAGTTGCTTGCGATCAGTACACTTCAGAGCCAGAGTATTGGGAAGAAGTTGAGAAGGTTGTTGGAGATGCTCCATCAACTCTTAGACTGATGCTTCCTGAGATTTTCCTGGACAAGCCAGGTGAAGCTGAGAAGATTAAGGCTATCAGAGAGGCTATGGCTAAGTATATGGCAGACGGCACTCTGACAACTCTCGCTCCAGGAGCAATGCTCGTTAAGAGAACAGCTGAAGGACGTACTCGTCTTGGTCTGGTTATCGCTACAGACCTCGAGGCATATGATTTCAACAAGGGATCCACTTCACTGACAAGAGCAACTGAGGGAACTGTTATTGAGAGAATCCCACCTCGTCTGAGAATCAGAGAAGGCGCACCAATCGAGCTGCCACATATCATGATTCTGATTGATGACCCTGATAAGTCAGTAATCGAGCCACTGGTTAACGCTAAGAAGGAACTCATTTATGATACAGACCTGATGATGAACGGTGGACATATCACTGGTGAGTTCATTAAGGAAGAGGATCTTGCAGGAGCTAAGGAAGCTCTGTCACTGCTCTACGATAAGGCTGAAAAGAAGTATGGTAACGGCAACGTTATCTTCCAGGCTATGGGAGATGGTAACCACTCACTGGCAACAGCTAAGACTGCTTGGGAGAACCTCAAGAAGACTCTTACTCCAGAAGAAGCTAAGAATCACCCAGCAAGATATGCACTCTGCGAGATCGAGAACATTCACGATGAAGGCATCGTATTCGAGCCAATTCACAGAGTTATCTTCGCTAAGGAAGGACAGAAGGGTATGGCACTCGTTGAGCACCTGCTTGAGCTCCTGAATAAGGCAAACGGTAAGGCTTATCTGGCAGACAGCGATGCTGAAGTACCTGCTGGCGCATTCAAGATTCCTTACATCACAGACGAGAAGAAGGGCAACATCATTATCGAGCAGCCTAGCAACAAGCTCGAGGTTGGAGCTCTCCAGAACGCTCTTGATATCATGGTTAAGGAAGAGAAGTGCTGTGACATCGACTACATCCACGGAACAGCAGCAGTTAACAAGCTGGCTACACAGGCTGGCAACGCAGGATTCATGCTGCCACCTATGGACAAGTTCATGCTCTTCCCTGCAGTAGCTGCAGATGGCGCTCTCCCAAGAAAGACATTCTCAATGGGCGAAGCTAACGAGAAGAGATACTATATCGAGTCCAGACTCATCGCTAAGTAATATAGCGGTAAATAGACGCAATACAAAACCGGGCCGTGTGTGATATGCTCCCTTTATGAGAGACAGTGAAAAACAAAACTGTTAATCATGAAGGGAGTTTTCATATGGGCCGAAAAGGAGTGAAAGTTTCAGCAGAGCAAA
>JAGHUP010000004.1 GCA_018064755.1 Candidatus Crickella equi | reverse complement strand
CCGGCGAGGGGAAAGTACAAAAAAACAACCAGTACCATTACTGATACTGGTTGCAAAAACCTTTTAATATTTCACTGTCCTCTTGACGGGAAGCAGTTCATGATTCCACACCGATTTTTTATTGGTAGTTTGAAAACTTAGATCTTCATTGCAACATCCCAAGCGCTCCAAATTACTTGACGCAGGTTGCCCCACTTAACGCAAGTTCCAATGCGGTGGAGATGTCTATTATGAATGCTAGCAAATCTGTCATTAGGAACGTGACCAAGTGAGTTAACTACGCAGTCACACTCTTCCTTGTGAACTTCACCTGTCTTAAGGTTCTTAATCATACAGTATCCGTTACCAATCTCAGAGATAACGCTATCGAAGTAGATTGGAACTCCAGCGAATGGGAGATACTCTCTTAAGAATGATGAGTTAGCCAGGCATGTTCCAGCAGGTGTAATAAGGTCATCAGTAGCTTCAACGATTACTGGATGAGCTCCTGCGAGAACCTTGTCGTATGCGATTTCGCATGCGGACTGTCCACCGCCGAGAAGTACGAATTTGTCATACTTCTTGTTGCCGAGCAGGAAGTCAGTTACCGATACAGTCTTCTCGAATCCAGGTATCTGCAGAGTCTTAGGATATGAACCGATTGATACGATTACATCATCATAAGCCTTGAGCAGTGACTGAATGTCTTGAACTTCCTGTCCAAGTCTAATATCGAGATCCCACTTCTGAATCTCTCTTGCATACCACTTGATCAGGTTCTTATCTGCAACCTTGAATGACATTGCTGCTGCAGTGTTGTACAGACCGAAGAGGTGCTCAGTCTTCTCGAAGATAACTGGATTGTGTCCACGTTTCTTGAGTACGAGAGCTGCCTCGATGCCGCCGATACCAGCGCCGACGATAGCAACGTTCTTAGGTTTGTCAGTAGGTACAATCTTGTACTTGTTGTGCTGCATTGTTGATGGAGTCAGAGCGCAACGAGCCAAGTGCAGTGAGTCGTCAAGTGACTGAGTGTTAGCTGTATGTTTGCTCTTGGAGAAGCTGAAGCAAGCATTGTGACATCTGATACAAGGCTTAATCTCTTCTTCACGACCTTCCATAATCTTAGTAACCCATTCAGGATCAACCAGATTCTGACGAGCAATTCCGAGAGCGTCGATGCGTCCAGCCTTAATCTCTTCTGCACCCTTAACGATGTCCATCTTTCCTGCACATACAACAGGCTTGGTAGTGAACTTCTTGATGTGCTCAACATCCTCGAGATTGCAGTTATCAGGCATATATGCAGGTGGATGAGCCCAGTACCAAGAATCGTAGGTTCCGTTGTCGCAGTCGAACATGTCGTAACCTGCGTCCTCCAGATACTTAATAGCCTTCTCGGATTCTTCCATATCACGACCAAATTCTACGAATTCTTCACCAGGAACTGCGCCCTGCAGGAATCCTTTAGTCTTGGATACTACTGAGTATCTCAGTGCAACAGGGAAGTCGTCTCCACACTCACGTTTGATTGCCTGTACGATTTCAACAGGGAATCTGAATCTGTTCTCGAAGGAACCACCATACTGGTCTGTTCTGTAGTTCATATTAGCAATTGTGAACTGGTCGAGCAGATATCCTTCGTGAACGGCGTGGATTTCTACACCGTCTACGCCAGCATCCTTGCACATCTTGGCTGTCTTAGCGAAAGCCTCAACCATCTCTTGAATTTCTTCAACTGTGAGAGGTCTTGAGTTGAGTGAAGGATACCATCTGTTAGGAGTCTCGGATGCACTTGCGCAGCAGTACTCGATATCGAGGAAAGGCTTAGCAATAGCACCGAAAGGCTTCTTCTCGAGCATGTCAACCATCATCTGGTTGATAGCCATTGAACGTCCAAATCCACCGGCCAGCTGGATGAACAGCTTGGAACCTGTCTTGTGGAATTCAGGCATCCATGCAGCGAGGTCTTCGAACATTTTCTTGTTCTGGTATAACCAGCGTCTGCCCATTGTATCGCGAACACACTGCATTCCAGGAAGCACGAGTCCAACGTGCTCCTGTGCACGGTTCAGGATGTGGTAGGCAGCTTCCTTATCGAAATGGCATGGCTCCAGCCAGCCGAATAAGGAAGTTCCTCCCATGGAAGTCTGCACGATTCTGTTAGGAATCTCAACGTTGCCGATCTTCCAAGGAGTAAATAGAGGTTCGTATTTCTTTTTCATAATTGTTCCTCCGTTTATTCCTCTATAGTGATTGTTCCATCTTCGGAAACATTTATTGTCATTCCGTCCTTAACATAATTCAGGAATTCCTCACCAAGACTGTCGATTACAGGCATTGCATTGTCAGTCCAGTTAGCAGCAAGAATAGCTCCGGACGCAGCAAGGGAATCGATTGGCTTGGAAAATAGCATACAAGCGGGCGCTTTGCCGAGCGCAGCAGCAGTGTAGAGAATCATTCCACCTGTTGTTGAACCAATTGTCTCAGGCAGGCACAGTGCTGTATTAAACATTGGCTTCTTGTAGATATCAGAGTTGTTCTGATCTCCGCATTTAACTTTCTTGTCACCGAACATCAGAGCTGACTGGAAGCTGGCAAGTGTATTGAATCCACCGTGAGAAACCAGTGCTGGAGCTGATGCTGTGCCTGGGCAAACTACTCTTCCTTTGAATTCTTTCATTACTTGTCACCTCCTGTAATCATCTCAAAGATTTCATCTTCGGTGTAGTAACGTGCTGTTGTATAAGTACGCAGCTTGTTGGATGATGTGATAACCGGCATGATTTTGCACATTGGGTTATTCATATACATGAGAGGGCAGATGTAGCTCAGAATAACTCCGGCATTTACCATCTCCCAATATTTTCTTGTCTTCTTGAATTCCTTGATAACGCCAGGTGATGCAGTCCAAACTGTTGGGATTACAACCTTCTGAAGTCCGTTAGCCTTGAGCATCTCGCAAACTCTGTCGGTATTGTCATTCAGCTGCTTGAGCGTCATATGTGGGCAACCCATGAAGCATAGCTTTGGCTCTGCGTTAGGATCCTTCCAGATGATTGGATAGTTTGCCTTAACTCTTTCAAGTTCAGCATCGTCTACAACATAAACTTGAGCATCTTTGCGAATGAGGCTTTCACCCAGTTCAACTGCTTCTGGTGTCAGTTTGTCAACGTGGTACAGACCTACAGAGCCGTTGGATGCTGTTGCAGCACCAAAGTCTTTGAGGTATCCGATTGCATCCTCATTCAGCTCAGTTCCAATCCACTGATCAAGTCCCTTAACATATGGAACCTTGTCGAGTACATGCATTCCGATGGCAGATCCGAGTAACTGTGGTTCTGGCTTCTTACTAGTCTTAACCTCTACGATGAAGTCTGCTTTGCGTCCATCATCTGTGAGGAAGCCAAATTCAGGAACGAGGCCCGCTACAGATCCCATTAATTCGATGATTCCGGAGTTACGATTGCAGCGTGCACCAAGTACTGAGTTTGCAAAATTAACTGCTGAAGACTCAGCCCATGAAAGGATATCACCTTTCTTAGGTGTGTTGCCAACTTCTGGGAGGTAATTAGTGCATGTATAATCTTCATCATCGGTTAGACCGAACTTCTTGAGCTGCTCTTCATAACGAGCTTGCTCTTTATACATAAACTTGAATACTACGTCCTGTAATAGGTTGGATGGTACATTCTTATCAAGTGGGCGAGGGTCAGCAGTGAATTTTTGCTTACTTACCAGTCCGCTGTTAAGAATCTCATCATAAAGGTCATAAACAGGACTCATAACGCCAATTCCGAATGAAATTACCGTGTGTCCGAATTCGCTTGTGATAGGCACTAATCTCTTAGCACCAAAGCAATCACCGTACATCACGAGGGTCTTCAAAACTTTGGCCATTGTCTCACCCTGGGAACCGTCCAGGATGGCTTGCTGTTCTTTAGTTAATTTCATATTGACCTCCATTCGTGGGGTGATAAAATATTACCAATATAATTGTATCAAATTTAGTGGTATATTTATAGTATGAAATATCAAATTAAGACTATTAAGGACGAGCAGGCATATCATCATACCGGCATAATGATCCTTATTAAGGCAATTAAGGATATATATAATAACCCTGAAGTTGTTGTAGGCAATTCACTCAATCAGGGCTTCTTTGTTTATTTCCAAAAGAAGGATGGAACAAAGATTGATCGTGGTGATGTTCAGAAGATTAGGAAGAAGATGAAGAATTATGTTAGACTTGATCTTCCTATCAAATATGAATGGGTAAAGTGTTCTGAAGCCGTTGAAATCTGGAAGAAACAGGGTTTTGACGAGAAGGCTAAACTGTTCGAGGGCGGTGATCCGGACAATCTCGTAATCATATACAGCCTTGATGGCTATAAAGATTATTTCTATAGCGACATGCTTCCATCGACTGGATATTATGAGCTTTTTGAATTGCGTCCATACAAGAGTGGAATGCTACTCAGAAATCCAACAATGCTCCATCCCGATAAGTGTCAGGAGTATAGAGATGACGATAAGCTATACGAAGCGTTTGCCACTTCCAAGCACTTAAGAAAGAGCTATAGTCTTGATTACATAGGAGATTTGAATGCTCTGTCAGATGATGAGAAAAGAGAAATCATTAGACTCAGTGAGGAAGGACAGGCTAAAGAGATAGACGGAATCGCAGAGAAGGCTGTGAGAGAAGGCAGAAGACTTGTGCTGATTGCTGGTCCATCGTCAAGTGGCAAGACTACATTTGCCAAGAAACTGTGTGCGGGAATTGAGAAACATTCAGGAGTAGCTCCGCTCTATCTTGGAACTGATGATTATTTCTTGAATAGAGCAGACACTCCACTTGGACCTGATGGAGAGCCTAATTTCGAGGGACTTGAGGCATTGGATCTCGAACTTTTCAATCAACAGATGACAGATCTTCTGGCTGGTAAAGACGTTGATATTCCTGAGTTTGACTTCATGCAGGGCGTCAAAGTGTTCGGCAAGAGAATTACCAAACTGACAGCAAATCAGATTATTGTTATGGAGGGAATACACAGCCTTAATGATGATCTAACTAAACAGGTCCCGCTTGATGAAAAATTTAAAATATACATCAGTCCGCTGACAAGAATAGCCATAGATGCACACAATAGAATCTCAACATGCGACGCAAGGTTGTTCAGACGTATGGTAAGAGATAATCAGTTCAGGGGCAGAGATGCTACGCAGACAATTAGGGACTGGCCTAAGGTTCGTGCCGGAGAGAATGGTAATATTTTCCCATATAGCTCGATGGCAGACGTAGTGTTCAACTCAAGTCTTCCGTACGAGACGTCGCTACTGAAGCATTATGCAGTGCCGCTTTTGGCTAAAATTCAGGAAGATGAGCCGGAATATGAAGAGGCTAAGAGACTCCTGGAGTTCACTAATTGTTTCAGAGAAATTGATATGATAGATGCAGTTCCTCAGGACTCGATTCTGAGAGAATTCATCGGTAAATAGTAAAGGAGTACATTATGCCAAACATGAAAAACAAAAAAGGCGCTAGCAAGGTTAAACTGATTCTTATCATTGCGCTTGTAATACTTGTAATCTGTGGATTCCTTTTCCTCAGAATGAAGTGGAAGAAGTTTAAGGCTTCAGCGAGCTTTGGCCTCTATATGACTATCTTTGTAATCGTAGTAATACTGATCGCCTTCTTCGTTATCAGAAGCAAAATTAAGACTGCAGGAGAGGTAAGAGCAGCCAAGAAGGAAGAAAAGCAAAAAGCAAAGGAAAAGATTGAAGTTCTCGAAGATAAGATTGAGGACCTTGAAGATGATAAATAAATGTCCAAGAATATTCTAATAATAGGTGGCTCGCGCGGTATTGGTGCCGAGGCTGTAAGACAGTTTGCTAAGGATAACCGCGTGGCATTCACATATTTTAAATCTGAATTACAAGCCGATGCATTACGACAGGAGACGGGAGCGACTCCGATTCGTTGTGATGTTAAGTTTAACAATTCTGTCAAAGTTGCTGTTGATAAGGCTTTTGAAGTGCTTGGCACTATTGATGTGCTGATTTGCAATGCGGCAATCTCCGATATTAACTTGATTACAGATATCGGAGAGGAAAGGTGGCAGGAAGTAATAGACACTAATCTGAATGGAGTGTTCTATTGCATTAATCATGTCCTTCCATCAATGATTAGCCGTAAGTCGGGTAGTATTGTCACAGTATCTTCAATGTGGGGACAGGTGGGAGCATCGTGCGAGGTGGCATATTCTGCTGCCAAAGCGGGCGTTATCGGACTTACTAAGGCTCTGGCCAAAGAGGTTGGGCCATCTGGTGTCCGCGTGAACTGCGTAGCACCAGGAATGATAGATACTGAGATGAACACTAATATTGATGAAGAGGTGGTTAAGGAAATTGAAAATGAAACACCTCTGGGTCGTATAGGCACCACAAGTGATATTGTAGAAGCTATGAAATTCCTGGCAGGAGATGATTCAGAATTCATCACAGGACAGGTAATTGGGGTCAATGGAGGCTTAATTATCTAGAACTAAATATAGTGCGACATAGCAGGAGGACCACAAGATGTTGTGGTCCTCCTTTTGCTTTGCCTAAAAAAGCCTTTGTAAAGACTGCTTTACATAAAAAGTGGTGGAAAGTGGAAAAATATAGTTGATATTTAATTGAAAACACCATGAAAGTGGAGTAAAATGGAGGAGAATTGAAGGGAGGGGTAAGTTTCCCCATTTTTTGAAGGAGAATTGGATGTTCACAGGAACTTTTCAAAACTCAATAGATAGCAAGAACAGAATGATCATTCCATCCAAGTACAGAGACTTGCTTGGTGGAAAGTGCATGCTGACAAGAGGTTTTGATAAATGCTTGTACATTTACTCAATGGAAGATTGGGATGTTCTTGTTGAGAAGATTGCAGAACTCAAGCAGTCCGACAGAGATGTTCGAAAGTTCATCAGAGAATTCTTCTCCAACACTGAAGAATGCCATCTTGATGCTCAGGGCAGAATCCTGATTCCTCAACACTTAAGAGAGTATGCAGGGATAACCAAGGATATGGTCACTAAGGGCGCTATGGACAAAATCGAAATCTGGAGCGCAGAAGTTCTTACAGACCCACAGGGCGAGAACATGATGGATAACGAAGAGTTCGTTAAGAAGTTGGACATGTACGACCTCTAAGGTGAAGCGATGGAATTCAAACACGTACCTGTCTTATATGACGAAGTTATGGAGGCTCTGAACGTTAGAGCCGATGGAATATATGTAGACGGAACAGTCGGCGGTGGCGGACATTCGTCAGGAATCTGTGAGAGGCTTTCCGAGCAGGGAACTCTGATAGCAGTTGACAGAGACTGGGCAGCTCTTGGGGCAGCAGAAGAAAGACTTGCAGAGTATAAATGTACCAAAAAATTCATCCATGCGAATTACAGTGATGTGGATGAAATAGCTAATTCGGCGGGCAGCAAGGTCCACGGAATACTCCTGGACCTTGGTGTCTCCTCCTTCCAGCTTGATACAGCAGAAAGAGGATTCTCATATATGCATGACGCACCAATGGATATGCGCATGAATGAGGACGACGCACTTACAGCTTATGAAGTTGTCAATGGTTACTCCGAGAAGGATCTGACAAGAATCATCAGGGACTACGGAGAAGAGAATTGGGCATCAAGAATAGCAAAATTCATCGTAGATGCGAGAAAAGATGAACCAATTGCGACAACGGGCCAGCTGGTTGAGATTATCAAAGCAGCGATTCCGGCCAAAGCAAGAAGAACTGGCCCACATCCTGCCAAAAGAACTTTTCAAGCAATCAGAATCGAAGTCAACGCTGAACTTGATCACCTGAAGAAAGCAGTTGAGCAACTGCCTGACATTCTAGCACCTGGTGGTAGGATTGCAATCATCACATTCCACTCACTTGAGGACAGAATTGTCAAATCAGCATTTGACAAAAGACTCAATCCTTGCACCTGTCCTAAAGAATTTCCGGTATGCGTTTGTGGCAAGGTTGCAGATGTAAAGAAGGTTACAAGAAAGGCAATTGAACCTTCAGAGGAAGAACTTGAGGTAAATCCAAGAGCTAGAAGCGCCAAGCTGAGGGTTCTAGAGAAACTATAAACACACTATTAGAGGAATTTAAATGAGTTATTACACTGGAGCAGCTAGAACACAGGCTGCAACAACAAGCAAGTCAATAAGAAGCTATGCGGGGCTTAGCGACAGCGGTCGTCGCATTGCCAAGGTTGTTGCAATCGCACTTCTGGCAATCTTCGTACTGATAGGTCTTCAGGCCTATACAGCAACGCTTCAGCATGTCAATAATGTCTTGCAGGAAGAGAACTCTTATCTGCAGGCTGAAATCGACTCTATGGAAAGCGAAATCGTAGAGGAGACTAAAGTTACTAAGATTGAAAAAACAGCTAGAAATAAATACGGAATGGTCTACCCAACTTCCGATAATTGCGTTACAATTCATACAGATGATGAAATGGGCGACAATTTAGCTGCAGCAATCAGAAAAGAAGCTTACAACTAGTCAATTTTTCAGCGAATAATCAGCCACTAACCCGTTTCGGATTGGTGGCTTTTTTACTAAAAAAGAGGTTTCATTGCAACTATTCAAGAAGAAGGACAAAACTGAAGAGAATTACGACGGTTACGGTTCGTTTAGATTCGATGAATACAGAATGAGTGATGACGATATCTTAAGCAAGTTTGGATCCGAAATCATTCCTAAAGAGCCGTTAAAGACCGAGAAAGTGCGTGGCGAGAACAGATCAAGACTGATGATCGGTTACTTTTTCTTGCTGCTTATTATGGTTCTTCTAATTTTTAGAATGGGTTATTGGCAGATAATCAAGTCGAATGACCTCAAGATTATGGCAACGGAGATGCAGAAGGTCGATACAGAAATCGATGCTGTAAGAGGTTCCATATACGACTCGAGAATGAACACTTTGGCTGAAACTGTAACTGAGTATGAACTCTACGGCTACACATATGATCTCTACAAGTCAGAGCAACTGACAGGAATAGAGAAGGATAATACTTTAAAAAAACTAATTGAAATTACAGGAGAGGAAAAGAAGGACCTCCTAAAGGCACTTCAAGGCGATGAAAACCTTGCTCTTCTGGCTGATGGACTTTCCAAAGATGATGTAGATAAGGCTGTCAAAATGTGGGGCAGTTCTGTTTATGTCAAGACCAAAATCGCCAGATACTATCCAAATGGAGCTTTTGCGGCACAGTTGCTCGGTGGTGTTGACTCTGAGAACAAGGGAAGAACAGGCCTTGAGTATGAATATAATTCAGTGCTTGCCGGAATAAAGGGAAGAACGGTAGAGACAACAGATAGTGCGGGCAACACACTTGCTAACAGCAACGGAGAATACTATTCAGCTCAGGACGGATATAGCATTGTTACATCAATAGATTCTGTCATCCAGCACTATGTTGAGGATGCACTTGCAGCAGGCATGCAAAGGACTGGTGCATCTAGCATCTCTTGCATTGTTATGAGACCTAAGACAGGTGAAATTCTGGCACTGGCACAGACGCCTGAATACAATCCTAATCAATCAACTAGGCCTTCTGATAAAAGTGAATATGCCAAGTTCAAGAAAATGAGCGACAAGCAGCAGTCTGAGTATCTCAGCAAGATGTGGACCATTGAACAGGTAAGTAATATTTATGAGCCTGGTTCAACATTTAAACTGATTTCAGCTGCATCATCACTAGAGACGGGACATTCCACATTGAATTCATCGTATTACTGTAATGGCGGTATTACGGTAGGCAACACAAGGCTGAAATGTCTGGGACACCATGGCAATCAGTCACTTAAGAAGGCTGTAGGAAATTCATGCAACTCGGCACTTGGAAGAGTTGCGTTGAACATGGGAGCAAGTACTTTCTATAATTATATTGATTTGTTCGGATTTAACGACCAGACGGGCATCGACCTTCCTGGTGAAACGACGTCGATTGTTAAGAATCCTGATGGATTAGCTCCTGTAGATCTTGCGACAACTGGTTATGGTCAGGGAATCGCTATCACACCGCTTCAGATGCTCTGTGCAGTTAACTGTTTTGGTAATGATGGAGTACTGATGCAACCTAAGATTGTCAGCAAAATCATTGACAAAGATGGAAAAACTATTGAGACCAAAGATGCGGCACCTGTTAGACAGGTAATCTCCAAGGAAACATGCGACCAGATGAGAGAAATCATGGAGTACTATGTAGCAGAAGGTGGCGGAGGAGATAAGGCTTATGTTCCAGGATACAGAGTAGGTGGTAAGACCGGAACAGCCAATATCGCAGCTAACGGAGGATATTCAGAGGCTACAGACTGTTCATTTACAGCTATGGCACCTATGGACGATCCGCAGATTTCAATGCTGGTTATCGTTCACAAGCCTACTAAGACGCAGTATGGTAACTTCTCAGCAGGACCTATTATTAAGTCAATTATGGAGAAATCCTTGATGTATCTCGGAGTAGAACGTGAGATGACAGATAAGGAAGCTGCAGCGGCTAAGAAGAATAAGGTAAGCGTTCCTAAGGCAAAAGGTAAGGATAGCGCTAAGGTTGTTGCTGAACTCGACAAACTTGGTCTCAAACACAAATATGTTCCTGAGAACAGTGGAAAGAAGTCGTTCGTAGTAAAGGATCAGTATCCTAAGTCAGGAACCAAAGTTAAGAAGGGTACGACTGTGTACCTGTATAGCGAATAAAGGAAGCAAAAAATGAGACAACTCAATCTTGATTACATAGTAAATGGCACAAATGGCAAACTGTATGCCAAGGCAGAAAATGACGCCTATGGCAGCGTTGCTATGGTTGAAATTGATAACAGAAGAATAGGCGATGATTGCTTGTTCTTCTGCCTGATCGGTGCCAAAGTCGATGCGCATCGATTTCTTTATGACGTAAGGGAGCGAGGCTGCCACAATGTCGTTGTATCCGATGAAGAATGGGCTAAGAAGATGGCCGATTGTGGTGACATGAATGTAATCCTAGTTCCAGATACGATGGTTGCTCTCGGCGATCTTGCTGAGAAATACATGGATGACTGGGACGTTAAGAGAGTTGCAATTACTGGAAGTTGTGGCAAGACAACAACCAAGGAATTTCTCTATAAAGTTCTTTCTACCAAGTACAATACTGGTAAGAATCTAGGCAATTACAATAGTGATACAGGAATTCCTCTGACAATATTCAACAGCTATACAGAGGATAACGAAATAGTAATCACTGAAGTCGGCATAGGTGAAGGAAGAGACATGAGCGCGTTGGTTGCAATGGTAAAGCCAGACAATGCAATCATTACCAATGTTGGTTCCGTTCATATGGAATTCTTCGAGTCTTCAAGAGAGAAGCTTCTTGAGGCCAAACTCAGAATCACCGAACTAATGGATAGCACTAATACGCTGGTAGTAAACAACAATGTGAGCAATCTCTCAGTCGAGAGCATTCGCGCACATAGTAAGGGCGATTTTGCCATCGTAACTGTTGGTGAAGCTGAAGACTGCGACTACAGGGTTACAGATATTATCGATATGGGAGTTCTTGGCGTTGAAGGTACTTTGGTACATGATGGTAAGAGCTACAAGATGGACATTCCTATTGTTGGAGCACACAACCTGTTCAATGCGGCTGAAGCTATTGCAATTGGTGGACTGTACGGCGTTGAGATTGAGGACGCTCTTGAAGCAATTGTTGAAATTGATATGGCCAAGGATAGACTGGATGTTCATCATGGCAAATACACAATTATTAACGACACATACAATGCCAATCCAGAGGCACTCAAGGCTGCGATTGAAATTGTTAAGAATACACCAGCACCTAGAAAGGGCCTGATTATCGGATCTATGGGAGAGCTTGGAGACAACGCAGCTGAAATTCATAGAGAAATCGGTAGATATATTGCAAATTGTGACGTTGATTATGTCGCAACAATCGGCGAACTGGCATCTGAAATCGCTGATGAATTGAGAGTTGTTGGCGGAATCGACCGAGTATATGATTATGAGACTTTCGAGGCACTGATGGAAGAACTCGAAGACGAGATTATTGAGGAGGGAGACCTCTTCCTGGTTAAGGGATCAAATTCACTCGGACTTAACAGACTAGTAAAACAGATTAATAACGAAAAATAGTTATCAGGAGAACGATTTATGGATGGCTTAAAATTTTCATTAATAGCATTGATTGCCTTTGCAGTAAGTATGTACGGAACTACTGCGATGATTCCTGTCCTCAAGAAGAAGCAGTTCGGACAGTTTATCAGAGAAGATGGACCACAGGCACATCTGTCCAAGGCAGGAACTCCAACCATGGGAGGCGTTGCCATTGTTGCTGGCATTACTGTTGCAATTATCGGTAGCGGATTCATCACAGGTAGCTGGGGCTCCGAGAAGGTAGCGATTATTCTTACTATGCTAGCATTCGGCATCATCGGGTTCATTGATGACTGGAACAAGATTGCCAAGAAGCAGAATGAAGGATTGACCCCAAAACAGAAGATTGCGCTCCAGGTGCTCTTTGGAGTTGCCCTAGCAGTATTTATGATGTTAAAGCAGGGCACAGAAGTGTTCATTCCGTTTGCTAAGGTTTATGTTGATTTCGGATGGCTATATATTCCATTCGTTGTATTTGTTGAAGTTGCTATGGCTAATGCCGTTAACCTAACTGATGGACTTGACGGTCTTGCATCTAGTAACTGTGCAATCGTAGCTGTAACATTCCTTGTAATTGGAATGTCTCTAATTCCTGGTGGTAATGAACCTATGGCTGTTGCCGGACAGGCAATATTCGGAGCATGCATGGGCTTCTTCGTGCTTAACAAGTATCCTGCCAAAATCTTCATGGGAGATACTGGCTCGATGGCGTTGGGCGGAGTTCTCTCAGCAACAGCAATCGTTGCACATATGGAGTGGCTCCTGCCAATCGCAGGATTACTCTTCGTAATCGAAGCTCTTTCCGTAATCATCCAAGTTACATATTTCAAGAAGACTGGTGGAAAGAGAATCTTCAGAATGGCGCCAATTCATCATCATTTCGAGCTGGGTGGCTGGTCTGAAGTAAAAGTTGTAAGTGTTTTCTGCGTATTTACACTGGTATGTTGCATTATCGCAGCAATATCTGTTGCGTAGAGATTGGAGATATAAATGAACGCATTAGAATACAGAAATAGTCTTAAGAATAAAAAAGTCTTGGTAGTTGGAATGGGTAAATCCGGCAAGGCGGCAATCGATGTGCTGCATGGACTTGGTGCTAAAATTTCAGCACAGGATTCCAATACTGCGGACAAAATGGATGCAACCTTTATCGAGACTCTTAAGAATAATAACGTTAATATGTACTTCGGTGATATTCCTAGCGATATGTCAGCATTTGATATGCTGGTATTGAGCCCTGGAGTTCCAACTGATCTGTCGTTCATTAATTCAGCGAGAGAAGCAGGTGTTGAAATCATCGGAGAACTCGAACTTGCGTATAGAATCACAGAAGGCAATTATGTTGCAATTACCGGAACTAATGGCAAGACAACAACTACCACTTTGGTCGGAGAAATCTTCAAAGCATCTGGCAGGAAGACTTCTGTTGTTGGAAATATTGGAAACCCTGTAGTTACTGAGGCAATTGAGTCCGATGGGGACTCATGGATGGTAGCTGAAGTTAGCTCATTCCAGCTCGAGACCGTTCATGAGTTTAAACCTGTAGTGTCAGCTGTGCTGAATTTGACACCGGATCATCTGAATAGACATAAGACCATGGAGGCTTATGGAACAGCCAAGGCTAATGTATTCGCTAATCAGACAGAAGAAGAGTTCCTGGTAATCAACAAGGATGATGCAGCTTGTTATGCACTCGCTGAGAACTGCGAAGCAACCATCGTTCCATTCAGCAGAAAGGAACGATTAGAATATGGTGCATTTCTGGATCACGGAATGCTGGTTATCAATGATGGCCAAGCTCTGCATATTATCTGCAAGGCTGAAGAACTTCAGATTATTGGAGATCACAATATTGAAAATGTTCTTGCGGCAGCAGCAATCTGCTACTGGGCAGGAATTGATATTAAAACAATTACTGACACAGTAAGAGCTTTCCCAGGAGTAGAACACAGAATTGAATACTGTGGAATTATTAATGGTGCCAAGTACTATAATGACTCCAAGGGAACTAATGTAGATGCTTCCGTTATCGCAATTAAGGCATTGAGAGAGAACATCATCCTGATTGCAGGCGGAGATGGCAAAGCTCAGGATTTTACTGATCTGGCGGAACACCTCAATGGCCCTGTTAAGGCAATGGTTCTACTCGGAAGAGACGCACCTATTATTGAGGAGGCTGCAAGAAAGGCTGGCTTTACAGCAATTTATAACGAACCGGATATGGAAGCTGTAGTGAAGAAATGCTATGAGCTAGCAGAAGAAGGAGACAATGTATTACTATCACCGGCTTGTGCTAGTTGGGATATGTACAAGAGCTACGAAGTTAGAGGAAGACATTTTAAGGATTGCGTTAAGGAACTTCAGAAATAATGGCAAGAGCTAAGAAAGTGAAGCCAAAAGTTAATACATCCAAGCTAAAATCATCGGTTATTGGAAGAATAGCTGGCAGCTACGATATGACAGTACTGGGAATGGTTCTCATTCTGTCGATATTTGGTGTTGCCATGGTTTTTAGTGCAGGATACTATTCAACTGTCAATTCCTCGGATCCTAATCCGCTGTACTTCTTGATGAGGCAGTCTTTCTGGGTACTTACGGGATTATTCATATTGCTGGTTGTTGCTAATTTTGATTATCACAAGTACTACAAGCTAGCCAATGTGTTGGCTATTGCAAGTATAGTAATGCTGTTACTTGTTCTGGCAGTAGGTATTGAAGTAAACGGAGCAAGAAGATGGCTGGGATATGGCGGATTTAGAATTACACCATCAGAATTATCCAAGTTGTTTATGATAATTTTCACATCAGTATTTCTCTCTCAGAAAGAGAGCAATATATGCTCTCAGAGAGGATTGCTAATTCTGTTCGGCACTATGGCAGCTCACTTTGCACTCATTGTAAAACAGCCTAACCTGTCAACGGCTATAGTTGTTTGTGCTATTATGCTGGCAATTATGTTCGTTGCTGGACTAGATTATAAATGGATTGCAGGATTGTTAGCGGTTGGTGTTCTTGGAACATTTGTTATTCTGACATTCATGAAAGATACTCACTGGTATTCGAGACTTACCAACTGGATTGATCCTTTCGCAGATGCACAGGGTGAGGGATATCAGGTATCGCAATCAATCATAGCACTCGGTAATGGTGGAGTAACTGGACTCGGTTTTGGTAAGAGTATAGCCAAAAACCTCTATCTCCCTGAACCACAGAATGACTTTATTCTTGCGGTAATAGGAGAAGAACTGGGATATGTTGGATTCCTTGTTCTTATGCTGGCGTATCTCTTCCTACTGTACAGATTGATTGTTGTTGCACTTAGGGCAACAGACAGACTGGGATTCTACCTTGCAACGGGCGTTGCGGTAATGCTCGGACTGCAGGTTATTATAAATGTCGCAGTTGTTACGGCTAGTATGCCGGCAACTGGAATAACACTTCCGTTCATCAGTTACGGAGGCTCATCAATGTGGTCGTTCATGGCGGCTATGGGAATTTCACTTAACGTATCGCGAAATAGCAAGAAGAAGGTTAAACAATGAAAATAGTATTGACAGGCGGATGCACAGGAGGACATATCTATCCAGCGCTCGCAATTGGAGATAAATTCAAAGAAATGGACCCAAACAACGAGGTGATTTATATCGGTCACCAGTGGGGCCTTGAAACTACTATTGTTCCTAACGCGGGATATGAACTTAAGATTATCGATGCTGATTGGCTAAGAAGAGATAATATTGCTGTTCTGGCCAAAACTTTGCATGTTACTAATCATGGCGCAGGACAGGCACGCAAGATAATGCGTCAGTTCAAGCCTGATGTAGTTGTCAGTACAGGCAGTTTTGTTAGTGTTCCTGTTGTTCTTGCTGCGATTGCTGAAAGAGTTCCATTCTATATGCATGAACAAAATGGTTTCCCTGGCGTTTCTAATAGGGCTTTCGCCAATAGAGCTAAGAGAGTATTCCTGGGCTTTGAAAGTGCAGGTCAATATTTCAAGGATAGCGTTAAGACTATGTACAGCGGTAATCCTGTACGAAAAGACTTCGTAGGAAGAGACAAGAAGGCAGATAGAAAGGCTCTAGAAATTCCTGAGGAAAACCTCGTCATCACTGTATTCGGTGGCAGTCTCGGATCAGCTACGACCAACGAGATTGGAACGGCACTTATTGAGGAATTTGGCGGTAAGGATGGCTACACAGTGGTGTTCGGAACTGGTAAAGATTATTACGAAGAAGTTATGGATAATCTTGCATATAAGGGAATTGATAGCTATGAAAATGTTATAATAAATCCATACATCAGCAATATGCCACAGGTAATGTCAGCGAGCGATCTTCTGGTCAGCAGATCTGGAGCGCTCTCAGTTGCTGAGGTTACAATGATTGGTAGAGCGGCTATCTTCGTTCCTTCACCTAATGTAACTGCAGATCACCAATATTATAATGCCAAAGCAGTTGCAGATAATGGAGGAGCTGTTATAGTAAGGGAGAATGACGATACCGCGAGAACAGTTCTTAAGGAAATCGTTCAGCTGACAGGAGACCGTGAGCGTCTTGCTAAGATGGAGAAAGCGAGTGCAGCATTGGCTCCAACTGAGGCAGCTGATATCATCTACAGAACTATTATGGAGACATACAAGTAGTGGACGAAGAGAAGAAAGAATACGGATTAGATCCGAAAGAAGACTACAGTGAAATCGATGAAATCACTGCAAGAATAAGAGCGCGCAAAGCGGCGCAGATTAAGAAACAACAGGCGGCAAGGACAAGAAGTAAAATTGTACTTGGCGTCATTGTTGCTGTTATTGCTCTTTTTGTTTTCTCGCTCACGAGCTTCTTTGATGTAGATTCAATTGAGGTAAGAGGAAACAGCTACTTTACTTCTGAAGAAATAATTAATATGGGACATGCTGTTCCTGGCAAAAATATTATTTATCACCCAGACAAACGCAATATCTGTAATTACCTTGAAGAGAGCCCATACATCAAGAAAGCCAAGGTTTCTAGACATTTCCCTTCAACTCTTGTTATCACTGTTGATGAGAGACAACAGCTGGGTGCAATCAAATACGATAACAAGTATCTTATCTTGGATGATGAGGGTATTTTATTAAGAAAAACCAAGACTTTACCAAAGCTCACTTTAATCGATGGTCTGGTGGTACAGAAGATAGAGCTCGGAGAACAAATCGGAGTAAAAGACGAAGAATTATTCGAGCAGACAATGGATATTCTGACCAAGATGAGAGACAACGATTTGTATTTCGTTGAATTGGATATGACAGACATGTATATTCTCGCATACATATACGATTCACTGGTGTGCAAGGGAACATACAAGCAGATTAGTACAACCATTGAAAACGATAGACTTCACAAGGTTTTGGACGAACTTTTTGATGATAATATCAAGCGCGGAACTATTACTTTCAGTGATGAAGGATACATATCCTATGTTCCGACCATATAGTTGAAGATATTTGAATGAAAAAATAATGAAAAATAGTTACTTGTATGGTAATATTACTGTAACTATTTATGAGGATAATGAGGAGGTCCATTTATGGAATTTGTTAATGACTTCGTTGCCGATCAGGGCAAAGCTGCAATCATCAAGGTTGTTGGCGTTGGTGGCGGCGGTTGCAATGCGGTAAATAGAATGGTCGACACTGGACTTCAGGGTGTTACATTTATCGCAGTCAATACTGATAGACAGGCTTTGGCAAACTGCAAGGCAGAGATTAAAATCCAGATTGGCGAGAAGATTTCTGGAGGAAGAGGCGCTGGTGCTGATCCTGAAGTAGGACAGAGAGCAGCTGAAGAGTCCATCGAGGAAATCGTTGCTCATCTGCAGGACTCCGATATGGTATTCATCACAGCTGGTATGGGCGGTGGTACTGGAACAGGTGCTGCACCTATTATCGCTAAGGCTGCAATGGATTGCGGAGCGCTTACAGTTGCCGTTGTTACTAAGCCTTTTACATTCGAGGGTAGGAAGAGAGCTAATAGAGCTGCTAAGGGAATTCAGTACCTGAGCAATTTCGTAGACTCTCTGGTTGTTGTACCTAACGACAGACTGATTGATACTAGTGAAACTAACACTTCAATGCTCGAGGCATTTGCTATGGCAGATGACGTTCTGAGACAGGGTGTTCAGGGCATTTCAGATCTTATTTCACAGTACGCACTGGTTAACGTTGACTTTGCTGACGTTAAGACAGTTATGGAGGGCAGAGGCCTCGCTCATATGGGCGTTGGTGTTGGTTCTGGTGAACACAAAATTGATGAGGCTATCAATAATGCAGTTCATAGCCCACTGCTCGAGACATCTATCGCAGGTGCTAAGTCCATTCTGCTGTACGTATCCGGCGGATATGATATGGGAATGCTCGAGATTAATACAATCGCAGAGAAGATTTCTAACGACGCAGATCCAGATGCAAACATCATCTTCGGAGCAGCAGTTGATGAAGAGATGACTGGCAAGGTTAGCGTTACAGTAATCGCGACAGACTTTGGTGGTGGCACAGGAATGAACGGTACAGTTATTGATACCCCTGAAGTAACACCTGTTGCACAGCCAGAGCCAATTCCAGTTGAGGTTGAAGGCGGAATGACTGGTTATGAAGTTAACTTCGCTGACCTCGTTGGAGATAATTCCATGGAGAAGACCACTCAATTTGATATACCAGATTTTCTGAAGTAGTTTAACAATCCTCGGAGTATTATGCTGGTTAGAATTGAGTCTTCGGATAATAACAGAATCAAGCTCGTTCGCAAGCTACAGAACAAGAAGGCTAGAGATGCTGAGAACAAACTCGTTATTGAGGGCATGAACCTCGTTAGCGAGGCTATCAGAAGAGGCATCAAGACAGACTTCGTTATGGTTAGCGACGAGTTCGATGGTGGCCAATTCCTTGAGGATATCAAGACGGGCGATTCTGTCTTGGTATGCGAGGTTGCTGCATCGGTCTTTAATAAGATAACTGATGCTGATAATGGAGTTGGAATACTTGCTGTTATTGACAAGAACGCAATAACTCCCGATGATATCGGAACACTTCCGGCAGACGCCAATGTTTTGGTTTTGGATAGGCTCCAAGATCCAGGCAATATTGGAACAATGATTAGGACAGCGGTTGCGACAGGCTATGAACTAATTGTCTGCGTCAAGGGAACGGCGGATGTGTTTTCGCCCAAAGTGTTGAGAGCAACAGCCGGAATGATATTCGATATTCCGATTATCTATGTATCGAACGCTGCAGAGCTGAAGGCGATGATGTCACAGGCCGGCAAGCGATTCGTGGTAACAACTGTTGATGGCGGAAGACCATATTACGAAGAGGATCTTAAGACAGGCATAGCGCTTGTCATTGGCAATGAAGGTAACGGAGTTTCTGACGAAGTACTTGAACTTGCCGACGTTAGAGTGACAATCCCTATGAAGGGAGAGATAGAATCACTCAATGCCGCAATTTCAGCTGCCATACTGATGTATGAAGCAGTTAGAGAATAAGATGTAAAGGGGACATTATGGACAAGAATAGAGCTGATGTACAGATTTGCGGAAACAATTATGTACTGTCCAGCGACAAGAGCGAGGAGCGCATCAAAGAGATTGCTAAGTATGTTGACGAACAGATGAGATATACTAGTGCAATGTTGAATGCCAATCCGAACTATAAGTCAGCTGTACTTACAGCGCTCAATATTGCTGAAAAGCTATACGAAAATGGCGATGCTCTTATGAAGCTCCAGACAGAGAATTATCAGCTGGACAATGATGTTAAGCATTACATCGCAATGTGGGAGCAGGCTAAGAAGCAGGTTACAGATCTGAAGAACAAGATGTCTACTGAGGTAGATAGACAGTCCCAGAATTCTGAGGACATGAAGAAGATGCAGGAGAAGTTAAGCGAGATGGAAAGTGCATACTTCGATCTTCAGATGGAGAACGTTAACCTCAAGAATGAAATTAAGTCTATGAAGAGATTGAACTTCGAAGATGAACTCTAAGATTCTTAGTTTACTAGAATTTAATAAGATAATGGACTTGCTTGCTGAACAGGCTGGATCAGTCCTCACCAAGGAGAGGATTGCTGCACTTGAGCCTATGATCAACAAGCACATGGTACAAGATGCTTTAACGGAAACTACTGAGGCGGTTTCCGTTATTGTGTATAAAGGAAATATTCCTATTGGCGAAATGGGCGACATCAGTGGCCTGCTTGGAATGGCAAGGCGTGGTAGATGTCTTAGCATGAGAGAGTTGCTTCATATCAAGAGAAGCCTTCAAATTGCAAGGGAAGCCAAGAATTTCTTGGAAACAGACATGCCAGATGGTCTCAAGTTATTACCTGAGATTGCTTCATTGCTGGTTGCATTTCCTCAGCTGGAGCAGGACATTGACCGAAGCATATTGTCGGAAGATGAGATGTCTGACAGTGCCAGTAAGACACTTAAGGACATTAGAAGAGATATTCGTAACAAGAACGAGATGATTAAGTCTCGTCTGCAGAAGATGGTTAGCACCAATTCTGCTAAAACACATCTTCAGGATGCAATTGTTACGATGCGCAATGGCAGATATGTTATTCCAGTCAAGAAGGAATACGCATCACTATATCCTGGAATGGTGCATGACCAGTCTGCAACTGGAGCTACATTATTCGTTGAACCTCAGGCAGTTGTTAATATGAACAACGAACTGAGACAGCTCGCTCTGGATGAGCAAGCTGAAATCACAAGAATTCTGGAGCTGTTCTCAAGTAGGGTTGCAGAACACTGCACAGAGATTGAGAACAACCAGAAACTGCTTCTTGAGCTTGACTTCATTAATGCCAAGGGCAAGCTGTCAGTAATGATGGATGCAAGATGTCCTAATCTCAATGAAGATGGAGTTATGGATATTGTCAGTGGAAGACATCCGCTGATTCCAATGGACAAGGTTGTACCAACTAATATTCAGCTAGGTAAAGACTGGACAACACTTCTTATCACAGGACCTAATACTGGTGGTAAGACAGTAACACTTAAGACAATTGGACTTCTCTGTCTAATGGCTCAGAGCGGGCTTCATATTCCCGCAGATGAGTCAACTGAGATTCCGTTGCTTGAGGAGGTTTTCGCAGATATTGGTGATGAGCAAAGCATTGAGCAGAGTCTTAGTACTTTCTCATCACATATGAAGAATATAGTTAGCATATTCGAGGCAGCAGGTGAGAATTCTTTAGTACTGCTCGACGAGCTTGGCTCGGGAACTGACCCTGCAGAGGGTGCGGCACTGGGCATTGCCGAACTTGAGCGACTGAGAGAACAGGGAGCTTTGGTTGTAGCGACAACTCACTATACTGAACTCAAGAAATACGCACTTTCGACTGAAGGCGTAGAGAATGCTTCGATGGAGTTCAATGTTGAAACTCTATCGCCGACTTACAAGTTGAGAGTCGGACTTCCTGGCAAATCGAACGCTTTCGAAATCTCGAGAAAACTAGGTCTTGATGAGACAATCATCGGAAGAGCGACCGAACTTCTTTCCGACAATCAACTTTCATTCGAGGAAGCTGTAACTAGAGTCGAGGAAGATAAGATAAAGACTGAGGCGGCGCTTGCTGAGGCCAAACTTGCTAAGTCTGATGCTGATGCGAGCAAAGCAGCTGCAGAGTACGAGCTCATCAAAGCTAAGAGAGAAGCAGACAAGATACTGGAAGATGCCAGAATCAAGGCTCGCCAGATGATAAGGGATGCACATGAGACCATCGATGAGATAAGCGATGATCTTAGAGATATTGCCAATCGCAAGAATTCGACTTTCAATGAGGGCCATGTTGCGGGTGGAGTTGCAGACAGTAGAAGAAGACTTCGTGAGGCTGAAGGAAAGTTCGAGAACACCAAGGCCAAGGCTCCTGTAACAATGCAGACTGGCAAGACACCTGAGCCGGAAATGCTTCAGGTGGGAACTCGCATTAAATATCTAAAAATAGACCAAAATGGTGAGGTTGAGACCTTGCCAGATTCACGAGGAAACCTTACAATTAAAGTTGGTTCACTTAAGACCAAGGCCAATATCAAGGACCTCATACTGATTGAATCTGAGGATGCTGGAAATAAGGAAAGAACACGCAAGAAATACGGTGAGCTTTCATTCGGCAAGACCAAGACAATCAAGACCGAGATTAACCTAATTGGTAAGAACCTCGATGAGGCAACAGACCTCATGACCAAGTATATCGATGACGCTTTCTTGGCAGGACTCAAGTCCATACATGTCATTCACGGAAGAGGAGAGGGAATCCTACGTGACGGACTGCGTCAGGCGATGAAGAAAAACAAACATGTTAAATCATTCAAGTCTGCGCCATACAATGATGGCGGAGACGGATGCACTATAGTAGAACTAATAGAACGTAAATAAAGGAGATATTCAGTAATGTATATTATCAGTAGATGCCTGCTCGGCGATAACTGCAAGTATGATGGCGGTAACAATTACAACGAGGATGTTGTTGAATTCTGCAAGACACATTCTTATGTATGTGTATGTCCAGAAGAGGCAGCATGGCTTGGAACACCAAGAGAGCCGGCAGAGATCGTAGACAATACTGTTGAGAATTTCAAGGTAGTTAACAAGGTTGGAGAAGATGTAACAGCAGATTTCTTCTCTGGAGCAACTTGGTCAATGAAGGCTGCCAAGTTGGAAGTTGGAACTATTCAGGAAGAACTTGAAGGAGCAATCCTCAAAGAGAACAGCCCATCTTGTGGATATGGCAAGATTTATGATGGTACTTTCACTGGCAAGCTGAAGGACGGCAACGGAGTATTCACAGAGCTGCTCATTGATGATCATCAGTATCTTACAACAGGCGGATGGCATGGAGCTGAGGGATTCAAGTACTCAGAAAACTTTAAAATTGCTAACGAGAAGAACTTCAAGGAAGTATTTGGAATTAAATAGACAGGACAGTAAATAGTAATGATTGATTTTAAGAATGTAATTGCACAGAGTATATATGATGAAGCCCTGGGTCTCAGTATTGATGAGCTTAAGGCTATGATTGAGATTCCTACAGATGAGGCAATGGGAGACTTTGCTTTCCCATGTTTCAAGTTTGCCAAAGTTCTGCGCAAAGCACCTCAGATGATTGCAGCTGATGTTGCTGCTAAAGTGTCTGAAAATGAGTGCTTTGAGAAGGTTGAGCAGGTTAATGCTTATGTAAACTTCTTCATTGACAGAGCGTATTTTGCAGGTGAGCTTGTTAAGGAAGTAAACGAGCAGGGATCTTCTTATGGTAAGTCCAATATTGGAGAAGGCAAGAAAGTAATTGTTGAGTATTCATCTCCTAATATTGCTAAACCTTTCCATATCGGTCACATTAGAAGTACTGTAATTGGTAATGCAATTTACAATCTGTATAAGGAAATCGGTTATGATGCTATTAGAATCAACCACCTTGGTGACTATGGAACTCAGTTCGGTAAGATGATAGTTGCTTATCGTAAGTGGGGTAACGAGGATGAGCTCAAGCAGAACCCTATTAAGAGCTTGCTTGCTTATTACACTAAGTTCCACAGAGAGGTTGAGAATCATCCTGAACTGGATGACGAGGCAAGAGCAACTTTCGCCAAACTCGAAGCTGGTGAGCCAGAAGAAGTGGCACTTTGGGAGAAATTCAGAGAGTACAGTCTTGCTGAGTTCAATAGAGTATATGATATGCTCGGTATTTCATTCGACTCATATGCAGGTGAGAGTTTCTATTCAGACAAAATGCCTGCAGTAGTTGATGAGCTGAGAGACAAGGGTCTGTTGGTTGAATCACAGGGTGCGCACATCGTTGACCTTGAGCCATATG
Source organism: Candidatus Crickella equi (assembly GCA_018064755.1). Lineage (GTDB taxonomy): Bacteria > Bacillota > Clostridia > Peptostreptococcales > Anaerovoracaceae > Crickella > Crickella equi. The sequence goes on along the minus strand of JAGHUP010000004.1, from coordinate 56,014 downwards.
ATATGACACCAGCTGTAATTCTGAAGTCAGATGGTTCTTCACTCTATGCAACAAGAGATATCGCAGCTGCAATTTATAGAAAGAATCACTATGATTTCTACAAGAATATTTACGTTGTAGCTAGTCAGCAGAATCTTCACTTCAAGCAATGGAGAAAGGTTCTCGAGTTAATGGGATATGATTGGCAGGAAGATTGTGTTCACGTTCCATTCGGACTGGTAAGCTTGGAAGGTGGCGAGACGCTTTCAACTCGTAAGGGCAACGTTGTATTCCTTGAGGACGTTCTGAATAACGCCGTTGAGAAGACAAGAGAGATTATGCTCGAGAAGAATGCTGCTTCAGATGAACTTGACAAGATTGCCAAGGAAGTTGGTATTGGAGCAGTTATTTTCCAGGAGCTTTCTAATAATAGAATTAAGGACTATGTATTCTCTTGGGACAAGGTTCTGAACTTTGACGGAGAGACTGGCCCATATGTTCAGTACACACATGCAAGAGCATGCAGCGTACTCAGAAATGCCAGCGAAGAAGATATGGCTACTATTAAGGCAGGAAAGTGTGACTATAGCTACATTAAGAGTGATAGTGCATACAGCCTGATCAAGTTACTCTACAGAGTACCAGAGGTTATCATTGATGCAGCTGACAAGTACGAGCCATCGATTCTAACTCGTCATCTTGTGGACATCGCTCAGGCATTCAATAAGTTCTATCACGATGAGCACATTCTCGTTGATAATGAAGATGAGAAGAGAGCTAAACTGTCACTTGTGCTCGCTAGCAAAATTGTTATTGCAAATTGTCTGGCACTCCTTGGTATCAAGGCACCGGAAAAGATGTAGGAGAATAGGATGAAAATTTTACTTTCAACTATCAAGTCCGACAAACCAGCTACAGAGCTGGCACTGAAGTATATGTATAGCATCGTTGCTGATGCACCTGTTGAATCACAGATACATACCTTCGACACTATTGAACTGGACAATGACATATATGAATACATTCTGCGTGGACAGTATACACTGGTATATTTGCACTGCGATGAAATGAATGAATACAGAATCAGCCGCATTAGTGAGATGGTTAAGAAGGCGATGCCTACAACTATCATCGTAGTTGGCGGTATTCAGGTTTCATTCGACACCAAGCAGTTCATGCAGGATAATCCTTGCGTTGACTTTGTCATCAGAGGCGAGGGAGAAACTGTATTCTTTAACTTCATCAAGACTATCCTGACATACGAATATGAATTTGATCAGATTGCAGGACTTGCATATAGAGAGAATGATGAGATTCACGTTAATCCATATGACGCAATTATTAGTATTGATGAGTTACCATTCCCTTATGACAAAGTAGAACTCAAGGATAGCGATACTGTTTACTATGAGACAATTAGAGGTACATCTGACAGAACGATTTATCGTCAATATCTGCCAGATGCAAGGGTGAGATCGCTGCCTCTTGGTAGAGTGTGTACAGAACTGAGATACTTCTTCGTCAAAGGTGTAGAGAAGGTAGTATTCCTTGATAGATGGTTCAACTATAACACTGAAAGAGCTTACAGAATCCTCGAGTATATTATTAACAACGATAACGGCAAGACATCATTCGAGCTGGATATCGATGGAGATAGCTTGGATGAGGAAACCGTAAGACTGCTGGGAGAGGCAAGACCAGGACTCTTTGAGTTTAACGTAGATGTTGCCAGCACTAATCCAGAGACTCTCGCTGCAATTGGCAGAGGAGAGAACATCTATCAGCTGATGTACAATGTTACCAAGCTCATGCAGCTCGGTAATGTTAAGACTAGACTTAGAATTACTGCTGGACTTCCTATGGAGACTGAGGAACTCTTTGCACGTTCATTCAACAAAGTTTATGGACTGGGTGAGGGTTCATCACTTATCATTGATACAGCAAGAGTACCAAGAGGCTGCTTGCTGAGAGAAGACGCTGGAAAGTTTGGATATCTCTACACAAGCCACGCACCTTACGATGTACTCGCTAACGCATTCATCTCCGCAACAGATTTAATCAAGATTAAGACTTTGGCTAAGGTAGCAGGCACTTTCATTAACGACAACTTCAAGCTGTCGCTGGCACGCATCCTGAATGACACAGGAATGAAGCCATACAATCTGTTCATCAAGCTGACTGATTATATCTATGACAACGGATTGAATGTTAAGATGAATAAGCAGGAGAATCTGTACAGAATTATGTATAGCTTTGCAATTACTCTGTACGATGATCTAAATGATACACTCAAGCTGCAGATTCTGGCTGAGGTGCTCCACGAGGATCTCGAGAATAATCTCTCAGAAGAAGCAGTAAAGAAGTTCGAAAGAAAGGGTTGGGAGATTGAAGCCTAATACTGAAGATCGCATATCCAAGTACCTGAGCATGCTCAATATGAGCATGCTTTTCGATGAGCTCTCCGATGATTACCTTGAGAAGGCAGGAGTTAAGGGCATCATTGGTGGTGTTCCTGTGCCTGTAAATCCAGGTGAAGACGGTGAGCTGTCAACACTTAGTATTGCACTGAATATGGCTAAGGTAATTGGCGGTGATGCCAATTATCCTTATGCTGACAAGTATATTGAATATATTAAGCATGTGGCTGGAGAAGAAGCAGTTAAGATGCTAATCTCTGAGGGTGCCAAGGCTGCTGATGTAGGTGAATTTGAAGTTGCTTGCATGTTTTTTAGAGCGGCTCTAGCAATTGATAAGAATTCAACTGCAGCGCTCTTCCTCTATGCACGCGCGTGCAAAGAAGCCTATGAGAAGGAAGCTGAAGAAAGCTGCGAAGAAACTGGCGAGAAGGCCAAGATGGCTGAAGAGTATATCGGAAGCTTCAAAGCAGAGTCGATGGAGTCATTTGAGCTCTTAACAATGTTGCATCCTGAATTCGATATGGGATATTACTTCCTGGGATATGCTTATCTTAATTTGGGACTCTATACTAAGGCACAGCTCACATGGGTTACGTTCTGCAAACTTCATGCAGAAGCGGCAGGGGAAGATGCTGCCAGCGATGAGATGCTGAATGAAATTGAGGAGATGCTGGACAAACTCAATGATCCTGTTATTATTGAACAGGGTTGCAATAGAATAATGAGCGGAGACTATCAGGGCGGCAAGAACCTTCTTGAGAAATACATGGAAGGACCTTACGAACTGTGGTGGCCAATGTGGTATCACTTGGGTATCGCTGAGGAGGGCCTTGGCAATACTGAAGAAGCTATCAGTAGATTCAAGAAAGCTCTAACATTCACACCTAGCAATACCGATATAATGAAGGAACTGATTCAGTTATATCAGGCTATTGGTGATGAAGAGAACGTTCAGAAGTATAGCAATAAGATTCAGGTAGTAATGAATAATATTGCTGAAGAAAAGACGTTCTAACACTTGACATTATCTTTCTAATCGACTATACTAAACAAGTCGCAATAAGAAAGATGTTCCGAGGTAGCTCAATGGCAGAGCAACCGGCTGTTAACCGGTAGGTTGTGGGTTCGAGCCCCACCCTCGGAGCCATTTTTTAAGAAACGATATGCCGGAGTGGCGGAATTGGTAGACGCAGGGGACTTAAAATCCCCCGGTAGAAATACTGTACCGGTTCGAGTCCGGTCTCCGGTACCAACAAGGTACCATTTTTATTAATATGATGTCGCGGGGTAGAGCAGTTGGTAGCTCGTCGGGCTCATAACCCGGAGGTCGGAGGTTCAAGTCCTCCCCCCGCAACCAAAGGAAGAAACGCTGTAAGCTTTGAAAATACAAGGCTACAGCGGTTTTTTATTTTTTGGAAATACATGATTTTAAATGAAGATGTGTTGAAAAATGCCAATTTATCCATATTTATCCATCAGTTTCCGAAAAATCCATTATTCATATTACTTTTCTTAATCTTCTCTGCGCTATTACGTTGCAAATAGTTCTCACATGCATTTACTGCGTTTGCAAATAATCTTTGCTGGCTATATGTGTGTAATGACATTAAACTTAAACCAAGAATTATGATTCTGGAGGACTTTATGGAACTGGGTAAAAAGCTCATTGAAATAAGAAGAGATAATAAGATGACACAGGAAGACTTCGCAGAAAAGTTCTGTGTTACGCATCAAACGGTATCAAATTGGGAGAATGGAAAGACATACCCCGACCTTGAAACATTGGTGTGTATTAGTGATGAGTTTGGTGTTTCATTAGATACATTGCTGAAAGGCGATAAAAAGATGGTCAGCGATATTTCAAAATACCAGAAGAACGGAAGATGGTATGCCAAGATGATTAAACTAGCCATTACAATACTGGTTTTATTCGCTTTGGCATTTACATTCTATGCGATACGCTATTATCAGGTGAGAACGCAGGCCGAGAGTAAATACAATAATGCGATCAGAGAGAATGGATTTATTGCTGAAAAACATCCTGAGGAATCAGAAATGTATGATATGTTCAAAGATGAAGACGGTATCCAATATAGGATAACCTGGACGACATTTCCTAAGTTCTCCAGTCTTCATCTTGATTATGAAGAGCCGTTCAAGATGGTTATAGCTGTAATACAGCCTGATAAAGGTGATGACTATTCAATAAATGTTGTTACCTTCGAGAATAAGACACATATCTATTTTAGTGAAAACACAGAGAAGTCAAGCTCAGGCAAAATCGTGCAAGAAAAACCGATAGTAATAGACGGAAAGGAATGCATCGCTCAAACTACTACTTCTTCTGAATTCGACATAGAATCAGCATATGCGGAGAATGAGAATGCGATTAATCGCGCAGTGAAAAGATCTAACGAACTATACAGTCAGTTATATATTAAATAAACATATGTGGAGGGCTATTGTGAGTAGGCGATTAAACTGTGTTGTAGCACTCTTGTGCATTCTGGTTTTGACCGGTTGTCAGAATAAGTCAAGTGAATCATATAAGCGGATGATAGAGTCAGCAGATGAAGTTCTGCAGGTATATGAAGAAGACTCTGAAGAAGTATTGGCTGACGATTTACAAACCCTAAATGATGTATTCCTTAGCAGGTACACAGTAGCAGAATTATCGTTCAAGGATATTAAAAGCCCGGGCGGGATCGCTATTCTTGATGATGAAATTCTCTTAACTGACTCTGAAAACAACTGCGTTATCAAATTTTCGGGCGATGGAAAGATAGTAAAGAGCATCGGAACGTCGGGAGGCGGTTCTTCAGAATTTCTATCTCCTACTGCGATTGTTGCATCAAATGGGAATATTTATGTACTTGATACCAGTAACAAAAGAGTTCAGATTTTTGACACAGAATTAAATTATAAGGATTATATCTCATTAGATAATAATGATCCAATTTACAAGCCTCAAACCATAGCGGTAAACAAAAGCGGAATATATGTTGGTGGTTTATCTTTCGCGAATTCTGTAATCGACAAGTATTCATTCGATGGAACTCACTCACAATATGGCGCAAACTTTGTTGGTCCAGTACAGTCATCAGAGGATAAAGTATATGCGATAAATTCAATGTCACTTTTCTATGATAAAGAGAATGATAGCATTGGCGCAGTAAGCACGGGACCGGAATATCTGTTAGATGTTGAAAACGGTGAATTGAAAAAAGTGTGCGATCTTCCGTGTGGGTTTAACATTGTAGATTTTGTTATCACCAATAAGAACATAATTGCAGTATCCGGATCAGCCGCTTCGGTGTTTATGCTCGATTTAGACGGTAATTATGTCGGAACTATTGCGACTATTTCAGAGCTGAGATATGAAGAAGCTCCACAGATCGAATGCGGAGAAAACGGAGAACTGTATCTTTGCATGCCGATGGCTGGAAAAGTAATCAAAATATATGAATGCGTTGAATAGATTCAGGTATGTTTGCGAACAATCCTTAGCCAGAGCAATTTATAACAAAAGAAAGTATGCCATATTTATTATTTCTTTCTATATTGGATTGCTGTTGCCTGCATTATGTCTTGCGAATATGAGATATGTTGAACAAACAGTAGCATTTAATACTTTTGATCGCATGCAGGATGCCGTAGTCGTTGACTGGTTTGCGGATGAATTTGACTCTGTAGTGATAAGTGATGATAGTGACTACTCTATTTCTGCACACTATGAGGAGACATTTGCCGGTCAAAGCGACCGATATCTGCCTATTACAAGCATAGATGAAAACTACTACAGACCAATGCCATCGGTTATCGGAAGGGGCTTTTCTGCATCTGATCATAGGGAAGGAAAATTGGTATGTTTAATCAGTAAAAAAGACGCCGAGGCTCTTTCTTTGGGCATAAACGACACCATTGTAATTAAGGATGTACCAATCACAATCATAGGATTGATAGATAATACTCGTTATGATGGCCTGATGCTTCCTTACAGCACTATGAAAAAACTGTATTCAGGAATAGAGAGAGTTCAGCTATCTGCTACCATTATTTCGGAATCTGGTGCCGATAAGGAGACGATCATTCAGAAGATTACCGATCAGATTGATGGAATGAAAGAGACTGCATCACTGATCTCGGTCTCAGATGGAGAAGATCTGTATAACAATGCTATGCAGGATGCAATGAGATGGAGACTGCTTAGACTGGCAATAGCCGCAGTAGCAATCGCATTCTTCCTGATCAATGAAAGTCTCATTCTTCTAGGCAAGTTAGAGATGGAAAAAAGAACTGTGGGAGTGCGGTTATCTCTTGGTGCCGAACGCGGAAATATCAATGCAGAAATGATCATAGATTCAATCATTATAGTGATACCGGCTGCTATATGTGTGATCCTTTCTGTTATGCCTTTAGCGAAAGTCGCAGGGATTGATAGTGCAATTTCAACAGATGGATACTTTGTAGGGATGTTTTTATTGTTGTCGGTCATTCTTTGCACTATATGTTCATATATTTTGATAAGAAAAACAGAGAACAGAAGCATTCCGGAACTTATTGGATCTCAGGAGTAAAAAAATGAAATGCGGATATTCTTTTTACAGAGCCTTTAGTAGAATTCGATCTAATATACTTATTTCAATTCTGATAGTAGCTCAAGTTACAATTGGAATATCTGCATTTATTTATTCTTCAAATCTGCTTTTCTCTATGAAAGAAGAAACAGAATACAGAGAAAATCAAGTTAGGGATCTTCTTCTGGAAATAACTGTAGATGATAGTCAAACTCGCTCAACTATACCGATTACTCTGGGCGATCTGTATGAAATTCAAAATTTGAGCAACGACACTGCGTTCATATATATAGACATACCACAATTCATACCATATGATGATACCTTCTATGAATTTCACCTGGTTGCTATAGATTACAGTGCACTGGATCTTAATAATAGCCAAGCATATTGGGAACCTGAAATCTCAGTTCCTCAAGAAGTTCTGAACAGCGTGATACCTAAAGGCATAAGTTTGAAAGTGATGCCTAAAACGTTAGAAACCAATGTTATAAACAACGGTGAAAAAGAAGTTGCATTTTCAGAGTGTATAATCATTCCTATTGAGTATATGGAAGATTATATAGCTGAGATTTCTTCTGCAGGTATTCATGTAGAATGGTCAGCTGATCTTCTTCCAAATAAGGAGCTCACTATAAGAAAAATAGAAAGCTATTTAAGCAATACGCATAATGGAGGCTTTCGATATCGAATAATATCTCCTGAGGTGGAACTTGATAGTTTTAGGTTTAAGACGGATCGTTCTATAAAGACCATTGAGAGCGGAAGCATATTGTTCATATGCATGTATTGTATAGGACAATTGTCAGCTTTTCAGGTGATGTTTGAAAGACGGAAAAGGTCGTATGGTATTTGTCTTGCTGCCGGAGCTGAAAAGTCGCAACTTGGATTTGAGATAAGTATAGAAATCATAGTCATCAATTCTGTGGGATTACTGCTTGGAAGTGTGCTTGGGATTGTAGCAACAACTAAGCTTGATCTGGGCATTATGCCTGGCGATATACTAACCAGGATCTGCCCTCAGTCTTTCTTGCTGGAATTGGTATTGGTGTTTGCGACTATACTCATAACAATCATATCTGTGTGTAATAGACTTGGCAGCAATCATGTGTTAAGTATGATAAGAGATTAGTGGAGAAATCAATGATCAAATTACATGATATACGGAAAAACTATCGTGTTGATAATGTATCAGTCGATGTTCTAAAAGGAATAGATTTAGAGGTGGAGCAAGGAGATTTTGTATGCATACTAGGAACTTCCGGTTGTGGGAAGTCCACGTTGCTCAATATTCTAGGCCTTTTGGATGAACCATCATCAGGAAACTATTATTTGAACGGTTATAATATTGCAGAGAAGACGAATAAGGAAAAAGCTTTCATACGCAGAACAGAATGCGGATTTGTATTTCAGAATTATAACCTTATTACTGATTTAACCGTTATGGACAATATTGCTGTCCCTCTGGGCTATGATGGAATGAAAAAGAAGGAACGAGAAATCAGAGCAATGTCTTTGCTTTCAAAACTGGGAATGGAAGATCTTGCGAAAAAACACCCTAATCATCTATCCGGTGGAGAGCAACAAAGAGTTGCCATACTTAGAGCAATTTCTAATAATCCTAAGTTTTTGCTAGCAGACGAGCCAACAGGAAATCTTGATAATGAAAATACCATTGTCGTTTTAGATTTGCTTAAGGAGTTGAATCTGGAAGGTATGACCATTGTAATGGTGACTCATGATCTTGAGGTAGCAAAATATGCATCAAGAATAATACGTATAGAAGACGGTATAATAGCCAACATATAACATGTTGTAATGATTGTTCTATTTATGATACAATCTTCCCAATAATAATACGAATTTGCGGAGGATATACATTATGAAAAAATTAATACTTGTACTATTTTCAGCAATTGTATGTTTCGGCTTTTGTGCCTGCAGTAGCGCAACCAATGATGATATTAGTTCGTATGTCGGAAAGACATATTTAGGAATGACTCCTTGGGGAGATGAGATGTCAATATCATTGAAGAGTTATGATCAGCCAGATAGCATCGTTACAGTCGAGGAAACCATTTCACCACAGTATGTTGCAAAGAGCGAGTGTTCTGGGCATATAAATGATGAGAATACAATGATATTAACACATGGTGGTGAATTTGAAGAGGACGGCTATCATGCGAAATATGACTATTCAAAAAAGATAGAATTCAAGGATGATACTATAGTAATAACATATATAGATGGTCAGGCAACTGAAATGAATTCCGAAGGTGACAGTGGCTTCCATCAAGTAGATGCATTATCGGATGATGAGAAGACTGTCGTTCTAAAATGCAAATAGTCAAAGGAGACACAAAATGAAGAAGACTACAAGGAGAGATTTGTTTCTTGTAATGATAGCAGCGATAATTATTAGCGTTGGTATTTACAAAGGTTATAATGTGCCAATAGAAGCATTTATTACGCTTGCATTAACTTGTGCTATTCTTTTGGTTATTGATTCTTTAAGAAATAAAAATAAAAATGAATAAATGTCAAACCGCTGAGGCTGACATATATATTTGATGAAAGATGCATAGCAAAACCCCCATACCGGAAAGAAGGCTAAATGGTATGGGGTTCGCTTTCTCTATATGAAGCAATTAGGAGGCGTGTTGTTATTCGCTATCAGGGTTTTCTTCCTCTTCTAGTAAAAGCAGCTTGATAGCGTCGGATCTGATCAGCTTTCCGTCTAGTGTCTCATAGCCTACATATCCAGTCTTATCCTGGAGTGAGTACAATTCGGATAACACCTTGACTGAGAGCGGACTTCTCTGGATGATCCAGAAGAATGAGAAGTCTCCGAAAGCAATCGGCTTTGTGGCATCTTCCATATAGTTGGAAATCTCCACAGGCCTACCGAGGATTGTATCGTCTTTCCACAGGTAGTTGCCGGCACCGTCTTTCATCGTTCTGACTTTCAGCGAAGTTTCATCACTCATCACCCAGGTAGCATTTTTACGCATATGCTTGTCCAGGGAGAAGTAGAGCTTAATCAGATCATCGGCGGTGAAGTCATCGCCAACAACAGTTCTGCCGATTTCAGCAGATGCGAGGATGCCCTTAGGCTCAGATGTTCCGGCGCCGTTGATAAACACATCTTCTTCTTTTCTACCAAATCTGCGTGCGAATGTGTTTCTCAGGTATTTCTGAATATCATAATTCTTGTCTCGAACAAACGCATTATTCAATTTACACATACTTGCAATCTTGTGCGTGTTGAAAGTGCTCTCGCTGATAGTATCATCGTTATCAGGAAATGCAGTTTCAGGTGGTACTATTTCAGCTGATCCGTCAGTTGCTGTAACTATTACACTGCCGGTCGATACACTTACATCAGTCACAGTACCGATTCTTCTAAACAGGTTTTCATCTGCTAGAGCCTTATCATAGGCCTTCTTGCTTTCCTCAGGAAGTTGATAATATTGAGCCTCTGCTGACCTGATAAATGTCAGGTAGGTCGAATCATCCTTACCTATATTTTTCTTGCGCAGAACCCTGTTAAAAGCATAATTGATGTTCTGAGCATCGTTATGTATTGAGTAATAACTTAATTCATTGTTCATATTAATAATCCTCCATCTAATATCGTGTTAATCCCCCGTTCGGTTTCCGGATTTTGTGCGTGTCACCCCGCGCCGTTCCCTGGCAGAAGAGGTCACAGAGATTTACCATCCCCCTAGGGTTAATCTTCTGGTATGTAAGGCAGTGGTGCGCCATTTTCAGCAAGCCTGATGCACTTCTTTAAAATCTCACCATTCTTGACATACTTATGGGGAGCACACAATCCGCAGAAAAGCGTAGTGCTGTCTACTGCTTCAAGAAGTTCAAACTGATGGTCAGGGCATTCAACCTTAATCTTCTTGGCGTTAGGTACCTTGCCTCCATGAATGCTACCTATCTCGTAGATGCCAACATCTAATTGGCGAATGTAGTATTTCTTATCAGAGTGTGATCTCAGCCAACTGAGTCTACTAGGCTCACAAAAATAAGGTACTCTATACCAATCCTTTGCCTCAGAATATCTGAGTGGATATACCGGATCACTATCTTTTACTTCAGGATAATTCTTCATTATCGTCTTCCTCCTTCTCTAATCATCTTGTAATTATGCTTCTCGCAGAAATCCTGCACATCCTTGAAACTGGTAAAGAAGCATACACTCTGGCCGTAGATTACTCTATATCTAGCAGGCTCACACGACTTGCTTGCACATACAATGAGCGGTCTGTCGTTCTTATCTGCGTAGAGAGCAACGGCATCATATTTATCATCGTTAAAATCAGCTAAGCTGACATAGCTCGATGAGAGCTTTGCATTGATTATTCCAATCGGTCTAAATGCATTCATTGTTTAATCCTCCTTCTAATAGAATTATTTGTTTTACTTTATTGTTGTCATTTATTGTCTTCGCAGTCTGCTACCACAGCGGATTATCACATGTGGCACTTTGTGGCACATGTTTTAATGAGTTTCATATATGGCATATATAGAAAGGGCTTAAATTAAGTGCCACATACTGCCACAAACCGTATTACCAGTTGTGATAATCGTATTCCCGTACAAACTTGAAGCCTTCAAGCACTGTGACTTTCTCGCCACCGTCACTAGGTCTCTGCCTGCTAACCTTGCCAACCTTACGTAGCTCAGGCATAAAGTTCTTGTAGCTTTCTGCGTAGTATCCATTCTTTTCATTCCATGTTTTATAGGCTTCGTAAATTTCTTTCGCTTTTAATCTGTAACCAGTGAGCGGTATCATACACTCGTCTCTAAATTGAACTACTTTATTGCTTTCATACTCATACTCCTGGATTGCCTTCCTTACCGAATCCGGCTGTTCGAGACCTTCTGACTGAAGTAGATTAAATCCGTCAATCAGCCAGTTTAGAATTGCGCTTTTAGCTTCCGGTCTGTTAAAATCTTCCTTGAGAGATTTATCTTGTTCCCATTCTTCAAAGTGTCTGTCGAATGGGATGACAATCACTCTACCGCTAGAGAATAGCGTGAGGTCATTAATCACAGGCAGATAGTTGGTATTGACGTACAGCTTGAACTGCGGCTTGAAGTCGAATGAGTTCTCATTCAAGAATCTGGCGTTCAGTGTGTCGTTACCGGTCATGCTCTTAACCTGAGCAGTGTTCAGGTATAAGCCTCTGCTTGGCTCGGATATGTTAGCGAAACGTATTCCTGCGAGTCTAGCGATGTCCTCGCTTGGTGCCTGGCTGTTAACATTCTGCTTCTGTGCGATTGTCTCAGGCCTTGTAGCTTTGCCATAATCGCCGAGCACACTCAGGATGCTTTCCATCAGTGTTCCCTTACCATTGCGAGTGGTCTCTCCGTAGAGGAAGAACATGCACTCGTGACGAGTATCACCACTGATGCCGTAGCCGAGCGACTTCTGCAGGAACAATGCTTTGTCATCGTCATTGCTCATGACTTCCTTGATGAAGCTGAGCCATCTGCCATTGCGCGCATACTTGTCATAGTCGACAGGCGCCATCTTGGTAAGTTTGTCTGCCGGACTATGGCTTTTGAATTCTCCTGTGAGGAGATTGAGCGTGCCGTTCTTACAATTGAGCAAGTACTTATCGGCATCGAACTCCTCCATAGAGATCGGATAGACGCTCTGCGCTTCCTTGAGGTAAGTTTCTCTGTACCGGCGGTTATTCCACTTCTTACACATATCTATCCAGAATTCCTTGAGCTCTGAACTTGGAAGATTAGCTGTGTAGTGGAGTAGAGCATCGGCAAGTGCCTTGCACAATTCCATAGCTTTCAGTGCGCCGACATCAGGAACCCACCTGGAACCGTCATAGATGTACCACTTCTTACGCTCCGGAACATATCTCACTGTGTCCTTAAACACATCAGCGTAGAGTCTGCCAAAGCCGAGGTCGTTGCCCGGATATCTGGCATTGTTAGCAGGATCAAGTCCGAATACAGCCTCAAGCACATACTGCGAGTCATCTTCCATATATAACTCTTTCGGTTTATAGAATGTGTTACAGCCGGTGATGGCTTTGACGAGAGTGTTGCTGCGATAGTCATCGCGTTCCCATTTCTCTCGGTACAGACCGGACTGACGGAACAATCTATCAATCTGATCCATGTCTCCACCACACCAGAAGGCGAGAAGAGAGCACAGCGCAAGGTCGTATTCCTGCTGACTTTCTTCGGTGTTCTCTTTGGCATAGCGGCCATCCCACAATTCCTTAAACTTCTGCGAGTTCTTGGCGGCGTTTGCCTTTTCGAGAACTTCTTCATCGGTCAAGCAGCTACCTGGAACATCGGCAACTTCTCTGACAGACTTCTTAACCGGCCTGACCATATATCTGTCGAGTACCTCCAGTAATGCGTCATGATCGATTTCTTTAACAGCCCATCCGCTACCACACGTATTGCCAGTGAGCGTTACGAACTTATTCGTGCATCCATGTACATAGATTTCAATTCCGACTTTGCTGTTGTTGATGTAGTAATTGTCTCGGTCATATTCAAATCCCGAAAGCTTTCCTATTATACGTATGCCTTTTCCGGAAGGGCTGATCTCGGTATATGACTTCAAAGTATCGATAATCTTCTTGGCCGTTTCGTTTGGCTCGCCATCCTCGACGCAGTGGTCGATGTCTACAGCCATGAACGGCTCGAATACTCCGAGGCCAATTCCGTCATAATCATCCACAACTTCGAGTGCCTTATAATATGAAGAGAATGTTTCGGGATTAGTTGAATCCGCTCTCTTGCCATTTATCTGATAGGGCACCTTCGTTTTTCTTCCGCCGACTTCCTCATATCGCCACAAGCAGATCTGACCTTCATCCATTATTATTGGTGACAAATGCTCATAGCGGTTATTCGTGGTCATAGACGTACATCTCCTCTGCAGTGATAACGTTCGATGACAGGCTGTTTAAGTTCTCGCACAGCTTGTCAAAATTGATGAGTGCCTTGTTGCCTACATAGATCGCAGGAAGTTTACCTTTCTTAAGTAGAACTCTCAGCGCATGCTCGGAAAGCACGCCGGTGCTAGCAACTTCTCTGACAGTCATCATTCTTGGTGACATTTCTCTGTTCTGCATTGTTTTGCTCCTTTCTTCAAAATTTGAGGCCAAATCCTCACTTACAGTTATATTTTAACAAATAAGGTTGTCCGCGTCAATATGAAAACTCACTTTAAGTATAAAAAATATCAAAAATCTCACACTATTCTATTGACGAACATAACCTTGAGTGATAATATAACATTGTTCAAAGAAACAGAACGAAAGTAAAAGAGAGAAAAGAATAAGCCAATCAACGTCAAAAAGGAGTCAACAATGTTTAAGGATAGAATTAAAACACTTAGGAAACAGGCAGGACTTACTCAGGAAAGATTTGCTAAAGACTTCGGTATATCAACCGGAACTGTTGCAATGTGGGAAACCGGCAAGAGGAATCCATCATATGAAATGATGCTCAAATTGGCAGAGTACTTTTGTGTTAATCTAGCAGAGCTTGAGGAAGAAAGAGAGAATCTTGAACACAATATTACTGAGGCAGCACCATTTCTTGATAATATGTACCAAATGTACGATGCTGAGCATTTTGCAACAACTTATCTTTCACTCCCTGATGAAGATAGAAAAGAGATTGAGGCCTTGGTATATTCAAAAGCTAAAACTGCCAAGGCAGAACATTCACTTAAAGATGTTAGAAATATCTTCGTAGATATAAGATTTTATCCTGAGCCAGATGACGATGATCCATTAATGCATCGTAAATCGGCACAGGAGGATTTTGCAGAAGTATAAATAGTAGTACTTGCTTTTATTCTTCTGCAGAGCGATATATGTGTGTAACTATAAGAACTAGTGGAGGGATAAATGGCTAGTATAAGAGAGTTCAGAAATAAAGATGGCTCCTTATCATTTCAGATCAGAGTGTCACGTGGCCGAGACCTTAACGGTAAACTATTAAAACCGTTCTCGACCACATACCGGGCAGAACCCACCTGGTCAGATAAGACAGCCAGAAAGAGAGCACAGGATTTTGCAGCTGTGTATGAGCGAGACTGTCTTGGTGGAGTTGAGACGGACAGCCGAGTAACTTTTCAGGAATACGCAGAATACGTAATTGATATGAAAGTTGCAAACGGCACTCTAAAACCTACAACTGAACACAGATATCGAGAGTTCACTAAACGCATTTATCCGGTTATGGGGTATATGAAGATTAAGGATATCAAGCCGGCGTTCCTGAATAAGTTCTATACTCAACTTCTGGAAACGCCACTCGATAAAGAGTCTAAGGCAATCGCTACACCGAAGCTGAAGAAGGTTGTAGAAAAGAGCGGCTTGTCGATGGATGAGATATCCAGGAGGGCACATTGCTCACACTCTACGCTCAAGCGTGCAATTGACGGTTATTCAATAAACCTCAAGAAGGCTACTGAGATTTCAGAGATACTAGGCTGCAAGGTGGATTCGATATTCCGGGTGGAACTTACCGCGAAGACACTGTCGCCTAAGACAGTAAAGGAATACCACCGATTCATATCATCGGTGTTGTCGCAGGCTGAGAAAGAAATGCTCGTGCCATACAACATGGCCAAGCGTGCAACTACTCCAAAGCAGAACGTGCACGAAGCAAACTATTTCGAGCCAGAGATGATCAAGGAGATTGAGGCTGCTTTCGACAAAGAGCCTAGTCAGCGCAGACTGCTTGGATATATGCTGATATTCACCGGTGCTCGTAGAGGCGAGGTTCTCGGTCTGGAATGGCACAATGTAAATTGGGAAAAAAATACAATTAAGATTGAAAAGAACGTTGTGTGTACACCGAGTAAAGGCGTATATGTAGACACTCCGAAAACGGTAACATCCAAGCGAACGATTTCGATGCCACAGCTGATGATGGATATGCTTAAGGGGTACAAGGAAGAATATGACCTCTTGAAGGAAGGCCTTTCCTGGAAACGCATAGCACCGGATAACGATTTCATCTTCGTGAGAGATAACGGCTTGCCAATAAGACCAGATACACTATCTTCCTGGTTGACCAGGGTTGAGGAAAAGAACGGCCTGCCACATCTCAATGCACATGCATTCAGGCACTCGGTCGCATCGGCGTTAATCTTTCATGGCGTTGATCCGGTATCGGTTTCCAAGAGGCTAGGACATAACCAGGTCAGCACGACGACTAACATCTATTCGCACATCATGAGTGCTGCTGAGCAGAGAAATGCAGAGATTCTTTCAGAAATATTCGCATAGTAAAAATATCTTGAAAATGAAAATAAATAGTAATAAAATATAGGCAAGGAGAGCTACCGTTAAGCGGTGACCTCTGGATTTATAAATAAGATTTTTATTTAAAAACCGCTAGAGGCGCCAACTCTTAGCGGTTTTTTCTATTACTTGCTACAATTAATGAGGCTACGGCCACAAGAGCCATAAATAGTTCATAATTGGTCATGCAATCACCTCCTTAATCGCAATGCGATACCAGAGGCTAGATTTCACCGCTATGATAGATCCTTGCCTATGGGTGTATTATAACATACTAGCATATTTGATTGTAATACTCGATTTTGATATGAGTGATTAAGATTATTATGATACAATATATAATATAGTTCTGTTGTAATTCGTTTTGAAGTGTAATTAATAATGGGTTGTCAAATATAATCATGGACAATAGTATAAATCAGAATAAAGCAAAACAGGATACATATGCGATTCTAATTTCAAAGCTGAACAAGGCCATAAAAAATGAGTTTTGGTTTGAAG
Organism: Candidatus Crickella equi; assembly: GCA_018064755.1. GTDB lineage: Bacteria > Bacillota > Clostridia > Peptostreptococcales > Anaerovoracaceae > Crickella > Crickella equi. The sequence continues at coordinate 39,229 of JAGHUP010000004.1, read as the reverse complement.
CATGCTTAATTGAGTATGCAATTATTGAAGATAGAACATCATCTATATTAGATAAGGCTAGAGTATGCGAAAACGCATATAGCGATAGTAAGCTTCTTGGTAAAAAACTCAACTCCATTGAATATCAGATTGAAAAAGGTCATCCAATCATTTCGAAAAAGGTAGATCTGAAATTAATCCAAGATATTAAAAAATGGAAGGACGAAAGAAATGATTTAGTACATAGAGCATGTACTATGTTCGATGAGGAAAAGGCTAAAAACATATCAGTTCATGGAAAAGAATTGGTACGAAAACTAATAAATGATAGCGCAAAGGTTTCAAGGCTTGCAAAAAAGACTTACACAGAATAGATATCCATCATTTATCCATCATCAACGACAGAACAAGGGGATAAATGCCGTAATACGCTATAATACGCTACTAGTCGAAATACAATAGTTGGAAGGTGCTGAAAGCCGTGTAGTGTTTGCAAAGACAAGAGAATATGTGATAAGATAATAGACAGTGGGAGCCGATGGGATACAATATGAGATTGGTCGATAGCCTCTCATAACCCGGAGGTCGGAGGTTCAAGTCCTCCCCCCGCAACCAAATCGCTGAAAGCCTTGGAAACACTGAGTTCCAAGGCTTTTAATTTTTTGAAGAATTTGTTATGTACATAAAATTGCCACCAAAGTTATGTATAAATCTAGTAAAACTAATTAAATTAACAGAAACTACGGTAAACTAGCATAAGTGTTAATTCAAATTTCAAAAGCACAATTATTCCGTCAAACACAGTAATTGCAACTGCTTTAACGATTTTTACTTCAAATTTTGAACCCCCAACCTCGGGGCTGTGGATGGCTATTTTTTACGACCCTTTTTCACATAGAAATAATCATAAATATCGTCCAAATCCACTAGATATTTACAACCTGATTTTACAGAAGGAATGTATCCTTCTCTTATCAACTTTCTTAGTAAAGATTCAGTTATTGCTGTTTCTGGATCATCAGCCTTTATCTGAGCAATAGTTCCACTAATACTTCTATATCTTCCCATATGAGACCTCCTTGAGAATGGTAGGTATATATAGTCTCTAATACCATGATAAGTCAAGCGGTATATAATCATCTTTTACAGATGCGATTTTTGATCAATCTTGGTATAATTGTCATACATAGGTGAATAGTATTTGGTTATGTATGGAGATGACGATGATGCAGCTTGATAATATTAAACAGATTTTTAATCTATGGAATACCAATGGCAGAAGGTCCGATATTTTGAATGCCATCGATATATATTTGAAATGCCTACAAGAAGTTCAAGAAGAATATCCAAATGATGGATGGACAACTTATCCCAAAAGTTTGCAACAATATAGGTTTTATCAAAAGGCTATTGAAGCTTCTCCTGAGGTTTTCAAAAAGCATGATAATTATGATGCTTTTATTTCTGCTGTATCCGATGAAGACCTTGTACAGCGCAAAGTTCTTTCTAAAGAATTAATGAAATCTTTAGATACCGACATTGAACAGAGAGCAAGACATTATACAAGCAACCTGTGTAGGCTCGGATTTGCCACTGAGGAAAGAAATATTACACCAGCTGGACTGGCATATATGTCTAACACAATACAGAACGATGAAATAGAAAATTTGTTACCAATTGATACAACAAATCTTCTGCTTTTGCGTCAACTTGTAAAATTCAGAACGTATACGAAGCCTGATGAAAATGGTAAACGCATGTCATATTCACCATTATTCATGGCTCTATATTTACTGCTGTCAGATTATAGATTTGATAATAACAATTTTAAAACTATTGTGCAGTCACTTTCTCCATATTCTCCTGTGGATCCTGATGAAATTATGCAGATGGTCAAAGAAAACGATTTTTCATTTCTTGAAAAAGAATTTGAGATTCCTGACGAATTTTGCATAGAGGGTGTCGTTGGACAGGATGCTTTTGAACAGAATATAAAGAATAAAAAAAGTAGTTCTACTGCAAATATTGTATATTACGAATTCTACAAGAAATTGTATGATTACTATCATGATAGAAGTCCACTTAGATTTGCAATGTTGAAAGAGGCTTGTTCTGATGGATCAGATATGTTAAAGCAGGCTTTTGGTAATGGACAAAAAGTGTTCGATTTTGGTCGTCAAAATGCTTATGAGCATGAAGAATTTATTGAAGCCAATTCAAATAGTCCATTTTTAAACACAGAGCATTTTAATAAAACTTTCTATTCTGAATATTGGTTATCAAAAGTGTCTGATCAAGCCAGAGAGAATTCAGATACAACAACTAGATTACTTTCTGCTTCTGGATTAATTTCTTTTGGACGAGCATTGCCGGAACTTGCAAATGCAGACATCTATAAAATTGTATTTAATAAAGACTATCTTAAATCACAAATATTTAAGGAAGTTGATGATGTTGCATTTTGTCAACAGGAAAGAAAGTTTTTATCAAATGTTTCTCTTTGTGAAATACTTGGATATGATGAAAGACAAGTAACTGAAATCATTGAACAAATATCGCATGTTCTTGGTAGTTCAAAGGATGACTTAAAATCGGTATTGAGGGATAGAGTTGCAAGTGATTTCAATGAACACATTAAGAATAATTATCCGAGAGATAAAGTAATAAAATTATTAGCTGGATTTAATGATCCAGATCAGGGTGCAGGTTCAAGAGATATTGTAAATAAGGCATGCAGTATACCGACTGCTTACGAATATGTTGTTGGAATAGCTTGGTATTATATTTCAAACAAGGAATACAACTTATATGAAAGTTTAAATCTAACTATGGGTGCTGATTTCGAACCTGAAAGATTTGCACCTGGTGGAGCAGGGGATATTGTTGCAACATATGATGATTTAATTGTTATGTTAGAGGTAACGATGATGAATCCTCAAGCTCAGAAGAGAGGAGAGTGGGAGCCTGTATTAAGACATGCCGTAAACATGTGTGTATCGGCTGCGCCTAAACCAACAATAACATTTTTTGTATCAAATTATTTAGATTATAATACGATTAATATATGGAGAGCTGTAGCAACAGTACCGCTACAATCAAGTAATTCTAATGAAATCGTTAAAGGTGTTAGAATAATGCCAATAACAACATTGGAGATGGTAAAAATATTAGAAAATAATGTAGAGAGTGAAAAGCTAATTTCCATTACTAATGCTTCCTATGACAGCCTTAATTCTGACTTTAATGATGAATGGCGAGAAGAGATACTAGATGAATTATTTGAATAACATTAACACGGAGGACTTGTCTTCCGTGTTTTTTTACATTATAATATCTGCATTAGATGCCTTAAATGGAAATGCGGTGGTGATTTATGGATAAGTTTAAAATTTCAAGTAGAAGATACTTGGGAAGTAAAACAAGATTGTTAACTCTTATTGAAGAAATAGTGACATCTTATTGTGATGACGCTAGTTCTTTTTTTGATGTATTTGGGGGAACTGGCGTAGTCGGTTATCACTTTAATAAAAAATACTCGATTATAGAAAATGATATTTTGCATTGCAATTATCTCTCTTTTTTAGCATTCCTGGGAGAAGAGGATATTGATGAGGAAAAGCTTAGCAGAATAATTGGGGAATTAAATAAAAGCAATTCTGGAGAAGATAATTATTATAGTGAAAACTTTGCGGATACATATTTAAGCAAAGCCAATATGCAAAAGGTCGGTTATATAAGGGATAAAATCGATACAATGTTCACTAATGATGAGATTAATGCTCGTGAACGTGCGATATTAGTAACATCACTAATTTATGCTATCGACCATATTGCGAACACCGTGGGACATTATGACGCTTATAGAAAAGGTGGAGAATTAAATAGAATACTAGAATTAAAAATGTTAGATATGGATTCTCGAAAAAATAAAAACAACCGAATCTATAATCTAGACTCAAATTTACTTGCCACAAAAATCAAGGCAGATATTGCATATATAGACCCACCTTATAACAGCCGTCAATATGCTGATGCTTATCATTTTTTAGAAAATGTTGCACAAAACAAAAAACCTGCTGTTGAAGGTGTCGCTAGAAAAATGGATAGAACAAATCTTAAGAGCAGGTATAATATGAAATCCGCGCCTAAGGCTTTCGACGAGTTGATAGACTCTCTAGATGTTAAATACATTCTTGTTTCTTATAATAATATGGGTGAAAAGGGCAATTCTAGATCAAACGCCAAGATTTCTGATGAAGATATAATTTCTAGCTTGAAAAAGAGGGGTGGAGTAAAGGTCTTTGAACAGGATTTTAATACATTTACTACAGGGAAGACAAAGCTTGATGATCATAAAGAAAGAGTGTTTTTCTGTAAAGTTGGAGATTTTGATGTAGCGGATGATTTTAAATATTCTATAGAAAAAATACAATCTCCACTTAATTATACTGGTGGAAAATATAAATTGTTACCTCAGCTGGAAGAAAAATTCCCAGATGATATTGATAATTTTTATGATGTGTTTTGTGGTGGTTGTAATGTTGGAGCAAATATTGTTGCAAATAAGGTTACATGTGTAGACAAAGATAAAAATGTTATAGCCCTTTTGAAGTATTTAAAAAACAATTCTTTTGAATGCGTAAATACCCAGTTGATAGAAAAAATAAACCATTATGGTTTATCTAATACAAGTGAGAATGGATATGAGTATTATGGCTGTAATAGTGGAAATGGAGTAGGAAAATACAACTCTACACAATATCTGAAACTTAGAGACGACTTCAATAACTCCACTGAAAAGGATCCAATATTATTCCTTCTTCTTATAATGTTTAGTTTTAACAACCAAATAAGATTCAATTCTAATGGAGACTTTAATTTGCCTGTGGGTAAGAGGGATTATAATAATTCATTAAAGAAGAAATTAAAATATTTCATCGCGAATTTAAACCATAATAACATGGAGTTTGTATCTGGTGACTTTGAAGATTTGAATCTTGATATAATAGCACGAGAGGGTGGATTCTTATATTTAGATCCACCATATTCACTAGGAAATGCTTCGTATAATGAGAATAATTTATGGAATGAAAAAGAAGATGAAAGATTGTTTGCATTTTTAGATAAGTGCAATGCAAAATATATACGCTTTGCTCTTTCAAATGTCATGACGCATAAAGGAATTAGAAATGAAAAACTATTAAAATGGTGCTTGGATAAGCAATACAATATAAATTACTTAAGATATAATTATAATAATGCAAGCTACCACTTAAAAAATAAGCAATCATATACTGAAGAGGTTTTAATTACAAATTATTAGTATAATAGAAAATATAGATACGTCATTTTCGGAGGATAAATGAAGAGCATAACTATAACGCCAGAAAGTTTTAGAACATCTACCATAACGCCTATTATCCTTAGTGAAAGGGAGAGAGTACAGGTTTCTTTCGAAGGGAAACAGGTCGATAATTATAATGACTTAAATAAAAATATTAAGGGCACCCTGATTATCAAGAAAAAGACAAAGAAAATAGAGTCATTTGAAGATGTTGAGAAATTTGGTAGAAAGGATGTTTCATCAAATGAGTTGATTGAGATAGCTTTAGATACCGAGGAAACATATAACCTAGCAAAAGGTTTATATTCATATTATTTGTTATTAAATGGAAAGCAAACGAATCCGTTTTCAGAGATAACATATGTTGAAAGAGATCAAAGACTAGAACAAATAAAGTCACTTATTGACAATAGAGAAGACTTGCTTGAGGTCTTAGCTACTCTTGACTTAAATGACATTAACGTAGCACTAAATCTTGAAAATCTAAGACGCGCGAAGGAACAAATTGAAAACAATCTAGAGAATGACAGTGAACGTGATTATTGGCAAAAGTTTTTTGAGGATAATGCATGGATTCTTGCACAGCTGTTTCATGCACCTGTAATGTTATTCGATGGGAAAAAGTATTTGGGTGGAAAAAGTCTTGATGATAATGGCGGTCAGTATTCCGACTTTATATATAAAAACAGTATCACCAATAATGTTTCTATTATCGAAATAAAATCTCCGAAGAAACCTTTAATTGGTAAACCATACCGCCAAGTGCACACAATTTCAGATGAGGTTAGTGGTGGGGTTAATCAACTTATCAAGCAAAAGGAAACATTGTTAAATAATTACTCCCAGTTATATATGAACGCAGATAAGAATGGGGAGAAGTTTAATGCTAATAATATAGATTGCATTCTGGTGGTTGGTAACGTTGGATTATTAGAACCGGATAAAAGAGAAGTGTTTGACTCATATAGAAATGAGCTTAGAAGTATAAGTATAATAGGATTTGATGAATTACTTTTAAAGATTGATAACATGCTAAATATTCTTGAACAGGCTTAGTGATTGCCACCAAATTGCCACCAAAGTTAAGTATAAGGGAATGTGTGTGACCTAAAGTAACATAAGGTAACAAAAAGTAGATTAAGTAAAACTATAGCCTTTTCCAACACAAATAATGCTCAAACCATTGGAATTGCTGGAGTTGAGCGAACTGTAGGCTCAGGTGGACCGGAGGTCGGAGGTTCAAGTCCTCCCCCCGCAACCAATTATTTACGCTGATCTTATAAAGGTCAGCGTTTTTTCTTTTTTTATAATGATGTATAATCTTTATGTACAAGGAATGAGCAGGAAGGTTAATGCATAATGAATGAATTGAAAATGATCTACGAGCGTCATTCGGTGCGTTCGTACAGTGACAAGAAAATAGAAGGCGAAGTGCTGGACAAAATGATGGCAGCAATCGATGAGTTGCAGCAGGAGTCCGGTATTCGTATTGAGTTCCGTGAGAGTTCACGCAAGGTGTTCACCAGCCCTATGATGAAGTTGATTGGTTGGAAAGGTGATCCTGGCTATATAGTTCTTGCAGGCAAGGATACTGATGAGCTTGACGAGAATTGCGGGTATTATGGTGAGAAATTGGTGCTATATCTGCAGTCTATTGGTTTGAATACCTGTTGGGTTGGCATGTTCAAGAAGGGCGGATTAGACATTGTTCTATCTGCTGACGAACGTCCGGTAATTACTATTGCTGTTGGTTATGGTAATGATTCCGGCAAGCCACACAAGTCCAAAACCATTAACGAGGTATGTGACATTAGCGACATATCGGAAGCATTTCGTAATGGAGTAGATGCTGCTTTGGCTGCACCAACTGCAGTTAATCAGCAAAAGTTTAAGATCAGTTCAGTGGATGGACAGCCGGTAATTACTGCTGATGGTAAAGGGCCGTTCATCAAGGTAGACCTAGGAATTGTGAAATACAACTTCGAAGTCGGATACAAAAACTGTAATGAATAACAGGTCCAAAAACAATACAATAATCGGAGTCCTGTGTGCACTAGGATGCCAGACGATATTTGGATTCAGTTTCATGCTCACGAGAGGAAGTGCGGATGTAGCAAGCCCATGGGCACTACTTGGATGGAGATTCACAATAGCCTTCGTAGCAGCGTTAGTGTGTGTATTAACGGGGCTAATGAAGATTGATCTAAAGGGCAAGAGTATCAAGCCTTTAATCGGAATTGCACTACTGTATCCAGTGCTATATTTCATAGGCGAGACCTATGGAGTTTATCTTACATCGGCTTCGGAGAGTGCGGTGTTAATTGCATGCATTCCGATTGGCGCAGTAATAGCATCCTCGCTCATCTTGAAAGAGAAGCCTGGTACTCGCCAGTTATCCGGAATCATTACCACTGTAGCTGGTGTAATGATAACTGTATTCGCAGTAAGCGCTTCGGTAAGCTTCTCCGTGATAGGATATATGTGTCTCTTAGGCGCGATTGTATTTTATTCTCTGTACAGCGTGCAGGTGGAGAAGGCAACGGAGTATTCCAGCGCAGAGCTAACTTTTGTAATGCTCGCAGCCGGCGCTCTGGCATACGGAACTGCGGCAGTTATTGAGGCTGCTCACAATGGAGACCTAACTGGACTTGTTACATTGCCGTTAGTCCATCATGATTTTGCATTTACGGTCATATACGAAGGAGTGGGATGCTCAATGCTGGCATTCTTCTTGACCAACATTACTATATCTAAGATAGGTGCTAGCCGTAATGCGTCATTCTCGGGCATATCGACAGCGATATCGATTATGACTGGAATATTGATACTGCACGAGCAGTTCAATGCACTTCAGTTCGTTGGAGTGGTTGTTATCATTGTAGGAGTATATATTGCCAATAGTATGGCGGAGAGAAATCACGATTGAGTAATAAATTAAAGGGAAATTTGTTATTGTTAATAACGGCTATGGCTTGGGGCTCAGGATTCGCAATCAGAAAGCTGGGAACCGAGGTCATTCCACCGATGACGTTCAATGCACTGAGAGAACTGCTCGGTGGGGTTTTTCTGTTGCCGTTATTAATGTATTCGCTCAAAGCTAGTAAATATTTCGATAAAACTCAGAATAGACATCGTGTTCTGGAGTTCAGATGTAAGAAAGCGATAAAAGGTGGAATATACTGCGGCGTTATTTTCACAGTAGCAAGTATGTTGCAATCGCTGGGACTGGCAACAGTATCCGCTGGTAAATCCGGATTTATTACATCGATGTATGTAGTGCTGACTCCGATTGTTGGACTCTTGGTAGGAAACAGGATTAAGAAGAAGTCTGCATTCTGTATCATCTTGGCATTGTTTGGATTTGGTTTCTTAAGTCTTAATAAAGGGCTTGGTGGAATCAGCGTAGGCGATTTATTGCTTCTTGGCGGAGCAGTAGGATTTGCGGCGCATATTGTTACGGTTAATGAGTTCACAGATAAGTCTAATGGAATTGTCATTGCCGTATTTCAGATGATCTTTCTTGGAATAGTTGGACTTGCAATGTCTATTCCGATTGAACATCCGGAGTTAAGTCAATTCATTGCATGTTTGCCTGCTTTGGTACTGTGTGCATTCGTAACTTGCACAATTGGCAATACCGCACAGATCGTTGGACAGAGGTTCACTGATGCGACATCTGCCGCTCTTATTATGGGACTTGAGTCTGTATTCAGTGCAGTATTCGGAGCAATCATCTTGGGCGAGATGATGCCGATGAGAGAGTTGTTCGGATGTCTGTTGATATTCATTGCGGTAACAGCTAATCAGATAGATTTCAAACTACTGTTGGGACATCATAAAGAAAAGAGTGAATAGGATAAATTGGAAAGTAATAGACAAATAGAAGTTACAAGAAAGAGAATAACAAGAGTGACCGTTACAACGGCATTTCTGACTACTTTCATGAGTAGTGCGCTCAATTTGTCTATTCCAAATATAAGCGCTGAGTTTAATGTTGGAGCTGGAACTGTAGGCTGGGTTGTAACAATCTATACACTGACAGTTGCAGCTTTTTGTGTTCCACTTGGCAAGCTCGCTGACATCACGGGCAAAGCGAGAATGCTCAAGCTGGGACTTGGTGGTTTTGGCGTTCTGACATTCCTGTGCATGATGGTGAATAGTATTCAGCTGCTGCTGATGTTAAGAGCTTTACAGGGAATATTTGCTGCAATGATATTTGCTACCAACAATCCTATTATCATTGAGGCTTATCCGCCAAATCAGAGGGGCAAGGCACTAGGTCTGTCGACAGCAGCGACTTATGTGGGCCTTTCTGCTGGTCCGGTAATTGGCGGAATTATCAATCATAATCTGGGTTGGCATTATATATTCATCTTCTCAGGAATTATATCAGTAGCAGCACTAATTCTGGCTATGAAAGGAACACCTGATGACAAGCCAGAGAAGATGGCAGACAAGAGTAGTCTTGACTATGTAGGAACCGTTCTATATGTTCCAATGATATTCATGCTGCTATACGGAATATCTCTCGTTGGAAGCAGTAAACTGGCATATGCTTTGATTATCTTGTCACTGCTACTTGGCGCGGTATTTGTTAAGAATGAGTTTAAGCAGGAGTTGCCTATTATTAAGATAGGTATGTTCATACATGATAGAGAGCTCGGTTTGTCCAATTTGGCAGCACTGCTGAATTATGGAGCAACGTTTGCTATAAGTTATTTGATTAGCATTTATCTACAGGTAGCTCTAGGTTTCAGCTCACAGACAGCAGGAGTAATCCTTGTTACAATGCCTGTTATGCAAGCGGTATTCTCGCCAAGCATGGGTAAACTCTCAGATAGGATTGTTCCATACAAACTGGCAACTTCGGGAATGATATGTTGTATTGTGACACTGGTATTGTTCATAGTTACGATGCAGCAATACTCCGTCGCATTCGTCGTAATCGCTCTCGCAATAGGAGGAGTGGGTTTTGCACTGTTCTCGTCACCTAATACCAACGCTATTAATGCAAGACTTGGCGTGCAGGACAGAGCGATGGGTAACTCGGTGCTCGCTACAATGAGAACTGTGGGGCAATCGCTCAGTATGTGTATAGTTACGGTCATTGTTAACCTAAGACTTGGCAATGTTCCGCTGCAGGAGGCAAGCAATACGGTGCTGATCAATACAATTAGAATATGCTTTGGGGTGTTCGTGGTACTGTGTGTTGCGGGAACAATAATGTCAGCGGCAAGAAATAAGAATTAGATATTAAGATGGAAGTAGAATTTGATCTATATGAAACACAACAGAATATTCTGAAGAAGTGCCCGGAGTGGGAAGAACTGATTAAAGTAATCGAATTCCAGGATAGTAAGAATGCCAATCCGGTCGGATATAGGGACAAAACCATTTACTATAATCTTCGCAGGATGAGCAAACTGTCCGAGAAGGAACAGGCTTTCATGATTGCGCAGCAACTTCTTCATATTCAGCTGGCTCACCAGCAGAGGGGAAGAGATCGCAATCGAAGGATATGGAACATCGTTTGCAATCTGGTTGTTAACGAGCTCTTGATTGATGACGGATTTGAGGCTCCGGACAATCTGATGAGGTTTGAGGATGCCAAGAAGTTGAGCGCAGAGGAGATGTATGATCTGCTGTTCGATGTGTTGGCAGATAGCGATGCTAATGATGAGCCTAGCGATGACAGAGATCTGAATGATGATGCGACAGCAGTCATTGCGCCGAAGAAGAAGCTCAAGGATGTAATTAAATCAGCGGGAGATTATCAGGGTGGACAGGAGCGTGAAATCGATGAGCCTGGAGTTGCACAGGCGGTAGCCGGTCTTGCCAAGATGATTGAACCGAGCATGCAGCTGGATTATGATTGGTTCCCGGCAGATAGGATAAGGGACGGAATACTCGTTGAACAGTTCAAAGCATATCCAGTTCCACATGCAGAAATACTTCTGGATACGAGTGCATCGATTGATGAGAACCTTCTTAGGACTTTCGTGCGAGGCGTTAAAGATTTGCTCAAAGAAGATACTGTTATCAAAGTTGGATGTTTTGATACAGAATTCTATGGATTCCAGGAATTGCATTCCGAGAAGGATATAGATAAACTGCAGATATTAGGCTCAGGTGGAACTAATTTCGAAACAGCCGTAAAGGCTTTCACCGGTGAAGCTGAAACAAGAATAATATTTACTGACGGATATGCAGAGATGCCTGAGACACGTTGCGAGGCGATATGGGTTGTGTATAGCGATATACCGGTTAACCCACCGGGCGGCAAAGTAATATATGTAAATAAACCAGAGGAGTTAGAGAAAGATGAAGTCGATTTTCTTATCACATAAACAATTATTTGATAGTCCATTATCAATATTCCATGTTATTGGAACTACAGCACAGGCAACTGACCTGATTCTGATTACTATGCCTGATGAGGGGTTCTCTATCGATGGCGGTAATGTAAACTACTTCCTTGCGGATGGAGAATGCGCTGATAGACTTGGCCGTGATTACAAATGCGACACTTGCGCAATTAGACCTGCAATTGTCCTTGAGCCGGGCGATGAGAAGTTGCTCAGTAATGCTCGTAAGCTCAGCGATGTTGTTACTGTAGAACTGGGATCTTTCCCATGTGATGTGCTGGAATCATCAATGCGCGATATGGCGGAGAAACAGTTCAAAGAGGGCAAGCTGAAGAAGACTGGTGCTACATATACTATCGCAGGTGAGGCAAGAGATGTATATAGACTTGGTGCCAAGGAACTTGTCAGAATTCCGGTAACAGAGGAAAAAGCAAATGGCTATGTTCAGCTGTCTGATGGCAGCGTTGCCAATATAACTGAAGAGGTGTTCCTCGAGGTTAAGCCAATTAGATGGTATTACGATGATGTGAATAGACTTCTCATATGCGGTAAAGCTATCTGTGCAGGCCTTGATTACAAGGAAGCAAGTGAGTATATAAATGAAAAGTTCTTGGAGGAACTTCTTGCTGTAGATGACGAGGAGGAAAGCTCCAGCGATATTGGTAAAGCATATCATATCGGTGAGCACGATGAACTGGATACAATTAGAGCTTTCGTTGAAGCTAATATTCCTATCTTCATTCATGGACTAGCTGGAGACGGAAAGAGTGACCGTGTAAAGGAAATAGATCCTCAGGTTCTTGATATAGAATTGGTAAATGAAACACCAGAGACTATAAATGGCCGTGCTATTTACAATGAATCCAAGGACGAGATAATTGACATCAAGCCGGTATGGCTGGTTAAGCTCGAGCGAATCTGCGAAGACGGCCAGCTGCACATACTGTTCTTCGATGAACTGACTAATGCTACCAAGCAGATCCAGGCAATCATCTTTAAGATTGTCCTGGAGAGATATGTAAATAACCGCTGGCCGCTTCCAGCGAACGCTCGAATAGTGGCTGCCGGAAACGATAGAGAAGAATCGAGCGTTGCCCATGATCTTGCCGAGCCACTATTCGGCAGATTCGCTCACATCTACATTAAGACAACCATAGAGAACTGGATGCCATGGGCTGTTGGCAAGAGAATCAATCCATATGTAATGGAATTCTTGGCTAATAATGATCTCTATCTTAGAACTGCCTTTACCGGATCAGAAGGATATGCGGATCCACGTCGTTGGGAGATGGTATCGCGACTCCTCGACAGCTCAGATAATGATTTTGCATTAATCAAACCAATTCTCGGTCATGATACAGCAGAGGCGTTTATTAGATTCTTCCGTGCTCAGGAAGAGATAACTGATCTTGCGAAGTATACGGACGAGGAGATTGAACACCTGACAGTATCTAGAAAGTATCAGATTGCACAGCAGTGCCTGTATGCAGCATCTAAGAAACCACAAGAGGCTGAAGCACTTGTTGAAAAGCTCGGACCGGAGTTCGTAGCATGGTTCAGTTACGTGCTGGATAGAAAAAAATAAAAAATTTTAAAAATTATTCTTCTTTAATAATTCTTTAATAATTTTCTGTTAAATTAGGCACAACAAAGGAAAAACAAACAAGTTGATCCAGAGTTAATCCTGAATATACAAAAGGGGGACAAGATTCACCCAATTGTATTCCCAAATAAATAAAGAAACACCTAATACTAAAGCAAGCGAGAAAATTTTTTATTCTCGCTTGTTTTTGTGTAACAAAGTTACAGAAATGATATAATAGCTACTGTATAATGTAGGTGTAAATGAAAGGAAACACTATGAATACTGATATTACCAAGATTCCATTCTGGAAGAATCTTAATCAGGAAGATAAGGAGATGGTCAAGTCTTCCGCGGTTGTTAAGCACTATGAAGCGGGTCAATCGATACACGGCAGATGCGACGGTGGAAATTCCTGCCTCGGTTTCGTATATGTACTTACCGGAGACATCAGGACATATGTTGTTTCACCGGAAGGCAGAGAAATTACAATCTTCAAAATGAAGGCTGGTGATTACTGCGTGCTCGCAGCATCCTGCGTTCTGTCAAGAATCAAGCAGGAAACACAGATGGTAGCGCTGACCGATACGGATCTAATGGTGATTCCTGCTCCGGTCCTTGCTAAGCTGGTTGCTAAGAATGCAGAGATTAAGGCTATGTCATATGAACTGGCGGCAGAGAAACTGTCCAATGTTATGTCGGTGTTCGAGGAAATCCTATTTGTACCACTGGAGACAAGACTGGCATCATATCTGGTCGAGCAATGCGAAGCAACTGAATCTAATGAGCTTAAAACGACGCAGGAGAAGGTTGCACAGGAAATCAACTCTGTTCGCGAAGTCGTCGCAAGAGAATTGAATCGTTTTGCGAAAAGAGGAATCGTTAGCCTGAAACGTGGAACAATAATAATAAATGATATAGAAGAACTTGAAGAAATGTTGTAGGAGGCGGATAATATGAACAACAAGGTAATCAATGACAACGGTATGGTTGGTGAGAATGTTGGATTCGAGAGAATCAGAAGAATCACCGGATACCTGGTTGGAACTCTGGATAGATTCAACAACGGCAAGAGAGCAGAGGTTGAAGACAGAGTTAAGCATGGTTTATCAAGATAAATAATTAGGAGGTAATAGTTATGGCAAAATGGGTATGTAGTGTATGCGGTTATGTTCACGAGGGAGACGCAGCTCCTGAGAAGTGTCCAGTATGTGGCGTTCCAGCAGAGAAGTTTAACAAGCAGGAAGGCGAGATGAAGTTGGCAGCTGAGCATGAGTATGGTATTTACGCTAAGACTGTTAAGAATAATCCTGATATTTCAGAGGAAGATAAGAAGTACATCTTCGAGCAGCTGATGGCTAATTTCCAGGGCGAGTGCTCTGAGGTAGGTATGTATCTCTGCATGGCAAGAATTGCACATAGAGAAGGATATCCTGAGATTGGTCTGTACTGGGAGAAGGCTGCTTATGAAGAGGCTGAGCACGCTGCTAAGTTCGCAGAGCTCCTCGGTGAGGATCTCGAAGCTAATATGAAGGCTGACACTAAGGCTAACCTGGCTTGGAGAGTTGACTGTGAGTTCGGCGCAACTCAGGGCAAGACTGACCTGGCAATCTGTGCTAAGAAGAACAACCTCGACGCAATTCATGACACAGTACATGAAATGGCAAGAGATGAAGCGAGACACGGCAAGGCACTTAAGGGTCTGCTCGAGAGATACTTTGGATAGAATAGATCCTTGAAAATTCAATGCTTACAGGGGATTGGGAGAAGCTCAATCCCTTTTGATTTTAGTAGATATCTCTCGCAAAAGTATCGTAATAACATTTTTGATACATTTTTATATCATTTTGTCGCAATAGAGATACTCGCGCCAAAACCACATCATTTTTTAAGTCGAAATTGTTGCGATTTGTCGCAATACAGACTTGTATACCAAAAGCACATCATCAATCTGGGTCAGATTAGCCGAATCGATGATGTGTTTTTTGCGTCACTCGTCACATAGCGACAATTCGTCGCGTTTTCCCTGTCGAAAATGATGTGCTTTTCTCATCACATTTCGCATAGCGACAAAACAAATGAAGAGAGGAGGCTCGAACTATACCGCACACATTAGTATTCACCTGGAATTTGACTATACTTATTGCGACGCTTTTTTTCTGACGAGAACATTATAGAAATCGTCTGGCATCATCATTTTCTTGCCATCCTTGGTTTGAGTCCTTAACATATCGTCTTGATAGAAATCTAATTGTTCATCGTCTTCCTTAAGGTATATTCCATCACCAGATTTCTCCCATTTTCCTTCGCTTACACAATCTCCGGCATAGTCACTGTAGATATATGTGCCATCCTCGTAAACCTCGATGTACTGCTCCATTCCATCTTCTTCAGTGTAATAGAGTTTGTCACCATCGAGATAGGTGTACTTGTACAGCCATCTTCCGTAGAAATCTTCACATCCCGAGTTGTCGCTCGAACTATTTGGGGCACAAGCAATGAGCAATACCAGCATTACGCTGACAATCGCAATGCCTGTGATCATATTCATGAAATAATGTTTGTAAATGTTCATTTTTCGATGTTCCATCATCGTTTTCTCTGTTTCTTACATATCAAACTAACGATTATTATAGTACTAAGAATCATATAATCCAAGTTGTTCTGATTTATGAAGATAGCGGTACGTTTTCGTGTTTTTGTGCTATAATCGAGTTGTAATAATCCGTGAAAAGGAGATAGAAGCAATGGCATTTAAGTTTAGAAAATATCACGCACCAGACTTTAAAGAAAAGAAGTTTGTTGATGCACCTGACTGTAAGATGGTTGAGGTAGATATGGAGGGAACTGCACCAGAAGGTTTCCATGCACTCTCAATTTATCCTGAGTATTTCAAGGTTGATGGCAAATGGTTGCTCTGCGAAGAAGCAAGAATGGATTCTGTTCCCGTATATATGTATGGAAAAATCCTTTCTGTAGAGCCAAGACGTCTGATGGTCGGAGATAAAGTCGTTGTTGGACGTACTGAAGATGCCGAAGAAGGAATTTACATGCATGCCCATGGATTTGAAGATCCAGACGCTAGTTCAGATACATTTGCATTCCGCACTGGAAGATCTAGAGAAACAGCATTCCAGAAGGATATAGATGAAATTGTTGAGCTTCTCAAGCATGAAAAGGAGCATGGTAAGGTCGTATGGACCATGGGACCTGTAGTATCATTCGCAAGCAATGCGAGAGCTGCAATGGCTGCAATTATTGATGCTGGCTACTGTGACGCACTTCTTGCTGGTAACGCTCTTGCTACCCACGATCTTGAAGGCGCCTATCTTGGAACAGCTCTTGGTCAGAACATTTACACACAGGAAAATGTTCCTAATGGACACTATAATCATCTGGATACAATTAATGCAGTTACAAGAGCTGGTGGTATTAAACAGTTCGTTGAAAAGTATAAGATCAAAGATGGTATTATGGCTGCCTGCACAAGACAGAGCGTTCCATTTATCCTCGCTGGATCAATCAGAGATGATGGTCCGCTACCTGATGTTGATAAGCTGACTTATGAATCAGCTGATCATATGAGACATGAAGTAAAGAATGCAACAACAATTATTTCAATGGCTTCAATGTTACACTCAATTGCTACAGGTAATTTAACTCCATCTTTCAGAGTTCTGCCTGATGGAACAATTCGTGAGACATATTTCTACATCGTAGATACTTCTGAGTTCGTTATCAATAAGTGTGCTGATAGAGGTTCACTCTCATCCAAGGGAATTGTAACCAATGTTCAGGATTTTATCACTAGAGTCGCAGACGGACTTGGTCTTAAGTATTAGATTTGTTAAAAATGGGTGGCAGGCGACTGTCACCCTTTAGACTATTATGAGTAAAGGTAAAGTTACAGCAATATCTTTAATAGTATTACAGTCAGCTTTGTATGGTCTAGGAGATCCGATTTCCAAGGCTGCTTTTGACACGGTGCCTTTATTCAGAATGCTGACCCTGCGTTACTGCATCGCGCTGGTAGTGATGCTGATAATATGGGGCAAGCCTATTATTGCTGGCCTTAAGAATGCCAAAATTAGAGACTGGATTGTACCAGTCCTCTGTATGGGCGGAGCGTACGTTTCGAACAATGTTGCGTTACTGCTTACCCAGGCGACTACGGTTGCTTTTATCAGATCTTTGCCGACAGTTATTGCACCGATTCTGGCATTTCTGGTATTTCGCAGACACTATGGCAAGAAACTTATAGTTGTTCAAGTATTCGTAGTAATTGGTTTGTATATGCTGTGCTGTGGCAAGGGAGGACTTGGCAATGGATTTGGCCTCGGAGAGGTATTCGCACTTCTCGCCGCGGTTCTGCTCGCAGCGTCACTGGTCTACGGAGAGAAATCTCTCGACCGTGTAGATCCGCTTACTTTGACAGCACTTATGGTGTTCGCAAGTGCAGCTATGGCAGTTGTTGGAATGCTCTTTGCCAACGAAGTTCAGACCAAACCAATGACGATTACAGTCTGGGCTATTATCATATATCTCGCAGTTCTCTGTACCATTGCGGGATATTTACTTCAGAACATTGCGCTTAAGGATATCTCGTCCAGCACAGTTGCTGTAGTTCAGTGTCTGTGCCCGGTAATGACAGCGGTATTCAGTCTGTTCATTCTTGGAGAGAGAATTAGCATGTTCGGTGCAGTTGGAGCAGTTATTATTCTGGTTTGCTTGGTGGCAGCTGTCTATCTCGACAAACCTGTAGAAGATAAATAGAAAAGGAGTTCGTTATGGCATACAATGGATTTGCAATTGATGAATATCTGGATGCAGAAGCTGTCAATAAGCAGCTTGATGAGTTAATTAAGAAACCTATCTACGGAGTACTTCCTGAGCCACTTAAGGACTATGAGGAGAATTATTTCGAGAAGAAGTGCGCTAAGTCCAAAGCAATGACTTCTGAGGCTAAGGGCGTTATTCCAGGTGGCGTTCAGCATAACCTGGCGTTCAATCATCCGTTCCCTCTGGCAATTGAGAAGGCTGAGGGTGCATATATGTACGACGTTGATGGCAATAAATACTATGACCTGCTGCAGGCAGGTGGTCCTACTATGATTGGATCCAATGACCCTGTAGTTAGAGACGCAGTAATTGATCTGCTGAAAACTTGTGGTCCTTCAACTGGACTTTTCCATGAGTATGAGTACAAGCTGGCTAAGAAGATTAGCGAATGTGTTCCAAGTGTAGAGATGTTCAGAATGCTTGGTTCCGGTACTGAAGCCTGCATGGTTGCAGCTCGTATCGCAAGACTTAAGACTGGTCACAAAAACATCCTGAAGATGGGCGGAGCTTATCATGGATGGTCTGATCAGATGGCTTACGGAATTCGTATCCCTGGTACTAAGGGACTACAGAGCCGTGGTATTCCTAATTTCGTATTTAGACATACAGATGAATTCTTCCCAGGTGACCTCGAGGATCTCGAGCGCAAGCTGAAGAAGAATAAACTTGATGGTGGTACTGCTGCTGTATTTATCGAAGCTATCGGCCCTGAGAGTGGTACTACTCCAGTTACCAAAGCCTTCGTTCGTGGATGCGAAAGACTGGCGCATGAGTACGGCGCACTCCTCGTATGTGACGAGGTAGTAACGGGATTCAGAATCGGTCTCTCCGGGGCACAGGGCTATTTTGGCATTGATCCAGACCTGACAATCTTCGGTAAGGTTATTGCTGGTGGATATCCTGGAGCAGGTGGCGTAGGCGGTCACAAGGATTGCATGGCTCATCTCGGCGCAGGACTTGATGCATCAGGCAAGAAGGTTAAGAAAGCTCTCTGCGGCGGAACAGTTGCAGCTACTCCAATCTCTTGTATCGCAGGTTACACAGCAATCTGCGAAATCGAGAAGAGAAATGCTTGTGAGGTTGCCGGCAGAATGGGCGACAGACTTACTAAGGGTTTGCAGGAGAGAGTTAAGAAGTACAACCTGCCATTCGTAGTATATAACCAGGGTTCAGTTTGCCACCTGGACAGCGTTGGTACAATGCATTATGCAATTGACTGGTCCAAACCATGGCAGATTCCTGGAATTCTCAAGCAGACTGACGCTCGTCAGATTGAGATGCAGCATATCGGTGCAGCTTATATGGCTGAGGGACTTGTTACACTGGCAGGAAACAGACTGTACACAAGTGCTGCTTATACGGAAGAAATGATTGATGACGTTATCGAGAGATTCGATAGAGTATTTGCTAAGTGCGGCAAGATTAAATAATCGGAGATAGATATGTATACAGAAGAACAAGCAAGACAGCTAGTTATTGAGGCTGGACTTAAGCTGGTTAAGGATGGACTGGTTGCAAGAACTTGGGGCAATGTTAGCGCAAGATGCGGTGAGAATGAGATGATTATCACACCTAGCGGAATTGCCTATGATATCCTGAAGCCGTCTGATCTTGTTAAAGTAAATATCGTAGACCTTTCATACGACAGCAATATCAAGCCAAGTAGCGAGAAGGGAATTCATGCTGCAGTATATAGAATGAGAAAGGACATCGAATTTGTTATCCATACTCATCAGACTTATGCAAGTGCTGTTGCTGCAGATGAAAGAGATTTGCCATACGCACCATGCGCAGCGTATGGACTGCCTGGTACTGATAGGCTGAAGAGACATGTTATTATCGCACTCGAGGATCATCCTGATCATAAGAAGTTCCTTCTAGCCAAGCATGGAGCACTTCTTCTCGGAGAAAATATGGAAGAAGCTTTCAATATGGCTGAACAGCTTGAAAATGACTGTATGGAAGAGTTCGCTAGCAGAATTCCTAGCATGGATGAAGATAACTGGAAACAGATAAATGTTGAGAAGTATCAGACTAAACGTAATCCATACGTTAAACTGGTTCGTGACAAGTTTGTTGGTGAGTGTTGTAGAGCCGGCGTAACTGTTAAGCCATATCTCGATGATTTTGCACAGATGGTTGGACCTGATATGAGCGTAATTGAGTACAACCATGCAGCTGTTAGAGCGGAATTGCTCTTGAGAAATGCAATTCTCGTTAAAGGCATTGGCGCAATATGCGTTGGCAAGACTGAGGACGACTGCGAAGCAGCGGCTAGCATTGTTATCAAGAACTGCGCAGCTGCATGTTACGTAAGAAAAGCGCCACCATTAAAGAAATTGGATGCATTCACACAGAGAATGGTATATCTGACTAAATATTCCAAGAAGAAGAACGGATAGTCGAGCTATGCTCGGCTGAAAAGAGGCGAAATTATGACTTATATTCTTGCTTATGATATTGGAACCACAGGAGTTAAGACCTGCTTGTTCGGAGTTGAGGATACTATTGAATTATTGGAATCAACTTCAAGAAGCTATCCACTGTATGTTTTTGAAGACGGTGGTGCAGAGCAGGACGGAGACGACTGGTGGAAGGGTATGTGCGAGAGTACAGAAGAGCTGTTCTCACGTACAGAGATTAAGCCTGAAGAAGTTGCTGGCATTTCATTCTGTTCACAGATGCAGGGCCTTGTTCTTGTAGATAAGGACGGAGTTCCTGTTCATAGACCTATGAGTTATATGGACTGCCGTGCTAAGGAAGAAATCAAGAAGGGTATCGCATACGGACCACAGATTGCCGGAGCAAATATCTTTAAACTGATCCCAAGCTTGATTATTACAGGCGCTGTAACATGCAGCGTTAAGGACCCTGTATGGAAATACAAATGGGTTGAAGCACATGAACCTGAAAACTTCGCTCGTGCGTACAAGTGGCTGGACGTTAAGGACTACCTTATCTGTCGCTGCACCGGAGAATTCACGATGACAGAGGATAGTGCTTTTGCCACTTTGATCTATGACACAAGACCTGGCAAGGAAGGTTGGAGTGACAAGATGAACAAGATGTTCAACATCAAGCCTGAACTCCTGCCTCAGATCATCAAGTCTACAGATAAAGTTGGCGGCCTGACAGAGAAGGCTGCTGCTGAACTCGGACTTGCAGTCGGAACGCCGGTATTCGGAGGTGGCGGAGATTCATCACTAATCGGTGTTGGTGCTGGACAGGTTAACGTTGGAGATACTCACATCTATAGCGGAACTTCCGGATGGGTCATCACTGTAACCGACAAGCAGATGGTTGACGTGAACACTATGATGGCAGCGGCTACAGGTGCGCAAAGCGGAAGATATAACTATTTCGCTGAGATGGAGACTGCCGGCAAATGTCTCGAGTGGGTCAAGGACCACTTGGCTCTTGATGAAATTGGAGTTTATCTCGAGAAACAGGGAGTAACTTACGATTACGAGCACAGATACAGCAGTTTATATTCCTATATGACTGATGTTGTTAAGGATGTTGAGCCTGGTTCGGGCGGAGTAATCTTCACACCATGGCTCCATGGAAACAGATGTCCGTTTGAGGATCCAGATGCAAGCGGAATGTTCTTCGGCCTTGGAATTGAAACAGGCAAGACTGAGATGATTCACGCCGTTCTTGAAGGCGTGTTCTATCATCTGAGATGGATGCTGGAATGTCAGGAGAAGAAACTAAAGACATCCAATCCTATTAGATTCGTTGGTGGCGGCGCTTTATCACCTGTATCTTGTCAGATGCTGGCAGATATTACTGGTAGAACTATTGAGACAGTTGCTTCTCCACAGAACGTTGGATCTGTAGGAGCTGCAGCTTGTGTAGCAGTTGGACTTGGCATCATTCCATCAATTGACAGTGTTAAGAAATTCATTCCAGCTACTGAGACATATGAGCCAGACATGGCAAAGCATGAACAGTACAATAAATACTTTGCAGTATTCAAGAAGCTGCACAATGCAAATAAGAAGATTTATAAAGAACTAGCATAAAACAATCTTAAGGAGAGGGAATGTCCTATGAGTGAGAACATCGAAAAGAAAGAAAAGAAGGACAAGAAAGAGATAATCAGAGCGATTAAGTTCGCCATCGTATCAATGTCCGCAGGAATCGTTGAGCTGGCAACATTTACATTAATGAATGAACTCACAAGCTTTAAGTATTGGCCTTGCTATCTAACGGCTCTTACGGCCTCAGTTGTCTGGTGCTATACAGTTAACAGAAGATACACATTCAAGTCAGGCAAGCCAATTCCTGTAGTACTTGCATATGCAGCAGCATTCTACGCAGTATTTACACCTGCAACTACAATCCTCGGCAACTATCTCGCTGAGACTCTTCTGTGGAACGAGTATCTGGTTACAATCATCAATATGACAATTAATCTGACTACTGAATATCTCTACGATACATTCGTTGTTTACAGAAATAATATGGACAACAATGCCATCGCTGCCAAGGAAGCTGAGAAGGCAGCACAGAAGGAAAAGAAATAGAATTAAGATATCATTTCGGATAACGATTCAGATGACAATTTCGAGCGGAGGGTACGCTCCGCTTGAAATTGTACCGCTGTTTGCAAAAATAGCATGAGGGAAGGCCGAGTTAACTCGAGGCCTTCCTGCATTAGAGAAATAAGAATGAGAAAAAGTATCGATCTTGGGCTATGGAGGGCCCAAAACGATACTTTTTTCGTATTTTTGGGACATTAGGCTTGAGCAGGCACAAATCGTTTGTCGTGAGTCGCGAGGTGTCGGCCTTGAGGGCCCTTTTTTGCGCAAAGAGCGGTACATTTTCGAGCGGTGATCACGATATCCTACATTTCAGAACCGAATTTTGAAAAAGGAGAGAAAAACAAGATGACTTGGCCTATAATGTGATTCCCTCAAATGGAGATGGCTTAATGAGATTGTCGGAAAGAAGAAGAGTAAGTGTGGTTGCTGGAAAGAAGATGACTTAGTGGGATTACAGAGAAAGGAGTTGATTCGATGTTGCTGTATGAAAGGGCTAAGGCTAGGCTGGAATACATTGATGAGCGTACGAAGAAGGTTAAGAAGGAAATACATAATCTTCCTGCAGGTAGGCTTGAGTGTATCAAACGTGATCGAGGGTATAGATGGTTCATAGTAAAGAATGGAGAGAGAACTATTCTCAAGAAGAGAGAGCGGCCTCTCGCGCAAAGACTTGCTTATAAGAGGAAACTTAACGATGAATTGGATAATCTGGCTTGTGAGAGAACGGCGTTGGATATCTATGTGAAAATAATGAGTGCTCTAGGTGTTGGGGAATCTGTTGATATTAATGAGCTCGTCAGCACCTCTAATGCAAAATGCAAGAAGGTCAGGATAAAAGATCTTGTAAGACCAAATCAGAATAGTAAGAGGAACGAGGAGGTGGATTGCCTTGCGAGGGAATATATGGATCAGAAACATCCTGAAGTATCGAGGTGGGAGAAGGCTGCATACGAACATAAGAGTGATGATGACAAGAAACATAATGTTCGTGCCAACTCCGGAAGGTATCATGAATCCAAAGATGAGGTTTTGATTGATAATGCATTGCTTGCACATGGATTGAAAGTAAGATATGAACCTCTGCTGAATATAGAGGCGAATAGTCTTCATCCTGATTTTTGTATTCTGAATCCTAGGACTGGAGAAGAAGTATATTGGGAACATTTCGGAATGATGGAGAGACCTGACTATTATTCAGACGCTATCTGGAAAATGAAGCTGTATCTGCGAAATGGATATTATCCTGGGGTGAACTTTATTGCTACATATTCGGGCGGCAAATACAGGCTGGATTCTCAATTAGTTGAATCAATCATTGAGTATTTCTTTGAGTGATAACACAGAATAATCGTGAGTGATATCGAAGACTTTTTCGAGTTATTATCCTTGAAAAATCAAAGAAAGGAATATATAATGTAAAAAGAACTTTACATCACGCGGGGGTTTTATTGTGCGCAATAATTGCAAGAAACACATTTTAATAATAATGTCGATAGCCATGGTTCTTGTCATGGCTATTGCTGTAGTTGGAGTAAGTGCGCTGACGGCCAATTCGGCTATCGGCAAGGTGAATGATAATGATGTAAACCTTAGAACATCTTCATCAACATCTTCGGAAATTGTGACGGTTCTTGATAAGGATACAGAGGTATCTATCAAGTCAGTAGTATTCAAGAAGAAGAGCAATACCGCAGCCAAGTATAAATGGTACAAGGTTAGTGTTGTTGATAAGAACGGGGAAAAACATTCAGGTTATATCAGATCTGATTATGTAGGGAATGTTAAATATACAGCTGTGGATGCCAAGACATCTAGCAGTCTCAATTATCGAAAAGGTGCCGGCATAAAGATGAAGAAGGTGGGTACGCTTAAGAAAGGCAGCACAATGAAGGTTCTGCTCAAAGCGACACCTGTCAGCTCGACCAAGGGCGATAGCAAGACATGGTATCTTATCAAGTATAAGAGCAAGAAATATTATGTATGCTCCAAGTATGTCAAGGCGGTAAAGGCCAAGGCGGAAGAGCAAACAGACGATACCGATAAAACTGACGAGGACAAGAAGGACGAGGCGTCTGAAGATAAAAAAGACGAGGATAAGAAGGACGAGGATAAGTCCGGAGATAAGATACAGGAGGCCAAGCCAACTGTAACAGTAACAGGTTTGGTTTATCCATCGGGAACGATTACAGAAGGAACTCCGGTTAGTATTGCAGGAACGATAACCAGCAATTACAACATTAAAACTGTTCAGGTTGGTATTGTGGGTTCAGATGGTAATTGGGTTGATCAGGTAACCAAGTCGCCTAATGCTAAGACCTTCAATGTAGCATCTGTAGATGAGAATATAAGATTTGGAATTCTGGCGGCAGGAGAGTACAAGTTCAAGGCAAAGGTGACTTTGGACGATAGCAACGCAACTACCAAGATCGCTTTTAACAAGAAGTTTACAATTAAGAGCTATACATCCAAGACATTAACTGATGAGACGGTTAATGAGAGAATTCGGCAGATGATTGATGCGCTTGCCGGAAAATTCTTTACTTCTGATCAGAAGGAGTGCAGATTATCAGATGGAACTACCTGTGATGTTGAGAATGTACTCAAGAAGAACAGCGTTGTGAGAGAACTGATTGGCAATAACAAGGGCGGCAAGGAAGTTAATCCGAATCTGTTGCCATATCACTACGATGCTAACGGTGTTGGACAGATAAAGGGATACTCCTGCTGCGGATTCGCGAACTTTGCAGGTTGGTACGTCGCAGCGGATAAGAATACTAGCAATGTTAATTACAGAGCTGTCAAAGTTGGATGCGATTACAACTATGAGAATATGAGTATGTATGCAAGGCCGGGTGATATTGTCCGTAGTGCAACTCACTCATGGCTGGTAGTTAGCGTTGAACAGGACGGCCTGATGGTTCTCGACTCCAACTGGGGCCATACTTGTATGGTTAATTACCATCTGATGGGCTATACAGAGTATTCCAAGGTAACCATCAGCAGATCATCCAGCAGGGCTGATTCATAGGAAAAATCTATGGCGAAAGTTTTATTTGAAGTAGTACAATAGGCATATGGAAAAGATTTATTTAGACAATGGAGCAACTTCATTTCCAAAACCTAAGGAAGTGGTAGATGCGGTATATGAATACATGACATCGGTTGGCGTTAATATCAACCGTGGCGGCTATCAGTCAGCTTATGATGTTGCAAGCACTGTTCTTGAGACAAGAGAGATGCTGTGCAAGATGTTCAATGGCAAGGACTGCAGAAATGTCGCTTTCACTAAAAACATTACAGAGAGTTTGAACATCGTCCTTAAGGGCTTCCTTAAACCGGGCGATCATATTCTCTGTTCTTCTATTGAGCATAATGCTGTTATGAGACCACTTGTTCAGCTCGCCAAAACAGGCGTAGAGTTTGATAGAATTCCGGCTAACGAGAGAGGCGAGATGGATGTCGATGCTATCGAGGGACTGATTAAGCCTAATACAGTTGCCATCGTATGTACTCATGCGAGCAACGTATTTGGAACTCTCAATCCAATTGATAAGATTGGTGAGATTGCGCACCAGCATAGTCTTAAGTTCTTCGTTGACACCGCACAGACAGCAGGAATTTTGCCAATCAATATGCAGGAAATGCATATTGACGCTCTCTGCTTTACAGGACATAAGTCACTGCTCGGACCACAGGGAATTGGCGGATTTATTCTTGATGACGATATGGTTAAGAAACTTGATCCACTGATTACCGGAGGAACAGGTAGCATTAGCCATACAGAAGATACACCGGAGTTCATGCCGGATAGATTTGAGGCAGGAACTATGAATTTGCCTGGTATCCTGGGATTAAATGCAGGACTAAAGTGGCTAGAAGAGAAGGGCTTGGATAACGTATTAAGTGGCGAGTTAGAATTAACGCAGCAATTCATCGATGGCCTTAAGCCACTAATTGATGCAGGTAAGATTAAGCTCTATGGAATGCCTGGCATCAAGGGAAGAGTAGGAGTTGTATCAATCCAGACAACAGAAGTTGATCTGGCTGAAGCGGCTTTCAATTTAGACCTTGAATATGGAATAATGACAAGAGTAGGAATGCACTGCGCACCATATGCACATCAGGTTCTTGGTTCTTATCCAACAGGAACAATCAGATTCTCATTTGGTAACTTTAATACTAGAGAAGATGTAGATGCTGCTATTAAGGCGCTGACAGAGATCTGTAACAATTAGATGTACTATTTAGCCCGTTCCTAACGGGTACATTTATCAAAAATGTACCCGTTAGGAACGGGCTGGGAGGAACATTATGAAGAAGAATAAAAGAATTGGAATGCTAGTTGATGAGTTGACTAGCAATCCTTGTAAGCTCTTCGATTCCAAACACTTCTGTGAGAAGTTCGATATTGCTAAGTCTTCACTTTCAGAAGATCTTGCTATAGCTGGAGAAATGTTTGAGGAAACAGGTACCGGACGTATTGAGAGCATCTCCGGAGTAGGCGGGGGCATCAGATACATTCCAGGTATCTCCAAGGAAGGAATCAGAGAACTTCAGGCTGAGATGATAGAGGCGCTTTCTGATGAGTCAAGAGACCTCGGTGGCGGTTATCTCTACACTTCCGACATTATGTTTAACGGAAGTTTGGTAGAGAGAATGGCTAGAATCTTCGTCCAGAAGTTCTATGGACTGGGTGCAAATTATGTTGTAACAGTTGAGACTAAGGGGATTCCTCTTGCAGCACAGGTTGCTTTTATGCTGAATGTTCCATTGGTTGTTATTAGAAGAGAAGCCAAGTATTCAGAGGGATCCACGGTCAGCATCAATTATTTCTCGGGATCAAGTGACAGAATTCAGAAGATGTCAATTGCTAAGAGAGCTGTTGAACCTGGCACTAAGGCAATCGTTATTGATGACTATATGAGAGGTGGCGGAAGCCTCAAGGGTATCGAAGAAATTCTTCATGAATTCGACGTTGAAGTAGTCGGAATGGGCGTTGCTATGGTAGCGGTCAAGCCTGAGAAGAAGAGAGTAGAGAACTATATTCCTATTCTGTATATCGAAGGAAATAAAGAGGGCGAAAAGAAAACCAAATTTAGCGCAAATGAAGAGCTGTAGTTTATTGAACTGAAGCGCATAATACCTTATAATAAAGTTAGTTTTTATTGAGGAGGATATTATGACAGATATCACAAACTACAAGAGAATTCATTGCCTCGGAATTGGTGGTATCGGACTCAGTGCAGTTGCTGAGATCCTTCAGGATAATGGACACATTGTCAGCGGCACAGATATGAAGCCTTCAGATGTTACTAGTCATCTGGAGAGCATCGGAATGAAAATATATTATAAACATGAACCGGAGAACGTAGAGGGTGTAGACGCTATCGTTTATTCTAATGCAGTCTCCGATGATAACCCGGAGGTAGTACGAGCAAATGAGCTTGGTTTACCTCTTTTTTCACGCGCCGAAGTTCTCGGAATGCTGATGGACAGATATGATAATAGCGTTGCCATCTGTGGTACACATGGTAAGACAACTGTTACTTCGATGACATCACTGATTCTGAGAAATGCTGATTACAAGCCAACTATTCTGGTTGGTGGCAACCTTCCTGAGATTAACGGCAATGTTGAAATAGGCAAGAACGAATACTTTGTAACAGAGGCCTGCGAGTACATGGACAGCTTCCTGAATCTCAAGCCTACTATCGGAGTTATTCTTAATATCGATTCTGACCACCTTGATTACTTCAAGGATATGGATCACATTGTTCAGTCTTTCAGAAGATTCGTTGAGCAGATTCCTGCTGGCGGTACTATCGTTGCTTATGGCGACAATCCTTTCGTCAAGGATATCCTGAAAGATCACAATAACAAAATCACTTACGGTTACTCTGAGGGTAACGATTTCTACGCAGAGAATATCGTATTCGATGAGAATGGATATCCTGCATTCGATGTGTATCGCAAGGGTAACAAAGTTATTCATCTTGAGCTGTCGGTACCTGGTGAGCACAATGTGCTGAATGCTATGGCCGCATTCGTTACAGCAGCTTTCCTGAAGGTAGATATGGCAGTTATAGCTAAGACACTTAAGGCTTTCAGTGGAACTAACAGAAGGTTTGATATAACAGGAATCACTGCTGATGGTGTTAAAGTAATTGACGACTATGCTCACCATCCAACGGAGATAAAGGCTACTTTGGCCGCAGCTAAGAACGTTAAGCACAATAAATTATGGCTAATATTCCAGCCACACACATACACAAGAACCAAGGCTCTATTTGAGGAATTCGTAGATGCGTTTGGTGATGCAGACAAGCTGATTCTCACTGATATCTATGCAGCAAGAGAACAGGATATTTATAACATTTCAACTTACAAACTCTTCACAGCGATGAAGGCAAAGTATCCTGAGAGAGATATTTACTACGTAAAGGACTTTGAAGACATCGTTAATTACGTGAAGAAGTTTGCTGAGAAGGACGACATTGCAATGACAATGGGCGCTGGAGATGTCTATAAAGTTGGTGAAATGCTCATTAAATAGGGCTTCACATATATTTACTAATAAAAAGCACAAAGCGGGAGGAACACAAAATGGCCAGAGAAATGGGAGATATCAAGGTATTTGCTTGCAACTCAAACCCAGAATTAGCTAAGGAAATTGCTGACAAGCTCGGAGTTGAACTCGGTAAGGTTAACGTTACTAAGTTCAGCGATGGCGAAATCAGCGTAAATCTTGGAGAGTCCGTAAGAGGTAAGGACGTTTACATTATTCAGTCAACTAACGACCCAGTAAACGACAATTTGATGGAACTGCTGATTATGACAGACGCTTGCAAGAGAGCTTCTGCACACAGCGTAACAGCAGTAATGCCTTATTATGGATATGCTAGACAGGATCGTAAGGCTAAGCCAAGAGATCCAATTACATCCAAGCTCGTAGCTAACATGATTGTTGCAGCAGGTATCGACAGAGTTATGACTATGGATCTTCATGCAGATCAGGAGCAGGGATATTTTGATATTCCAGTTGATCACCTGATTGGCATGCCAATTCTTATTGACTACTTCAAGCAGGAGAATCTGGAAGATCTTGTTATCGTATCTCCAGACCACGGCTCAGTTAAGAGAGCTCGTAGCATGGCAAAGCCATTTAATTGTCCAATCGCTATCATCGATAAGAGAAGACCTGAGGCTAACAAGTCCGAGATTATGAACATCATCGGAGATGTTGAAGGCAAGAACTGCATCATCGTTGACGATATGATTGATACAGCAGGAACTATCTGCAATGCAGCTAAGGCTGTTATGGATCTCGGCGCTAAGAGCATCAGAGTTGGTGCAACACATGCAGTACTGTCAGGCCCTGCATTCGAGAGAATCGCAGACAGCCCAATTAAGGAAATGGTACTTCTGAACACAATTCCAATGAACGAAGAGAAGAAGCTCGACAAGATGACAGTTCTCTCCGTTGGCGAGATTTTCGCAGAGATGATCAGAAGATGTCAGACAGATACACCAATGTCTGAGTATTTTGACAACTAATAGGTAGGAAAATGTATTTAATTATAGGTCTCGGCAATCCCGGTAAGGAATATGAAAATACAAGGCATAATATGGGGTTCAAAGCCCTCGATGCCCTAGCTTCAGATGCCGGAATTGAGATCAGCAAGTCCAAGTTTCATTCTCTCATCGGTCGCGGTACTATCGCAGGAGAGAAGGTAATACTTTGCAAGCCACAGACCTATATGAACCTCAGCGGAACAGCTGCAAGGGAATGCGCAATGTATTTCGATATTCCGCGTGAGAATGTTATTGTAATTTATGATGACCTTGACCTCCCAATTGAGGCTATCAGAATTCGTAAGTCCGGTGGACCTGGAACTCACAATGGCATGAAGTCCGTAGTTCAGCAGCTGGGTATCACTGATTTCCCAAGAATCAGAATTGGTATCGGTGCGACTAAGGAAGATGATGACATTATTAACCATGTTATCGGCAAAGTGCCTAAGAGCGAGCAGGCGTTACTGGACGAAGCTGCGGCTAAGACCGCAGAGGCTGTCGTTGACATTATCAAGCTCGGTATTGATAATGCGATGAACAAGCACAACTATAATCCGAAGAAGAATGATAACTAATTTCACTGGCATCAGCGGTAGCAGGATAGCTTATCTTGCTGCCGCTGAACTTAAGAATAAGACGAAATCATTAATCGTGGTCTCTACGGGCAGGCAGGCTATGCGGCTCGCGGATGACCTCGCTTTTTTCATGCCAGAAACCAAGATTCTGACCATGCCGGAAGACGTAGATACTGGAATTCTCTACGAAGCAAGAGATAGAGAGTCACTTGTTCAGAGAATGAAAGGTATTCAGGCCCTGTGCTGCGGAAATGAGCAGGCTGTTGTAATTGCTCCTGTCAGTGCTGTTATGAGACAGACTGAAGACTGGGAGAGATATATGTCTGCCGTTATCGACATTGATATGGGCATGAGAATTGAGCCGGCTGTCTTAAGACGCATGCTGGTTGAAACCGGTTATGTTTATTCTGCTGTAACAGAATCGCCGGGAGAGTTCACTTCAA
Source organism: Candidatus Crickella equi (assembly GCA_018064755.1). Classification (GTDB taxonomy): domain Bacteria; phylum Bacillota; class Clostridia; order Peptostreptococcales; family Anaerovoracaceae; genus Crickella; species Crickella equi. The sequence continues at coordinate 7,983 of JAGHUP010000004.1, read as the reverse complement.
GAGGAGGCATACTCGATGTATTCCCGCCATCACTTGCCAATCCTATTCGAATTGAATTCTTCGACGATGAAGTGGATTCTATTAGAATCTATGATCAGACTACACAGAGATCTCTTGAGAATCTACGTCATATTCAGATAGGACCTGCAGCAGAGTTCATCCCGACAGATGAAGAAATCGCTGCTGCAGTTAAGAAACTTGATGATGAGAGAATTGCTGAACTTTTCGAACAGAAGAGCGATGTCCAGATATATTCAGACTTTATTAAATATTTCGATGTAGAGCGCCATTACCTCTGGGAGTTCATGGATGATGGTCTTGTTATCATCTGTGATCCTAACAGACTGGTAGAGGAGATACCTGAGCACCAGCATAAGGGCGATTGGCAGAAGATATATGAATGCGACTGCGATATTGTGACTCCATTCCCTGAACCAGTCAAAGGTCTTGAGAAGATAGATAGAGTTGTTAATGCACGCAGTCGCCAGGTTGCTGCTTTCAATGGTCAGCTGGAACTCTTCGTTAAGGAGGCTGAAAGTCTTCTTAAAGGCGGCTACAGCATCAAACTTGTCAGCACCTCAGATGATAGATCTGAGCGTATTAGAGAGTACATCGAGATAGCAGATGTCCATGGAGATATTTCATATCTGATTGGTAACCTCAGCACAGGAATGGTTATTGAGGACGATAAGGTATGCTATATTACTGAATCAGACATCTTCCCACAGACAAGAAAGAAGCTTCCTAAGAGAAAGAAGAGAAAATCAGGCGAAGGCCTGGACTTCTCAGACCTTCACAAGGGAGATTATATAGTTCATGAGACACATGGTATAGGAAGGTTCGAAGGCATCAGAACCATGACTGCTGATGACCAGACCAGAGATTACCTTGTAATTAGATATGCAGGTTCTGATGTCCTTTATATTCCTACCGAGCAGCTCGACATTATTCAGAAGTATATTGGTAGTGGTGGTAATGCGCCATCACTGTCAAGGTTGTCCGGCGGCAGTTGGAAGAGAGCTCGCGAGCGCGCCAAGAAGGCGGTTATGGAGATTGCTGAGGACTTGGTTAAGCTGTATGCGGAGCGCGAAGCGAGCGGCGGCTATGCTTTCTCGCCGGACACAGTATGGCAGACTGAGTTCGAGGAGAAGTTCCCATACACTGAGACCGATGATCAGTTGCGTGCAATTGAAGAGATTAAAGAAGATATGCAGAAGGCTCTGCCTATGGATAGACTTCTCTGCGGAGATGTCGGCTACGGCAAGACAGAGGTTGCTGCAAGAGCTATATTTAAGTGTATTTCTGAAGGTAAACAGGCTGCCATGCTGGCGCCTACAACACTTCTAGTTAATCAGCATTACCACAACTTCATTGAGAGATTCCAGGACTTCCCATTTGAGATAGGAGAGCTGTCGAGGTTTGGCAGCGCTGCTCAGCAGGCGGAGGTTGTTAAGGGACTTAAGGAAGGTACTGTTGATCTGGTAGTGGGCACACATCGCCTGCTGTCCAAGGACGTCGAATTCAAGGACCTTGGACTACTCGTCATCGACGAGGAGCAGCGCTTTGGTGTTCAGCACAAAGAGCAAATCAAGAAGCTCAAGCAGAATGTAGATGTACTGACATTGTCTGCAACACCAATTCCAAGAACACTCAACATGTCTCTTACAGGCATCAAAGATATTTCTACTATTGAGGAGCCGCCTGGAGACAGACTTCCTGTTCAGACTTATGTAACTCCTTATGATGAGGAATTGCTGAAGAGCATTATTGAAAGAGAGCTCAACAGAGGCGGACAGGTCTTCGTTGTAAATAATAGAATTACTGGAATTAAGACAATTGCTGCTGCAATTGAAAGACTCGTTCCGGATGCAAGAGTTGCCATCGGCCATGGAAGAATGGGAGAGCAGGCGCTCGAGGATACAATGAAGGAATTCATCGATGGTGAGATAGATGTTCTGGTAGCTACTACCATCATTGAGAACGGAATCGATATTCCGAATGCCAACACAATGGTTGTACTTAATGCAGATCGTCTCGGATTATCACAGCTCTATCAGCTGAGAGGACGGGTAGGCCGCTCAAATAGATTGGCTTATGCTTATCTAATGTATCAGCCACAGAAAGTGTTGACAGAAATTGCAGCCAAGAGGCTTACAGCTATCAGAGAGTTCACTGAGTTCGGAGCAGGGTTCAAGATTGCAATGAGAGATCTGGAACTCCGTGGTGCAGGAAATGTATTAGGAGAGGCTCAGAGTGGACACATTGAAGGCATTGGATACGAACTCTACTGCAAGGAGATTGATAGAGCTGTTCGTATGCTCAAGGGTGAGAATGTAACCGAGACAAGGGCAGACCTCAACTTCGAGATGTCTATTGATGCATCAATTCCGGCATCATATATTACTGATGAAACATTGAGACTTCAGGCATACAAAAAGATTGCTAGCATTAACTGCGAGGAAGATGCTGCAGACATTGAGGACGAACTTATCGATAGATACGGCGATATGCCTGAACTGGTTAGCAACCTCATTAAGGTTAGCGAGATTAGATCTCACTGCGAGGCTATCGGTATTGATACCATTTCTGAACGCGGTCCTCGTATAGCACTCAAACTGTCGGATGTTAATAACGTGAATGCTTACATTCTGGTACTTGCCAAGGAAGAAATGGGTGATGCGCTTACCATCACGAGTGGACGCATACCGGGACTGCTACTATTTACCGGCAAACAGCAGGCTTTGGTCAAACTTCTCACATTAATGAGATCACTTAGAAATGCCTTGAACTCTTCACAAGAGGTTCAAGAATAGAGTATAATTATATGGTTAAATACTCATCAAGAGAGGAAGATTATGCTATTTAAGAATATCGGACTGGTCGACGAGAATTTCGAATACAAGGAGAATATGTTCGTCGGAACAGTCGGCAACATAATTGCATATATTGATAGCAAGGAACCGGAGAATGCTGAGCTCTACGGCGAGGTTTATGATGGCAATGCCAAAGTGCTGATGCCTGGTTTCTACAACGCACACGGCCATTCGCCAATGGTTCCTATGCGTGGCTATGCTGAGAACCTGGTTCTTCAAGATTGGCTGGATAAGTATATTCTGCCTTTCGAGGATCAGCTCTATGATGAGGGAGTGTTCTGGACAACACTGCTTGCCAATGCGGAGTCTCTCAGATATGGTATTGTATCAACTACTGAGATGTACTACTTCGTTGACGCTATGGCAAGGGCATATACAACTTCTGGAATGAAGGCAACACTCGGAAGATCAGTTGTAAACTTCGGCGAACCTGTTGAGGAGAGCTATAGACTGAAGGAAATGACTGAAGCCATCGAGATGTATCATGGATGGGCTGATGGCCGTATCTTGACTGCTTGCGATCTTCATGCTGAGTACACTAATGATGAGGCGATGATTCGCAAGGTAGCTGAGCTAGCTAAGCACTACGATGTTGGTTGTCAGGTCCACTGTGCAGAGACTGAGCACGAGGTCGAGGGCTGCATTAAGAGGCATGGCATGACTCCGGTTGAGTTCTTTAATGAATGTGGACTCTTCGATCAGCCAACCAACGCAGCACACTGCATCTGGCTGACAGATAATGACATACAAATTCTTAAGGATAAGAATGTTACCGTAACATCTTGTCCATCCAGCAATCTCAAGTTGTCGGATGGCATCTGCGATGTTAACAAGCTATATGAAGCAGGTATCAATGTGGCAATTGGAACAGATAGTGTTGCCAGCAATAACAGCCTGAACTTCCTTGAAGAGGTTAAGCTGTTCGCACTCCTTGGAAAACTCAAGGGCGGTGCTGACAAAATGCCAACTAACAAGATTCTCTACAGTGCAACTAGAGCCGGAGCTCTTGCGCAGGGTAGGAAGGACTGTGGTTTGGTGAAGGAAGGATACAAGGCCGACCTCATCGTAATCGATATGGATGTTCCTAATATGAAGCCGGTACATTCCGTGCTGAACAATTTGATTTATTCCGCTGACGGCAAGGACGTATGCCTGACAATGGTAGACGGACAGGTGCTGTATCAGGATGGTGAATATAAGACTATAGATATTGAGAAGGTAATGGCAGTATCTGAGCAGGTCAAGGACAAGATGCTTGACGGAGTTCGAGCTGCACAGGGTAAATAATTGAGCGAACCAAGATTTAACAAAACTGAACATGTTGCAGGAGCGAGACTCGTAACAGGAGCCACTATTCTGGCTGTTGCGGGAATTATCGGAAAGTTCCTTGGCGCCATCTTCAGAATTCCACTGACCAACTGGATTGGGGCAGAGGGAATGTCTTATTATGGTGCAGCTTATCCGGTTTACTCATTCTTCCTTATCTTGGCTACAGCAGGACTTCCTGTTGCCATCTCAAGAATGGTTTCTGAGAGAATTGCAATTGGTGATTTTAAGAATGCACACAAGTCATACAAAGTGTCATTCCGTGTAATGCTTGCCATCGGTATTGTATCTTTCGTTATTTGCTTCTTCGGAGCAGGTCAGATTGCTAGATACATGGGAAATCCTGATGCTAAGTTCTCAATTATGGCAATTTCTCCAGCCCTGTTGCTTGCGCCTATTGCGTCCTCGTTCAGAGGATATTTCCAGGGCCAGCAGAATATGATGCCAACAGCTGTTTCTGAAGTAACAGAACAGCTCTTCAGAGTTGTTGTTGGACTTACTCTTTCATATATTCTGATTAGCAAAGGACTAGAGTACTCTTCAGCTGGTGCAACATTCGGTGCAACAGCAGGACTTATCGCAGCCATGGTTATCCTGACTGCAATATACAAGAAGTCACAACAGAAGAGGGCAGCAATGATTGCCGAGTCTGATCACGCTGAAGAATCGACCAAGTCACTTACCAAAGAGCTTATCGAAATTGCTCTTCCTATCACAATAGGATCAACAATTATGCCATTCATGATGATACTGGATTCAGCCATCGTTATGAATAGACTTCAGGCTACAGGTTGGACTCTCGCTATGTCCAAAGTAAAATATGGTCTTATCTCCGGCTACTGCGATCCGCTGGTTGCGTTCCCAGGAGTATTCATTGATGCAATTTCAATTAGTATGATTCCTGCAGTCACAGCTGCGTTTACGCTGAAGAAGCAGGAAGAACTTAATCACAATATTCAGACAGGCATCAAGACAATGATGGTTGTTGCTTATCCGTGCGCTATTGGACTGGCCGTTCTTGCCAAGCCAATTCTCACTTTACTATATCCAGCTAATCCTGCTGAGGTAGACATGGCAGTTCCGCTCCTTCAGATTATGTCCGTCGGAGTCGTAACACTTTCGACAATGAGAACATTCTCTAGTGCTTTGCAGGGAATAGGCAAGATGGTTTTGCCGGTTGTCAATCTGTTCATTGGCGCATTTGCCAAAATCGTTATTTCGTATGTACTCGTAGGCATTCCGGCTATCAACGTTAACGGCGCTGCAATCGGTAGCGTGCTGGCATATCTCATCGCGGGCATACTGAATTATATAGGACTTAAGAAGTACGCTAATGTTAAACTGGACATGGGTGGCACTTTCGTCAAGCCACTTATATCAGCAGCAGTCATGGGTGTGGTTACAGTGCTCATCTTTAAGGGAGTATATGCAGTAATCGGATCCAACTCAATCTCATGCCTGCTCTCAATTCTCGTAGCTGTAATGGTTTATTTTGTTCTGATATTCGTAACTAAGACTGTTACTAGGGAAGAGGCGATTATGTTGCCTAAGGGAAATATGATAGTTAGAGTGGCAGAAAAATTGCATTTAATAGGATAGAGTGCAATTGTTGTGCGTTTTTGAATGATAAAAAAACACAAAAATATTGAAATTTCAACATTTTATCGTTGACATTAATATTTTATACGATTTATAATGTCTACCATAGGCGTTCATATTAAGGAGGTTTATATTATGAATAAAGCTGAATTAGTTGCAAAGGTTGCTGACAAGACAGGATTCAAGAAGAAAGATGCTGAAGTAGCTCTGGACGCAGTTCTTGGAATCATTGAAGATGCACTCGTTGCTGGTGACAGCGTTAGACTGATTGGATTTGGTACTTTCGAGACTAGAGAAAGAAAAGCTAGAACTGGAAGAAACCCTCAGAAGCCTGACACAGTTATTTCAATTCCAGCAAGCAAGGCTCCTGTATTCAAGGCAGGAAAGTCCCTCAAGGACGCTGTTAACAAGTAGTTAGCAAAATAAGCACGAAATAAAGAAGCGGATAGATTATTCTATCCGCTTTTTTTATTCTGTTACGACATACAGTTCTTGCGCATCTTCCTTTCTCACATTTTCTTTAAGAGAGGTAACCTTGACCTTGAGCTCGTTGCTGCCAAATGTGATTTTGATTACATCGCCTTCTTTCAGCTCGAGCCCTGGCTTGGCAACTTTGCCATTAACCTCGACTCTGCCTTGCTCGCAAGCTTCTTTGGCTACGGTTCTGCGCTTGATGATTCTAGATATCTTAAGGTATTTGTCTAATCTCATTATCTTGCCTTCTGTGGAATTGCCTTCATAACTGTCTTGTCAATGAGAACAATGAGTACAGCCATTACTGGAATTGCCACAATCTCCTTAATTGCTCGGGATGCTAACAGTACTGCAAATCCTTTGCCTAATATAAATGTTAACCAGAATGTGTTTAATAGTAGATTGCACAGTATGCATACTAGTGCGCTGACAACGAGCGCTCTAACGAATGTTATCTTCTTATTATATAAAACAAGTCCGAAGAGAACTCCTGTAAGAGCAGCGGTAACTGTGAATCCTGGGAAGAATGCTCCGGTAGGGAAGAGGAATCCTCCGATAATATCACCAATGGCATATCCCACACCCGCCCAAATTGGGCCGTACAAAATCGCCAATATTGCAATAGGAAGGAATCCAAAGCCGATTCTAAGGAACGAGATGTTGACGGAAACCAGCTTGGAAAGCACTATCTCTAGGGCAACCATGAAGGCGATAACTACGATCATTTCGGTCGTAAGTTTCTTTGCTTTCATACAAAAAACCTCCTTGCATCAGTAATTGCAATGAAATAACGAAAACGCATTACTGCAACATACTGTGTATTAGAAGGTTTATTTCCAATCTCCTGTTATGTGCAGTAGCGGATGCAATACCAAATCGCAACTTGTGTGTTTTCGTTCCCGGGCAACATCCCATCCCAGGGACACTTAACGCTTGGTATTTACTCTACAATTAGAAATATACCATACTCTTAGCTCGCCAGCAATAAGCGAATACTTTCGGATTTTGGCTAAAAGTTTACGTATTATATATATGTAATTTGTGATACATATTATTCAATCTAATAAGGAGGATAATATGAACACAATTAGCTGCGGACTTAGACCAGTATTCCGAGATCTTAACAATCCATATATGCCATCAATGATTTCAATTATTACGTCCAAACAATGTGCAAGAATCAGTGTTGACGATATTGAATTCGTCGAGCAAGAGGGACGTATCGTTCATGTGGTAACAGCGGACAAAGATTATCAGATATATGAGAACATAAATAAGATAGCAGATCTGCTAGGTGGCAGGGGCTTCTTCAGACCACTTCATAGTATTATAGTTAACTTCGACCGCATTAAAGATATGGAGGATTTCTATATCTATTTCCAGTCAGGACAGTGCGCGACCCTTGGTAAAAATGCCTTCACCAAAACACGTGCAGCCTTTCGAAGATACCTTGAGGAATCACCTCAGTTTGTGGTTTGGGACGACAATATTAAGGTTGCTGAGAGAGTGGAGCAATAATGCAAAAAAATAATTTGAAAAAAATTGATTTTTGTTGAAAAAAGGTGTTGACACAATGGGTTAATTCACCTATAATGAACAAGCTGTCCCCCGAAAGGGAAACAGCAGAACCTTGAAAACTTCATAGTGTAGAACTGGTCTTAAAATTTAAAAATTTTAAAGATCGAGTATAAGAGACAACAATGAAAATTGT
>JAGHUP010000019.1 GCA_018064755.1 Candidatus Crickella equi | reverse complement strand
AATACTGTTGAAGCCATGGAGTTAACCTGAGTCATGTTACCAATTCCGAAGCAAGCAAGTGCACCGAGTACAGCGAATACGCCGCCGAGCCACTTGAACTTAGCTCCCATACCATTCTTGATGTAGTACATAGGTCCGCCAACCCAGTCACCGAACTCGTTCTTCTCTCTGTACTTAACAGCGAGAGTAACCTCAGCGAACTTAGTGCACATACCGAACAGTGCGGAAACGAGCATCCAGAATACTGCTCCAGGTCCACCGATTACTACAGCAGCAGTAACGCCGGCAATGTTACCAGTTCCTACTGTTGAAGCGAGGGCAGTTGATACAGCCTGGAATGGAGTGATTTCTCCTTCGCCAGCTTCTGTCTTCTCGAAAATCTTTCCGATAGTGTTCTTCATTGCGTGACCAAAGAATCTGAACTGTGGGAAGCCGATTCTCAGTGAGTAGTACACGCCAGTACCAACTAACAGAGTGAGCATAATAGGTCCCCAAATGAAACCATTAAGCACACCATTGACTTGCATTATAGTGTCCATATAATGAAATCTCCTTTCTCTTAAGAGTTAAATAAAAGTTCACGGTTAAATTATAGGTGAAGATTGTGTGAAAAACAAGAAATGTTAAGAAATAATCTTAAATTGTTAAGGAACTGACAAAAGAAATAAGGAGCCTGTAAAGACTCCCTATATAATATGTTAATTAGCGATTAGAAAGTATTTCGCGGAGCTCGTCCACACTGAAGTTATAGGTGCTGTTGCAGAAGTAGCATTTAACCTCGATATCCTCGCCATCATCAATCATTTCCTGGAGGTCTGATGTCTGGATAGTGGCGAGCGAAGCGGATACTCTATCCTTATCACAGTTGCAGTAGAAGCGCACTTCCTGTTTCTCTGTGATTTCAAGACCGAGGTCTCCAAGTATTGCTGTTAGCATATCCTCAGGACTCATACCGTCTTCCATCATATCTGTTACTGATGAGATTCCGGCGAGTTTGGATTCGAGAGCAGCGATGGTTTCTTCCTGAACGTCAGGCATCATCTGAATTATGAATCCACCTGAATGCTTGACTGACCAGTCAGTATCTACCATAACCCCAAGACCTACAGCTGATGGTGTCTGCTCGGATACTGTGTAGTAGTATGCGAGGTCATCACCGATTTCTCCGGTCTGTAGTTCAACCATTCCATTGTATGGTTCCGCAAGACCGAGATCCATTACGACGGTGAGGGTACCATTTCCGATGGCGCCACCAACATCGAGTTTGCCGGGTCTCTTAAGCGGTATATCAACAACATTGTTTCCTGGGAAGCCCTTGATGTTACCGTGGCTATCGGCTGTGACAGTGATGCTGCCTATTGGTCCATCACCCTTGATTGTAAGTGTGATAAGGTCGTTTTTGCCCTTCATCATTGAACCCATCATTGCGCCTGCCGATAGAGTTCTGCCAAGTGCAGCAGTTACAACAGGGTAGGTCTCGTGGATAGTGGCTGCGTGGGCAACCAATTCAGTTGTATCGATAGCGAAGGCACGGACTGTTCCATTCGCAGCTATTCCTCTAATTAAATAATCGTTCATCTAATCCTCCTATGCGTGCTCGCATTATGGTATGATTATAACATCTTTAAGGAGATAAGAAATAATGAAGATTAAGATTGCAACAATCCAAAGCCGCGTTGACACGGACAAATATAAGAATATTGAACATTTCGCAGAGCTGGTAGCTTCCGGCGCAGCTGATGGCGCTGATGTAATCGTGCTGCCGGAAATGTGGAATTGCCCTTACGTTGCCAAGCTCTTCCCGGAATATGCTGAACCTGAACAAGGTGACACATGGCTTGCAATGTCTACAATTGCGCGCAAGAACAGTGTCTATGTTGTGGGTGGATCCATTCCTGAATGCGATGCCGAAGGCAAAGTTTACAACACTTGCTATGTCTTCGATCGCAACGGAAATCAGATTGGCAAACATCGTAAAGTTCACCTGTTCGATGTGAATTTTGGGCTGGGATTCCATGAGTCAGACACCCTGACCGGTGGCGATTCATTCGATGTTATCGATACAGAGTGGGGCAAGATAGGCGTAGATATTTGCTTTGATGTAAGATTTCCTGAGGGCATGAGGCTGCAGGCACTTTCCGGTGCCAAAGTGCTGTTTGTTCCTGCGACGTTTGCTATGAGAACGGGTGAGGCTCACTGGGAGCTGAATATGCGAATGAGAGCGATCGAGAATCAGTTATTCCTTGTTGCCGATGCACCAGCACGTGTTGAAGGTGCTGTTTATAAATGCTGGGGACACACAATGGTAATTGATCCTTGGGGTAATGTTCTCACAGACATGGGCACAGATGAAGGCGTTGCAATTACAGAGATTGATCTTGATAAAATAGATAGAATACGTGCTGAGTTACCATTGCTCAGTGCGAGAAGAACTGATCTATATACTTTGGAGAAAAAATAGAAAGGAAGAGTACTATGTTATTTCTAGGATATTCAAGATGAAGTACAGCTAAGAAGGCCAAGGCTTGGCTGATAGATAATGGATTTAAATTCGATGAACGTGATCTTAAGGAAGAACGTCCTACACGTGAAGAACTAGAGAAGTGGCACAAAATGAGTGGTCTGCCGCTCAAGAAATTCTTCAATACAAGTGGGCTTGTTTATAAGGATCTGGGATTGAAGGATAAACTGCCAACTATGAGCGATGCAGAACAGTATGATGTACTCGCAAGTGATGGCATGCTGGTAAAGAGACCAGTTTTGGTAGGAGATGACTTCATGCTCCTCGGATTTAAGGAAGAGGAGTGGGCTGCAACACTTAAATAGGACTAATCAAACCGCAATTATTAAGCTTTTCTTACGACTTGCTTACAAGTTGCGGTTTTTGCGTACTTCCATATGTGAAATGGGCTATCATAAAGCAACCCCAAGGGGTAGATCACGGAAAAGGAGTGCTTATTGCTATGGAATTAGTGTTAGATCGAGTATCGAAACAGTATAAGAATAAGCTCGCAGTGGATACCGTGACGCTGGGACTTAGGCCAGGTGTTATAGGTTTGCTGGGAGCTAATGGTGCTGGCAAAACTACGCTGATGCGTATGATCTGCGGCATACTAAAACCGACATGCGGTACGATTACTTTCGATGGACTCGATGTATCTGGAGAGGATTATCGTGATGTGCTCGGATACCTGCCACAGGATTTTGGATATTATCCAAATTTCACTGGAAGAAAATTCCTGATATATATGGCGGCGTTGAAGGGACTGGACAAAGTGGCGGCCAAGAGTAAGACTGAGGATCTTCTTAGATTAGTTGGTCTCACAGATGCTGCTGACAAAAAGATTAAGACCTATTCAGGCGGAATGAAACAGAGGCTCGGAATTGCACAGGCAGTGCTGAATAATCCTAAAATCCTTGTGCTCGATGAACCAACAGCGGGCCTCGATCCTAAGGAAAGAGTGAGGTTCCGCAATCTGATTGCCGAACTCGGCAATGACAGGATAGTCATCCTGTCCACCCACATCGTCTCCGATGTGGAGCAGATTGCGGACAGAATCCTAATGATTAAGGATGGCCGTTTTATATACGATGGCAATCTCGCAGGCGTTGGCAATCTTGAAGAATTCTACCTGAGACAATTCGGAGAGGGAGGTGAAGAGTAATGAATAACATCGGAACACTTTACCTCGCTGAGATTAAGAAGGTCTTCAGCAAGAAGTCAGTATGGCTTACGCTTATCATCGGAACAGCTTTAGTATGTATGGCCATCGCCTCCAATGCCTTCTTTGAAACTTATGACTATCCAGATGGCAGTAAAATGTCCGGCCTTCAGTTTTACAAACTTGAGTCTGAGGAGTGCAGCAAACTTTCCGGAAGAACTATTGATGATGAGTTCTTGAATGAGGTTAGAGGTACAATTACCGACTTTGCACTAAAGAAAGATTACCTGACTGAAAAACAGCTCGCAGGCCTTAATAAGAGCATAGAAAAGCCTGCGCGCATGGATACTGAAGATGGATTTATCTATCAGAATACACCGATGGTGGCATTAGATAGTGCTGCTGAACAGCTTGGAATTTCAGATTGTTGGTACTTCCTTCAGGATACTCTTGATGACAATCAGAATGTCTTGACCGTCACTGCCAAGGAGTTTAACAAGAGCTTTGCTGATGGCATAGATACGCCGATGGTATATACATATCAGCAGGGCTATGACATCTTCATCGAGTCGGCGTGGATATGTGTATGGCTGCTCTTCCTGCTAATCACTCTTAGCCTTGCGGGAATATTCGCCTACGACAGGCAGACCAAAATGGACGCCCTCATCGTGAGCTCGCGAAATGGCCGCAGACCGATAGCGACAGCGAAGGTTTTGGCAGGATTCACGGTAGCTGTCATCGAGACACTGGTAGTATTCGGAGCAGTGCTGGCGGTATGCATCGGTATATACAGTGGACAAGGCTGGAATGGACCAATTCAGATGTTTGTTCCCGGAACAGCTTGGAATGCAACAGCCGGACAGATTGTTTCAACCTATCTTGTAATCATAATGGTAATGGGAATTCTCTTCGCATCCGCTACTATGATGCTCTCGAGGTTCTGCGGCGGGGCACAGACACTCGGAATCCAGATGGGAGTTCTAATGCTCGGATTCTTTAACCTGCCGTTCAAGAATTTGTTAAGTCGTCTATGGGATCTTAGACCAACGACATTTCTAACTATGGGAATACTCTCCAATGAAGATAGATTTTCGTTCGGACTTGCAGGGCTGAACTGCGTAGAAATGGCGATTGTGTTATATCTGATTGCGACTATCGCATGCATGGCAGTAACCGTCGCTTCATATATGAAATATCAAGTGAAGAACACATAAGAAAATAGTTAAGAATGAGGGGAATACCGCTTAGGTGTGTCCCTTTGTTGCAATTCTGCAATTTAGGTCTGACCCTTTGTTGCAAAAATGTGTTATAATATGATGATAATTTATGATGGGGGAGGAGGTACATTCTATGATTGCAGTAGTAGTAAATGCAGTAGCAGTTCTAGTAGGAAGCTTAATTGGAATTCTCTTCAAGAAGGGAATAAGTGAAAACCTGCAGAAGGCCATTATGAAGGTGATGGGTCTGGTTACTCTATTGCTTGCTTTTCAGAATGCACTTGGTACCAAGAATACGCTTTGTGTAATTATTTGTCTGGTACTCGGAACCATCATTGGAGAGGCAATTAAGATTGATAATGGCCTCAATAACGCTGGCGATTTCTTCAAGAAAAAATTACTCAAGGGTAATGGTGAAAGTTCAAGTCGATTCACTGAAGGATTTGTAACAACATCAATTCTCTTCTGTGTTGGGTCCATGACACTGCTTGGATCTATTCAGGCAGGTATCAATCACGATTATTCGCTGATTTACGCCAAGAGTGTTATGGATTTTGTGTCCTCAATCGTATTCGGTGCAGCCATGGGCTATGGTGTAACTTGCACATCAATTTTCGTTCTGCTATTCCAAGGTGCTATTACTTTGGCGGCAAGTGGATTGGCAGATGTATTGACTGAGACTACAATCACTGAAATGTCAGCGGTTGGTGGCGTTATACTAATTGGAATGGGAATTAATATCCTAGAACTCTCTGACAAACCAATTAGAGTTGCAAATATGCTACCAGCTATATTACTTCCACCTGTATATCTGGGAGTAATGAGCTTGATTTAGAAAACATACACAAGGAGTTCGAAAAATGCGTAAGACAGGAATTCAATGTTCAATAGGACCTGCATGTGGAGATGCATGGACAATTGCCCAGATGATTAATGCTGGAGCAAGAGTGTTTAGATTTAATTTATCCCATTCATCTGCTGAGGGTACTGTGGATAGATATCAGGCAGTGCTTGATGCGGCCAAAATGGCTGGTGTAGATGATGTGAAGATTATGTTCGATCTTCGAGGACCGGAAGTAAGGCTGCTTGATTTGCCTGATGGATCAGTTGAATGGAAGACTGGTGAAACAATCACCTTGCCTGAGGTTACTTATAAGAATTTGATTAACGAACTAAAGATTGGAACTTTGATGCTAATCGATGATGGAAAGGTTCGACTTGAAGTTAAAGAAATCAAGGGCAATGACATTATCTGCGAAGTTCTGCAGGGTGGTATTGTAAAGAGCCACAAGGGAATTAACGTCCCAGATGTCAAAATGCAGATGGAATACCTGAGACAGGATGATATGGACGATATTATCTGGTGCATCAACCATGATGTTGACTATATTGCAGGATCGTTCATCAGAAGAGAAGATGACGTAAAGGATCTCAGAAAGTTTATAAATGATAACGGCGGAGAGCGCCTTAAGATTATTGCCAAATTGGAAAACAAGGAGGCTATCGATAATCTTGATGCAATTGCACATGTTGCAGATCTTATTATGGTTGCCAGAGGCGACCTTGGAGTTGAGGTAGGATTCGAGAATGTTCCAGCATTGCAGAAGAGATTGTGCAAACGCTGTAGAGCATTGGGCAAAAAAATAATCATTGCAACTCAGCTACTTGAGTCAATGAATGAAAACCTTGTGCCTACAAGAGCAGAGGTTTCGGATATAGCTAATGCGGTATATGATGGAGCTACAGATCTGCTGGTAACAGGTGAAACTGCTGCAGGAAAACATCCTGTAGAGGTAATAAAGCAATTAGTGAAAATCGTTGATGCAGCGGAGCATGATGTATCCCGCTACGGAACTGATTATCTATAAGGGGTGACTATGGACAAGAAACTGTTTAAATCAATCATTTGGTTATTCGTAATCTTTGCAGTTTTTGCATGGTGTGTAATTAATTCAGCAACATTATTTGGAGCTATTGGAACAATTCTCAAGTTGGTTGCACCGTTCTTCTATGGATGCATGATAGCTTTCGTCATCAATGTAATGATGAGGCCAATGGAGAGAAGATTCCATAAATCACTTGATGCGTACAAGTACGGTAGCAAACTGGTTAGACCTCTTGCAATTGTTCTTTCACTCGTAGTTGTTCTTGGAATTCTGTCTCTAATTGTAGTAATGGTAATTCCTGGATTCTATGAGTCAATCGTGAATTTCGTCCACAATGTTCCAAACTATGCTAAGACAGTAAACGAATGGTGGGCATCCCTTGGTGCACTTGCTGCTAAGTTCGGCGCAACACTTCCACCTCTTAAGATTGAATCCAGCGAGGTAGTTGATGCTATTACCAAGTATATGAGTGAGTCGGGTGCTCAGATTATTGATGATGCTATTACAAGAACATCCGGAATTCTTTCGGGATTTGTTAGCGCACTTCTGGCTATTATCTTTGCTATTTACATTCTTGCAACTAAGGAAACTCTTGGAGCTTCATGCAAGAGAACAGCATTCGCATTCCTGCCAGAGTACAAGGCGCAGAGAGTTATGGATTTTGCGAAGACTGTTGATGAAACTTTCTCAAGCTTCGTATCAGGACAGTGCATTGAGGCATGTTGCTTTGGTGTTCTTTCATTCATAGGTCTGATGATCTTCAGATTCCCATATGCAGGACTGATTGCATGTACACTCGGATTCACAACACTGATTCCGGTATTCGGAGCATTCATCGGCGGAGCAATCGGCTTCATCTTAATTGCACTTACTAGTCCTATCAAGGGACTGTACTTCCTGATTTTCTTGGTAGTACTGCAGCAGCTGGATAACAATCTTATCTATCCACGTATTGTTGGACAGTCTGTAGGACTGCCTGGTATGCTCGTATTGCTCGCAGTAACAGTCGGTGGAAGTGGATTCGGCTTGATTGGAATGCTGACAAGTGTTCCTATCTGCGCGATTATTCACGGACTGTATCTTGAGTTCATTTCGCACAAGCTTGAGTTGAAAGGCATTGAGGAAATCACCAAGGAAATTGACGAGGAAGAGGTGTAATTGTGATAATGAGTAGAGCTGACAGGGCGGAGGCTCTGTTCAGAGAAGGATATAACTGTTCACAGACTGTTGTTGCGACATTCGCTGATGCTCTTGATATGAGCGTTGAGGAAGCGGCCAAAATGTCAGCAGCTCTCGGCGCAGGTGTCGGAAAGATGAGAGAAGTCTGTGGTGCGGTAAGTGGTATGGCATTGGTTGTTAGCCATTTTAAGGGCTATTCTGATCCTAAGGAAGTTGAGGGTAAGAAAGCGCTCTACAAATTGGTTCAGGATATGTGCCATGAGTTTGAAGAAACGATGGGTTCAATTGTTTGCAGAGATTTACTCGGCATCAAGAAAGGCGAAGATCTCGCTGAACCATCGGTTCGTACAGAAGAGTATTATCAGCAGCGTCCATGCATTAGAGCATGTAGATGCGCAGCTGAGATTGTTGAGAAGTATCTAGAGATTTAATGAAACGCCGTGAACTGACCAAACAAGAAAAACACGACCAGTGCATCACTGAGATTAAGGCAACTTTGGTTGTCGTTCTTGCTTGTTGCATCTGGCATATTGGAACAGCCTTCGTGCTTAATGGCACAGGGCTGTATTTCCTTGGTATGCCTGCTTGGTTCAGCGTGTCCGTATTCGGCACAATTATCATAGCACTGGTGGGTGTTAGGTTAATCCTCAAACATATCTTTATTGATTTTGAATATGATGACGAGGAGGATGACAATGAGTAGCAATCAAACCATCATCCTCGTAATACTAATAGCTTATCTGCTTGTTAATGTTGTCCTCGGTATTGTGTTCAGTAAGAGACAGTCCAAAGCAAGTACTCTTTCCGATGAGAAGAATTTCTTCATTGGCGGTCGCAATCTTAACGGCCTGTTGCTTGCGATGACAACAATGGCAACTTATACATCCGTTAGTTCCTTTATCTCAGGTCCAGGGGCAGCAGGACTTACATACGGATATGCACAGGCTTGGGTTGCTGCAGTTCAGGTTCCAGTAACATTCTTAGTGCTAGGCGTTCTCGGCAACAAGCTGGCAATGGTATCTAGAAGAACAGGTGCAGTAACGGTTGTTGGTTTCCTCAAAGCAAGATATAAGAGTGATGTTCTTGTAATAGTTACAAGTCTTCTGATGGTAGCTTTCTTTATTGCTCAGATGATTGGACAGTTTACAGGTGGAGCTACATTGATATCAACTATTACAGGCCTTGACTATGTAGCATCTTTAGTAATATTCGGCGCTGTAGTAATTGCATACACGGCATTCGGAGGGTTTACTGCTGTTGCTGTAACTGATGCAATTCAAGGAATTGTAATGTGTATTGGAACATTCCTCTTCTTGTTCTTCGTTTTAAGAGCTGGTGGTGGAATCAGTGGAATAGATGCAGGACTTCAGGATAATTTACCAGGAGTATATGACAACCTGACCGCAGTATACACACCTGGAAGTCTAATTTCATTCTGGGTACTTGTTGGATTTGGTACACTTGGACTCCCTCAGACTGCTGTAAGAGCTATGGGATTCAAAAATACCAAAAGTCTACATTCTGCAATGTGGATTGGTGCAATAACATGCAGTTTCGTAATAGTTGGAATGCACCTTGCTGGTGTATGGGCAGGAGCACTTGTTGATACAGCAGATCTGCCAACATCCGACTACTTTATCCCATACATTATTCAGAAAATAATGCCGGTTGGAGTTGCTGGAATTTTCCTGGCAGCACCAATGGCTGCAGTAATGTCTACGGTTGATTCACTGCTGATACTAGCGGTAGCAGCTATTATCAAAGACCTGTGGAGAAACTATGTCGTTAAGGATGACGAGGAGAAGATTAAGAAGTATAACAAAAACGTCAAGCCAGCCAGCATACTGCTGACTATAGGCCTAGGAGTTCTGGTAATGATTCTGACGGTGAATCCACCGGATATTATCTTCTTCTTGAATTTGTTCGCAATGGGTGGGCTTGAGTGTTCATTCTTCTGGCCACTGGTTGGAGGGCTCTTCTGGA
The DNA here is from genome assembly GCA_018064755.1 of Candidatus Crickella equi. Taxonomy (GTDB): domain Bacteria; phylum Bacillota; class Clostridia; order Peptostreptococcales; family Anaerovoracaceae; genus Crickella; species Crickella equi. The sequence continues at coordinate 6,821 of JAGHUP010000019.1, read as the reverse complement.
AGAAGGGAACTAAGCAAGCGGCAATTGCAAGCTCAATTGGTGCAGCTGCTACATATGTATTCTGTTACTACAATGTGACATGGATGGGTATTAATGCGGTAATATGGGGACTCTTGGCAGGTGCAATCCTATATTTCGCAGTTGGTAAGGCAACTATCAAGGATGGTCTTGATACAGATATATTAAAGAAGTGTTTCTAGAAGAAGGTTAATATGAGCGATAAGAAATTTTCATGTATTGATTGTGCAGTAACTAATTGCAATTTGATGGACGGACAGTATCCTGATTTCTGTCTTTCTACACATCTTGATGAAGAGGTTCTGTCTGAAGCAATGGATTGCTACAAGGACGGAATTGATAGAAAGATGTCTCAGGTAAGCGCTAGCGTTGAGCATGATGGTTATTGCCATTGGACAAGACTGGAAGAGGTAATCGTATTTGCTAGAAGAATGGGTTTCAAGAAACTCGGAATTGCGACTTGCGTAGGTCTCATCAGCGAGAGCCGCAAGCTGGCGCAGATCTTGAGAGCTCATGGATTTGAGGTTTTTGGCGTAGCATGTAAGTGTGGTACTCAGAGAAAGGACAGCGTAGGCTGCGCTCCAGAGTGCAACGATCTCGGTGTTAATATGTGCAATCCAATTCTTCAGGCGAAGAGACTTAATGCAGAGAAGACTGATTTCAATATTACAATGGGACTGTGCGTTGGACACGACAGCATGTTCTACAAGTATTCTGAGGCACCTGTAACAACTCTGGTTGCTAAGGATAGAGTACTCGGACACAATCCGGTTGCAGCTATCTATCAGGCCGACTTCTACTATAAGAAACTTAAAGAGGATGATGAAACATTAAGGTAGGAAGTAATTATGAGTATTAGCAAAGAGGCATACAAAGCATATGTAGATATTCTGCATGAAGAATTAAGACCTGCTATGGGCTGCACTGAACCTATTGCTGTTGCCTATGCAGGCGCTCTTGCAAGAAAGACTCTGGGAGGCCTTCCAGACAAGGTAGAACTTACGGTAAGCGGTAACATCATTAAGAATGTTAAGAGCGTTATCGTTCCGCATACAGGTGGCAGAAGAGGACTTAGAACAGCCGTAGCCGTTGGTATTGCTTGTGGTGATGCAGATAAAGAACTTGAAGTAATTTCTAATGTTACTGTCGATCAGCTTGAGGAAATGAATTCCTTCCTGGAAACAAGACAGTTCTCAATTAACCGTTCAACAGCAAACTGTCCATTCGATATTCAGGTAAGAGTATTCAAGGATGGCGATGAGGCGTTCGTTCGTATCGTTACTAGTCATACCAATGTAGTTCGCATTGAGAAGAACAGCGAAGTCTTGTTTAGCAAAGAGTTCTCAGAGGAGGCAACTCAGCCACCGGAGAATAGGAAACTCTTAAGTGTTGAAGACATCGTTAAGTTCGCTGACGAAGTTAAGATAGAGGATGTCAAGGACGTACTCGATAGACAGATTGAATATAATATGGCCATCTCCAAGGAAGGCCTTAGACATACATACGGCGCTAGCATCGGCCAAATCTGGTCGCTTACAACTAATCAGAGCGTATGGAATCGTGCGATTGCCTGTGCGGCAGCAGGTTCTGATGCGAGAATGAACGGTTGTGAAATGCCGGTAGTAATTAACTCCGGAAGTGGTAACCAGGGAATGGCAACATCAATTCCAGTTATCGTATATGCTGATGAACTTGGCGCAAGCGATGAGCAGAGATATAGAGCGCTTTGCGTTTCCAATCTTGTTACAATTCATCTCAAGACCGGTATTGGAAGTCTTTCTGCATACTGTGGTGCAACAAGTGCGGGAACCGGTGCAGCAGCTGGCATCTGCTATCTCTGCGGCGGTGACTATAACGAGGTAGCGCATACCATTATTAACGCTTTGGCCATCAACTCAGGTATGATATGTGACGGAGCCAAGGCAAGCTGTGCAGCTAAGATTGCATCAGCTGTAGAGTCGGGAATTCTGGCTTGGACAATGGGCAAGCAGGGCAGCCAGTTTGTAGACGGAGACGGCATCGTAATTCACGGCGTTGAAGATACGATTAAGGCTGTCAGCCAGATTGCAAGAGAAGGAATGAGATCAACTGATGCAGAAATCATTGATATCATGATAAAGGAGTAGTTAGGGGAGCTAAGACCAATGGAACTTAAGTTGAACAAGAGAACACTTGAGAAGATTGTTCTCACAGTAGTAGGAAATGTAATCTTTGCTGCAGGAAATAACCTGTGCATTATGCCATTGCATCTATATAGTGGTGGCTTTACTGGCGTAGCGCAGCTGTTAAGAACATTCACAATTAATCTGACTGGTATTGAGACCATAGCGGGCCTGGGACTGGTCGGTATATTCTATTTTCTAATCAATGTACCGATGTTCCTGTATGCATATAAGATAATGGGCAGGAAGTTCTGCATTACGACTTTGATTTCAATTGTAATGTCGTCAGCTTGCTTGTCACTTATTCCAATTCCTACAACACCGCTGATTACAGACAAAATGTTGGCATCAATAGTTGGTGGAATGGGTTCTGGTGTTGGTGCCGGAATGGTGCTGAGAGCCGGAAGCTCACAGGGCGGACAGGACCTTCTTGGTGCAGCTCTTGCTAAGACTCATCCTACATTTAAAGTTGGCACAATTGGTATCATCATCAGTTGCTGCGTATACAGTGTTTGCTTGTTCATGTATGACATCACTACAGTTCTGTTCTCAATTATTTTCGCCGTAGCAACAGGACTCTGTGTAAATAAGGTTCATATTCAGAATATCAAAATGCAGGCTATGATTTTCACCAAGGAAGAGGGCCTGGTAGATGCACTTCTTCACGAGCTGAGACGTGGAGTAACTACTTGGGATGGAATTGGAGCATATACTAACGAAGGCTCACATGTAATCGTAACTGTTCTTTCTAAGTATGAGATTCCAATTCTGGAAGAAATCATTGAAAGAATAGATCCTAATGCATTTGTAATAATTAATGAGAACACTCAAGTTCTCGGAAATTTCGAGAAGAGATTTACAGAATAATGAAGGTTAATGAAAGAATTGCCAGGCTGCGTAATAGGATGGCTGAGACTGGAATAGATATCTATATCGTTCCAACTGCTGACTATCATCAAAGCGAATATGTGGGCGAATACTTCAAATCAAGACAGTTCATTACAGGATTCACTGGTTCTGCTGGAACTGCAATAATTACAATGAATGATGCTCGTCTATGGACAGACGGGCGTTATTTCATTCAGGCCAAGCAGCAACTCGCCGGCACTGAAATCATCCTAATGAAAGATGCACCCCTCAGCCCGTTCCTAACTGGTACATTTTTGATTGGATGTGATGGTAGAACGCTCTCGGTGGCTGAAGGCAAGGAGTATGCTGAAATCGCAGCAAAGAATGGCGGGTCCTTCAGATTTGATTGCAATCTTATAGGCGATATCTGGAAAGATAGACCAGCCATCGCAGCCGAACCAGTATGGGAACTTGATATAAAATATGCGGGAGAGTCTGCGGAAAACAAAATCGCTAGAGTTAGACAGGAGATGAAGAGGCTGGGAGCCGACACTCATATCCTTTACAACGCTCGATGATATCTGCTGGCTACTGAATATCCGTGGTGGCGACATTCAGTATTTCCCACTGGTTCTGAGCTATGCGATAGTAACTTTAGATGGTTTCATTCTTTATATTGATGATGCCAAAATCGATGACAATCTCAAGGCGAAGTTAGCGAGAATAGGCGTAAGTTTTCGTCCTTATAACGATATCTATGAAGATGTAATTAATCTTAGAGATGGAAGCTGTGTTCTGATTGATCCAGATAGATTAAACTATGCGCTATACAATTCAATTCCTAAGTCAGCCAAGGTAATTGAGGCTCGTAATCCAGAAGTTCTAATGAAAGCCATCAAGAATGAAGTCGAGGTGGCTAATATCAGAAAAGCTGAACTTAAGGATAGCATCGCCCATGTTAAGTTCGTGAAGTGGGTGAAGGAGAACTATGATAAATCTTGCATCACTGAGATGAGCGCTATGGATAAGCTAGAGGAACTGAGGGAAGAGCAAGGTAACTATATTGGACCAAGTTTCGATTCGATATCCGCTTATGGTGAGCATGGAGCAATTATCCATTATTCATCAACTCCAGAGACCGATGTTCAGCTTAAGGCGGGCAATCTCTATCTGACAGATACAGGTGCTGGATATTACGAGGGATCAACGGATATAACGAGGACCTATGCACTTGGTGAGGTGACCCAGGAAATGAAGCAACACTTCACACTGGTTGCAATCGCTAATCTCAGGCTGGCCGATGTCCGTTTTGCGGAGGGAACCATTGGCAAGGAACTAGACTCTGTTGCAAGAAAGCCGCTTAACGATTGTGGCCTAAATTACAATCACGGAACTGGTCATGGAGTTGGCTATCTGCTGAATATCCATGAAGGCCCTTCAGGATTCAGCCTACACGCCAAGGGCGATATGGAGCCGTTTCATGAGAATATGATTACAACTGATGAGCCAGGAGTATACATCGAAGGTTCTCATGGTATCAGACTGGAAAATGAGTTGCTGTGCTGTGTTGATGAACTTGCGGATGAGTATAACAGATTGTTCTTCGAGACGATAACTTATATTCCTTTCGATCTCGATGCTATCGATGCAGGAATAATGTCGGATGAGGACAAGCAACTGCTCAACAATTATCATAGATTAGTGTATAAAAAAATCGCCCCTCATCTTGATGAAGAGGAGCGAGTATGGCTTGCTAAATACACTGCGGCCATCTAGTCGTGGTGTCTGTATTCTGTGTTTTGCCACTTGCCACCGTTAGCTCTATGCATTTCTTCGGTCAGGTGGTCCCATCTTAGGACATCTCGTGAGTCAGGGAAGAATTCAATGAATTCGCCCTTAACAAAAGTATAGAACCTTGAGATGTCAGTACACATTCCGAATGTTGGAACTTCTTCTGTGGTGAGGTCGAATTCATAGGCCTCTCCATTTTTATTGCCACGGAAATGAAGACCTTCTTTATCCAAAGTGAGCATTCCGTCTCCTACGATGATAGATGTATCTTCATGAGCGAGAAGTTTATACTCTGGGAGCATTCCGATGCGAACATGCTCTGAATAAGAGAAGCCTTCCTTACGAACATCCTTGGCGGCCTGTTCTCTTTCCATAATAGTCCAGTCTGTTACAAGATCAGGACATACGGAATCTTCACCAACGGCTTTGATGTTGTAGCATTCATCAATCTCAATAGTGTTGCCACAGGCAGTACATCTCATGGTATTACCGAAACACTCCATCTTATGCATTTCGCCGCATTTTGGACACATATAGAGAAGGGTGTCAAGCTCTTTGGCCATTTGTCCCTTGCCGTCATATTTATACTGATGCTCTTTGTTCCAGATGTAGTCATCATGGGCGAGAAGTTCATTCATTCTTGCTTCAATTTCTACATCTGTCATATTCTTAAGGTCTTCAGGAGTGAACATCTGATCAACAGTAACCTCAACTTTGCCATGACGAACGTCTAGGCAATGCTTGGTGTAAGCGAGGTAACCGCCTGCAATCTTAGAATAGTAAACAGGAATACCGAGTTTCTTGATGAGCTTGCCCGTACCAATCATAACCGGCTGAGCCATTCCAGTAATGGAGCTCATTCCTTCCGGCATCAGACAGATGCTGCAACCTTGTTTAACTAAACTCATAATCTGCTTAACACAGTATATGTCAGGAGTGAAATTCTTCTTAGGAACAACCTGACCATACTTAAGAACAATGTTGAGAGGTGAACGGAAGAATTCGTTGTATCCTACAACAAAGTTGAGTTTCTTAGGCAGGCAAGGAGGACAGGTGAACTGATATTCAACGCGCGTTGAATGGTTAGCAATCATTACGATTGGACCAGGTTCCTTGGATGGATCTTTCTTGATATGAAACTCAGTGTGATCCTTCGCGTTCAATACTTTAATTACTTGCATCAAAGTGCTATACACGAAACTATTAGGTGCATGTAGCTTTCTTGAGTGCAGTTCTTGGTCTAATGTCTGTTTAGGCATATGGGCCTCCGTTGTTATTTTTTTTCGTACTATCACTTAAATTGTACATTAATTGAAGCTGTGATACAATTATAACAATCTTGAAAGGCGAAAAAATGTCTCAGAATAGTAAAGTTAAAAAGTTAATATTATCAGCAATGTTTCTTGCGATAGCAATGGTACTGCCATTGTTCACTGGACAGATCCCTAAGATAGGCGAGATGATGCTTCCGATGCATTTCCCTGTACTGCTATGTGGATTCTTCTGTGGGCCATTGTATGGAGGAATAACCGGACTTATTGCACCGCTTCTGAGATTTGTTATATTCGGAATGCCACCTATCTATCCTAAAGGAATATGGATGGCTTGCGAACTGGCAACATATGGACTTATGTCAGGATTGTTGTATAAGATTCTGCCTAAGAAGAAAGTGAGCATCTATATTTCATTAATTGGTGCAATGATTGCAGGTCGCATTGTATGGGGTATCGTTAAGTCGGTGCTTCTCGGTGCAGGCGAATTCGGAATGGCAGCCTTTATTACAGGTGGATTCCTAGAGGCAATTCCAGGAATAATAATTCAGATTGTCTTGATACCAATAATAGTAATGACTCTCAAGAAAAGAGACTTGAAATAAGAAAACGACCTTCCTGTGAAGGTCGTCAGACTGTAGACAAAGCTCTTTCTCCACTAACGTGGAGGGAGGGCTTTTCTGTTACAACAAAAAACAAGATTGACCTTCAAAAAACAAGATGCGGAACT
>JAGHUP010000021.1 GCA_018064755.1 Candidatus Crickella equi | reverse complement strand
TGCTCTCTCTTACGCAGCTCTGCCATAACGCCATCGCGAGCGCAAGATCTCTTAAATCTCTTAAGAGCGCTTTCTAAGCTTTCGTTCTCTCTAACGATAACCTGTGCCATATTCTTGTCTCACCTCCTGACGTTGTATAGATTATTGCTTTCGCAACGGGAGTATTATATCAATCCTAGAACAGGTTGTCAATAATATCTCCTGCCATCATTCTTCTCTTAGAATCCTGATCTGTGGCGAATTTGTCGCCTGCTCTTCCGTGAATCATAACACCATAGAGCAGACTTGTATCGAGAGTGTTGCCCTGAGCAATGAGCGATGCGATAACTCCTGCCAGAACATCACCTGATCCCGCTGTTGCAAGTCCCGAATTACCTGTCACATTAACGTACAGATCCTGAAGACCGAGCTTGCTATTATATGTTGATACAAGTGAAACATCAGATTTAACAACCATGCTCACTTTGTACTTCTCTGAAAAACTCTTAGTATATCCGATGCGGTTCTTAGCGACAGTCTGGATATCTGTTCCTGTCAGCTTGGCCATCTCACCAAGGTGTGGTGTGATAACGCACTGGCATTGTCTCTTACGAAACATCTTGAGATTGTCAGACAGAATGTTCAGCGCTCCAGCATCCAAGACAGCTGGCGTCTCACTCTGAAGAACAGCCTTCAGCAGGCTTTTTCCCATATCATCTTCTCTAAGACCCGGTCCAATGAGGAAGACGTCTGTCTTCTTCGCGAACTCTTCGAAAGCCTTCTCAATATCATCCGGCTTGTAAGGTACAACTACCGCCTCCGGAATTGCCACATTGAAATATCCAATATACTTAAGCGGACAGAATATCTTAACCAGACCGCAACCCGCTCTATAAGCCGCTTTGCTTGCCAGCATACTTGCGCCCAGCATTCCGTTACTGCTAACCACAATTCCTACTGTGCCAAAAGTTCCCTTATGTCCTGCCTCGTTTCTTGCGATTAATGCCTCAGTTGCAGTTGCCTCGAAGAATGCGTTGTCACATACTACGAGTTTGTCCGTAACATTGTCATAAGCGCTATCTATTAGACCAATATCTACGACTTCGACTTTACCGCAGTGTGATCTTCCTTCGCCGAATAACATTCCGGTCTTATAACTACCGAATGTCACTGTAAGGTCCGCATTGATTGCTGCTCCCATCACCTGACCTGTTGTTGCGTTAAGTCCTGATGGAATATCTACAGCAACTCTATATGCCTTCTTGCAGTTCAGATACTCTGTTATCTTGGATAGGCTCTCATCCAAACTTCTATTAAGTCCGATGCCGAACATTCCATCGATGATAACATCGTACTCGTTGCGAAGAACGCTTAGATCGCCGGAGCCGTGCAAACCTGTGATGGATATGTTCTCGAAAGCTTTGGCAAGAATAGACACCTGACGTGAGAATTCTGGAGAAGCCGATGAGACAGTTCCTGTGAAGAATATCTTGATATTCTTATAGCCCAGGTGCATCAGCCATCTTGTCGCACAGATTGCATCTCCACCGTTGTTGCCCGAACCAGCAACTACGAGAATTCTAGTATCCTTGTCAGGAAACCTCTTGACAATGGCATCAGCCACTCCTCTAGAAGCGTTCTCCATCAGTACCGGGCTTGGAATTCCTGCGCTGATAGTATATTCATCTATGTATTGCATTCCTCTAGCTGTCAATGCATACATTATTCTTCCTCCGTGTATATAGCGTCGAATGTCGCCTCAATTGCCAAGGCTATTGCCTTAGCATTATTCTCAAGATTGCCATCAAACAGCTGATTGTCATGCTTGTTCTGCATGAAGCCAACTTCTACAAGAGATGATGGCATCGTTGGCACGCTGTTCTCAACATAGTCATCTTTCTCAGTAATAAGAGTACCTACTCTTACAGATCTCTTGGTGAAACCCTGCTCAGCAAGAGCATTGATGACATTAGTTCCGAGCATTCTAGACTCCTTGTCGTTCTTAGATGGAATGTATACCTCAACGCCCTCACCTTCGCTAGCCTGGTTGCGATGTATTGACAGGAAGAGCTGTGCATTCTTCTTATTGGCAATTTTGCCACGTTCTTCTCTATCTACATCCTCATCACCGGTACGAGACATACACACCTTGAATCCCAGGCTCTCGAGCTCATCTCTAACTGCCAGTGACAACGCTAATGTGTCTTCCTTTTCTAATCTCTTTCCGACCTTGGATCCACCATCTACGCCACCGTGACCCGCATCAATGAATATGATGCCTCTTGAATTAATGCGGGCATCTCTATTGATGAAAATGCCTACCGCAAGAACGATAACAAGGACTGCAATAATTAGCAGTACGAACCTACGCAGCTTCCTCTGGCGTCTTTTTTTCTGTTTCCTCTGGCGAATTAATATCTCGCGAATTTCGTCATCTGTCAGCTGCATAAAAGCTCCATTTCAGTGAATAAATCTAACAATTTATTTTAACATAAAAAGAGGGCTTTTGCCCTCTTAAATTACCATTTTGTTACATTCATTCCGTCCAAATTGAACTGTCCAGCTTCTGCCTTGGTTGCAAGATTGTCGAGCATCTCAACCGAGCCTGCTGCAACGACATACTCAGCCTTTCTAATGCCGTCATAAGCCCTGCCTTCTCTGCCATTACTACCATCTGCGGTAAGCACTTCGATGTTATTGCAGAGGTTACGGAACTGAGGCATCATGAACACCTGATCCTTGGACTCATATCCGAGAATTAATCTGCACTCCTTGCCTCTCATCAAGAGCTCTCTAAGGAGTCCCAGCATCTGTGGGATACCAGTTGTATCTGCCATAACAACTGCTCCATCAGGAATAGCATCAACATCATAGCCGTTGCCGAGACCTGTACGAACCTCGAGCTTATCCCCCAGCTCTAACTTGGATATTTCATTATATGGATTACCATCTGTCTTAAATACAGTTGTAAAACGTTTGCCATCGTACTCACTGACGATGAACACACCCTCATTCTCACTATCTGTAAGTCTGAGTTCTGCATACTGACCCGGAGCTGTAAAATGTGTCTCCGCTGTCTCAATCGTGAACTTCAGGATTCCTTCAACGAGAGGTTTCTTCTCGACGATTCTTCCGAGTTCAAATTCATTATTATTCAAGAGTATTTCCCCCTTCGATTATTTCTACTTCGGGCTCTTCTACAATAGATTCAATTCTTTCTTCGACAATCTCTTCAACAGGAGCAGGTTCTTCACCCTTTTCTTCGCTAACTACTTCCGGTTTCTGATTAAGTGGTGCAGATGCCTTAAGATCAATTACATAAGTATCCATGATCTTATCGTGCCAGCCTCTATTCTTATCATCAATCAGTATCCAGAGATAGCCAAGCAAAAATGCTGCTCCAGATGCCTTCTTAGCGATCCACTCTCTAAGAATCATCATCCAGATTCCGATAGGCTTTCCATCCTTGCTGCTGATAACCTGCATGCCAAGAATCGCCTTACCTATTGTCTGTGATTTGCTATAGAAAATTAACTGAACAACAAGGTACGCAAGCTGCAGAGCAAGAATAAGCAGGACCTTAAAAATGGCTCCGACAGAATTAGTTCCCAGACCATATCCATATCCGTAATCAAATCCGAACTCGCTATATGGATTAGCAAAGGAATTGGTCATGGAAGCAAGTGAAATCGTTGAAATCAGAACGATAAACAGTATTGCAGGCAGCGCCTTATCGATGCAATATGCTCCGAATCTCTTTCCTCTTGATGCTAGCTTAAGTACTCTCTTGTTCATTAAAAAACAGTCTCCTTTTAGGTGTGAATAGCTCCTACACACCTCGTTTAGTATACACTAATATTCACGCCTAGGCGGTGAAAATTGTATGAAGTTTTTGTCTTTTTTTAGCACATATTTAACGCTATTCCACAAAAGAAAAACGCCTTCTTCAGGCGATTTTCAGGGGTGTACATATAACGTGAAGCAAAACGGTCTACTCTACAATCTGTACATTAGCGGCTCTCTTCTTATTCTCGTTCTTAGGATCATCTTCGATGTCGAAAGTAACCTTCTGGCCCTCTTTCAGAGTCTTGAAGCCTTCAACCTGAATAGATGAGAAATGAACGAAAACATCGTTGCCACCTTCGTCGTTCTCGATAAAGCCATAGCCCTTATCATTATTGAACCACTTAACAGTACCGTTACTCATTAAGGTGCCTCCTATTCAATACAGAGTGGAAATAAATCCACCAACAAGCGCTTCAATTTTATCAATCTCGCCATGCTAAGTCAATATTTTTTCTGTTAATAAAACAATGACGCACAAATTTATCTGTGCGTCATAACAAATGCGTTATATAATTGTCGACTTATTCCTTACTCTTCCTCGTGTGGATGGAAGTCCTTCAGGCTCTCAGGCATCTCCTTGCCAGTCTTGTTGTAATAGTCTACCAGAGCTGCTTTAATAGCATCCTCTGCGAGAACTGAGCAGTGAATCTTTCTTGCTGGAAGTCCATCAAGAGCTTCAACTACAGCCTTGTTAGTCAGTTCAAGTGCCTCTTCAATCGACTTGCCCTTAATAAGCTCTGTAGCCATTGAGCTAGTTGCGATAGCACTGCCGCATCCGAATGTCTTAAACTTAACATCTACGATAGTGTCGTTCTCAATCTTGAGATACATCTTCATGATATCTCCGCAAGTTGGGTTACCTACTTCACCGATTCCGTCAGCGTTCTCAATAACACCTACGTTACGTGGGTTTTCAAAATGATCCATTACCTTATCTGTATATAATGACATAATTCTTTCCTCCAATTATGTAAAGTCTACTTTACATCTATTCTGCGATACAATGCTGTCTCTTTCCAGTTTCGAGATCTTCCCAATATGGTGACATATTTCTATAAAGCTGTACAACCTTGTGTACCTTCTCTGCGATATAGTCAACCTCTTCCTCAGTGATATCTTCGCCAAGGCTGAATCTCAGTGATCCGTGTGCTGCCTCAATTGGAACTCCAATACCAGTCAGAACATGTGATGGATCAAGGGACTCACTTGTACATGCTGAACCGGATGAACAGCAGATACCATAGTTATCAAGCGCGAGCAGCAAGCTCTCACCCTCAACTCCCTCGAATGAGTAGTTAACATTACCCGGAAGTCTCTTAACCGGATCTCCATTTAACTGTGAATATGGAATATCGCTCAGCTTCTCAATAAGACGATCTCTCATTGCACTAACATGAGCCATATTCTTATCCATATTGTCGCAACCTTCCTTAAGTGCTGCAGCCATTGCTGCAATAGCAGGAACGTTGATAGTACCGGCTCTCTTACCTCTCTCCTGAGCGCCGCCCTCAATTACGTTAACCAAGCGGATACCGTTACGTGCATAGAATACGCCAACACCCTTTGGGCCGTGGAATTTATGGCCTGACATTGACAACATATCAATATTCATAGCCTGAACATCGATAGGAACATGAGCAGCTGCCTGAACCGCATCTGTGTGGAAGAGTACACCCTTCTCTTTGCAGATTGCTCCGATTTCAGCGATTGGCTGAATAGCTCCCATCTCATTATTAGCAAACATGATGCTGACAAGTGCTGTATCCTCACGGATTGCATTCTTAACATCTTCTACTGAAACGATACCATTAGCCTGTGGCACAAGATATGTAACCTCGAATCCCTCACCCTCGAGCTTTCTCATAGTGTGAAGAATAGCATGGTGCTCGATATTCAGTGTGATAAGGTGCTTCTTGCCCTTACCCTTAAGTCCTCTTGCTGCGCTAAGAAGTGCCTGATTGTCTGCCTCGCTTCCACCGGATGTGAAGTAGATCTCATTAGGATTCTTAGCGTTAATACAGTCTGCAATAATTTCTCTTGACTCGTCCAGCTTCTCCTGTGTGAGCTGTCCGTCAGTATGCAGGCTGTTAGGGTTACCATTGAATTTCTCAAGGCACTCTACCATTACATCCATAGCAGTCTTGCTAAGGTATGTAGTAGCCGCATTATCTGCATATACTCTCATTGTTTGCCTCCTATAGTGTTGCGCATTTATCACAGTAATCTCCAAGAATTTTCTTGCGATTACCTTCAATTACATCTTCAAGTGTGATTCCACCAAGATACTTATCTATTACCTTGTCTAGTCCAGCCCAAAGCGGCAGCGTGCTGCAATTAGCGGCTTTGTCGCACTGTACACCTTCCTGCATAATGCAATTCACAGGTGCCAGGCTGCCTTCTGTTAGTAGCAGAATCTCACTTATATTGTACTCACGAGGTTCTCTGGCGAGCTTGTATCCGCCATTCTTACCACGAGCACTAACCAGAAGTCCTCCCTTATTAAGAATGGAAATAATGCTCTCGAGATACTTCATTGATAAGTTCTCTCTCTCAGCAATATCTGCGAGCGATACGTAATTATCTCCAGCATTTCTGGCAATATCTACCATTACTGTAAGAGCGTATCTGCCCTTGGATGATACCATCATATCGGAGTCCTCCTTTCAACGATTAAATCCTACTCCATCGGTGGGAATAAGTCAATATAAAATCCCTACTTAGTTGTAGGGATTTTGTTTTTCTTGCAACAGCGGGTCAGACCTAAATTGCAGGATTGCAATTTAGGTCTGACCCGCTGTTGCATTGTGTACTGAAATAAAGACGAGTATGTGCTGTTGTTTTTGTATACTTGACAGTCCTAATGTGTATAATATAGATGACAAAGATTTGATGATTTGTTTACATTGTATTTACTTATTTCTTTCATATATATACGAGGAGTAAATTTTAAGCAAAATGGCAATAGTATATCAGGCAATAGCCTTCCTTGGCGGACTCGCTATGTTCCTCTACGGAATGCAAGTCATGGGCGACGGACTTAAGAGTTCATCAGGTACAGCAATGAAAAATGCTCTGGCCAAAGTAACCAACAAGCCTTACATGGGATTCATCTTCGGCATGTTGGTTGCATGTATCATTCAGAGTTCAACGGCGACTATCGTCATCACAGTCGGTCTCGTCGGTGCTGGTTTTATGACATTCCATCAATCAATCGGAATTGTTCTTGGTGCCAACGTTGGTACAGCAATTACAGCACAGATCATCAGACTGATGGACGTAAGTTCAGGTACTGATAGTATCCTGTACTTCTTCAAAGCTGACAATCTCGCCCCACTCGCTCTCATTATCGGTATCGTTATGATAATGTTCATCAAGAGCGGTTCATCTAAGAACATTGGCAATATCGCTTGCGGTTTTGGTGTTCTCTTCATGGGACTTATCTATATGAGCGATGTTGTATCCGGATTTGGCGATTCACTCAGCAACCTGCTGACAGCATTCGAGAACAACTACGCACTCGGATTCCTTGCCGGTGTCGGTGTAACCGGAGTTGTTCAGTCATCATCAGCGGTTGTTGGTATCATCCAGTCAATTGCAAGTTCCATCGGAGTTACCTTCAAGGGTATCTTCGCTGTAGTAATCGGTGTTAACATCGGTGACTGCCTTACCACTTATCTGGTTAGCCGCATCGGCGCCAAGCCTAATCAGAGAAGAACAGCTGTTGTTCACGTAGTTTACAACGTATTCGCTGCAGCCCTCTGTATCCTGATTGTAATCATCGGCAGAATGACAGGAATCCTTAATGACGAAATTTGGACTTCAACTCTGAACTCAGGTGGCGTAGCTAACCTCCACGGATTCTTCAGACTGGTTCCTGCAGTAGCACTCCTGCCACTTACAGGACTCTTCGAGAAGATTACAGTATTAATTGTTAAAGATGCACCAGTTGCCGAGGAAGATGCAGCTGCACTCAATGCTTTAAGCGGACTCGACGAGCGTCTCATCTCAACTCCTTCCATCGCTTTGGATCAGGTTGAGAACTGCGTAGCTAAGATGATTGACCTTGCTAGACACAATTTCGCAGCATGCGTATCCCAGATCTACGATTACGATCCAACTAGAGATGAGAGAATCAAGCAGAGAGAAGACCTGCTCGACAAGATTACAGACGCTACTAACAACTACATCATCGCGATGTCACAGTATGTAACTCGTGATAAGGATACCAAGAGACAGAACTACAACCTCAAAGCTATCATCTGCTTCGAGCGTATCGGTGACCTCGCAGTCAACATTACAGAATCACTCCAGGCAATGCGTGCTAGTGGCAAAACTTTCTCTGAGAACGCTATGTCAGAGCTCAGAATTCTGATCGATGCCAGCCAGGAGATTCTCGACATCACTACCGAGGCTTATCTCAGACAGGATGTAACTCTTGCGACTCAGGTTGAGCCACTTGAGGAAGTAATCGACGATCTCGTTGAAGATATGAATGCAAGACACGTATATAGAATGGTTAACAAGCTCTGCGATCCAATTCGCGGAATACACTTCCAGAACATCCTCACTAATATCGAGCATGTCAGTGACAAGTGTTCAGATGTTGCGGTATACATCCTCGAGAGTGACAACGACGATATCGTTGGTAATGAGCATGCTTACCTGCATGAACTCCACCACTCCGGTAACAAGGAATACCTCAGCATGTACGACGAGAACTATAAGATTTACTTCGACAAACTGAACGACATTCCAGTGAAATAACGCATTATAAAAGCGCCACACAAGTGGCGCTTTCAGACCGTAGACAAAGCTCTTTTTCAGGCTATCGCCTGAAGGAGGGCTTTTCTTATGTCATAGAATAATTGAATTTAAGGTTTATCCAGGATATTTGTTTTGTAATAGTCTCTAAAATAGATGAAATAGCGACCTTGGTTGGATTATTCGGATCTTTATGGTCTCTGTTCCAGAGTATTCTTGCCAGTTTTTTCATGTTCATGCATGCGAATGTTAGTCCAACTTTCATGGACATCTTTTCTTTTCCAATCTGTTGTGTATAACGCATTGCATGATGTTCCTTAGCTGTACCAAAACATCTTTCAATAGTTTCTTTTCTATGAGAATAAAGTTCCTTGCCTTCAGGTGTTAATCGTATATCTTCACAGATATCCAAATAATCTTGCCAGATATGTCTTGTTATTACCTTTTGGTGATTCTT
>JAGHUP010000025.1 GCA_018064755.1 Candidatus Crickella equi | reverse complement strand
ATTAAGAAGGACAAGATGGATGACGTTAAGAACGCTACTGGAAAGCAGTGGTTTGCTGGTTTCTTCGTAGGTATCCTTTGTAACTTCCTGGATACTCTTGGTTGCGGATCATTCGCTCCATCAACAGCACTGTACAAGATTTTCAATAACCAGGACGATATCGATATCCCTGGTACTCTGAACGTTGGAGATACTTTCCCTGTAATCTTCGAGGCATTCATCTTTACATCATCAGTAGACTGCGAACCTAAGTTCCTGATCGCTATGCTCGTTGCAGCAGCAGTTGGTTCATATGGATTCGCTACTATCGTAACTAAGTGGCCTAGAAATAAGATCAGATGGGGACTTGGTATCATGATGCCTCTCCTTGCAATCGTAATGTTCTGCAAGAACCTTGGCGTTGGACCTTTCGGAACAGTTGGAACAGCAATCGGTCTGACTGGTTGGAAGGCTGCAGTAGCTATCATCCTGAACGTTCTGTGGGGCGCTCTGATGGATATCGGATTTGGTCTGTATGCACCATGTATGGCTACATGCCTGCTCCTCGGAGTAGATGCTGGAACTTGCTTCCCAGTATTCATGGGATCATGCGCACTCCTGATGCCTGCATGCTCAATCGCATTCATCAAGACTGGAAGATTCGACGCTGTTGCTACTCTTGGTAACATGTTCGGCGGTCTCGTTGGTGTATTCATCGCATGGAAGCTGATCACAGGACTCCCACTGTTCTGGCTGATTAACCTGATCTGTGTAGTACTTCTGTACACTTCATACACTCTGATCAGCGCAGCTATCAAGGACAAGAAGGCTGGAGTAGAATAATTAATCCAGAATTCGATGATACGTATGTCAAAACCGCTCCGTATGGAGCGGTTTTTTCTTGTCTTGAAGTGTAGCGAAAATTGCGTTAATATTGAGATACAACAAAACGTTGTATCTGGTGCAAGAATTCGTGCTAACAGGACGAGCGAGACTTCTTGAAATTAACACATTCAGGCGATAATTTTATCTTGTACCTAGAACATTGACCTAGGATACCAAGAATATGAACGCAGGAGGAAAGGCGATGCCTTTAAACAGATATAGAGTCTTTGCTAAGATTGCTGAGACTGGCAATATGAGACGTGCAGCCCAAGAGTTGATGTACACTCAGCAGGCAATCAGTAGAATCGTAAAGTGTATGGAGAACGACTATGGATTCTCATTGTTCATTAGAGAACGTGATGGCGTAAGGCTCACACCGCAGGCGGAGAAATTGTTACCAACAATTCAGGCGCTGATGGTTGATGAAGACAAACTGATGGCTGAAATCAACAATATCCAAGCTGAAGAAGGTCAGTTCAAAGGTGTTCATGTAGGTGCTTGCGGAAGTATAGTAATGTCGGCTCTGAACAAAACGCTCGAACTTCTGAATGAAACGAATCCAGAGATATCAGTCGGAGTTCTAATGAATGCCAACGACGAGGAAACCATTAAGGGTCTTAAATCAGGAGAACTCGATTGCGCGGTTATGATTGAAGGCTGCCATGAGGATATGGATTTTGAACCATTATATACTGATGAGTTCTCTGCTGTTATTCCTGCTGATCATCCACTAGCTGATAAATCGCTTGTATCGCTCGAGGAGCTTAATAAGTACTCCAATGTCATTACTCCGGATAATCCTTACTACGACGAAATAATGGGCAATCATGAGCATAATACAGTGGTTGTGGATGAAGAGATAATGATGCTACCGTTCATCTCTAATGGTGATACGGTCGGCATCATGACCGGCTCCTTCGACAAGAGCATGTACCACAATATAGTGATTAAACCTCTTAAAGAACACAGGCATAGGGTACTGGGCGTTGCGACCAAACCAGGTGTTAAGCTGACGGAGTCATCGCAGACTTTCATAGAAACATTAAAAAAAGTGGTCCTCGATTGAGGACCACTTTTGATTTGCGTTCAATCAGTTCGATTAACCAATGATCATGTAGATAACGAAGAGACCTCCGGAGATCCACATAACTGGCTTGATGTCCTTAGCGTGACCTTCGAAGCACTTAAGAACGAGGTAAGAAATAATACCGAACATGATTCCGTTAGCGATTGAAGAAGTGAATGGCATCATGATGATTGCAAGGAATGCAGAGATGATTTCACTGAATGGAGCATCTTCAAACTTAACGTTCTTGATGTTAGTCATCATCAGGTATCCTACATAAACCAGAGCTGGAGTTGTAGCGAAGCTTGGGATTGAGAGGAACAGTGGTGAAAGTACCAGTGAGATCAGGAAGAGAACTCCTGTTGAAACTGATGCAAGACCTGTTCTTCCGCCTGCTGCAGCACCTGCTGAAGACTCAACGAATGATGTAACTGTTGAAGTACCGAGGCAAGCACCAAGGCAAGTTCCGATAGCGTCGGAGAGGAGAGCCTGCTTAGCATGTGGCAGCTTTCCTTCTTCGTCCAAAAGATCAGCCTTAGTAGCAACACCGATCAGTGTTCCAACTGTATCAAAGATATCTACATATAAGAATGAGAATACGATTGTAGCGAACTGGAGTAAGTGGCTAGCAATCCATCCAAAGTCGAATGCGAAGAGGTAATCCATCTTAACTCCGGATACGGAGAAGTTAGGCATTACGCTGTAAACGCCAGCTTCTGGGTTAGGTACATACCAACCGATGAGCTGTGCAACCATTCCGAGAACCCAAGTAACGAGGATTCCATAGAAGATAGCGCCCTTGAATCCCTTGTGTGCAAAGAGTGCAATTACGAGGATACCAACGAGTGAGAGGCAGATTCCTGCATCGCCGAGGTTACCAAGTGCGATGCCGTTCTCAGTTGTTACGCTAACTGCACCGGAGTTCTTGAGACCGATGATTGCGATGAACAGACCGATACCTACGGAAATGGATGACTTCAGGTTCTGAGGGATATCATTAACCAGTGACTCTCTGAAGTTAGTGAATGAGAGCAGGATGAAGATGATACCTTCAACCAGGATAGCTGCGAGAGCAACTTCCCAAGGATGATCAGTGCCTACCATAGGGCATACAGTGAATGCGAAGTAAGCATTGAGTCCCATTCCGGATGCCAGAGCTACAGGGTAATTAGCAAGGAATGCCATCAGCAGTGTAGCAACACCTGCGGAAATTGCAGTTGCAGTAAAGATTGATGCACTGTCCATTCCAGATGCGGAAAGGATAGAAGGGTTTACAGCAAGGATGTAAACCATGGAGAGGAATGTAGTAAGACCTGCCATTAACTCAGTTCTTACGTCTGTACCCATCTCCTTAAGCTTAAAGAACTTTTCCATTATTATTCTCCTTCTTAGTGAAATGTAATAAATAGCTAATTCTTGGGGATCTCGCGTCTCCAAAAACATTTGACAAATATATAATATAGAAGATTATTCTCGGGCTCAAATATTATTCGTAGAAATTATGTATCATATTAGATACTTAGCGAATTATAGGTCTAAAACGCCCAAAATTACGAACGTAACGTTCAAGTTGACGAGCTATCGTTCGTGTTTGCCAAGTCGGAAATTTTCGAACAAAAAATGCACGTTTTGCACGCAAAAATATTGAGAAAAACCCTTGTAATTTCAAGGCACTTCCCATATAATATTTGGGCGTGTGTATGCGCGTAAATAATTATATCTTGCACACCCTGGTCAGGCCGCGGTGCTCCTACCGAGGAGTTGAAGGCTAATAATCAGAGTGGAAGTAATGAACCGGAGGTTTTAAGTTATGTCAGTAATTACAATGAAACAGTTACTGGAAGCTGGTGTACACTTTGGTCACCAGACTAGAAGATGGAACCCTAAGATGGCTCCTTATATCTTCACAGAGAGAAATGGAATCTATATCATCGACCTGCAGCAGACACTTGGTCTCGTAGAAGATGCATATAATTTCATGAGAGAGGTTGGAGCAACTGGAAGACCAGTTCTCTTCGTTGGAACTAAGAAGCAGGCTCAGGCTGCAATCAAGGATGAAGCTGAGAGATGCGGAATGTACTTCGTTAACGAGAGATGGCTGGGTGGAATGCTCACTAACCACAAGACAATCAGCAAGAGAATCGAGAGACTGGCTGAGATCAACCAGATGATCGAGGATGGAACTATCAATAAGTACGCTAAGAAGGAAGCTCTGAAGATGAGAGCAGAAGCTGAAAAGCTCGAAAAGTACCTCGGCGGAATTAAGGATATGAAGGGAATCCCTGCTGCAATGTTCGTAGTAGACCCTAAGAAGGAAAAGATTGCTGTTAAGGAAGCTAAGATCCTCGGCATTCCAGTAGTAGGTATCGTTGATACTAACTGCGATCCTGACGATGTTGATTACGTAATTCCAGCTAACGACGATGCTATCAGAGCCGTTAAGCTGATCACAGGATGCATGGCTGACGCTATCGTTGAGGCTAAGCAGGGCGAGAGCTTTGCTCCAGCTGAAGAGGCAGAGGCTGAAGAAGTAGTAGCAGAGGAGGAATAATCATGGCTGAGATTACTGCTAAGTTAGTTAAAGAACTCCGTGAGATGACTGGCTCCGGAATGATGGATTGCAAGAAGGCTCTCGTTGAGGTTGAAGGCGATATCGAAAAGGCTGTTGAATACCTGAAGGAAAAGGGACTCGCTAAGGCAGCTAAGAAGGCTGGCAGAATCGCAGCTGAAGGTCTGGTTAAGATCGCAGTAGCAGCAGATGGAAAGTCCGCTGCACTCGTAGAGGTTAACTCCGAGACAGACTTCGTTGCTAAGAACGATGAGTTCATCACATTCGTAGATGACCTTGCTAAGCTTGCACTTGAAGCTAAGAACACTGTAATGGACGACTTCAAGGCTATGGCATATGACGGAACTACAGTTGGCGAAGCTCTGACTGCTAAGATTGCTAAGATCGGTGAGAACATGTCTCTCCGTAGAATTGAGAAGGCTGCTGGTGATGTTCTTACATCATACGTACACGGCGGCGGAAGAATCGGCGTTATCATCGCAGGAAACGGTGAAGACAACGATGCTAACAAGGAAGCTCTTAAGAACGTTGCAATGCAGGTTGCAGCTATGAACCCACAGTATGTAAGCAGAGATGACATCTCCGCAGAAGAACTTGAGGGAATTAAGAAGGTTACAGTTGAGAGTGCACTGAACGATCCATTCACACTGCCAAAGCCAATCCTCAACAAGCTTCTCGACAAGGCTGTTGATGGCGTTTGGTCAGCTGAAGACGTTAAGACTCTTGAGGACAAGAGAGCAGAGAAGGGATTCAACTTCAACTATCTGCCTAACTTCCTTTCAGACGAAGCTAAGCAGAAGCTCGCTGAGCTGGCAGTAGCTGATAAGGCTAACATCATTGCTGATAAGGTATTCGGCGGACTCGTTGAAGGCCGTATCAAGAAGCAGCTCAAGGAAATCTGCCTGCTCGAGCAGACTTATGTAAAGGCAGAGGATGGAAAGCAGACTGTTTCTCAGTACCTCGAATCTGTAGATAAGGGACTCTCCCTTGCTAAGGTAGTTAGATTCGAAGTTGGTGAAGGTCTCGAGAAGAAGAACGAGGACTTCGCTGCAGAAGTAGCTGCACAGATGGCTGGAAAGTAATCTAGGATAATCCATTTAATAACGAAAGCGAGTGAGAGAAATCTCACTCGTTTTTCTTTGCACTTATTCGATAATAGGCTTAATTTGTTGGTGGGAAAATAGTATAATAAAATATGTATTGATATTTTGGGGTCGGCTGGTTTGACCCCGAGAAAGATGGGGGAAAATGTCAAGACAGTTCGAAGATAGAATTAATAAATTATTTACTGATTTTAATAATGCTGATGAGATTAACGACAACAATCTCATGAGTATTTTGAAAGATAATACAGACACAGAGATAGGAAGAAAGTATCATTTTGATGACATACACAGCATAGAGGAATTCCGTAGAAGGGTACCGCTGACTACTGCGCAAGACTATCCGAATGGCAATAGCTATTCATATGAAGTTGGCTATAATCTGGCAACTTCCGGAACCCTTGGTAAGCGTAAGAGGTTTACAGTGTCGGCACTTGCTATGAGTTTGTCTGGCGGATATAACTACGAGATGCCCTTCTATCTATTGGACATGCCAACGGATAAGGGCTTAAATATTTCGATTTTTAATGTTGCAGACAAGGATATGCTGTTGTCAGCAGCTCTATATGATACAGCTTACAAATGTGGTAGCTTCCGTTTGGAAGATTTCTACGATAAAGATTTCCTTTTCTTAGATACAGTTAAGAATATCCCATATATTAAGTCGTATATCGCATTTGCGCATAGCGACATTAGATATTTCTGCTCAATCTTCCTGTATGACCTTCTCATAGTATTCAACTATATGAAGGAAAATTGGAAGCAATTGCTACATGATATCAGAAGCCACACTTTTAGTGTTGAATTGTCCGAGCGTGACAAGGCCATGCTGCTACAACAGGAATTTTCTGATGAACGACTGGCCGATATCGAACGCATCTTCACTACAGACAGCGATGAACCGCTAATGAAGAGGCTTTTCCCAGAACTGAAATTTGTTACTGGCGTTGGCGGCGGAAAATATGAAGTATTTGATAGAGATCTGAAAGAATTAATTGGTGAAGATACGGATATTTTCTATTATATATACGCTCAGACTGAGTGCACTATGGGTATCCCTGTCAAAATGAACGAGGCGTCCTATGCGATGATGCCAAGGATGGCATTTTATGAGTACTATGATGCGTATGCAAATGAAGTGCTGCTACCACATGAGCTGGTTGTTGGTAACGAGTACGAGCCGATAGTAACAACTTTCTCAGGAATTTATCGATATCATACAGGCGATAGAGTTAGGGTTAAGGAGTTCTTGGGTGAGACACCTGTTGTAACGATTCATGGAAGAATTAACAGCATTATCAATATTGCTGGTGAGAAGGTTGACGATGCGGATATTACGCTTGTCATGGACAAGTTGAAAGAGAATTATACATTTAACCAGTTTGCTGTCGGAATTGACGCAAGTGTGTATCCTAATAGATATGTTATCTTCGTTGATGCACTTGATGCTGACGGCGAATTTGCGGTTATGTTCGACAGAGAGTTGAAAAAGATGGCTTTCGACTATGAAGATCTGAGAGACCGTGGAGACATTGGCCTACCAATCCTTCACAAGCAGAATACTGAGAGCTTTTTCAAGATTCAAAAGGGACAAATTAAACCTAAAGTAATTGTTAGCAATAAGCAGGTACAGGAGTGGATGAGTGGAAGGTAGCACGTTAATCAATAAAGTATATAGAAAAGACCTCATTCCGAATATCATTATGGTACTTGGCGCTACCGTTAACGTCTTCTTCGATGGAATTCTGGTAGGTCAGAGACTTGGCGATGCTGGACTTGCAGCCGTTAATCAGTGCCTTCCATTCTATCTTGTAATGTGTACGGTAGGTGGACTGATTGCAACCGGTGCGATGATTCTTTCATCGGTTGAAGCTGGTGAAAACAGAATGGATCAGGCCAAGCGGTTTTATTCGGTGGGACTGTTCTTATCAATAATGGCTTCAATAATAGTATGCGGAGGAACGTTCGTATTTGCTAAGCCTATTGCTAAATTGCTGTCGACACCATTGACGTATAGTTACGTATACAGTTATCTGACAGTAACGGCTTTGTTCGGAGTATTCAAGGTACTGCAGTACAATGCGGTATTCTATCTCAGACTTGAAGGAAAACTGAAGAGATCATCATTTACAATGATTCTGATGACGGTGATGAACATTGTTCTCGATTACATGTATCTCTTCGTGTGGAACAAAGGAATTGGCGGAGCAGCACTTGCAAGTGGAATAGCAACCGCAACAGCTTGCATTCTTGCATTGATTTTCTTGTACACAGACCACAGCAATTTCGCATTACTGCCTAAGCTTCCAAAGGCTAAAGAAGTCGTTTCTATTTGTGTTCAAGGCAGCCAGGCTGCGTTTAATAATATTACCGATGCGCTTAAGATTTTCCTGTTCAATCAGATTTTCAAGAGTATTGGAATAGATTCTCTGGTAGCGATATTCGCAATTCTGTCTAATTTGAATGAATTTTCGATTTGCATTCAGAACGGCGTACCGCAGACAGGAACAGCAATGATTTCGCTTCTATATGGAGGAAGAGAGTTCCAAGGTATCCGAGCTCTTATGAAGCAGGAACTCAAGAGCGGAGTGGTGCTGTCAGCGGCTTTTGCCATTCTGTGTATAATGACAACAGATTACATACCGGCCTTGTTCGGAAGCTCATTAAGTTGTACATTTGCAATATTAATGTTTGCAGCTAGTATAATTCCGGGCACAATGAACTCTATATACGCAAATTACTACAATACAATTCTTAGAATATATCTGGCTAACACCAGCACGATTCTAAGAGGATTGGTGTTCCCGGTAGGATTCTTGTTTGCGTTAAGGGGTATTCCGCAGTATATCTGGATGGCTTATCCATTAGCGGAATTTTCGACAATGCTTGTAATGCTGCTATTGACTGCATTTCCAAGGGAGAAAAGATTGTGCAGATTTTTCCTGGTGGATGTGGAGTATGAAAAAGGAGCTAATATTTATTCCAAAATTGTTCAAGCAGAGACAGGTGATATATCGGATGCATCACAGGGCGTATCTGATTTCTGCGAGACCTTCGAATTGTCGCCTAAGAAATCTATGTGTCTTAGCTTGGCCATCGAGGAGATTTTGGTAATAATCGCCGAAAAATCCCTTGAGTTTAAGGGCGAAATGGATATGAGAGTATTCAAACACGATGACGATATAATACTTCGTATTAGATCAGGCGGTAATTATTACAATCCATTTAAACAGAATAAAGAAGAAGCGGGCTTAGACTATCTTGGTGTTGATATGATTGAGAAGATGGCACAGAAGATAGACTATCAGAGCACATTAGGTATTAATACTTTGTTGGTATATATATAACTATTTAGAACTAAGGGGGAAGTAAGATGGAAAATAAGAGTAAGAAATCCAAACTTACCATGAAGTTTATCCTTGGATTTGTAATCCTTGGACTTGCTATTATTACAGTATCCTGCATAACAGGTTACAACGAATTCAAAGCGGATATTGAGAAGCAGTACAATGATCAGGCGTATCAGATTGCTCATTCTGCTGCTGGATTGATTGATGAAGCAACAGCTAAGGAATATGGAAAGATTGCCAAAGATTATTCAAACGGCAATTTCGACCAGAAACAGATTGACGAAATCATCGCAAGTGATAAGTATCAGAAAATTAGAGCACAGTTCCTGAATCTCAGAGAGAATATGGGTGCCAATGATATTTATCTGGTTTATTGCAACCTTGATGTTCTGAATGATTATAAGGGAACAAAGGACGGATGGAACCCATTCACATATGTATTCGATTGTTATGCAGAAGAAGAATATTCATATGTATTGGGTAACCAGAGCCCTATCAATCCTGATTTCATCGAGCCAACAACACAAATTGTAAAGACTGGCAAGAGAGTTAATAATTATTTCGAATCTCAGTCTGATTACGGATATAACACAACAGCATTGATTACAGTGCCTATGGGTGATGATGAAAATCTCGCACTGGGGGTTGAAATCCCTATGACTACAATTCAGTCATCGCTGTCTGCATACCTGAAGAAGACTCTTGCTTTCACATTCTTAATCGTAGTTCTGGGAATTGCAATTTTCGTAGCATATCTTCTGAAGAAGGTTATTAGTCCAATCAATACGGTTGCTCATGAAACAGCAAACTTCGTTGAGAACGAGAACCAGATGTCTGACAAGCTGGAGAACATCAAGACTGGTGACGAAATTGAGAACCTTTCCAAATCAGTGCTTAAGATGGAACATGATCTCAATGATTATATCGACAACCTGACTAAGGTTACTGCTGAAAAGGAACGTATTGGAGCAGAGCTTGATGTAGCTACTAACATACAGGCATCAATGCTGCCATGTATCTTTCCGGCATTTCCTGAAATTGAAGAGGTTGATGTATACGCAACAATGAACCCTGCCAAGGAAGTAGGAGGAGACTTCTATGACTTCTTTATGGTAGATGATACTCACGTGGCAATCGTTGCAGCTGATGTATCCGGTAAGGGAGTACCGGCTGCACTGTTCATGGTTATCGGTAAGACACTTATCAAGGACCACACTACACCAGGTGTAGACCTTGGCGATGTATTTACTGAGGTAAATGATCTGCTGTGCCAGTCCAATTCTGAAGGATTGTTTATTACAGCTTTCGAAGGCGTTCTCGACCTCGTTACAGGAGAGTTTAGATATGTTAACGCTGGACACGAGACACCATTTATCTCCAAAGCCGGTGAAAAATTCAATCCATACCCAATCAAGGCTGGATTCGTGCTCGCTGGCATGGAAGGCATTAAATACAAGTCTAACTCAATCATGCTCGAACCTGGTGATAGAGTTTTCGAGTATACTGATGGAGTTACTGAAGCAACTAACAAGGATAATCATCTCTTCGGAATGGAGAGATTGGAGAACTCACTTGAGAAGCATGCTAGCAAGTCAATTCACGAATTGCTGCCAGCGGTTAAATCTGATATCGATGAATTCGTAGCTGAGGCACCTCAGTTCGACGATATTACTATGATTTGTCTCGAGTATAAGAGTAGAATGCAAGAGTTTTAAGGTATTATAGGGGGATTAGAAATGAGTGCGGCAAGTGCCAGACTTAAGAAATTTGCTAAAGACCAGTTTAAAACTGAAGAAGTGTTGTGGAAGAGTGAGCAGGAAGGTAATAAAACCTTGATGATCAGCATGCTGCTGCTTGCTGTTGTCCTTGGACTCTGCTGGGCAGCCAATAAGTATTTCAATGCTTTTGCCTTAGACCAGAGCGTTTTCGATGCAGCTTTCTTCAGATGCACACCGCTATTGATTATTCCGTGCATTATTGCCAAGATTTTCAAGAATGAAAAGCCGTGGATTAAGTATCTGCTGATGCTACAATATATTCTGGTTATTGCGTTGATGTCATCAATCATGACCTATACAGTTGAACTGTGTATCGTATTTCCACTGGTTGTATCAACAAGATATTACAATAAGAACTTCACAATTCAGACCATTATTGTATCGCTGGGTCTGATGTGGGTTTTCGTTCAGATGACTGCAGATATCGGTATGCTTAATCTCAACAACGTTAATAATGCGATAGCCGGGGCCGATGTTATAGAACTTAATGGCAGAAGATTTGCTGATGTTGTAGGTGAATTGGTTGATCTTGAAATCTACAAACATGCATACATTAGGTATCACTATGTTCCTACGGTTATTCTGTACTCTATGGTTGCTTTGATTTGTATCAAGGTTGCCGGCAGAGGTAAGGAGATGGTACTTGAACAGAGAGAAATCGTTAACAAGAGCTCACGTATCGAATCAGAGCTGAGTCTTGCTACGGATATTCAGGCTAATCTGCTGCCAACAATTTTCCCACCATTCCCAGAGCGTAATGATATTGATATCTTCGCAAGCATGACACCTGCCAAGGAAGTAGGAGGAGACTTCTATGATTACTTCCTAATCGACGAA
The DNA here is from genome assembly GCA_018064755.1 of Candidatus Crickella equi. Taxonomy (GTDB): domain Bacteria; phylum Bacillota; class Clostridia; order Peptostreptococcales; family Anaerovoracaceae; genus Crickella; species Crickella equi. The sequence continues at coordinate 22,098 of JAGHUP010000025.1, read as the reverse complement.
GACCATCTCGGACTGGTAATCGGAGACGTATCGGGCAAGGGCGTACCTGCAGCTTTGTTCATGGTAACAGCTAAGACTCTTATCAAGGATCACGCATGCATGGGCATCAATGCTGGTCAGGTTTATACCAAAGTAAACGAGCTCCTCTGCGAGGGCAATGACGCCGGATTGTTCGTTACTTCATTCATGGCAATTATTAACCTGAAGACAGGTCGTGTGTACACTGTTAACGCAGGACATAATCCTCCTATGGTAAGAAGGGGTGAGAAAGTTGAAGACGGACTGCCAGGATCCAATTGTGAGTTCGAGTATTTACATACCAAGCCAGGATTCGTACTTGCAGGAATGGAAGGCCTTAGATATAAGACTTCATCTTTCAGTATGTATCCGGGAGATACTATCTTCCTGTATACAGATGGTGTAACCGAGGCAACAGATGCTAATAACGAGCTGTACGGTGAGGATAGACTTCAGAAATGCCTTAATTCCAAGGAGTGGAAGAACACTGAGGAAATGATTGAGGCAGTTAAGGTTGATGTTAATCAATTCGTTGATGTCGCTCCGCAGTTCGATGATATTACAATGCTGGCATTCAATTATCTTGGACCTGATGGTCTTGGAACTCGCTCAAACAATTCAATTACTGTTACAACTACAACAGAGCATGTTAATTACGTTACAGAATTCGTAGAAGGAATCATGTCCAAGTACAATGTGCCTATGACTGATGTAGCTAAGATTAATATCGCAATTGACGAGCTGTACAGTAACATAGCTAAATTTGCATATATTGATGAGAAAACAGGCGAACCAAGAGTTGGACAGGCCACACTGAATGTAATTCCTGTTGAAGAGGGAGATAAGGTAACTGGTCTTACTATCGAATTCATAGATAGCGGTACTCCTTACAATCCACTTACACAGGAGGATCCACTTACTAATCTCCCTGCAGAGGAAAGAGATATCGGTGGTCTTGGTATCTTCATCGTTAAGAAACAGATGGATGATGTTTCCTACAGATATGAAGAACATCATAATATTCTGTCTATTACTAAAATGTTCACTAAGGAAGAAGATATAAAAAAGAAGGATAAGTAATTGTTTGCATATGTTTTAGGATTAATTGCTGGCCTGGCTCAGCCGACCCAGACTAGCATCAATGGTAGTCTGGGAGCTAAAGTTAAATCACCGTATATCTCTACGTTGGTTTCTTTTGGTACCGCAGTTATTATCCTTGTCTTAATTGATGTGCTAACCCAGGGCGGGATTCATATTCCGTTTGCCGACATCGCCCAGTATCCATGGTGGATATGGACTGGTGGCTTATGCGGAGTTGGGATTGTAGTTCTTAGCATAGTATGCCTGCCACATATTGGTAGCGCTATGGTAGTCGTTATGACATCATTCGGCCAGATAGCGGCGAGCCTGATTATTGACCAGTTCGGATTGTTTGAATCACCACAGATTTCAATGACTGTATCTCGCGCAATTGGTGCGTTGATACTGATTGGCGGAGTTATTCTGGCATCGAGAACTACTAGTGAAGAGGGCGCTGCTCATCAGCAGTATCCACCTCTGTATATGATTCTCGCATTCATCGTTGGAGTTCTCTGTGGACTACAGATTGCAATCAATGGAACACTTGGAAAAGTAGCTGGAAACAGCTGGATGGGAACGACAATATCAATGTCTGTTGGATTTATTGGAACGGCATTGTTGATTGCTCTTCTCTTCATCGCTAGAGGACATAATGGGTTGTTTTCCAAGGGCGAAGATATTCCGTTCAAATGGTATATGGTAACCGGTGGCTCGATGGGTGTAATTATTGTTGGTACTAACGCAATTACAGCACCTATTATCGGAGCTGGTATGGTATCAATTATGAACCTGATAGGTTTTATGATTGGCGGACTTGTTATTGACGCAGTAGGTTTCTTGGGTATCGATAAGAAACCCGTCACTGCGATTAAGATCATAGGCGTGCTTGCTATGATAGGCGGCACTGTAGTAATTACCTTGTTATAGATAGGAGGTATGTTATGAGCAAGAACGAGAATAAACCTAGTTTAGCTAAGACTCTGCTGAAGATTATCGGCGTTGGTGTTGCAGGCGGTGCATTGCTGATTGCTGGAGCAAATAAGGCAGGAGAGACTTTCCTTCATGAGAAAAATAAGGAGGATAAATAAAATGAAAAAGTTTTTAGTTGTTATGCTGTCGTTAATGATGGTGTTTGCTATGTGTGCATGTGGAGAAAAGGAAGAAAGTAGCGAAGTTGCTAATCCTGTAATTGAGTGCACATACGATGAACTCATTGAAAAGGGTGGTGTTGATATCAAGGCTCCTGAAAATGCAGAGGACGTTCAGTATTCATATATTGAGGCTGATGGTCAGGAAATGATTTCCCAGGTAGCATTCACAGTTGACGGCAAAGAATTCTGTTATAGAGCACAGCCAACAGGCATTACAAACATTATGGCTAATACCGATGGAACAGAGGTTTCAATGGACAAGTTGGTTGATGCACTGAACGATGGAACTCAGATTGGTGCTGCTCTATCTGGTCTGAATTATGAATGGAGTGCTTGCGCAAGCGTAGATGTTGATTACTGTGAGGGCATTTGTGCTTTTAACGAGGGAGAAGCAGGATTCATCGCTTGGCTTGATGTAGCGCCTGGAATTCTCTACAGCCTTGGAATGGACAATGGCTGCACTCAGGACTTGCTGATGGATACAGCAAATGATATTTTCGTGCCAGTACAAGGTAATGTAGGCTAGAGAATAACTTAATATAATGAAAATTCAACAGTCAGCAGAAGATTATCTGGAGACAATGTTAATTCTCCAGAATAAATACGGCTATATCAGATCAATTGATATAGCAAAACATCTCGGTGTTACCAAACCGAGCGTTTCTTATGCTGTAAAAAGACTTAGAGAAAGCGGATATATCAATATGGAGTCGAACGGACCTATAACGTTCACACCACCTGGACTTGAAATCGCCAAGCGTACTTACGAGAGACATGTCGCTTTGGTATCATTCTTAGAATTGCTAGGAGTAGAAGAGGAACAAGCCGAGGAAGATGCATGTCAGATAGAACACGTTATCAGTAATGATACCTATCTGGCAATCTGCAAATACGTCGAAGAGAACAAGGGGTAATAGCATGAATCTTAATAATAATAAAAGAATCGATCTTGTAGGAGTTCAGATCGACTTTGGTGCATCCAGAAAGGGTGTAGCTATGGGTCCTCTGGCAATTCGCTATGCGAATATCAAGGAAAATCTTGAAGACCTGGGTTATGACGTTTATGACAAGGGCGATATTATTCCTCCTCGTGAAGGCGAAGATAGAAAGAATATGTTGCGGTTTGATCAGGTCGTTGAGACGAACAAGCAGGTATACCAATCTGTTCGAGATTCTCTGAAAGAGGGAAGAATTCCAATCGTGATGGGCGGTGACCATAGTATAGGAGCTGGAAGTGTTGCTGCGGTGGCCAAGCACTATGAGAAGGAAGGAAAAATCGGAGTAATCTGGATTGATGCTCATGGTGATTGGAATAGTGACAAGACTACTATCACCGGAAACATGCATGGAATGCCATTCTCGGCAGTTTGTGGATGGGGTCCGGATGAAATGGTAGACTATGGACAGAAACCATGCTTTGTTGAACCATCTCACGCAGCACAGGTTGGCGGAAGAGACTTCGACCCGAAAGAAGCGGATCGCATGAAACAGGCTGGTCTCAACGTTTATCCGATTTATGATATCGATAAGAGAGGTATGCGTGACGTTATGGAGCAGGCTATAGCAGATGCAAGTAACGGAACTGTTGGTATACATCTGTCATTCGACGTAGATGCGATTACACCTGAATATGCACCGGGAACAGGAACCCCTGTTGAAAACGGTATTACTGCAAGAGAGGCACTCCTAGCTGTCAAGCTGATAGCTAAATCAGGCAAGTTGCTCAGTATGGATATCGTCGAGGTTAACCCAATTCTGGATGAGAGGAATAAGACCGCCAAGCTGGCCACAGAGCTCGTTCTCGCGGCACTTGGTAAAGTTGATTATTAGAAGATAAATCAGAGACAGGGAGCATAAAAATATGCTCCCTGATTTTTTATGTTTTTTTGGCTGAAAATGCGTAAAAAAGTGGCATTTGGGCTTATAAAAATTTCTGTTAGTGCTATAATGTAAGTGTATGTTTGGACTTTAATGCGGAAGTCTGGACTTAGAGAAAAATAATTACGAAAGGAAGTTGATTTTCTATGATTATTTTAGTAGTTAACACAGGAAGTTCATCACTGAAATATCAGCTGATTAACATGGAGAACAAGGCTGTAATGGCTAAGGGTCTCTGTGAGAGAATCGGACTTGATGGTCATATGAACTACAAGACTTCTGAGGGCACAATCTTTGATAAGGATGTCGCTCTTCCAGACCACGGTGTAGCAATGCAGCTGGTTATCGAGGCTCTTACTGATAAGGAGCACGGAGTTATTTCATCAATGGATGAGATTACAGCAGTTGGTCACCGTATCGTACAGGGCGGATATCTCTTTGATAAGTCCTGCATCGTTACTGAAGAAGTTAAGAAGGGCATTGACGAGTTGTCAGTACTCGGACCTCTTCACAATCCACCAGCACTCGTTGGAATCAACGCATGCGAGAAGGTTCTCCCTAATGCACCTGGAGTAGTTGTATTCGATACATCTTTCCACCAGACTATGCCAGAAGAGAGTTTCCTCTATGCAATTCCAAGAGAGTACTATGACAAGCTTCACATCCGTAAGTATGGTGCACACGGAACTAGCCACAGATATGTTGCTCAGCGTTGTGCAGAGATTATGGGCAAGAAGCCAGAAGAACTCAACATCATCACTTGCCACCTCGGTAATGGTTCATCCATCACTGCAGTTAAGAACGGTAAGTGCTATGACACATCAATGGGTCTGACTCCGCTCGATGGTCTCGTAATGGGAACTCGTTCCGGAACACTCGATCCTACAGTAGTAAGCTTCATCAATGAGCAGACTGGTAAGAGCGCTAGCGAGATCGTTAGTGAGCTGAACAAGAAGTCCGGTCTCCTCGCTGTATCCGGAGTTTCCGCTGATATGAGAGACGTTACTTCAGCAGCAGAAGGCGGCAACCACGATGCACAGGTTGCACTCGAGATGCTCTACAAGTCAATTCGTCACTATATCGGAGCTTATGCAGCTGAGATGGGTCACGTTGATGCAATCGTATTCACAGCAGGTATCGGCGAGAATTCTAAGGAAGCTCGTTATGAGGCTTGCAAGAACCTCGCATTCATGGGCGTTAAGATCGATGAAGAGAAGAACAACTGCAGAGGTAAGGAAGTTGAGATTTCAACAGAAGATTCAGCAGTTAAGGTATTCATCATCCCAACTGAGGAAGAGCTCATGATCGCTATGGATACAGCTGAACTCGTTAAGTAGTAATACCTGCGAGCTAAGATCAATAATTTTGGTCGAAAACATTACAATGTTTCACATAAATAACTTTTAACTATTTTATTAAGAGGAGAAAAACATGATTAAAAGAGATTTTAAGACTATGGACGGAAACAATGCAGCTGCTCACGTTGCATATGCTTTCACAGAAGTATCCGGAATCTACCCTATCACTCCATCTTCACCTATGGCAGACTACGTAGACCAGTGGTCAGCTGCAGGAAGAAAGAACATCTTTGGCAAGACTGTTAAAGTTGTTGAGCTGGAGTCTGAGGCTGGTGCAGCTGGTGCAGTTCACGGTTCCCTTGGAGCTGGTGCTCTCACTACTACATTCACAGCATCACAGGGTCTTCTGCTGATGATTCCTAACATGTACAAGATCGCTGGAGAACTGCTCCCTGCAGTATTCCACGTAACAGCTCGTACTGTTTCCACTCACGCTCTGAATATTTTCGGTGACCACTCCGACGTATATGCTTGCCGTCAGACTGGTTTCGCAATGCTCGCTGAGGGCAATGTACAGGAAGTTATGGACCTCGCTCCAGTAGCTCACCTGGCTGCAATCGAAGGAAGAGTTCCTTTCCTGAACTTCTTCGACGGATTCAGAACATCCCACGAGATTCAGAACATCGCAATCTGGGATTATGAAGATCTCAAGGACATGGTAAATATGGACGCTGTTAAGGCATTCCAGGACAAGTCCCTGAACCCTGATCACCCTCATCTGAGAGGATCCCACGAGAACGGCGACGTATTCTTCCAGCACAGAGAAGCTTGCAACAAGTTCTATGATGAAATTCCAGAAGTTGTTGAGAAGTATATGGCTAAGGTTAACAGCAAGATCGGAACTGATTATCAGCTGTTCAACTACTATGGTGCTGAGGACGCTGACAGAGTTATCATCGCTATGGGTTCAATCTGCGACGTAGCAGAGGAAGTTATTGATAACCTGAACGCTAACGGCGAGAAGGTTGGTCTGATCAAGGTTAGACTGTACAGACCTTTCAGAGCTGACAAGCTGATCGCTGCTCTGCCTAAGACAGCTAAGAAGGTTGCAGTTCTTGATAGAACTAAGGAGCCTGGTTCACTCGGAGAGCCTCTGTTCCTCGACGTTGTTACTTCATTCGCTGAGGCTGGCCTCGACGTTGACGTAATCGGCGGAAGATATGGACTTGGTTCTAAGGATACACCTCCTGCATCAGTATTCGCAGTATATGACGAACTGAAGAAGGCTAACCCTAAGAAGAGATTCACAATTGGTATCGTAGATGACGTTACTAACCTGTCCCTCGAAGAGAAGGAAGCTCCTATCACAGCTCCTGCTGGCACAATCGAGTGTAAGTTCTGGGGTCTGGGCGGAGACGGAACTGTTGGAGCTAACAAGAACTCCATCAAGATCATCGGAGACCACGCAGATAAGTATAAGTATGTACAGGCATACTTCCAGTATGACTCCAAGAAGACAGGCGGAGTTACTATTTCTCACCTGAGATTCGGTGACAAGCCAATCAAGAGCTCATACTACATCAACAAGGCTGACTTCGTAGCATGCCACAACCCTTCATACATTGATAAGGGATTCAAGATTGTTCAGGACGTTAAGCCAAACGGAACATTCCTGATCAACTGCCAGTGGGCACCAGAAGAAGTTGGTAACCACCTCAATGCAGCTGCAAAGCAGTACATTGCTAAGAACAACATCAACCTTTACATCATCAACGCTATCGAGCTCTGCGAAAAGATCGGAATGGGCAAGAGAACTAATACTACTCTCCAGTCCGCATTCTTCTCACTCGCTGAGATTATGCCTAAGGAAGATGCAATTAAGTACATGAAGGAAGCTGCTACTAAGTCCTACCTCAAGAAGGGTCAGAACATTGTAGACATGAACCATGCAGCTATCGATGCTGGAGCTGATGCTCTCGTTAAGATCGACGTTCCTGCTGATTGGGCTACAGCTACTGACGCTGCTAACGACAAGGCTCTTGAAGGACCAGCTGCAAGAGTTACTCAGGTTAAGAACATTCTTGCACCTATCTCCAACATGGACGGCGATAGCCTGCCAGTATCCGCATTCATGCCACATGTTGACGGTGAATGGGAACTCGGTGCTTCCGCATACGAGAAGAGAGGCGTTGCAGTAAGCGTTCCTGAGTGGAATCCTGCTACTTGCGTTCAGTGTAACCAGTGCGCATATGTTTGCCCACACGCTACAATCAGACCTTACATGCTGAATGATGAAGAAGCTAAGAATGCTCCAGAAGGATTCAAGGCAGTTCCAGTTAAGGCTGGAAAGGGCAAGGATGTTTACACTTACGGCCTCGCAGTATCCCCACTCGATTGTATGGGATGCGGAGTATGCGTAACAGTATGCCCAACTAAGTCACTGACAATGAAGCCACTCGAAGAGCAGCTGCCAGAGCAGAAGAACTTCGACTACGCTGTTAAGAACATCACTGTTAAGGAAGATACAGTTGATAACACTGTTAAGGGATCACAGTTCAAGACTCCTCTGCTCGAGTTCTCAGGCTCATGCGCAGGATGTGCTGAAACTTCATATGCAAGACTGATCACTCAGCTTTGCGGAGATCACACTTACATTTCAAACGCTACTGGATGCTCATCAATTTGGGGTGGCCCAGGAGCTACAGCACCTTACACAACTAATGCAGAAGGTCACGGACCAGCTTGGAACAACTCACTCTTCGAGGATAACGCTCAGCACGGATTCGGATTTAGAACAGCTGTTGAGACAAGAAGAGAGAACCTCAAGAAGGACGTTCATCTGCTGCTTGATGAAGGCGGACTGCCACAGGATGTAGTAGATGCTGCTAACGCTTGGCTGGAAGAGTTCGACTGCACTAAGTGCTCCAAGGAAACTGGAGAAAAGCTGGTTGCAGCTCTCAAGAAGGCTGGCATTGGACAGAACATTATCGATAGAGCAGACCTCCTCAGCGAGAAGACTGTATGGATCTTCGGTGGAGACGGATGGGCTTACGATATCGGTTACGGCGGACTCGACCACGTACTGGCATCCGGCAAGAACGTTAACGTAATGGTATTCGATACTGAGGTTTACTCAAATACTGGTGGACAGGCTTCCAAGGCTTCCAACATCGGTCAGGTTGCACAGTTCGCAGCTGCTGGTAAGGAAGTTGCTAAGAAGTCACTCTCACAGATTGCTATGAGCTATGGTTATGTATACGTTGCTCAGATCGCTATGGGAGCTAACCCTAACCAGACAATCAAGGCTCTGACAGAAGCTATCGCTTATGACGGACCATCCCTGGTTATCGGATATGCACCATGCGAGATGCACTCCATTAAGGGCGGCATGATGAACTGCCAGCTCGAGATGAAGAAGGCTGTAGAGTGTGGTTACTGGAACCTCTTCAGATTCAACCCAGCACTCGCTGCTGAAGGTGAGAATCCATTCACTCTGGACAGCAAGGTACCAGCAGGCGGTTATGAGGAGTTCCTCATGAACGAGGCTAGATACAACAGACTGACTAGAGAGAACCCAGAAAGAGCTAAGGAGCTCTTCGCTAAGTCAGAAGAGGAAGCTAAGAAGAGATACGACAAGCTCGTTAAGTTCGTAGACTTCTATGCACCAGAGCAGAAGTAATTCCAGAAGGATTGCTTAAATAGTACAATAAAAACTCCTCCACGAAAGTGGAGGAGTTTTTTAGATTATCTTAGATTATCAAGGTGATTAATAATTAAATCTTGTCGTTTGATCCGAGAACGTTAATGATCTTATGCTTAACCATATCCTTAACAGCCTGTCTTGCTGGCTTGAGATACTGACGTGGGTCGAAGTGATCTGGGTGTTCAGCAAAGTACTGGCGGATAGTTGCTGTCATAGCGAGACGGATATCTGAATCGATGTTAATCTTGCATACTGCAGATCTTGCAGCCTGTCTCAGCTGGTCTTCAGGAACTCCGATAGCTCCTGGCATGTTTCCACCGTTCGCATTGATAATTTCAACGAATTCCTGTGGAACTGATGATGATCCGTGAAGTACGATAGGGAATCCTGGGAGTCTCTTAGTTACTTCATCAAGAATGTCGAATCTCAGCTGTGGCTTAGTGCCTGGCTTGAACTTATAAGCTCCGTGTGATGTTCCGATTGCAATTGCAAGGGAGTCACAACCAGTTCTCTTTACGAACTCTTCTACGTCTTCAGGCTTAGTATATGAGCAGTCCTCTTCGGATACGTTTACGTCATCCTCGATACCTGCGAGTGTTCCAAGCTCAGCTTCAACTACAACACCATGAGCATGCGCATATTCAACAACCTTCTTGGATAGCTCGATGTTCTCTTCGAATGGGAGAGAAGAACCGTCAATCATAACTGATGTGAATCCAGCGTCGATGCAAGATTTGCAAGTTTCAAAATCTGGACCGTGGTCAAGGTGCAGGCAGATAGGAATTTCAGGACATTCTTCAACAGCTGCATCTACAAGTTTCTTCAAATATGTTGGGTTAGCATAAGCTCTTGCACCCTTGGATACCTGGAGAATAACAGGGGACTTAGTCTCCTTGCATGCTTCTGTGATACCCTGAACGATTTCCATGTTGTTTACGTTGAAAGCTCCAACAGCATAGCCGCCTTCATAAGCCTTCTTAAACATTTCTGTTGATGTTACTAATGGCATATCTTTTCTCCTTTTCTATAACAACTATTTACATATATATTCTACCACAGTTTTTATACATAGTGCACTTCAACTTCCTTAAGATAGTTCTCTTCAAGTGCTTTTTTCAGTCTTTCAATCATAGGAATTCTAACGCCAATGTTTACCGCAAGATTAGGATCGTCGACGTCGTCGTTAACTTTGGTTCCAACTATGATTTCAACCTGATCAGTTTGTCTCATTATTTTGATAATTTCCTTAGCGGGATCCTCTGGCATGTGTTTGAGTAGAACCTTATTGCTAAGTCTCTCAGTCGCTCTTGTCAAAGTCAGCATTCCCTCGGTCGTTAAGGTTACTCCCTCGATAATGCTGGCTGGTGGTAGGTCGCCAGATGGCGATTTGTCTGGTAAAACTACAGTTCCGAGTTCTCTAGCAACAATCTGTGCAGTGGTGCCACCAGCAACGATGACATTGCCATCGAATGATGCAATCTTCTTTGCAAGTTCTTTATCATATTCTTTGTTATGAGGTGCACCTGTTACAATCAAGGTTCTACGAGGTTTTCTGATATGTACAACCACGCAAGTGATGTCATCGTTAGGATGATAATTATCATAGCTGTAGGCCTTGGTTACGATTGCTCTGGATAGATCTCTGGAACTTATTTCAGGGTCTTCTTCAAGAGTGCTTGAGATGAACTCTCTGACTTTATCAACACCCCAGCCCTTGGAAGAAACATTATTGTTCTTACGGCTGATAATTGCAGGCTGTGCTGAGGGAACGCTATATTGTGCTTTAAATGAAGTTCCTTCTGCTGTACGCATTGCCGAGTCGGAAGAAGTATCCGCATCTAGATTGATTGAGCCCAAACTTACTCCAGCCTGTGCAACACCGTCGCTGAAATATATTAAACGGTCGCCAATCTTCATCTTAAAATATGATGATAGTACCGTCTCATCCTTAATCGCTGCCTTACGATGCAGTTTGTGTGCTGTTTTGTCCCAATCAATTGGTGTGGAACCTTCAAATCTCAAACTGTCTGGGTTGTCGTATTCAACCAAAGCAACCTCAATGTTATCCTTGCCAGGAGAATAGACAATCTGGGCGATTGTAAATGTTGAATAACTGATGCCTTTCTCGCCATCTACTGGCAAAGTGTCCATTATGATCTCGGCTGAGTGGGCGAGTGTCATCGGTGAGAACGACATTTGTTGACCCATGTGTGCAGTTAGACTAGCAAGCACATTGGCTCTAACACCGCTACCCAGACCATCTGATAGAGTGGCACATATTCTGTTCTTGTCGTTGTTGCGGTTGAGAAGGAAAACGTCGCCTCCAATTCGTTGACCATCCTTATACAACTGTGAATAATCGACATCTATACATATATTGTTAAACATTCTTATTGTCCTTGTTTCGTGCTATTTGTTGTCGCTAGTATCCATGAATCCAGTACTTTCTTCAACAAGATCCAGATCCTCACTGTCAGCTGCGCGTACATTGAATTCGTCGATAATAGAATTCAGTACTATCTCAGTCTCTGCAGCGTTGTCGCCTAGAAGAGATGCTATTTGTTGTACGGTGCTTAAAGATTTCTGAATAACGTCTTCTGCTTTGCTTACAACGGTTTCTCTTTTAACTGTTGATGTAGTAATGTCTTCAAACATAGCTCCAAGGAGACGCTTGTTCTCAACTAAGAAGAATGTTACACGCATTACTTTTCCACGTATATTAAATCTGTACTGTGATGGTTTGGACAGGAAGAACTGCTCTGCGAATTTGTCGGCGAACGGAACAAAGGTGTCAATAGGAGTACCTCTGAAAGATTTAAGTCCGTCTGCATCAAGGAATTCTGCAGGATAGTCTTCAAATATATCAATGAAGCGTTTGTTTACATCATTAATTCGGAGTTCGCTATCAACGATAACTGCTCCGTGTGGAATTGTAGAGAGAAGAATATCAACTTTGCTCTCGGCATCTCTTCTCATCTTAGTTATACACATGTCGACTTCGGCCTTACCTGCTGCAATTGCTTTAGCCATTTCTCTGCATGATGGATAACCACAACCTCCGCAGTTCAACTCGTCATCTTTACTGTGTTTGCCGAGCTTGATCATTGTTTTCTGAATTTCTTCTTCACTTATTTCAGGCTGAGGTGCAGGCTGGGCTTTAGGACCTTCATAACCATTTAGAATTCTGTAGCCTTCTTCATATAGTTTCTGTGCAAATGGAATATCGCCCTCAAATGTATCATTGTCTGAAATTCTTCTCATTGTAAAGCTCATTACAGATTTCTGCCTCTGGAGAGGAGACGCTGTCTGGTCTGTAGCTGGGCCGTTGATGCAGCCACCGCTACAATTAAGAAATTCAATGAACTGATTATCCTTAGGGCCATTCAGGGAACGCTTAATCTGTTCTTCGCCTGATGTAGCTACAGCCTTAAGACTAAGGAAGTTATCATCCCACAGTTTTGACGTCTGAATCTGACCATTTTCTATTGGATAAATGGCAGCTTTTCCAGCTGGTGCAGGAATAAGATTGATTTCGATTCCGGTATCAATTGTGTCGAGGTCAATGTTTTCTTCTGCCATCCATGACTTTACTTCTGCGAAAGTAAGGGCAATATCCGGATAGCCTGGCGTGTTCTCCGCTTCAATCTTCTTGGCGATGCAAGGTCCGATAAATACTACTACGATATCTTTGCCGTATAAATGGCGAAGATATGCGCTGTGAGTTTGGAGAGGTGATGGGAAAGGCGCAAGGTCCTTAACATACTCAGGGCGATACTTGGTAATGAGCTCAACAACTGAAGGACATGCCGTTGAAACGAATGGCGCGGAGCCATTAACCTTAGCATACATATCCAGAGCTTGAGATACCAATGTGGCACCGATTGCTGTCTCGGAAATATCACTGAATCCGAGTCGATACAGTGCTCTAAGGAAATTGTCCTCGTAACCCGCAAATTCGGAAACGTATGACGGAGCTACAGAAGCAATTACACGACGATGTGATAGGAATGCCATTTTGACATTGTCGACATCATTTCTAATTGTCTTTACACCGTTAGGACAAGCCTTAACACAGGTTCCACAGTGAGTGCAGAGTTCTTCGATAATAAGTGGGTGCCCGTCATGTACCTGGATTGCTTTAACAGGACATCTACGTACACATCTATAGCAGTCTCTGCAGTTGTTTAGTTGAGTATAAATAGGTCTCTTCATACTAATTTCCCTCCTCAAAACTATATTCATTCTATCACATTTTATGGTACAATTAGTCCGTAAATATATGTATCTGGAGGTATTATTATGGCTAAAGCTACAGCAGAAGAATATAAGGAGATGGCGGGCAATTTCATCCATGATATCATCGATGAAGATCTTGCTACTGGCAAGCACACAGCTATCGCTACTCGTTTCCCACCAGAGCCTAACGGCTACCTGCATATCGGACATGCTAAGTCCCTGTGCCTGAACTTTGGTACTGCACTGAAGTATGGCGGAACTTGCAACCTGAGATATGACGATACCAATCCTGTTAAAGAGGATATGGAGTACATCAATTCCATCGAAGAAGACGTTCGTTGGCTCGGATTTGAATGGACAGAGAGACTTTGGGCATCTGACTATTTCGATAAGATGTACGAGGCAGCTGTTGAGCTGATTAAGAAGGGCAAAGCTTACGTATGCCAACTTACTCCAGACCAGATTAAAGATACAAGAGGAACTCTGACTGAGCCAGGTCAGGAGAGCCCATATAGAAACAGACCTATCGAGGAGTCACTGGATCTCTTCGAGAGAATGAAGAATGGCGAGTTCGAGGATAAGGAGATTTGTCTGAGAGCTAAGATTGATATGGCATCACCTAACATCAACATGAGAGACCCTGTTATCTACAGAGTTGTTCATGCTACTCACCACAACACAGGTGACAAGTGGTGCATTTATCCTAACTATGACTTCGCTCATCCGATTGAGGACGCTATCGAGGGAATCACTCATTCCATCTGCACATTGGAGTTCGAGGATCATAGACCACTGTACGATTGGGTTGTACAGGAAGTAGGTTGGTGGCCTAACCCACCAAGACAGATTGAGTTCGCTCGCCTGAACATTACAACAATGATTATGTCCAAGAGATTCCTCAAGAGACTAGTTGATGAAGGCCTTGTTGATGGTTGGGATGACCCAAGAATGTCAACTCTTGCAGGTGTACGTCGTAGAGGATACACTCCTGAGGCTCTTAGAAAATTCTGTAACGATATCGGAGTATCCAAAGCAGACTCTACTATCGACATTGCACAGCTCGAACAGTGCGTAAGAGAAGATCTCCAGGACAGATGTTCTTCACTGCATGTTGTTACTAACCCTATCAAGGTTATTATCGACAACTATCCAGAAGGAAAAACTGAGATGGTTACAGTTGAGAACCATGCCAAGAAGGAAGAAATGGGAACAAGACAGGTTCCATTCTCAAGAGAACTTTGGATTGATGGAGATGACTTCATGGAAGTTCCTGAGAAGAAGTACTTCAGACTCTTCCCTGGCAACGAAGTTAGATTCAAGGGCGCATACTTCGTTAAATGCAACGAAGATGGCGTAGTTAAGAATCCTGATGGTTCCATTAAGGAACTGCATTGTACATATGATCCTGAGACTAAGGGTGGCAATTGCGAAACTCGTAAGGTTAAGGGAACAATCCACTTTGTTGATGCAGCAACAGCTGAGAAAATAAAGATTAGAGAGTACAGCTACCTCAACAGAATTAATGAGGAGACAGGCGAATATGAATTCAATCCTGATTCACTCATCGAAACTTGGGGCTATGCAGAGACTGGCGTTAAGGCAGTAAAGCCTGGTGATAGATTCCAGTTCTTCCGCAAGGGCTACTATGTTGCAGATAGCAAACTGACAACAGACGACGAGAAGGTATTTAACAGCATCGTTGGTCTGAAGAGTTCATGGAAGTAGTATTAGAGAGAATATTAAATATAGCACAGACCTACCCGGAGGTGGCCAAACATTGCACTACCTTGCTACGGTGGGTCTTTGTTGTGCTTGCAATTTATATTCTGCTGACTTCAATCATGTCACTCCTCAGAACCAGAACTACGCCAGTAGTAAATGGTTATTTCTTGGTAGAGGATGGCGGCAATTTCCCGATAACACATTGGGAAAATGTAATTGGTAGATCCAAAACTTCGGACATTACTATTCCGCTTAAGACGGTATCCAAGACTCAAGCGATATTGCTTAAGTGGAAAGATGATAAATGGATGTTTAAGGATCTGGGTTCGCACAATGGAACGACTGTCAACGGAGTCAGACTTGAACCGAACAAGAAATATCTAATACATTTTGGTGACGAGATAATAATGGGCGGAGTGCACTGCACTTTGGCACCGGCAAGTCTTGAGGAGTCGGCTAATAATAGATTGATGAGAAGTGATGATAGAGAGCCTGTAGCTCCTTGGAAGATACTGTTGGCAATCACACTTTTCCAGGCACTGACTATTGTTCAGCTGATTATCGCAATGGGAACAGACGTATCATTCGGTGCTCTGTTCTCAATCGCATTGCTATCAGTAACGATGTGGGTATATGTGACTGTGTTCAAAGCGGCCGGCCGTAAAGGATTCGAGATGGAGATGATTGCATTCTTCATGTCTACCATCAACCTGGCTATCGCGGCATCGTCGAACCCCGAGGGCGCGTTCAAACAGCTCGTTGCTATATGGATAGGAATTGGACTGATGATTTTCATGTGCATATACATGAGAGATCTGGATAGGACTAAAAAGATAAGACCAATACTGATTGGATTGTCTGTTTTACTCCTGATATTCAATTTGATATTCGGAACCATGTCGTACGGTGCAGCCAACTGGGTTCGTATTGGCGGAATGTCTTTCCAGCCTTCAGAACTCGTTAAGCTGGCATTTATCTGTGTAGGTGCTGGCACACTCGAGGAATTGTTTGAGAAACGTAATACTTATATGTATGCAATTTTCTCTGTGTTCTGTCTCGGCTGTCTGGCATTGATGGGAGACTTTGGTACGGCTCTGATATTCTTTGCAACTTATCTGGTTGTATCATTCCTGCGAAGTGGTGACTTCTCCAGACTGATGCTGACAGGCGTTGGTGCACTGGTAATGGGACTCTTGGTTCTGAGATTTAAACCATACATTGCTGATAGATTTGCAACATGGGGACATGCTTGGGAGGATCCAGACAATGGAGGATTCCAGCAGACAAGAACAATGTCATTTGGATCCGGTGGAGGACTTCTAGGACATGGTGCTGGCAATGGATCGATGAAGAATCTCTTTGCCTCAGACACAGACCTGGTATTTGGATTTGTCATGGAAGAGTGGGGCCTTATTATTGCACTACTGATAGTTATCTGCTTGGTGACCCTGTGTATGTTCGCGGTGCTGTCAATAGTGGCGGGTAGATCCACATTCTATACAATTGGCGCCTGCGGTGCAGCAACTATGATGTTGATTCAGACTATGCTGAATATATTCGGATCAGTTGATCTCTTCCCGCTCACGGGAGTAACATTTCCGTTCGTATCTACTGGCGGAACATCGATGATGGCATCTTGGGCGATGCTAGCTTATTTCAAAGCTGCAGATATGCGTAAGAACGCGAGCCTTGCCGTATACAAGGAAGATTAAATAATGAAGAAACTCGAGAAAAGATCATTAATATGTATACTGATAGCCGCCGTGCTCTTGGCTGGCGTTGGTCTTTTCGTGTTCAGATTTGTAAAGCACGGTGGGGAATGGGCGACCTTCTACGGCAATCAACAGATATACACTGACGGACTGCTGAACCGAGGAACTATTACAGATAGAAATGATGAGTTGCTGCTGGATTGTACTGAAGATGGAATAAGATATAGCGACAACTATAACACTAGGGTTGCTACTGTTCATGCAGTAGGTGATCCGAAAGGTAATATTGCAACCGGTGCAATCAACGTCTTCAGAGGACAGCTGATAGGATACGATATAGTAAATGGAACCTACGATACATCCTCGGAAGGCAAGAAGATTAAACTTACGATTGATGCCAAGGCTAATGTTACTGCCTATAATGCTCTGGGTAGCAGAACTGGAACAGTGGGAGTTATGAACTGGAAAACAGGTGAAATCGTCTGTATGGTCAGTACGCCAACATTTGACCCGGCAGGCAGCCTGCCATCGGATACGGGCTCGTCATATTACTTTAACAACTTCCTGTCCGGAACAATGACACCGGGTTCAACATTCAAGCTTATAACCTCTGCTGCTGTAATAGATACCCTTGATGATCGAGGCTCGTTCGAATATCACTGCGACGGAGTAAATAAGATTGGCAAGGACAAACTCACAGATGTCAGCGCACACGGAACTGTCGATTTCAGGTTAGCTCTCGCGCAGTCATGTAACGGTGCTTTTGGCGAACTAACGAGACGAGTCGGTCCGGATACGATGAAAAAATACGTTGACAAACTGGGCTTGACCAAACCGGTCATTGTCAATGGCGTGGAGACTGCGGAAGGCTCGTTTGATTTCCCAGACGACAACGAAGTAAAGCTAAGCTGGGCAGGTATCGGACAGGCTGACGACCAGGTTAACCCTTGTGCAATGATGGTGTATATGGGAGCTATTGCGAATGGCGGCAAAGCTGTAGAGCCATCACTTATCAAGAGTGCTACATTCCTCAAGGACATTACAGGTGGTAAGTCTAAGGGTAGATATCTCAACGAGGATACAGCCGACGAACTGAGATCCATGATGAAGAACAACGTTAAGAAGAACTATGGTGCAGGTAATTATCCAGGACTTGATCTCTATGCTAAGTCTGGAACTGCTGAAGTCGGTGATAGATCAGATGCCTGGTTCGTAGGATTTATCGACAACGAGGATGCGCCTTATGCATTCGTTGTGTGGGTTAAAGATGGAGGCTTTGGTTCACAGGTAGCCGGCCCTATTGCAAGAACAGTTCTAAATAATTTAATAGAAAAATAAAAAACCGTTATAAGGAGAGGCTCTGCGGTAGTCGGCACTTAGCGATTGGCGAGCCGCAGGCGACGACAGAGCTTAGTACCGCTACGTATAGCCGCAGCGAGGTGAGAGCCGTACTCTCCGTTAACGGTTTTTGTTTTTCGCTTAAAATAAAAGCCCTGTTTTGCAACAGGGCTTAATTTATTATGTAAGGTTTATTTAGTCAACCTTGAATGTTCCCTCTCTCTTCTTGAGTACGAAGAGTGCTGCGAAGATAAGTACGATACCAACTACCAGAGGTACGATGAAGTTTCCAACGAATCCTGCGATAACGTATGAGATGAAGGACACAACTGCAACCAGTGTAGCGTATGGCAACTGAGTTGTAACGTGACTCAGGTGGTCACATCCAGCTCCAGCAGAAGCCATGATAGTTGTATCTGAGATAGGTGACACGTGATCGCCGTATACAGCACCAGCCATGCAAGCTGCCATAATAGGCATCATCATTTCTGGTCTACTCTCAGTAATAGCAAGTCCGATAGGAATCAGAATTCCGAATGTTCCCCATGAAGTTCCGGATGCAAATGCGAGTACGCATGCAATCAGGAAGAGTACTGCAGGGAGCAGAGCTACTACAGTTCCGCCCATCTTCTCACAGAGACTACCAACATAATCAGCAAGACCTAGGCTATCTGTCATAGCCTTGAGTGACCATGCGAATGTCAGAATGAGGATTGGTGAAATCATGTTCTTAACTCCTTCAGGAATGCATTCCATACAGCCCTGGAAGGAAAGAACTCTTCTGCAGCAGTAGTAAATAATTGTGATAATCAGTGCAACCAGTGATCCCATTGACAGTCCAACGGATGCATCTGAGTTAGCGAATGCATTGATGAAGCTCTCGCCGCTGAAGAATCCACCGGAGTAAATCATTCCAACTACACAAGCGATAATCAGAATTACTACAGGGAATACGAGATCCATCAGAGCACCATTGGCAGTAGCCATCTCGTCCTCGTTGTCTCCGTTCTCAAGAGTATTAACTGAGTAGAGGTTGTTATCTTCATAAGCTGTTCTTTCAAACTCTGCCATCTTACCAAAGTCGAATTTCAGAACTACGATGCCAACCATCATCATCAGAGTGAAGAGCGCATAGAAGTTATATGGGATTGCGTGGATGAATACGGATAGTCCGTTCTGTCCCTCAACAAATCCGGAAACTGCAGCTGCCCATGAACTGATAGGTGCGATGATGCATACAGGAGCAGCAGTTGCGTCGATTATGTACGCGAGCTTAGCTCTTGATACTTTGAACTCATCGGTTACAGGCTTCATTACTGATCCAACTGTCAGGCAGTTGAAATAGTCGTCTACGAAAATCAGTACGCCGAGGATGATAGTTGCGAGCTGTGCAGCTACACGAGATTTAACTCTCTTAAGTGCCCAGAGACCGAATGCTTTGGATCCCCCGGAGAGGTTCATCATTGCTACCATCATTCCGAGGATAACGAGGAATACCAGAATTCCTACGTTGTATGAATCGGAGAGGGAAGCGATGATTCCATCGTTCAGTGCGTGGTTGAGAATGCCTGAGAAGTTAGGTCCTGCATAGAGGATAGCTCCAGTTACAATTCCCAAGAAGAGTGAGCTGTATACTTCCTTAGTAATGAGAGCCAGTGCGATGGCAATCAGTGGTGGGAGTGCAGCCCAGATAGTTGCGTACAATGCTGGTACATAATCCATAATGTAACCTCCTAATAAAATAAAAAATCCATGAATAACGCTTGAAACGTTCATGGATTAGAAATCTATATTACTTACCATGATAGCGCTCCACTTGCGTGACAGTACGTTGCATCTTATTACAACGTCCCAGGAAATCGGATTGGGTCCGATAACCTTCGGCGAATCATCCTTTCACAATCAAGTCTTCCGGACTAGTTCAGATTGTTACTAATAATCTTCGCGACCTCTATCGGTCAGGTGTTATTCATTTGTATATAGTGGTATAATATACTATATTTACAAGATGTCAACAGATTTTGGCAAATAATTGTTGAAATTTAACAAATTCTATACATGAAGAGGGTAATACTATGAATTTTAGCCAATCAGAGAAGGATTTTATTGAAGAAGCCAGCAAATATACTGCTACTGGCGATAGACGTCGTATTACCGATGCAAGTGAAGTAAAAGAAGCTCTGGATTCAAGAACAGGCACAGATCCTGTTGATCTGCACGAGGTTACATTTAAAGATATAGATCTCAGCGGCTGGGATATGTCTAATATGAACCTGCGCCGAGCTACGTTTGATAATTGCAATTTAAATGGAACAGATTTCAGCGAATCTATGATGGATCATGTAGCTTTCTATGATTGCGACATTAAGAATATGAAGCTAAATAAATGTATGGTGCGAGGCGCTAGCTTCCGAGGTAACGATATGGAGGGCGTTGATCTCTCAGGAGCGAATATATACGCCGCTGTTTTGGAGGACGCAACCAATCAGGACAAAGTAATCATTGACGACGATACTAGATGGTACAAGATGCGTTGCCCGGAAGAGGGACCGTTTATTGCGTGGAAGTGCTGCACGGAATTAAGAGTTGTTCAGATGCTCGTACCAGCTGACGCTAAGAGATGCATGGCAACAATGGAAACAGGACGCGTGTCCAAAGTCAAAGTTCTCTCAATCAAGTCAATCGATGAGACCAAGAGCTGGGACTGGGCTCAGTCGACAGTAGATCCTGATTTCTACTACGAGGTAGGAAAGTGGCTCGAGCCAGCTAATGGATTTCAGGAAGATAGATGGAAGGATTCATCCGCAGGAATTCATTTCTTCTTAGAGAGACAACAGTGTGTAGACTATCAGTCAAAGTAGTGTTAGAATAAGGCGTCATATATATACATATATATAATAGGAGGAAAGTTCTTATATGAGAGCTCTAATGATAATTGGAAGTCTGGCTATGATCGGCTCCGGAATATTCTGCTTTGCTAACGGAAGTGCTGCATTTATCTCAGTAGCATTCGTAATTGGCATCGTGTTTGTGGCAATGGGTGCTATCGAAGTGTTCGTTGGTACACGTGACGATGTAGATGTATTCGGCAACGGAGTAAATCTGACAACGGACGGCGTCATCACATTCTTTTTCGGAGTAGTAATGCTCTCTGGACAGATTGCAGATGATGTAACAGCTCAGATGATGTTTGCCCTGTGGATTCTGATTGAGGCACTGATAGGTGCTGGGGGAATTCACGACTTCTTCGATAGAGATAGAGTAGATGATGTGAGTATGGTTCTCGGCGTTGCGATGTTCGCCATTGCTATGTACACATTCTTCAATACAAGACTTCTTAATATTAACGCAATCATTCTGGTAGGCATTAGTGTTATGTTACTGGGACTGAGAAGATTCAGATTGTCATTCGACATTGAGTATTCCAAGCCAGGATTCCTTACAAGCAATGAAGTAAAACTGAATGAAGCTAAGAATGCAGAGAAGATGGCACTCGCTAAAGCGAAGGAAGGTATCAAAGAACAGAAGGACGCTCAGAGACGTATTGAGAAGATTAAAGAAGAAATCGCTCAGGAAAGAAATGTTCTTACTGAAACTACCTTGAGAAAGCAGGCGCAGGAAGAGGCAAAACAGCTCGAAGAACAACAGTAAAAATCTGCGAAAAAATACGTAATAAAAAGTTCGAAAAATATTTAAAATAATCATTGACAGCGACAGCTTGAAGTAGTATTATAGACAAGCTGTCGCTTTTCTTGAGAGCAATTTCAGAAGAGCCAAAACAGTGCGAAACTTCTTAAAAAAGTTTCAAAAAAGTGTTGACAATGAGGCCTCTCATTGCTATACTTAACAAGCTGACCCTTTGAAAGGGAAACAGCAGAACCTTGAAAACTTCATAGTGTAGAACTGGTCTTAAAATTTAAAAATTTTAAAGATCGAGTATAAGAGACAACAATGAAAATTGT
>JAGHUP010000015.1 GCA_018064755.1 Candidatus Crickella equi | reverse complement strand
GAGCCAGGTCAAGTACTGTTATAATATAATAAATGGGAGAGAGAAATGCGGGAATAAAGATAAAGGCCGTAGGAGTGGAGTATAAGTGGTAGAGAAGATTAAGTGGTGGGGAGTGTAGGCTCTCCACTTGGTGTATATGGGGAATGATAGTATAGGTAGGATAGAAGGGAGGTAGCGAAGCTACCGACATATTGATATAATTAAAATATAAAAAGCCGTGATGGTATGAGTTGACGAGAGCTGCTATGCTGGGCAAGGCTATGAGTTAACATATGAAATGGAGCGGGAACGGAGTCAATGGACAGTACGCTGGATGCCGGTGATGATGATGCATCCGGGCAGCCATTGACGAAGAGACTCGGAATATCCTGGAAACCGAAGGAGCCACACGGTTCCTTCCTGCCTAGCGGCGAGTGGGAAACTATTATGGTATATTAATAAAAAAGAGCTTCTATATATAAGAATTGGAAAAACAAACAACTATAATAAATGAGGGTAAAACAATGAAACTGTTAACTGTATATAACAAGGTTCTTACATTTAAAAGGCGAATGGACGTTTGGGCTTTAATAGGCATAGTAGTAATTCTCTTATTTAGGGTTCCTGCGTTAAGAGCAGTAGGAAAAAGCATTATATGCTTTATGACTGAAAAGGGAATACAACTTAATTTATCAGCTTTAAATGCGTTCTGCATTTTTATTGAAAATGTGATTCTGTTGTATTTGTTGATTTGGATAGTAATACTGTGCAGTATGAGATTGTTTAGTACAAAGTGGACTTCAAAGCTGCCAGAAGAAAACGGCGATAACGCATTTGAAGAAAGTGCTTTGCGTTATATAAATGATAAACATAATTCACACTGCTTCTTAATATCAGGACGGTGGGGCTCTGGAAAAACATATGTGATGAACAACTTCGTTGACAAATATTTGAATCCCTCAAATATAAGGGTATATAGGGTTTCTTGTTATGGTTTAGATTCAAGAAGCGCTGTGATTAATGAACTTAACACAGTTATTAAGGAGGCGGATAATACATTTGCTGGAAATGCTGTAGAAGTAATAAAGAATATACCTATTGTTGGAGAGGCTTTATATCAATTGTTCAAAAGAAGATATTCCTACAATACAGTTAATAGAAATTCAATTTTTATTTTCGATGATTTTGAACGAATCGGAAGTAATCCGAAGTACTTGGAAATGCCGATTCACGGAAATGGCAAAGAGTATGCGAGCTTCTCGTCACAAATAAACACGACTGTAAGAGGTTTAGATGAGATTAATAAGAGCATTATCGGGATTGATAAAGGCGTTAAAGGCATTAACAATGTGTTACATAATAACTTTCTATATGAGCAGTATAACAAATATACTTCTGTTGTTGGATTAATAAATGAACTTGTGGAAATATACGAAATGAAGGTTTTCGTGCTGTGTAATACTTGTGAAATGAATCAACAGTTCATTTCTGACACGTTTACAAATAAACTGAACTGCATAGAGTACAAGAAAGTTGTTCATCCAGGGGCAAGGAAAAGCATCATCGAAGATGTCATTCATAATAAATATGGTGATGAAATCGAAAAAAAGAATAGAATCAACGAATACTTAGAAAAAATTTCCGAACAAGCAAGTACTAGATTTCTTGGAAAGGATTTTGAGGATCTTAGATCGTATAGTAATATTTTTGAAGCATTTGTATATACATCAATGATATATGATGAAAATCAGTTGACAACTGAATTTTTGTCATCTTTGCTAAACACAATTATTATTGGTCACAAAGCATATTATCATAATAAGGTGGAGCGATTGGGTAGATATGAGACTGGTTCAAATATAAAATTTGATGAATTACTATTTGAATCTAGTAATGCTAATGAATATATATCATTGAATGGTAACTGTGAAGAGTGGAAATGGATGGGTAGTAGTGCTGCTTTGTTTTGGATTGACAACAGCTATAGAAAAGATGACTTGAATGATAGTTATCAGGATTGGAAAGAATACAAATATCATGAAGATGAAGAAAAACTTTTGTCAGATTATCAACATATAATAAGTATGGATCAAATGGACATACAGCATATTCTGCTCTATGTGAAATATCCAAAGCACACAGAGGACTGTCAATTTGATTATTCTAAATTATTGGATATGGCTTTGGGAAGCTATGATCTTTCTGATATTGATACAATATCATATATAATAAACTATTTCGGATCGGGCTTTGGAATGTATGAATATAAAGAGTTTGAAGAAGCACTGTTTGAAAAGTTGTTTAGTGAGGGTTGTTCTGCAACAATAAGTGTTGCGTGTGGTCTTGCTGATAGATATAACGACTTTATTAATAAAATGGTTCATGGGAATTCGGGAGCAAAGAAGATTTACTAAAAGTAAAGGCTTACTTTAACAAACTATCGCTAACTACGCATGGCGGTATGTGGTTTTGGCCGAGGAAAGAGTATGCGTGATGATTTAATGCAGGGGATTCTTGAATATCTGCTGACTATTCCGGAGGGGAAGGTCGTGACGTACAAGCAGGTGGCGGAGTACCTGGGTAATCCGGGGTATGCCAGGATCGTGGGGAACTTGCTGCATGTGAATCCGGATCCGGAGAGATATCCGTGCTTCCAGGTGGTTAATCATAAGGGAAGGCTGGCGCCGAACTTTGGATTTGGCGGGGCTGAAGCACAGAAGATAAGGCTGGAGAGAGATGGGATCCGGGTTAGCGAGGATTACTATGTTGACCTGGAGGAATACCAGTGGAAGGAAGGGTAAAAAGCGGTGAACCCTGCCACAGTGGGAGCTAAAAAAAGAGCACAATAGTGCAAAATTGCACCTGTCGCTAACTACGCGTGACGCTATGTGGTTTTGACTAAGAAAACACATAACATTAAGAAAAACGCATCCACTTGCGTGGATGCTTTTTTATATTTTCTCAATCATCGCCTTAACTTCAGCGACATCATTCTTAAGTGTGTTGAAGATGATCTTCAGGTCAACATTGCCATAGTCATGAACAATTCTATTTCTTAATCCATAGATGGCAATCCGGGGGATGCTATCGAATCTATCCTTGATATAACTTCACCCCATCTCTTAGGATTTCATTCAGCAATTCAGTATTGTTGTTTAACTGATTCAGGTCAAGTAGGTCTACTTTCTTATTAAGTGATGACCTAAGTTTCTCAACGATCTCGTAGAATTTCAGTCCATCTACAGTAGTTGATATGAGAAGGTCAACATCGCTCTTCTCTCCGGCGGTGCCTTTCGCATATGATCTGAAAAGGATTGCGTATTCAACATCATATTCTTTCAAAACATCTGCGCAGACTTCTTTAATTCTTTCTAAAGTAAGAATTCCGTGTTCTTCATCTGTTCTGCCGTAGTCGAGGAGTTTCTCACATATGTAATTGTACTTAAGGGTACCAATCTTACACTCCTCAGTTTCATACATTTTAAAGGTTCTCAGCGGAATTCCTGTCAGCTCTGAAGCAGCTGCCTGAGTTAATCCGTTTTCTTTTCTAAGTGTTTTAATTGTTTCCATTATCATCACCTCTTGATGAAATGATACACCTATTGCACTTTTGCTTTTGCGTAATGGTGCAAGAATTGTACTCGCCGCCAACTGTGTGTGGCGATAAGTGGTTTTGCACTTGCGTAAATATTGTGCATAATGCGTAAAAACTGTAATGTTGCGTAAAAGTTGTAGGATTGTGCGCAAAAACAGTACATATCATATGTATAAAATTGTGGTAAAATGTAGACGAAATGGAGGTGGGCTTATGACAAGTGTTAAAAAATATGAGAAAGCCATTTCAGAATATACTAACAATATAAAGTCACAATCTAATGTTGCATTGAAGAAAGCAGCTGCAATGAGGAGCCTGAAAGAATCAGGATTGATAGGTAAAGATGGCTCTATGAAGAAGGAGATTGTTACTAGATAATGAGCGTTAATCAGATGTATAGTAAGCTCCCGAATTTAGTAGTTGGGTTTCATGGGTGCGATAAATCTGTTTATGATAAAGTAATTAAGGAACGCAAAGCACTAAAGCCTAGTAATAACAAATATGATTGGCTGGGAAATGGCATATACTTCTGGGAACAGGATTATGATAGGGCATTAGACTGGGCTAAACAGAATGGTAATATTAAAGAGTCAGCTGTGGTAGGAGCGATTTTGGATTTAGGTAATTGCCTGAATTTGGTTGATGCACATAATAACAAAATATTAAAGCTTGGTTATGAATTGTTGAAAATAAATAGTAAAATCATTGGTGCTGATTTGCCTCAAAATAGGGCTGTTGGTGACAATGACCACGATGTGCTACTACGAGATCTTGATTGTGCTGTAATTCAGCAGATTCACACTGCAATAAAAGCGGGTGCTCAATCGGATCCGGATTATACACCTTATGATTCTGTTAGAGGTGCATTTATTGAAGGGAACGAGGTGTATCCTGGATCACAGTTTAGAGAGAAAACACATATGCAAATATGTATAGTAAATCCTAATTGCATTAAAGGATATTTTGATCCGCTTACAAGCGATGCGAATTATCCAATGCCGTAATTATTGTTAATAGACAAGGTGGAGCAAGTAATTGCTCCACCTTTTTTCATATCGAGGTTTACAATCTGGTTTACGATTAGGTTTACAGTTGAAATCTGATCTGGTTGACGATTAGGTTGACGAGCTGGTTTACAGCTAGCCAACCTCCTGAAACAGTCTAGCGAGTTCCGCTCTTGTGACGTTGCCGTATGAAGCCTGCTCAGTGTGGCGGAAGTCGCGGTCGTAGAAGATGCGAGAAAGATGGTGGCTGAGTTCCTTGGTGTAGCACCATTCCGCGATGTCGTTTATTGGGCCGATGAAGAGCTCGATTGGTTCGCAGACAGCAAGGCCCCGATAGAGGGCAGCGCGCCACTCGTTCTGATAAGCAAAATCGCCAGCCTTGTCGAAGACGTCACGAGTCCAGTTGATGTTGTCGCTGTAGTCGACAGGGTGGCAGAGGCAGCTGTATTCGAGCTGGTTAGCCGTGTCGACTAGGCGACGTTGGAATTCGTCCGGATCCTTGACTATAACAACAAAGTCACCGAACTTGCCCATTTCTTCATTAGTATACCAACCGATGAAGTCGTTATGATCGGTATAGATAAGCCTGTTACAACATAGCAGGTTGCAGTATCTGTAGCCGTCGTGTCTGGAGCAGTCGTTGGTACTCTTGGCACCGATAGGGCATACCAGACCTTCCATTGTGTCAATCTGTCCGTCCTTGGTTGGCTCATCGTGCTCTCCCCAGAAGAAGTCGAGAGAGTTGAGTCTGATGTGGCCGGACATAAAGAGGTCAGTGAATTGACGCTCCTCAAGATATCTTAATAGTAAATAGTCTCTAATCATTTTATGCACCTCCTAGCCCGTTCCTAACTGGTACATTTTGAGCATAGTCCCGTCCGCTGGTGGACAGTCAAGGGGCTTTTTTATTATTTTTTGAATAAAAATTTTTCTAAAAAATTTTTGAATTTAGGTATTGACTGTCCACCAGCGGACAGCTGTAACATCTAGTCATCCTGAAGGAAAGGGACTTTACATCCCGGAAAGGAGGACGTTATGTTAAATGCTAAGATTATTAATATGATGAATTTCCAGATCAACAAGGAGTTGGTGTCGGCGTATCTGTATCTCGATTTCGCCAACTACTTCGCAGAGAAGGGACTCAATGGTTTTGCGCACTGGTATCGTGTTCAGGCGCAGGAGGAAATCGAGCACGCTGAGAAGTTCATCGATTATCTGCACGATGAGAACGAGAAGGTAAGGCTGATGACGCTGGACCCAATCGACCACAATTGCACTAACGATCAGGAGGTGCTGGAGTACGGTCTCAAGCACGAGATGTACGTGACCAAACTCATCAACGAGATCTACAGCGAGGCCGAGAAGCTGTACGACTATCGTACTTTGCGATTCCTCGAGTGGTTCGTTAACGAGCAGGCTGAGGAGGAGAAGAACGCGAATGAGCTGATCGACAAATACGAGTTGTTCGCAATTCAGTGCGGCAGCGGTCTCTATCAATTGGATAAGGAACTCGGTGCGAGATAGCGCAGAAAATGACGAAGGGACAGGCAATTGGGCCTGTCCCTTGTTTTGTGGGCGGACATATTGACAGGCGGTCACCTGATGTATATACTTATGTATATACGAAAGGAGCCGCTGTTATGTTGACTAATATTAGGGCTTGGGGCAACAGCCAGGGACTGTGTATTCCAAGGGATATGTTAAATACACTGGGAATGGGCGCTAGAGACAGAGTCGAAATTAACGTTCAAGATGGCGGTATTTTTATTAGACCGTACAAGCCACTTGATGATAAGAAGCAGGCCGCTATCAATTTAAAGAGTGTCCGCAAGAAGATTGCAGATATTGATTATAGAGAAGAGATGAACAGCTATCTGGATGAGAGGTATTTGCATGAATAGGGTTTTCTTGGACACTAATATCCTGCTGGATTATATATTGGATAGAGGACTGGCAACTGTAAGGGCTGAGGAAATAATTGATTCGTGTATCAGGGGCGAGATTGAGTGTTGCATAGCGACTCATTCGCTGACCAACATCTTCTATATATTGCGCAAGAGCCATTCCGTTGCTGAGCGCAAATTTATTATTAAGAATTTACTGGCGATATGCGAAGTCCAGGCAGTGGATAGATCACTACTGATGCAGGCGCTGGAAGATGAGAGATACGAAGATTTTGAAGACGCCTTGCAGATGGCATGTGCTCAGCAGTGGAATGCTGAGATGTTTGTTACAAGAGATAAGGATTTAGCCCTTAAAGCTGATTCTATGGTATAATACTAGCACTATGAAATTATTAGTAACTGGCGGATGGTACGAGGCGCCCAAACACCTCGACGAAATAAGAGAGATGGGATACACCGTTTACTTCATGGAGAAGGAAGACGGTGATTTGCCATGCGATCCGGCGGAGATTGATGGTGCTGTTTACTGCAGGGTGTTCAATTATCATCCGGTTGAGCAGTTCACCAATCTGAAGTTCATTCAGACGGAGAGCGTGGGCTACGACCGCGTCCCTGTTGAGTATTGCAAAGAGCACGGCATCGTGATGCACAATGCCGGTAATGCGTATGCGAACGCGATGAGCGAGTACATCATTGGCCATCTGCTGAGCTGGTATCAGAATATGGTTCAGGAGATGGAGAACCAGGCCAATCATGGTTGGGCTAAGAACCATCGCAAGAGAGAGCTGGCTGGCAAGCGCGTTTGCATCATCGGAACTGGCAATATTGCGAAACAGACTGCGAAGAAGCTTGCGGGGTTCGACTGCTATGTGACTGGAATAACTCATACTGTTCGTGAGATTGAGTTTTTCGATGAGGTCGTTGGATATGACGAGCTGCATAGAGTTCTGGCTGAGGCTGACATCCTTGTTATGGCTGCGCCGCAGACTGGCCGCCCAGTAGTAGGCGAGTCTGAGCTGGCTGTGATGAAGCGTGATGCAGTGCTGGTCAACGTATCCAGGGGTACTGAGCTTGACCAGGCTGCGCTGATTAAGGCGCTAAAATCCGGCGCAATTCAAGCTGCAATTCTCGACGTTATGGATCCAGAACCTCTCAACCCAGATAACGAGCTCTGGACATTAGATAATGTAATTATCACACCACACGCTAGTTATATTGGCGATGGCAATGCGGATCGTCTGTGGAATGTTATTAAGACAAATTTAGAAAAAGAATTATTATAGAAAAAATGCGCCACTGAGCCCGTTCCTAACGGGTACATCACCCACAATGTACCCGTTAGGAACGGGCTCAGTGGCGCATTTTTTTATTTTTTGAAAAATTTTTAAAATTTTTTCAAAAAAGGTATTGACTGTCCAGTGGTGGACAGCTGTAGCATACAGACAACCTAAAGGAAAGGGACCCTACATCCCGGAACTTCACAGCTGGATGGGACAACACATCCCATGCACCAAAAATGTACCCGTTAGGAACGGGCTAAAAGGTGCACTGCAGAAAGGAGGTAAGTAAAATGATTACTAATAGAGAAAGTAAGGTTGGCGGTTTTGCACTTGGAGTCATCTGTATCGCAATACCACTAGTTGGCGGTATGATCTCCGCAAGAATCGCCGGTGACCAGATGCAGAGTTTTGGTCAGCTCAATCAACCGCCACTGTCACCACCAGGCTGGTTATTCCCAATCGCGTGGACGATACTGTACATCCTGATGGGAATCGCGCTGCTGCTGATACTGAGATCGCATCATGAGTACAAGGTTGGCGCCGTTGCACTCTTCATCTCACAGCTGCTGATGAATTTCTACTGGAGTCCAGTGTTCTTCGTGGAACAGGATTACACCAAAGCGTTGGTAATTCTGGCTCTGATGTGGACGACTACGGTGATCCTCACGATTGTGACGAGGAAGGTTGATAAGAGGGCGGCTTGGCTGCTGGTACCATATATTTGCTGGATGACCTTCGCTGCATATCTGAATGCGGGCGTTGGAATTCTGAACCGATAGGAGGTGATGATCATGAAGATGAAATTTTATAGATGTGAGCACTGTGGCAATATTGTTGGAATCGTTCATGCCAGTGGAGTTCCACTTGTGTGCTGCGACGATAATATGAAGGAGCTTATTCCTAATACTCACGACGGTGCTGGCGAGAAGCACGTTCCAGTGTTCGAGGTTAATGACAACAAGGTTTACGTTAAGGTTGGCGCTGAGGAGCATCCAATGAATGTGGATCATTATATTCAGTGGATTGCTATCGAGACTACTAGCGGCAACCAGCGTAAATGCCTGAAGCCAGGTGACAAACCAGAAGCATGCTTCGCTCTCTGCGAAGGCGACGAGATTGTAGCTGTTTACGAGTATTGCAACATACACGGATTGTGGGCAGCAGAGATAAAGTAGAGAAAAATTCTAGCACATAATTGTTTTCATAATGAATTCTCCTTATTAATATATATTCCCCTAATAAAGAAGAACCCGGTCGGCTGACCGGGTTCTTTGTATGCACCTCTTAGCCCGTTCCTAACTGGTACATTGTGGGTGATGTACCAGTTAGGAACGGGCTAAAGGGTGCATTTTTTTATTCGATTGGGAGCATGATGCGGGCGAGGTAACGCTCTTTTGGAATGTCGAGCCCGAGGTGAGGGCCTACCATTGAGATCAGGTAGAGCGGGCCGCACACTTTGAGGTTGTGGTCTTCAATTTCGTGTTTGAGTTTGGCAATGATGTCGTCCATAGGGATGCGCGGGCCGTGTACTAGCATAGATAGGACGCGCTTCCTCGGGCTCATCACTACTGCAGAATCTGGTGTTTCCGGCATCTCTGCGAGTGGAACACAACCTACGAATTCTCGCTCATCGTCGATCGATGCGCCGGCTGCAAGGTCGTCCCATGGCGTTGTCAGGAAAAGCGGGCGCGTCGTTGAAAGCACGTACTTTTTGGCAACGATGTCGGCCATCTGTTGAATAATTAGGTCGCGATGCTGGTCGTAGTAAGGGAACGAATGGGTTCTCTTCATCGTGTGGCAAGGCACGGCAGGCGAGTAAACGTACTCAATCTCAAGGCCGTGGTCCTCGGACATGCGCAGCTCCATCTCCTTCATAAAATAGAAGATGTCGGATTGCTTGGCGGCGAGGAGGGAAATGAGGTTGGTGTAGTTGCCGTTGTCCTCAAAATACTCCTTGATGGTCGCGTGGGTGAATCCGTAGTTGTGAAGCATAACGATCTGGCGGAGTTTCATCATATCGAGGAAGGAGTACATTCTCTTGACGCCCGAAGCGTCGTGACCGGACGGCTCGAGTATGCCTTCCTCCTGAAGGCGGAGGATTCCAGAGCGGCTTGCACCACAAGCAGTCGCTAACTGACTTACGGTGTAAACAGGATCTGTGGTTGTGATCATATCGAAGTTATTGCTCATATTGCCACCTCCTTGCTATATTCGTTTATATAAAATGATTATTAATGTTTAATTTTAGGTTAAGAGGATTATAGCAGAATAGGTGGGCTTTGTTAGTAACTAAGTTACATAACTATTGCGCTTTTATGTTTTTTTGAGATGCATAAGAGCGACGGGGATTTTCACAAGAAATACACAATTAAGGTGTTGACATGGTGAGGCGGGAGGCGTATATTATGGGTGTAATGATTAGCACTCTCCTTGAGTGAGTGCTAACAAAGAACAAGAATGTACCCGTTAGGAACGGGCTGAAAGGTACATTATGGAGTTAAGTGAGAGACAATTGCAGATATTGCAGGCGATCATTGATGATTATGTAGAGAATGCGGAGCCGGTTGGCTCGAGGTCGTTGACCAAGCATCATGACCTTGGCGTCAGTCCTGCAACTATCAGAAATGAGATGTCGGATCTGGAGGAGATGGGTTATCTGACTCATCCGCATACTTCGGCGGGAAGGGTTCCGTCGGATAAGGCTTATAGGCTGTATGTTAATGAGCTGATGAAGAAGAAGAATCTGACATCGAGTGAGAAGAAGGCAATCAATGATAGGCTAGCGGCAAGCAGAGACGAGTTTGATACGACGTTGAGGCATGCGGCGGAGCTGTTATCGGAGATTACTCATCTAGCATCATTTGCTATGACGCCGGCTGCTAATGAAGATACTATTAGTTTCATTAGATTGATGCCGGTTGATGAGAGAACTATCATCCTGATGATTGTGGGCGACAGTGGAAATGTTACTAATACAACTCTTAGACTGACTGTTCCATATACACAGGAAGGACTCGAGCTCTTAAGTAAGAATATGACAGTTAACTACAAGGGTAGGACTTTGGACGATGTTCTTAAGAGCGAGATCATCGAGGATGTTGGTGATGATCTTGAGGCTCTTAGCCAGCTGAGAGGCAGCGTAATGCCAAGCTTCATGAGAACGCTGGAAGATATGATGAATGTTCATCTATATATGGAAGGAATGATGAACATTTTCAATATTCCGGAGTACTCGAGCATCGATAGAGCAAGAGATTTCATGGAGCTGTTCTCAAGAAAGGACGAGTTCACACGTCAGATGCTCGAGAGAGGGGATGGCGTTGTCGTAACTATCGGAGAAGAGAACGACAACATGAAGGACTGCAGTTTGATCACAGCTACTTACCATGTTGATGGCAAGCTGGTTGGAAAGATCGGAGTTATTGGTCCAACAAGAATGAAATACGATGAGGTTACTTCAATTATGGAATACCTCACTAATAACCTGAGTGAGTCATTCAAGCTGACTGACGGAAAGGATAAAAGGTAATGGCAGAAGATAAGAAGATGAATGAAGAGTTTGCGGCAGAGGCCGAAACTGAAAAGGAAAAGACTGAGGCTGAAAAGAAAGAGGCCGAGGCCGCTACAGATGACGTGAAGGCGGATGAGGCGAAGGCCGAATCCGGCGACATTCCGGAAAGCGAGGAATCGCAG
The DNA here is from genome assembly GCA_018064755.1 of Candidatus Crickella equi. Lineage (GTDB taxonomy): Bacteria > Bacillota > Clostridia > Peptostreptococcales > Anaerovoracaceae > Crickella > Crickella equi. The sequence goes on along the minus strand of JAGHUP010000015.1, from coordinate 14,474 downwards.
GGTAGCGACGAAGCGCAGGAGTCTGAATCTGAGAAATATATAAGGCTGCTGGCTGAGTTCCAGAATTTCAAGAAGAGAGCGGCCAAGGAAAAGACAGACATCCATGCTTATGCGAATGAAAAGCTGATGTCGGAGCTGCTGCCAGTACTGGATAATTTTGAAAGGGCGCTCGAGACCAAGACTGAAGAGGTTGAGAGTTATGCCAAGGGTATGGAGCTGATATTCACTCAGATGAAGACGGCTCTAGAGAATCACGGACTTAAGGAAATTGTGGCTTTGGGAGAGAATTTTGACCCTAACAAGCACAGTGCGGTAATGACTGAGGAGTCAGACGAGTACGAGTCCGGCAAGGTAAGTAAGGTACTTCAGAAGGGCTACGAGCTGAACGGCAGAGTGATCCGCCCAGCGATGGTGGCCGTTACAAAATAGTTAATAAATCTTGAAAGGTCTGTCCCCGAGTTGCAATTCTGCAATTTAGGTCTGACCCGTTGTTGCAAGGAGGAAATAAAATGAGCAAAGTTATCGGAATTGATTTAGGTACTACTAACAGCTGCGTTGCAGTTATTGAAGGCGGAGAGCCTACAGTTATCACTAATGCGGAGGGTATGAGAACTACTCCATCCGTAGTAGCTTTTACAGATAAGGGCGAGAGACTTGTCGGCGAGACAGCTAAGAGACAGGCAATTACTAACCCTGACAGAACTATCGCATCAATTAAGAGACATATGGGTGAGGCTTACACTGTTGCTATCGACGGTAAGAACTACACTCCACAGGATATTTCAGCAATGACACTGGCTAAGCTGAAGGCTGACGCTGAGGCTTATCTGGGCGAGAAGGTTACAGAGGCTGTTATCACAGTTCCTGCTTACTTCTCAGACGCACAGAAGCAGGCAACTAAGGATGCTGGTAAGATCGCTGGACTCGAGGTAAAGAGAATTATCAACGAGCCTACAGCTGCTTCACTGGCTTATGGAATCGACAAGGCTGATCAGGCTCAGAAGATCCTGGTTTACGACCTGGGCGGTGGTACATTCGATGTATCCATCCTGGAGCTCGGAGACGGAGTTATCGAGGTTCTCGCAACTAACGGAGACACTAAGCTCGGCGGAGACGATTTTGACAACGCTGTAATGAACTTCCTGGCTGATTCATTCAAGAATGAGAACGGCATCGACCTGCGTCAGGACAAGATGGCTCTTCAGAGACTGAAGGAAGCTGCTGAGAAGGCTAAGAAGGAGCTCTCAAGCGCTCAGACAACTAAGGTTAACCTGCCATTCATCACAGTTGGAGCTGCTGGCCCACTGCACATGGATATGGATATCACAAGAGCTAGATTCGATCAGCTGACTAAGGACCTGGTTGACAGAACTATCGAGCCAATGAACAAAGCAATGGCAGACGCTGGCGTTACTGCTGCGGATCTCGCTAAGGTAATCCTGGTTGGTGGTTCAACTAGAATCCCAGCTGTTCAGGAAGCAGTTAAGAACGTTACTGGCAAGGAGCCATTCAAGGGAATCAACCCAGATGAGTGCGTAGCAGTTGGTGCTGCAATTCAGGGCGGAATTCTGAATAACGAGATGGACGGACAGGATCTGCTCCTCCTCGACGTAACTCCACTGTCACTGTCAATTGAGACTCTGGGCGGCGTAGCTACAAGACTGATTGAAAGAAATACAACTATTCCTACTAAGAAGAGCCAGATCTTCTCAACTGCAGCTGATAACCAGACAGCAGTAGACATCCATGTAATGCAGGGTGAGAGACAGATGGCTGCTGGAAACATTACACTTGGTAGATTCCAGCTCACAGGCATCGCTCCAGCTCCACGTGGAATTCCTCAGATTGAGGTTACATTCGATATCGATGCTAACGGTATCGTTAACGTAAGCGCTAAGGATATGGCTACTGGTAAGGAACAGAAGATCACTATCACTTCTTCAACTAAGCTGTCAGATGACGAGATCAATGCTAAGATCAAGGAAGCTGAGCAGTATGCTGAGGAAGATAAGAAGCAGAAGGAAGCTGTTGAGACTAGAAACCAGGCTGAGGGTCTGATGTTCGAGACAGAGAAGCAGATGAATGATCTTGCAGATAAGGCAACTGACGATGAGAAGGCTGCTGTTGAAGCTGCAAGAAAGGATCTGCAGGCTGCAATCGATGCTAACAATGTTGAGGACATGAAGACTAAGATGGAAGCACTGACTAATGCTTTCTATCCAATCTCAACTAGAATTTATCAGGAGGCAGCTGCACAGCAGCAGGCTGCAGGCGGACAGGCTGGTCCTGATATGGGCAACATGGGTGGACAGCAGGCAGGACCTCAGGGAACTGTAGATGCTGATTTCACAGTAGAAGAGGAATAGTGCCGGCGAGACCGCATTACTGATATTTATTAATGAATAAACGGGGATAACAGTTCGAGAAGAGGCTCTGTGGTAGCCGGTACTTAGCGATTAGCGAAGCTAGAGCTTAGTACCGCTGCGTTAAGCCACAGCGAGGCGAGAGCCGTACTCTTCGAGAACTGTTATAGCCGTGTAGAGGAGTAATAAAATGGCAGATAAAAGGGATTATTACGAGGTCCTTGGCCTGAATAAGGGTGCTTCGGATGATGAGATTAAGAAGGCTTTCCGTAAGGGAGCTATGAAGTACCATCCAGACAAGAATCCCGGTGATAAGGCTGCTGAGGAGAAGTTCAAAGAGATTAATGAAGCTTATGAAGTTCTCTCAGACCCTGATAAGAAGAGTAAATATGATAGATTTGGTCATGCAGGAGTAGACCCTAATTTCGGAGCCGGCGGTGGCGCTGGTGGATTCGGCGGATTTGGCGGATTTGATTTCAATGGTGCCGGCGGATTCGGCTTCGAAGATATCTTCGATATGTTCGGCGGAATGGCCGGCGGCGGACGCCGCGGCGCGCGCCGCAACGGACCGCAGAAGGGTAAGGATCTGCAGAAGACTGTTACTATTGAGTTCACTGAGGCTCTGTTCGGTTGCAAGAAGGAGATCGAGCTATCCAAGGATGTTAAGTGCAAGACCTGCGGCGGCAGCGGCGCGAAAGCCGGCACCGCTAAGAAGACTTGCCCACAGTGCGGAGGCTCCGGACAGGTATCTCAGGTATCTCAGACACCTTTTGGCAGATTCCAGAATATCGTTACTTGTAATAAGTGCGGTGGTTCAGGCCAGATCATTGAGGATCCATGTCCAGATTGCAAGGGAACCGGCAAGGTACGTAAGAAGGTTAAGATCAAAGTCGATATTCCGGCAGGCGTTGATAACGACAGCGTAATCACATTGCGTGGACAGGGTGCGCCAGGTAACAACGGCGGACCGGATGGAGATCTCTACATTGTTATCAATGTTAAGCCACACGGCACATACAAGAGACGTGGCGATGACCTGTATCTCGACCTGCCAATCTCTTACGATCAGGCCGCTCTCGGTGCCAAAGTGAATGTTCCTGGTTTTGGCGAGAACTACACTTACACGATTAGTGCGGGCACTCAGACGGGTTCGACATTCCGTCTGCGCGGCAAGGGTGCGCCTAACGTGCATACTGGACGCAAGGGCGATCTGTATGTTAAAGTTAACATTGAAGTTCCTACTAAACTTAGTTCGAAGGAAAAGAAGGCTATCAAGAGTATGGCTGACGCAATGAGCGAAGGTGCATACCCTCAGAAGTCTAAGTTCGAGAAACTGAAGTTCTAATTGATGCAAAAATGCACCTCTCAGCCCGTTCCTAATTGGTGCATTGTGGGTGATGCACCAATTAGGAACGGGCTGGGAGGTACATTATGAAGTTCGTTAGTTGGAATGTAAATGGATTCCGCGCTGTACTGAATAAAGGATTCAAGGAGATTTTCAAAGATATTGATGCCGATTTCTTCTGCCTGCAGGAGACCAAAATGCAGGAGGGTCAGGCTGATTTCCATCCTGAGGATTACAACGAGTACTACAACTGTGCTGAGCGCAAAGGCTATTCCGGTACTGCGATATTTGCGAAGAAGAGCCTGGGCGAGCCCCTGTCGGTTGCTTACGGTATTGATGGTGAGCACAATGATGAGGGCAGGGTAATTACGCTTGAGTATCCGGATTTCTATCTTGTAACATGCTATGTTCCTAATGCTAAGGATGGGCTCGCCCGCATCGATTATCGTTGCGAGTTCGAGGATGCTATTAGGGAATATATGGCGGGCCTGGATAAGAAGAAGCCTGTTATATATTGCGGAGATCTGAATGTTGCACATAATGAGATAGACCTTAAGAATCCAGGCCCTAACAGAGGCAATGCTGGATTCTCTGATGAGGAAAGAGGTAAGTTCGGCGAGCTGCTGAACGCGGGCTTTACTGATACTTTCCGTCACATGTATCCGGAAGAAGTTAAGTATTCCTGGTGGTCATACAGAATGAAAGCCCGCGAACGTAACGCAGGCTGGAGAATTGACTATTTCTTAGTTTCTAACAGGCTCGCCGACAAAGTGAAATCTGCAGAGATTCTGAATGATGTATATGGCAGCGATCACTGCCCTGTAGCAATAGAACTAGAGTTGAATAAGACTAATTTAAGTAATTTACTCACAGATGAAGAAATTGAGAAAATAAACGCTTATGATGATTATAGAGATATTGCGATAGAGGAGAGAGAAGGAATCATTCTGTAATTGAGTAATAAAGAAGAGAGATGTAAAGTCGACTTTACATCTCTCTTTTCATTCGTTGGGAGGACTGTCCCGTTTCTGTCATTTTTGACAGATATGGACCGGCCCGGTTTTGCATTAGAAGTGCATGTAAGGCATGAGTTCTTTTTCGAGCTCGACGCGGTGGTGCTTGGTGTAGATGCCAGGCAGGCCGCCGGTATGCATGAAGATGACGTTGGAGCCCTGTGGAATCTCGCCGGACTTGATGAGGTCAACCATGCCTTCGAATGTTTTGCCTGTGTAGCAAGGGTCGATGATGATGGCTTCCTTGCGAGCGAGGTAGTACATCATGTCTCTGATCTCAGGCAGCGGGTTGTTGTACGCGCCGTGGATGTACTTGGTCTCGACGTCGAAGTCCGCCTTAGTCAGTTCGAGGTCGAGGTTGTAGAAGAGCTTGATCTGCTGGAAGTATTCGAGCAGAGCGTCTTTGAGGTTCTCGGTCAGGTCATCGCTGCCGTCATAAGGCAGAACGTTGATGCCCTTGAGCTTGAGAGGGGAGTTCTCGTTCACAAAACCGAGGAGCAGTCCCATATATGTGCCCATGCTTCCGACTGTCGAGAATACTGTCGCGTCCTCGATACCGAGTTCCTGGGCCTGAGCAGTGAGCTCCTGAGCGCACTCGTAATATCCGAGGATACCGAGCTCGTTGGAGCCGCCCATTGGAACGTAGTAAACCTTCTCGCCCTGATCTTCGTAGTGCTTGATAACTTCCTGGCGACCGGTCTCCATGTCCTTAACAAAATGAACGTGGCAGCCCATCATGCCGTCGAGCAGCAGGTTAGCACTGATCTCGCCTGGGTACTCGTCCTCAGTGATAATCGCACACTTAAGTCCGAATTTGGTTGCAACGGCTGCAGTCAGACGTCCGTGGTTAGTCTGAGCACCGCCTTCAGTGATCAGCATTGTTGCGCCTTTGTCGAGAGCGTCCTTGAGGAAGTACTCGAGTTTGCGGAGTTTGTTGCCGCCGGTCGCGAGATTGGTGAGATCGTCGCGCTTGCAATAGATGTTAACTCCCAGGTCGTCGCTGACGTTGTTAAGACGTTCGAGCGGAGTTGGGAGATGAAGAATTTCAATTTTATCGTGTCCTAAGAGCATAATGATGCCTCCTTGTAAAATAATAACAATTACTGACGTAATTATAGCTCAAAAACCCTTGATTTTCCAATATTATTAGACTATAATTTCTGTTGCGTGTGTGAAACGCGCATTGCGAATTAATACATTGAATATGAAAGTGGGGTAAATTAATGGCAAATATTAAATCCGCAAAGAAGAGAATCCGCGTAATCGACAAGAAGACAGCAAGAAACATTAGAATTAAGAACCACATCAAGCAGGCTGAGAAGGCATTCGAAGCAGCACTCGAGAGTGGTAATGTTGCAGAAGCTGAAAAGGCTTTCAAGCTTGTTGAAAAGAAGCTCATGCAGGCAGCTGCAAAGGGAACTTTCCACAAGAACACTGTTTTCAGAACTGTTGGCAGATTCGAGAAGAAGCTCAATGTTCTTAAGAACGGCGGCGTTGTTAAGGCTGAGCCAGCTAAGAAGGCTGTTAAGAAGGAAGCTGAAGTTGAAGTTAAGGCTGAGGCTGCTACAGCACCAGTTGCTAACGCTTCAATGAAGAAGGACGAACTGCTTGCAATCGCAGAGCAGATGGGAATTGAAGTAGCTGCTAAGGCTACTAAGGCTGATATCCTCGCAGCAATCGAGGCAAAGTAATCTCACCCGTCCCCACATTGCGTATCAGTTAAATACGCTAAAGCGAAGGAGTTCCACCTTCGCTTTTTTAGTGCAAAATGTACCACATAGCCCGTTCCTAACGGGTACATTTTCAAAAATGTACCCGTTAGGAACGGGCTATGTGGTACAATGTAGATGTATAAAACTGCTCTGAAAGGAAACAAATATGGGCTATCAGGACAACATTAGAAATTTCAGTATTATTGCTCACATTGACCACGGCAAGTCGACTTTGGCTGACCGTTTGATTGAGAAGACGGGGCTGGTTGCTTCGCGTGATATGAAGGAGCAATATCTTGATAATATGGATATTGAGCGCGAGCGCGGTATTACTATCAAGCTGCAGACTACGCGTCTTAAGTATAGGGCTAAGGATGGCCAGGATTATATTCTGAATCTGATTGACACTCCGGGACACGTCGATTTTAATTACGAGGTGTCGCGCTCGCTGGCGGCGTGCGATGGAGCTGTTCTGGTTGTTGACGCGACGCAGGGAGTAGAGGCTCAGACTTTGGGTAATGTGTATCTGGCTCTTGATGAGGATCTGGAGATCTTGCCGGTGCTGAATAAGATGGATTTGGCTAGTGCTAGGCCCGAGGAAGCGCGCGAGGAGATTGAGGAGATCATCGGGCTCGACGCGAGCGATGCGCCAGAGATTTCGGCCAAAACCGGAATGGGCGTAGACGAGATGCTGGAGAAGCTGGTCGAGACGATTCCGGCACCACAGGGTGACCCGGATGGCAAGCTGAAGGCTCTTATTTTCGATAGTTATTATGACAGCTATAAGGGCGTTGTAATTTATACAAGAATCTTCGATGGTAAGGTCAAGAAGGGCGATATCATCAAGATGATGAATACTGGCAAAAATTATGAAGTGACTGAAGTTGGTTACTGCATTCCTGGAATGGTGCCTGCTGATGAGCTGAAGGCCGGCGAGGTCGGATACATCTGCGGCTCTATCAAGCAGGTCGCAGATGCTCGTGTCGGAGACACGATCACTCTTGCGAGTGATCCGACCGAGACTGCTCTTAAAGGATACAAGCAGGCACAGTCAATGGTTTACTGTGGAATCTTCCCGGCAGAGGGCGAGAGTTATGAGAACGTTAAGGACGCTCTGGAGAAACTCCAGGTTAACGACGCTGCGTTTAATTTCGAACCTGAGACGTCTGCTGCTTTGGGTTACGGCTATCGCTGCGGATTCCTTGGACTGCTGCATATGGACGTAATCACTGAGAGATTGTCGCGCGAATTCGACCTCGACGTAATTACGACTTTGCCATCAGTTATTTACAAAGTAGTCTTGAAAGATGGACGCGTTCTCGATATCGAGAACCCATCCAATCTGCCTGATCCGCTCGAAATCGCACACATCGAGGAGCCGATTGTTAAGGCGGACATCATGACTCCGAATGAATATGTCGGCAGCATTATGACGCTGTGTCAGGGACGACGCGGCAACATGATCCACATGGAATATCTGACCAAAACACGCGTACAGTTGCATTATGAGATGCCGCTGAACGAGGTTATTTACGATTTCTTCGACGCTCTGAAGTCGAGGACGCGCGGTTACGCGTCGCTGGATTACGAGTTCCTGAGATACCAGCAGGCCAAGCTTGTTAAGCTGGATATTCTGCTGAATCACGAGCTCATTGATGCGCTTTCGACTATCGTTCCGGAAGAGGAAGCGATGCAGAAGGGCCGTGGAATTTGCGAGAAACTCAAGGATATCATTCCAAGACATCAGTTCGAGGTCCCAATTCAGGCTGCAATCGGTCAGAAGATTATTGCTAGAGAAACTGTTCGTGCTTACCGTAAGGACGTACTTGCTAAGTGCTACGGCGGAGACGTTTCGCGTAAGAAGAAGCTGCTCGAAAAGCAGAAAGCCGGCAAGAAGAGAATGCGACAGTTTGGTTCAGTTACTGTTCCTCAGGAGGCATTCACAGAAGTTCTCAAGCTGGATGACAGTACAAGACAGTAAGCTGTATGGACGAAAGAACTACAGGAATTTACATTCATATACCATTCTGCGTGAAAAAGTGCAATTATTGTGCTTTTCTGTCCGCGCCTGGTGATGAGGAGACTCGCGAGAAATATGTGCAGGCGCTGATAAGGGAGATTGGGAGATGTAAAGTAAACTTTACATCTTGTGAGCCAATCAGCACTGTATATTTCGGTGGCGGCACACCTTCGGTGCTTTCGCCTGAGCAGATTGGCCGCATTATGGATGCTCTACGTGCCAACTTCACAATTGCAGACGATGCAGAGATAACGCTCGAGGCCAATCCCGGAACGCTGGGTGCCGCAGAAGAAGATGTAAAGTTTACTTTACATCAGTACCGCGCGGTCGGCATCAATCGACTCTCAATGGGCGTCCAATCCCTTAACGATGATGTCCTCAAATTCATTGGCCGCATTCACACCGCAGAAGACGTGCGCCGCGACTTCAAGGCCGCCCGCGCAAGCGGTTACGACAATATCAATCTAGACTTGATATTGTCGCTTCCATTTGGAAATAAGGAAGGAGCACAGGGTGCTCCTCTCAATTCGATATCTAGTCAGGAACAATCTCTCGAGGACCTGCGCGAGATTCTCGCAATGCATCCCGAGCATATTTCCTGCTACAGCCTTCAGATCGAAGAAGGCACAACTTTCGGCAAGCTCTATGACCAAGGCTTGCTCGACGAAATAACCGACGAAGAAGACCGCGATACCTACCACAAAGTATGCAAGGCATTGCGAGACGCCGGCTACGAACACTACGAAATATCTAACTGGGCCTACGCCGGCGCGTCCGGCTCCGCCGGACTCTCGCGCAGCAAAGCCGGACTCTCGCGCAGCCCATACCGCTCACGCCACAACTCCAGCTACTGGAACATGTCTGACTACATTGGACTAGGCCTTGGCGCCAGCGGATTTGTTGGTGGCGTTCGCTACCAGAACACCAGCGATCTACAGAAATATATAGAATGCCTGAACGATCCTGGCGTAGGCATCACACCGGCAGACATTCATGCTGATGTTCACATCAACACCGAGCACGACAACATCAGCGAGGCAGTCTTCACAGGCCTGCGCCGCCGAGAAGGCATCCGCTACGCGGACGCTGTTCGCTATCTCGCTAATCGCGACGAGGCGGACGCATCGCAAGATTTCGACGCGACAGACACAAGTGCCGAGGCACGCTTTTGGCATTTCTACGCTGATGCAAGAGAAGAAGCGGAATCTTTTGTCCGCAGTGGCCACCTAATCATCGACGATGAAGGACTGCGGCTAACTGAATTAGGAATAGATATTAGCAACTCGATTATGGCTTTATTTGTGTAGGTCTGTCCCCAAGTTGCAATTCTGAAATTTAGGTCTGACCCGCTGTTGCAAAAAAAGGAGAAATTATGAAGTACATTATGGCGCTCGATCAGGGCACGACAAGTTCAAGGACGATTATCTGGGATAAGAAGGGCAACGTGGTGAGCACGGCGCGTTTTAAGTTTGATCAGATTTATCCGCATGAGGGTTGGGTTGAGCATGATGCGATGGCTATATGGGAGACCCAGCTGAAGAGTGCACAGGAGGCGATGAAGCTGGCGAACCTGACTTATGAGGATATCGCGGCTATCGGAATTACCAATCAGCGTGAGACGACTGTTGTGTGGGACAAGGCGACGGGCGAGCCGGTTTACAATGCAATCGTGTGGCAGTGCCGCCGTACGGCAGATTATGCTGCCAAGCTGAAACCTCATGAGGAGATGATTAAGACCAAAACAGGACTTCTGGCTGATCCGTATTTCAGCGGCACCAAGCTGGCTTGGATTCTCGAGAATGTTCCAGGCGTGAGAGAGCGTGCTGAGAAGGGTGAGCTCTTATTCGGTACTATTGAGTGCTGGCTGATATGGAAGCTGACAGGCGGCAAGGTTCATGTAAGCGATTATTCCAACGCTTGCAGAACAATGCTCTTCGATATCAATACATGCAAATGGGATGAGGTGCTGTGTAATCTTCTGAACATCCCTATGAATATGTTACCAACACCGGTTGAGTGCTCCATGCACTATGGCGATGCTGAGGCAGAGTTCTTCGGTGGACCTATTCCAATTACCGGTGCTTGCGGAGACCAGCAGGCCGCTCTCTTCGGCGAGCTATGTTTCAACGAGGGTGATGCTAAGAGTACTTATGGAACAGGAAACTTCCTTCTGATGAATACAGGAAGCAAAAATGTACCTTCGAGGAACGGGCTGCTGAGTACAATAGCGTGGGGCCTTAATGGCAAAGTAACTTATGCGCTTGAAGGATCCGTTTTCATCTGCGCCGCGGCTATGCAGTGGATGAAGAGCCTGGGATTCTATCCTCATTCTTATGAGAGCGAGGAAATGGCGAAGACAGTAGAAGATACAGCTGGTGTTACAATCGTGCCTGCTTTTGCCGGACTTGGAGCTCCTTATTGGGATCCGGAAGCCCGCGGCGCGATCTTCGGTATCACAAGAGCTACTAAGAAGGAACATATTATCCGTGCAATGCTCGAGGCAATTGCAATGCAGAACGAGGATCTTCTCGCTGCAATGGAGAATGATACAGGCGAGAAAATCAACACTCTCAAGGTAGATGGAGGCGTATCCAGCAACAATCTCTGTATGCAGATGCAGGCCGACATCTCCGATGTTACGGTTACTCGCTACACTTCGATTGAATCGACAGCACTCGGAGCAGGATATCTTGCCGGTTTGGCCGTAGGATATTTTGAATCGCTGGACGATATCATCAATAACAGAGAAGTCGCTGCGACTTTCACACCTAATATGTCTGAGGACGAGCGCGCAGCCAAAATCAAGACTTGGAAGAAGGCTGTTGCGGCAACTAGAATGATGCATGAATAGGAGAAAACATCATGAAGACTAAGAAATTATTGGCAGTAATATTAATCGCAATCATGACGATGGCGCTCCCATCTTGTGGTTCAAAGTGCGTAAGAGAAGGTAAGCTGAATGAGGTGTTCGATCGCGTTTTCGATGCGGGCACTTACACTTCGCTCGATGAGGACTACGCTCAGGAGTATTTTGCAGAGGCATACGACCAGTGGGAGAAGGACGGCGGATGCACTGCGGTTGCTAAGGTTCTCGATGATGGCGATATGATTGTCGGCCGTAATATGGACCTGACCATCTGCAACAAAGCGGCTTATGTTTTCCGTACCAAGGTTGACGATTGCTACGAGACAATCAACACGTGCTACTCATTCCGCGACATTTCGCCGGACTATAGTTATGTTAAGAAGAAGGGCCTCGGCGAGAAATTCGAGAAAGTACTGCCATTCATGTCCGATGACGTTATGAACAGCGAGGGTCTGTACTGCGAAATCAACATGCGTGAGGGCGAGGTGTGGCCGACTGGCGAGACCAAGTTCGGTTGTGCGGGAACTAATCCTGATGCTGACGAGCGCATCTATCTCTTCTCACTGCCTATGTATATTGGAATGAACTGCGCTACAGTTGATGAGGCACTGGAGTACGTTAAGACTCTGGATATCTACTCGATGTACGGTAACGAGATGGACGCCAACACTTACTGCTTCATTCTTGCGGACAAGTCAGGACACTACGGACTGCTCGAGTTTGGCAAAGACCAGATCTACTGGAACGAGGGACAGCAGGCTCAGGCTAACTTCTTCATCAACGAGGAACTTGCCAAGGATCAGCTGCTCAAAGCAGGCGTTGGACGTTACGACAAGGTAATGGCTGGAATCGATAAGGTTCAGAATGAGAAGGAAATGTTTGATCTGATGGATTCAGTTACTTACTATCAGACTTACTTCCCAGATAAGTGTCAGTTCGACAACCGCTCAGAATTCATTGGAGTTCTGCCACAGTGGACTACAGATGTAATGTTGGACGACACATATAAGGATAAAATCGAAGCTGTTGTTGCCGACACAGGTGCATATCTGAATTCACTCAGCAGACAGGAGATAAGAGACCAGAACTTCTTCTGGGAGTCCATCTTTACTGAAGTTGCTAACTGCAATAACAGAACTATCGACATCAGATTCTACGAGGACGATAGCAAGAGAATGACCCTGGGATTTGATGAAAATAAGTGATTGACAAACAGGAGCTAATCCCTTATAATGACACTTGCCGCTGGAAAAGCGGCAAGAATATGGCGCATTGGTCAAGAGGTTAAGACGTCGCCCTCTCACGGCGGAATCTAGGGTTCGATTCCCTAATGCGCTACCAAGACGAAAAAGGAGATACTCGCAAGAGTATCTCTTTTTTTCGTCTTGCATAACACGCATCGGGATGAGAACCCTAACGGGTTCGCATTCGGGTGTATGATGCGCTGTGCAGATCTAAGGAGCTGAAAGAGACACCCGAATCATCGCGCGGTCAAGGACGCCTATGGCGCCGCAGAGCGGGCATGCTCCTTGACGAGCGATATTCCCGATGCGTTTTTTATATACAATACTCTTTTATGCTAAAAATGCGTACCTATCTCTGGATTTTGGATTTGGTTAGTACGCATTAAGTGTTACCTATCTTGGCATTCTAGCGAGAATAGGTAACACTTTTCCTCTTTGTTATGGTTGTAAAACTACGAATATCGCATATATATCGACTCAATCGCTCAGAAACGATGACTTACTATAATGTTTTGTGCGAGATGGGTACTCTTTTTTGGCATGTAAATAACCCTTGCTTGCTAAACACATCAACACTGCCCTGAGTGAAGAACTTGATGAATCAATTGTTATAAAATTTACAACAGTTCAAATTGAGGGTAGATATACTAATCTTAAAGGAATAATAAAATCGTTTTATGGTAAAATAGAACCGATAAATTAGAATTTGTGGGGCTGATAATATGTTTAGAAAAGCGACATTCAATGACTGTGATGCAGTTTACAATTTAATATGCGATATGGAAAAAACGGAGCTTCCTAAAGGCAGGTTTAGTGAAATCTTCAATGAACAGCTTTCCGACAATCATTATTATTGCTTAATATGTGAGATAGATGACAGAATTGTAGGAGTGCTGAATCTTAGATTTGAGAATCAATTACACCATGCTGCTAAAATTGCCGAGATTATGGAGTTTGTTGTTGATGAGAACTATAGAAATAAAGAGATAGGTCGAAAAATCTTTTCAAGAGCTTGCGATATTGCAAAAGAGAATGGTTGCATCCAAATTGAAGTTGCATGCAATCAATTAAGGATTGATACACATAGATTCTATGATAGGGAAGATATGAATAACTTCCACTATAAATTCTCCAAACCATTAGAAGGGGAAACATACGTTGATAATAAATTGGGAAGATAAGCTCAGTGCATGGTTGCAAAATTAGAATTTATAGAGGTTGTCCTTGATATTAGAAACTAAAAGATTAATACTGCGTCCGTTTGAGGAATCGGATGCGGAGAACATTTATGAATATGCCAAGAATCCTAATGTTGGTCCAATAGCAGGCTGGTCTGTACATACGAGTGTAGAGAATAGCCTTGAAATAATAAAGACCGTTCTTGCTGTTCCGGAAACCTATGCGGTTTGTTTGAAGGAAGATAATAAGGCTATAGGTAGCATTGGATTAATGATTGGCTCCGCAAGTAATCTTGATTTGCCTGATGACGAGGGTGAGATTGGATATTGGATAGGGGAACCTTTCTGGGGACAGGGGCTGATACCTGAAGCAATAAAATGTGTCATTAAGCATGCATTTGGCGATCTCGATTTGAAGCGTATGTGGTGCGGGTATTTTGATGGTAATATTAAATCGAAGCGTGCCCAGGAAAAATGCGGCTTTGTATATCATCACACAAACAAGAATATATACTGGGCATTAATGGATGATATACGTACAGAACATATCACTGTGCTTGATAGATAAATTTGAATTTGTAAAGGTGACAAATACAATGGCTGAACAAAAGAATGAATTCACAATAAAACCATATTTTTCGCAATTCAATTTTACCGAAAGCTGGCTTCAGGATCAGGCTCGAAAAGGCTTGATTCTGACTGACTACGATATGGGTAGATATACATTCAAAGA
>JAGHUP010000023.1 GCA_018064755.1 Candidatus Crickella equi | reverse complement strand
TAACTAATTACTCGATAATCTCAGTTACAACGCCGGAACCTACTGTTCTGCCGCCTTCTCTGATAGCGAATCTCAGTCCTTCTTCGATAGCGATTGGTGTGATCAGTTCGATCTCCATTACTACGTTATCGCCAGGCATGCACATCTCTGTGCCTTCTGGAAGGTGAAGATCACCAGTTACGTCTGTTGTTCTGAAATAGAACTGTGGTCTGTATCCGTTGAAGAATGGTGTGTGTCTTCCGCCTTCTTCCTTCTTCAGTACGTATACCTGTCCCTTGAACTTTGTATGTGGGTGGATTGTTCCTGGAGCTGCCAGAACCTGTCCTCTTTCGATTTCGTTTCTCTGTACACCTCTAAGAAGTGCTCCGATGTTGTCTCCTGTCTCAGCCTGGTCAAGAGTCTTCTTGAACATCTCTACTCCTGTGCAGACAACCTTTCTCTTTTCTTCAGTCAGTCCTACGATTTCTACTTCGTCGCCAACCTTCAGCATTCCTCTTTCTACTCTACCAGTTGCTACTGTTCCTCTTCCTGTGATGGAGAATACGTCCTCTACTGGCATGATGAATGGCTGGTCGTTTGCTCTTTCTGGTTCAGGGATGTAGCTATCTACTGCGTCCATCAGCTCGATTACCTTGTCTCCCCACTCACTGTTTGGATCTTCGAGAGCCTTCAGTGCGGATCCTCTTACGATTGGTGTGTCATCGCCAGGGAACTCATACTCGTCGAGGAGTTCTCTTACTTCCATCTCTACGAGATCAAGAAGCTCATCGTCATCTACCATATCGCACTTGTTCAGGAATACGATGATGTATGGTACGCCTACCTGTCTTGAAAGCAGGATGTGCTCTCTTGTCTGTGGCATTGGTCCATCTGTTGCTGCTACTACCAGGATAGCTCCATCCATCTGAGCTGCTCCTGTGATCATGTTCTTTACATAGTCAGCGTGTCCTGGGCAGTCTACGTGAGCATAGTGTCTGTTATCAGTCTGATACTCTACGTGTGCTGTTGAGATTGTGATTCCTCTTTCTCTCTCTTCTGGTGCCTTATCGATGTTCTCGAAGTCTACCTTTGCGTTTCCTGCTACTCTTTCAGCAAGAACCTTAGTGATAGCTGCAGTAAGAGTTGTCTTACCGTGGTCTACGTGACCGATTGTACCGATGTTAATATGAGGTTTGGTTCTCTCATAATGCTCTTTTGCCATTGTTATTTCTCCTTTATAAATTTTCTATTTAGTGAATCTTATTTGTTAATAATCTTCTCTGCCAAGCTATCTGGGAGCTTGTCAAAGTGGTCGAACTGCATTACATAAACGCCTCTACCCTGAGTTCTTGAACGCAGGTCAGTTGCATATCCGAACATCTCGGACAGTGGCACGAAGCCTCTTACGATAGCAGCGCCGTTGTTAATGTCTGAACCTTCGATTCTACCTCTTCTTGAAGAGATATCTCCGATTACATCTCCCATGTAGTTTTCAGGTACTGTGACCTCTACCTTGAAGATAGGCTCAAGCAGAACTGCGTTAGCCTTAAGAACAGCTTCCTTGAATGCCTTGGATCCTGCAATCTTGAATGCCATATCGGATGAGTCTACTTCGTGGTATGAACCATCGTAGAGCTCTACGCCGACATCGACAACATTGTATCCAGCAAGTGGTCCAGCCTGCATTGCTTCCTCGATACCTTCCTGTACCTTAGGGATGTACTCCTTAGGAATAGCACCACCTGTAACATTGTTGACGAATTCGAATCCTTCGCCTGGGTCTCTTGGGTACAGTCTGATCTTAACGTGAGCGTACTGTCCGCTACCACCTGACTGCTTAGCGTACTTGCAGTCAACATCTGACTTGCCAGTAACAGTTTCCTTGTAGGATACCTGTGGCTTACCTACATTAGCCTCAACCTTGAATTCTCTGAGCAGTCTGTCAACGATGATCTCGAGGTGAAGCTCACCCATACCAGCGATGATAGTCTGTCCTGTATCGGCATTAGTGTAAGTTCTGAATGTTGGGTCTTCCTCAGCCAGCTTAGCGAGAGCGATACCCATCTTCTCCTGACCAATCTTAGTCTTAGGCTCGATGGCGATCTCGATAACTGGATCTGGGAATTCCATTGACTCCAGAATAACTGGGGCCTTCTCATCACAGAGTGTATCTCCTGTTGTAGTGAACTTCAGTCCTACTGCAGCAGCGATATCTCCGGAATAAACCTTCTCGATCTCATCACGGTGGTTAGCGTGCATCTGGAGGATTCTTCCGATTCTCTCCTTCTTGTTCTTAGTTGCGTTGTATACGTGTGAACCTGAATCCAGTGTTCCGGAGTATACTCTGAAGAACGCCAGCTTACCAACGTATGGGTCTGCCATGATCTTGAATGCGAGTGCTGAGAATGGAGCCTTATCTGATGCTGGTCTATCCTCTTCCTTGTCTGTATAAGGGTTAACACCCTTGATAGCAGGAATGTCGAGTGGGGATGGCATGTAATCAATTACACCATCGAGCATCAGCTGAACGCCCTTGTTCTTATAAGCGGATCCGCAGAATACTGGGTGCATCTCACCCTTGATAGTCTGCTCTCTGAGAACCTTCTTGATCTCAGGAATAGTGATTTCTTCGCCTTCGAGGTACTTCATCATGAGTTCCTCGTCGCACTCTGCTACGGCTTCTACGAGCTTAGCTCTCCAAGCCTCAGCTTCTTCAACCATGTTAGCAGGGATGTCCTGCTCTTCGTACTCCTTACCAAGGTCATCCTTGTAAACCTCTGCCTTCATAGTCATCAGGTCTACGATACCAACGAATTCGCTCTCAGTTCCGATAGGAAGCTGAACTGGAACTGCGTTAGCCTTGAGTCTGTCGTGAATCATGTCAACAACTCTGTAGAAGTTAGCTCCGAGGATATCCATCTTGTTGATGAAGATCATTCTAGGAACGTTGTACTTCTCAGCCTGTCTCCAAACTGTTTCACTCTGTGGCTCAACTCCGCCCTTAGCGCAAAGCACCATTACTGCACCATCGAGTACTCTGAGTGAACGCTCAACCTCTACTGTGAAGTCTACGTGTCCCGGTGTGTCGATGATATTAACTCTATGTTCTTTCCATTGTGCTGTAGTTGCGGCGGAAGTAATGGTAATTCCGCGCTCCTGCTCCTGCTCCATCCAGTCCATAGTTGCAGCGCCATCATGTGTCTCGCCGATCTTATGAGTCTTACCTGTGTAGAACAGAATTCTTTCAGTAGTAGTAGTCTTACCGGCATCGATGTGAGCCATGATTCCGATATTTCTTGTCTTCTCTAATGAAAAAGCTCTAGCCATTATTTCCTCCTTTCTACATGTCGTACTTTTCTGTCATCTGTATAAATCTCCTTATCAACTTACACAGATTAGAATCTGAAGTGTGCGAAAGCCTTGTTTGCTTCTGCCATCTTGTGTGTATCTTCCTTCTTCTTAACGGATGATCCAGTATTGTTAGCAGCGTCCATGAGCTCGCCAGCGAGTCTAGCAGCCATTGTTCTCTCGCCTCTAAGTCTTGTGTACTTAGTCAGCCATCTGATACCCAGTGTCTGTCTTCTCTCTGGTCTTACTTCGATTGGAACCTGATAGTTCGCACCACCAATTCTTCTTGCTTTAACTTCGAGAACAGGCATGATGTTGTTCATAGCCTTCTCAAATACTTCCAGTGGCTCTTCGCCAGTCTTTTCCTTAATCTGATCGAATGCGTCATAAACGATAGTCTGAGCTACACCCTTCTTACCGTCGAGCATGATGCTGTTGATCAGCTTGGCAACTACTACGCTACCATAAATAGGATCTGGAAGTACGTCTCTCTTAGGTGTGTTACCTTTTCTTGGCACTTCTCTTCCCTCCTTAAACTTAGGTCGGTACTCGTTAACATATTCCTGTTATTCTTCAATTGACTAATACCGCCAACTTACTCGGGGATATGTTCCCGCGGCGCTCTCTCTTATATATTCAGAGAATGCCTTTAACCGAATTTCTTAAATTAACTTACTTCTTCTTAGGCTTCTTAGCACCGTACTTTGAACGAGCCTGTCCTCTTTCGGATACGCCGGCAGTATCGAGTGTTCCTCTGATGATGTGATATCTTACACCTGGGAGGTCCTTAACTCTTCCGCCTCTAACAAGTACTACTGAGTGCTCCTGCAGATTGTGTCCGATTCCTGGGATGTAAGCAGTAACTTCCATTCCGTTAGTCAGACGAACTCTGGCAACCTTTCTCAGAGCTGAGTTAGGCTTCTTAGGAGTAACAGTCTTAACTGCTACGCAAACGCCTCTCTTCTGAGGGGAATTAACATCAGTAAGAACCTTCTTCAGTGTGTTCATGTTCTTACCAAGAGCTGGTGCAGTTGACTTCTTAACTGTGCTCTGTCTTCCCTGACGTACTAACTGGTTAATTGTAGGCATTATATTCTCCTTTCTTCTAATATTTTTATTGCTCGCTGTTGAAATTTCAACGATTTCTCGCTCTGGGTTCACAAAACAGCCCGCAAACGACGAGCCTAATTATTATATTAGCAAATCCTTGAAAAGTCAACGATTTTTGCACAAAAAGAGCGGCGCATTATATGCACCGCTCATAATCTAGTTGTGACTATTCGATGATAGCAGTTTCGCCGTATACCTTAGGCTCTTCTACTACTACTTCTTCGACTTCAATTGCCTCTTCTGCTACCTCAAGCTGCTCATCGTGATCGATGGCAATCTGGGAAGTTCCGTGCATTCTCCAGTCGTTCTCACCGTAATCGATTTCGACACCTCTGTATCTCTTCATGCCTGTTCCGGCAGGGATCAGCTTACCGATCATTACGTTCTCCTTGAGGCCTTCGAGTCTATCAGTCTTACCCTTGATGGATGCGTCTGTCAGAACTCTTGTAGTCTCCTGGAATGATGCTGCTGAGAGGAATGAAGTTGTAGCGAGGGCTGCCTTAGTGATACCGAGCAGCTGTCTCTTAGCTGTGCATGGCTCTTCGCCTTCTCCGAGCGCTGCGTTAGCTTCTTCAATCTCAAGTCTTGAGTACTGGCCGCCTGGGAGTAACTTAGTGTCTCCTGGTTTTTCAACCTTGTACTTGGACAGCATCTGGCTAGCGATGATTTCAACGTGCTTGTCGTTGATATCTACACCCTGCGACTTATATACTCTCTGTACTTCCTTGAGGATGTACTCGTATACGCCCTGAACGCCTACCAGTCTCATGATGTCATGTGGGTCGAGAGGTCCCTTAGTGATCTGATCACCGGCTTTGATCTTGCTGCCAACTTCAACAACAATTCTAGCTCCGAATGGGATGATGTAGTTAACTTCTTCTCCACCCTCTTCTCTGATCGTTACATCAGTCTTGTTGTCTTCTCTTGGCTCGATAGCGATAACCTCACCATCGCCTTCGCAGATTTCAGCAAGGCCCTTAGGTTTACGAGCCTCGAACAGCTCCTCAACTCTAGGAAGACCCTGAGTGATATCTGATCCGGCTACACCACCGGTATGGAATGTTCTCATTGTCAGCTGAGTACCCGGCTCTCCGATGGACTGTGCTGCGATGATACCAACAGCTTCACCAGGCATTACCATCTTGCCTGTTGCCATATTCTTACCATAGCACTTAGCGCACAGGCCCTTCTTAGCACGGCATGTCATAGCTGATCTGATCTTAACAACTTCGATACCTCTATTCTGGATATCCTGAGCGATGTCATCAGTAATGTACTCATTAGCTCCGATAACAACTTCACCAGTCTTAGGATCAACAACGTCCTCGATAGTGAATCTGCCAGCGATTCTCTGCCAGAGTTCCTCGATCAGTTCCTTACCATCTCTGAATGCGCGAACTTCGATACCTTCTTCTGTACCGCAGTCATCCTCGTTGATGATAATGCTGTGAGAAATATCTACCAGTCTTCTTGTCAGATATCCGGAGTCGGCTGTTCTAAGAGCTGTATCTGTCAGACCCTTACGAGCACCGTTGGATGAAATGAAGTACTCCAGAATGGACAGGCCTTCTCTGAAGTTGGACTTGATAGGAATCTCTACAGTGTGACCTGCAGCGTTAGCCATCAGTCCTCTCATACCACCAACCTGGCTGATCTGAGACTTATTACCTCTGGCTCCTGAATTGGACATGATGTACAGGTTGTTCATTGAACCCAGTGTATCCATCAGAGCGTTTGAAGTCTCTTCAGTTGCATTCTTCCAAGTAGCGATTACTGCGTTGTATCTCTCCTTGTTGCTCATCAGACCACGTCTGTACAGAGCTTCGTAAGTATCTACCTTCTCCTCTGCCTTAGCAAGAATCTCAGTCTTAGCCTCAGGAACCTCCATGTCGGAGATACTGATTGTTACAGTAGATACTGTTGAATAATGGTAACCTGTTGCCTTGATGTAGTCGAGCATCTTAACTGTGTCAGTGTTACCGTGAATCTTGAAGCATGCAGCGATGATCTTACCGAGCTGCTTCTTAGCTGTCAGGAAGTCAATCTCCAGTCCATATGGATCCTTCTCTCTGTCGACAAAACCGAGATCCTGTGGGATGCCCTGGTTGAAGATGAATCGACCAACTGTGGACTCAACGAGCTGTCCCGGATCCTCGTCATTAAGCTTCATACGAACCTTAACTTTGGCGTGAATTCCAACGATGCCAGCCTGATAAGCCATCAGCATTTCATCCATATCAGCGAAGCACTTGCCATCGCCCTTGTCAGCTGCCTGGCTACGGTCTTCTGTACCCGGATGAGTCAGATAGTAAGTTCCCAGAATCATATCCTGTGTAGGGATAGTGATAGGGGATCCGTCCTTAGGTGCCAGGATGTTGTTAACTGAGAGCATCAGGTATCTTGCCTCGGCCTGTGCCTCTACTGACAGAGGTACGTGAACGGCCATCTGGTCTCCGTCGAAGTCGGCGTTGAACGCAGTACATACGAGTGGGTGCAGCTTGATAGCTTTGCCCTCTACGAGAACCGGCTCGAATGCCTGAATTCCCAGTCTATGCAGTGTAGGGGCACGGTTCAGCAGAACCGGATGATCCTTAATTACATAATCAAGAACGTCCCATACTTCAGGTTCAGCTCTCTCAACCATTGTTCTTGCTTTCTTAGTATTGTAAGCGAAGTCTCTCTCAACGAGTTCCTTCATAATGAAAGGCTTGAACAGTTCGAGTGCCATTGCCTTAGGAAGTCCGCACTGGTAGAACTTCAGATCAGGTCCTACTACGATTACGGAACGTCCTGAGAAGTCAACTCTCTTACCGAGCAGGTTCTGACGGAATCTACCCTGCTTACCCTTGAGCATGTCGGACAGTGACTTGAGCTTACGTCCAGCTGCTCCTGTAACAGGTCTTCCTCTTCTGCCGTTATCGATAAGTGCGTCTACAGACTCCTGCAGCATTCTCTTCTCGTTTCTAACGATGATGTCAGGTGCTCCGAGTTCGAACAGCTTCTTAAGTCTGTTGTTTCTGTTGATTACTCTTCTGTACAGATCGTTCAGGTCGGAAGTTGCGAATCTGCCGCCGTCGAGCTGTACCATAGGTCTCAGATCTGGTGGAATTACTGGAATTACATCAAGAATCATCCATTCAGGTCTATTTCCTGACTGCTTGAATGCCTCGATTACTTCGAGAATCTTAACCAGTCTGATTTTCTTCTGGCCGTTAGCCTTCTTCAGCTGTTCTCTGAGTTCGTCAGCCATAGTGTCTACATCGATTGCCTCGAGCAGCTCCTTAACAGCCTCAGCTCCCATAGCAGCCTTGAATGACTTGCCATAAATCTCGCGAGCTTCGTTGTACTCTTCCTCTTCGATAACCTGCTTGTATGCAAATGGAGTATCGCCAGGATCAGTTACAACATATGCTGCGAAGTAGAGAATCTTTTCAAGATCCTTAGGTGTCATATCGAGCACCAGTCCGATTCTTGAAGGAATTCCCTTGAAATACCAGATGTGAGAAACAGGGCTAACCAGCTTGATGTGACCCATTCTCTCTCTTCTTACCTTAGCCTTAGTAACTTCAACACCGCAGTATGGGCAAACGAGTCCCTTATAGCGAATCTTGTTGTACTTTCCGCATCCGCAGACCCAATCTTTAGTTGGTCCGAAGATTCTCTCGCAGAAAAGTCCATCATACTCAGGCTTGAGTGATCTGTAGTTAATAGTCTCCGGTTTAGTTACCTCACCGTGTGACCAGTTAAGCATTTCCTCAGTGGATGCCAGCTTAATCTGGAGGGACTCAATATTTCTCAGATCCTGATTGTTATCGTTCATCATAATATTTTCCTCCCTTCAATTATTCTTCATCCTGAACCTCGTCTTCAGCTGCTGCCAGCTCTTCGAGGCTCTCGAGTTCAACTGCTTCTGTAATATCCATATCTGCTTCCTCGGCAGCTGCTGCGCCATCAAGGAATGCATCAAGTGCATCGAGGTTCAGTCCCAGATCATCATCATCTTCTTCTGCTTCGGCAGCGATGCTCTGTGCCTCGAACTCATATCTCTCTCTTTCTCTCTCGTGCTCAGCTCTTCTGTCTGTCTCACTGATCATTCTGTCGAAAGTCAGAGCTCCATCATATTCTGAAGTCTCTCTGATTTTGATTTCCTGGTCATCGTCAGTCATAGTTCTGATATCGAGTGCGAGTGCCTGGAGTTCCTTAATGAGTACCTTGAAGGACTCTGGAATACCTGGCTCAGGGATATTAACACCATTGATAATGGATTCATATGTCTTAGTTCTTCCGATGATATCGTCGGACTTAACTGTCAGGATTTCCTGCAGTGTGTATGCAGCACCGTAAGCTTCCAGTGCCCATACTTCCATCTCTCCGAATCTCTGACCACCGAACTGAGCCTTACCACCGAGTGGCTGCTGAGTTACGAGTGAGTAAGGACCGGTTGATCTTGCGTGGATCTTATCGTCTACGAGATGGTGGAGCTTGAGCATGTACATGTAACCAACTGTTACAGGGTTGTCGAAGTACTCGCCTGTACGTCCGTCTCTCAGGTGGAGCTTACCAGTCTTGGAATATCCACAATCATCGAGCATGTCGATTACGTCCTGCTCACTTGCGCCGTCGAATACTGGAGTTGCAATGTACCAACCCTTAGTCTTAGCAGCAAGTCCAAGGTGTACCTCGAGTACCTGTCCAACGTTCATTCTGGAAGGTACGCCCAGAGGGTTCAGCATTACCTGCAGTGGTTCACCATCTTCCTTGAATGGCATGTCTTCCATAGGCAGGATTCTTGAAATTACACCCTTGTTACCATGACGTCCGGCCATCTTATCGCCGACGTTGATCTTTCTCTTGTTAGCAACATAAACTCTTACAATCTTGTTAACTCCTGGTGGGAGTTCAGAGCTGTTGCTCTTATCGAATACTCTTACGTCGATTACGATACCCTCTTCGCCGTGTGGCAGTCTGAGAGAAGTATCTCTAACTTCCTTGGACTTCTCGCCGAAGATAGCACGCAGCATTCTTGCTTCTGGTGTGAGGTCTGTCTCGCTCTTAGGAGTGAGCTTACCAACGAGAATGTCTGTTGACTTAACCTCTGCACCGATTCTAACGATACCGTCTTCATCAAGGTCCTTGAGAGCGTTGTCACCAACGTTAGGAATATCTCTTGTGATTTCTTCTGGTCCGAGCTTAGTGTCTCTTGCCTCGCACTCATGCTTTTCGATGTGCAGAGATGTGAGAACGTCGTCCATAAGAAGTCTTTCGTTCAGGATGATAGCGTCCTCGTAGTTGTAACCTTCCCAAGTCATGAATCCGATGAGGAGGTTCTTACCAAGGGAAATCTCACCAAGGTTAGTTGATGGACCGTCTGCTACAACCTCGCCAGCCTCGATATGCTCGCCATACCATACGATAGGTCTCTGGTTGATGCATGTTCCCTGGTTGGAACGCTTGAACTTGAGCATTTCGTAAGTATCAACTTCGTCATTATCATCTCTTCTGATCTTGACAGTAGTTGCATCTACGAACTCAACTGTTCCTGAATGCTTGCACAGCTGAACTGCGCCTGAATCGCAAGCAGCCTTGTACTCGATTCCTGTAGCAACATAAGCTGCCTCAGTTACGAGCAGTGGAACTGCCTGTCTCTGCATGTTGGATCCCATCAGGGCACGGTTAGCGTCATCGTGCTCGAGGAATGGAATCATAGCAGTTGCAACGGAAACTACCTGCTTTGGTGAAACGTCCATGTAGTCAACTGTGTTCTTAGGAACCAGAGTGATTTCACCCTTAACGCCTCTTACAGCGACCTTGTTGTTTACAAAGTGACCGTCCTCGTCCAGAGGCTCGTTGGCCTGAGCTACGATCATGAGGTCTTCGTCAGCAGCGGAGAGGTATCTAACTTCCTTAGTTACGACACCAGTCTCCTTATCAACTACTCTGTATGGAGTCTCGATAAATCCGTACTCGTTGATAATTCCGTATGTTGTGAGAGATCCGATAAGTCCGATGTTAGGGCCTTCTGGAGTCTCGATTGGGCACATTCTACCGTAGTGAGAATAGTGTACGTCTCGAACTTCCATGCCGGCTCTTTCTCTTGAAAGACCACCAGGTCCGAGTGCGGACAGTCTTCTCTTATGTGTAAGTTCTGCAAGAGGGTTGTTCTGGTCCATGAACTGTGACAGCTGTGATGAACCGAAGAACTCCTTAATAGCTGCAGTTACAGGTCTGATGTTAATCAGCTGCTGAGGAGTAGAATTCTCAGTTGTCATTCTCTCTCTAACTGCTCTTTCCATTCTTGCAAAACCGATTCTGCACTGGTTCTGCAGCAGCTCGCCAACGGACTTAAGTCTTCTGTTGCCGAGGTGGTCGATATCGTCCTTCTCGCCGATACCATAGTTGAGGTTCAGCAGGTAAGAAACTGAAGCAATGATATCCTCGAGGATAATGTGCTTTGGTGACAGTTCCTTCTTTCTGTTAGCGATGAGGCTCTTCAGCTTGTCTTCATCGTCTCCTGCCTCTTCGATGATCTCCTTGAGTACAGGATAGAATACCTTCTCTGAAAGTCTGTATGGCTTGAGGTCGATGTCGAGATACTTAGCAGGATCTACGAAGTTGTTACCGATAACCTTAGTTACGATATCCTCTTCGTTTTCCTTCTTGCTGTATACGTAAGCTACTGATACGCCTGCATCTTCGATAACCATTGCCATCTCGCGGGAAATCATGTGATCCTTCTCAACGAGTACTTCGCCAGTATTAGGATCGATGATGTCTTCTGCTGCAATAGCTTCAACCAGTCTGTCATGAATACCCAGCTTGCGGTTGTACTTAAATCTACCAACCTTAGCGAGGTCATAACGTCTCTCGTCGAAGAGCAGAGCAGTCAGCATAGCTCTTGCGTTCTCAACTGTTGGAGGATCTCCAGGTCTCAGTCTCTTGTAGAGTTCCTTTAATCCTTCAGCGCTGTTCTTAGTAGTATCCTTCTCCAGAGTCTTGAGAAGTCTATCGTCGTTACCGAAGATCTCGAGAATCTGCTCGTTAGTATCAAGAGCAAGTGCATCAGGATCGATGCTACCGAGCGCTCTCAGGAAAGAAGTCAGAGGCTGCTTTCTTGTTCTGTCAACTCTAACGTACAGGATACCCTGTGAATCAGTTTCATACTCGAGCCAAGCTCCTCTGTTAGGAATGATCTGTGAGCTCCAGAGCTGCTGGTTGGACTTGTCTGTTGTTACATCAAAGTATGGTCCAGGTGAACGTACCATCTGAGTTACGATAGCTCTCTCAGCTCCGTTGTAGATGAAAGTACCTCTCTCTGTCATCAGAGGGAATTCTCCCATGAATACGTTCTGCTCCTTGATCTCACCTGTCTCGCGGTTGATCAGTCTAACCTTAACTGTAAGAGATGATGCATAAGTTGCCTCTCTCTCCTTGCACTCTTCCTGAGAGTACTTAGTTGTGTCAGAGAATTCATAATCCGCAAATTCCAGGCTCAGAGTATTAGTTGTGTCACGAATTGGTGATACATCTTCAAGGACCTCACCAAGGCCCTCCTCAATGAACCACTTGAATGACTTAGTCTGAATATCAATGAGGTTAGGCATTTCGCATACTTCATTAATCTTGGAGAAAGTCATTCTTTCTTTTCTACCAACTTTAATTGGATGTGGCATGTTTTTACTCCTTCATGTTAAAAAATCATGTTCTGAAATAAGTGCATAAAAACGTCCAAAAAGCTTGAAATTTCACAGAAAATTCACGTTATTTCAAGCCTCTTAAACGCACGAAATGAGCCTCGCGAGCGGGGCTCATTTTATTGCGTGGGTCGAGCTAATATCTCATAGCCCAATTTGTGTGTATCTCGTTCTTTATGAACTCGCAGAATTCGATGAAGAACGAGGAAAGATTCATTCGAACGCGCGGAGCGTACCTGTAGTACGTGAGCACGTGAGAATGGATTTTGACGAAGTTATTCGCGAATTATGCGAGTTCAACCTCAGCGCCTACAGCCTCAAGAGCCTCCTTCAGAGCCTTAGCTTCGTCTGTAGGAACAGCTTCCTTAACTGTTGCAGGAGCTCCGTCTACGAGATCCTTAGCTTCCTTCAGTCCAAGACCTGTAGCTTCTCTTACAGCCTTGATAACCTTAATCTTCTCAGCGCCAGCAGCCTTGAGTACTACGTTGAACTCAGTCTTTTCTTCTGCTGCTTCTCCGCCTGCTTCTCCGCCTGCTGCTGGAGCTGCTACTGCTACTGCTGATACTCCGAACTCTTCCTCAAGAGCCTTAACCAGCTCGTTAATCTCAAGAATGCTCATGCTCTTCAGAGCCTCGATGATCTGATTCTTATCCATTTTTATTTTCTCCTTTTAATTATCTGTGGCCTATTGGCCTTCTAATGAAATTTACTTATTTGTTAAATAGCCTTTAGGCACACATTATGCCTCTTCCTTCTCGGCGATAGCCTTGAGAGTAAGAGCCAGCTTTGTCATTGGGCTCTGGATTGATCCCATGAATCTTGCGATGAGTTCCTCTCTTGATGGGATTGTTGCGAACTCCTCGATTTGTGCCTTATCATATACAGTTCCTTCAACAACACCGCCCTTGAATGCCATCTTCTTGTAATCCTTGATAGCCTTAGCGATGATTCTTGCGGAAGCTGTAGCATCCTCTGTGCAGAATGCTAGGGCTGTTGAGCCCTTCAGTGTTTCACCTTCACCGAGTGCTTCGAATGGTGTTCCATCGATAGCTCTCTTGATGAGAGTGTTCTTGTATACTGTGAACTGAACGCCTTCCTTTCTGAGATTAGCTCTCAGTGCGTCAGCCTCTTCTACTGTAAGTCCCAGGTAATCAACTGCTACTACGGATACAGCGCCTTCAAAACGCTCCTTAATCTCGTCAATAATCACCTGCTTTGCAGCTTTTGCTTCTACAGACATTTGGTCTCCTTTCCAGCGATATCCCTTCGCTTAGTCTAGTCTTGTAGGTACAAAATACCCCGTCGTCATAAGACAGCGGGGTCCAAAATCTATGATTTGTACCTCGGCGGGAAATTAAGCTTGCGCACCCGCTGTCTTAGGTTGGATATTCTAATTTAGTTTGTGCTCTTAGAGAGCTACTGTTGTTGGGTTAATCTTAACTCCAGGGCTCATTGTAGCTGCCATGGAAATGCTCTTGAAGTACTGACCCTTAGCTGCTGCTGGCTTAGCCTTAGCGATAGCTGCGATCAGTGCGTTAGCGTTCTCAACGAGCTGCTGCTCAGTGAATGACTTCTTTCCAATTACGCAGTGAATAATGTTAGCCTTGTCAAGTCTGTACTCAACTTTACCAGCCTTGATGTCTTCGAGAGCCTTATTCAGGTCCATAGTTACTGTTCCTGACTTAGGGTTAGGCATCATTCCCTTAGGTCCGAGAACCTTACCGAGACGTCCTACAACGCCCATCATATCAGGTGTAGCTACTACTGCGTCAAAGTCGAACCAGCCTTCTTTCTGGATCTTCTCTGCCATGTCTTCAGCTCCAACGTAATCAGCGCCTGCTGCCTTAGCTTCTTCAGCCTTAGGTCCCTTAGCGAAAACCAGTACCTTCTTAGTCTTACCAGTTCCGTGAGGAAGTACCATAGCGCCTCTTACCTGCTGATCTGCGTGTCTTCCATCAACTCCGAGACGGAAGTGCATTTCAACTGTCTCATCAAACTTTGCGTTATCAAAGCCCTTGATTGTCTTTACAGCTGCTTCAACGTCAACGAGCTCGTGCTTGTCGAACTTCTCTGAAAGAGCTGCATATCTCTTAGATCTTTTCATTAAATTCCTCCTTGTGGTCTTAACGACTCATCGGTCTCCCACTGATTACTCTGTTACTGTGATGCCCATGCTGCGAGCTGTTCCCTTAACCATATCTGTAGCGGCTTCGAGGGATGCTGCGTTGAGGTCTGGCATCTTAGTCTTAGCGATCTCTTCTGCCTGTGCAAGTGTAATGGATGCAACCTTAGTCTTGTTAGGTGTTCCGGATGCCTTATCGATTCCTGCTGCCTTCTTAATCAGTACTGCAGCTGGAGGAGTCTTGCATACGAATGTGAATGACTTATCAGCGTAAACTGTGATTACAACTGGAATAATCATTCCCTGCTGATCCTGTGTTCTAGCGTTGAACTGCTTGCAGAAGTCCATAATGTTTACGCTCTTCTGTCCAAGTGCAGGACCAACTGGAGGTGCTGGTGTTGCTCCACCGGCAGGGATCTGAAGCTTAATATAGCCGTCGATCTTCTTTGCCATCGAATTACTCCTTTCTCAATAATCGCTAACTATCGCGTTATTCGATTACTGTAATTTGCTCACCTGTGAGAACTCGAGTTCTGCAGGTGTATCTCTACCGAACATTGAAATACGTGCCTTCAGTACCTGCTTCTCTGGATTGATTGCTTCGACAATGCCGAGCTGGCCTTCGAATAATCCTCCAATGATACGTACTGTGTCACCGACTTCGATATCCAGGTCGATTCTAAGTTTCTCGATACCCATGCGTACGATTTCCTCCTTGGTCAGTGGAATTGGATTGGATCCGTGACCAACAAAACCTGTAACGCCCTCTGTGTTTCTTACGAGGTACCAAGTCTCGTTGTTGACGATCATCTTGATAACGACATAGCCCGGGAAGAGCTTGCGAGTCTTAACTCTCTTAACTCCGTCCTTAATCTCGATTCTCTCTTCAGTAGGGATTACTACCTCGAGGATGAGATCCTGCATTCCACGGTACTCTACCATTCTCTCGATGGATGTCTTAACCTTATTCTCATAGCCGGAATATGTGTGAACTACATACCACTTTGCTGTTCCGTCACCTCTAAGGCCTTCGCCTTCGAGTGGGGAAACTGTAGTCTTTACATTTTCCTTGATATCATTAATATCAGCCATCTATATTACTCCTTGGTCTAGGAAAGTGTTACACCCAGGATGCCCTTGAGTGCTGCCAGGAAGCCTGTATCTACCAGCCAGAATGCAACTGCGAAGAATGCAACGCAAGCGAGTACTACAATTGTATCTGTAGTAAGCTCTTCCTTGGTTGGCCATACAACCTTCTTCAGTTCCTGTCTTACACCCTTGAGGAAAGAGATGAATCCGCCCTTTTCCTTCTTCTCGGTGTTCTTCTTCTCTGTGTTAGCCATAGTATTACTCCGTAACTATTACTTAGTTTCCTTGTGGAGAGTCTCCTTGTTGCAGAACTTGCAATACTTCATCAGTTCGATTCTGTCAGGATTGTTTCTCTTGTTCTTCATAGTATTGTAGTTTCTCTGCTTGCACTCTGTGCATGCGAGGATAACTTTCTGTCTTACTCCTGCTGCCATTTCTATTACTCCTTAAATCTTTAATTTGCTTGAAATTTCAATGGTTTCTCAACCCAAAATCCGAAGCTAGGGCTCCTAGCTCCGAATAAATAAACATAAAGTTGCTTAATAAATATACTAGCCTAAGACGTCAAAGTCAAGCAATTTCAAGCTTTTCTTTAAAAAAACGCTGACAAAAATTGCCAGCGTTTTTCCTATTATTATTTGAATTAGTTCTTCTCAACTGTGAAGTCTACTGTCTGTGCTTTCTCTTCCTTAGGAGTAGCTTCGATAACGTCGCTCTCTGCTGGGTGAGCCAGTGCGATGTACAGCTCTGCCTTAGTTGCCTCATAGTATGGGTTAGTGTAGAACAGATTAACCAGTCCGAATGTCAGGCATCCGAGCAGGTACCAACCGATAAATGAGAGCTCCATAACTAAAGTGTTCATCTTGCTACCTTCCATAAGTCTCTTGGAAGTTTCCATTGCTTCGTGATAATCAATGCTAGGGTTCTCCGCGAGGATGAATTCAACCAGGTAGTACTGATAGTGCTTGTAGATTCCCGGAATAACGAAGAGCAGTGACCACAGTGCGATGAAGAGCTGAGTCATGAACATTACAATTACGTTGTTCTTGTAGTTTGACTTAAATCCTATCTCCAGTGCGTAGAGATCTGTGTTGGAATTTCTTCTATTGCAGAGGAAGAAATTATTGCATCCTACTCTGAGTGGGTTAACCAGGAAGATGTCAATCAGGATAACAACGATAATCAGGAAGATAACGATTCCGCTAATTGCGAGAACCTGCCAGAGGCTTGGATCAACGCCGTTAGCAATATTCTCAGCGTTTCTCTTGCTTTGAGATGTTGTTGCTGCTCCAGCGAGGATGGTTGCGAGGAAAGCAACCAGAACTGACTTCCAGTAATTTGCCTTGAACGCAATCTTAGCTTTGTACTTAAGATCTTGTCTAGTCCACATATTTATAACTCCTTTGTAAAAGTATTAATCTGATTTTCTCCAATATTATAACACCATACGCCAGGAATAATGTATAATTTAGGTGAATAATTTGAAGAGAGGTTATCTATGAATCTTATAGTAGCAGTTGATAAGAATTGGGGAATCGGTCGCGACAATGGTCTTCTCGCGCACCTTCCAGGCGATATGGCTTATTTCAAAGCAACCACTTCCGGCAAAACAGTCGTGATGGGTCGCAAGACTCTCGAGTCAATGCCGGGCAAGCGTGGTTTGCCGAACAGAACTAACTATGTGCTCACGAGCAATCCTGATTTTGCAGCGGAACGTTGCATTGTTGTAAATAGTGAGGACGAGCTGATGAAGGCTCTCTCTGCGTTCGAGCCTGATGATGTATTTCTGATTGGTGGAGCTAGCATCTATAATAAGTATTACAAGATGTGCGACAAGCTCTATATCACTAAGATGGATGCTGACCTTAATGCGGACACTAGGATTGTCAATATCGATGAGGATGGCGGATTCGAGGTGGTATCCGAGAGCGAGCCAATGACAGAGAACGGTGTTACTTACAGATTCTTAGTATATGAGAGAAAGAAATAATGAGTAAGAAAGAAAACAAGAGATTTCAAGATAATACAAGAAAGACAGCTCCTAAGAGAGGCGGCAAGAACCGCAGAGATTATGGAGATAATTATGAGCCACGCGCTCGCAGGCCTCGCCCTCAGAGAAAAGAAATATTCTTAGAGCCAGAAGTGCAGGTTGGCCAGGATGGACTTGAAGTTGTTGCAGGAAGAAATCCTGTAATGGAAGTTCTGAATGGCGAGCGCGATGTTGAGAGAATCTTCATTGCCGAGGGAGCTGAAGGATCAATTTCTAAGATTGTAGCCATTGCTAGAGAGCAGGGCGTTATTGTGGACTTTGTTCCTAAGGAGAAGATTGACGCAATGGCACCAGATGCCAAGCATCAGGGTGTAGTTGCCAAGGTTAGTGAATATAAGTATGCAAGTATGGAAGATGTAATGGAGAAGGCCAGGGTCAGCGGTGAGGATCCATTTCTCATCATCCTGGACGAAATTACTGATCCTCACAACCTCGGCGCAATCATCCGTACGGCTGAATGCGTCGGGGCGCACGGCGTCATCATTCCGAAGAGACGCGCGTGCTCGCTGACCCAGACCGTAGCACTCTCTGCAGCTGGAGCAATTGAGAAGATGCCGGTAGTTCAGGTAACCAATCTCGCACGCACAATTGAAGACCTCAAGAAACAAGGAATCTGGATTGGTGCAGCAGACATGGATGGTGAGAACTACATGACCGCCAATCTCACAGGACCAATTGCCATCGTAATTGGCAACGAAGGAAAGGGTGTCGGCCGCCTTGTGAAAGAAAAATGCGACTTCGTTCTTTCCATCCCTATGAAGGGAACAATCAATTCATTAAACGCATCCAATGCGGCGGCCGTACTCATGTATGGAATTCGTCGCGCTCGCGATACTAAATAAACCGGCAAGCAAGAATTGTCGCTATACTTGAACAGGCAAGAAAAGTACATCATTTTCCTTGTCCATACTCACGAGTTATGTCGCAATACTGCAACACATATAAAAAGTACATACTCAAATTGTCCGTTATGGATGAAAATGAGTATGTACTTTTACTTTGTATAATCATATAGCGACAATTTCGCTATATATCGGGGTCAGAAATGATGTACTTTTGGCACGGAGCGCCCCATAGCGACAGTGACATCGCAGTCCGTCCCCTTGGGGTCATTTCTAACCTTTAGGTCCGTCCCCCTCTATTAACTAGCATTGCTGCCTGTTCGTTTTCCATCTTGTGGGCTCTATATGAATAGAAGTCATCGACATTACAGCAAGTGCAGATATTGGTTACCTCGATGTGATTAGAAGGAACGCCTGCACGTTCAAGTGTTAGTCGATTGGCTTGCCAGAGATCAAGATGATACTTTCCGCTTTCATGCCTCTTCATCAATAGCTCAGCATCTTCCATGCCCCACTGCTCTGCAAGCATGTCATATATCTCATCACCCATTTCATAGCAGTCTTCACAGATGCTAGGGCCAATCGCCGCATACATATCAGCAGGATTGCTACCGTACGCGGACTGCATCATAGCTATAGCCGCTTCAGGTATCTTTCCAAAAGTACCCTTCCAGCCTGCATGAACGAGTCCAATAGCATGCTTCACAGGATCAACTATATAGATTGACGGGCAGTCCGCACCATATACCACCAAGCAAGCATTAGGCACGTTAGTCACTAATCCATCTATTCCATCCTCAATCTCAACGCTCTTCCAATAGCCAAGATCCTCCTCTCCAATCATCTTAACATTAGCCGTATGTAGCTGATGCGTCACCACCAGATGATTGAGATTGCTGCCCATATCCTCTGCCAGCAATCCAAGGTTCTTAGATATAACAGAGCGCGCTTCGGCGACATCCTCGCCCTTCATATATGCTATTCGGATGCCTTTCGCACCTGTACCCTTAGCTTTGTCCCAATTACGGTATCTCGTAGTGTACAGATTGGGATAGCCCAGTTCGTCTAGCATACGAAAAGAGACATAGGGTATGCCGCTCTGTGTCTCTTCGTTCCATGTGAATACTTGTCTATTATCCGTATATTTCATGTGCAATCTTGTCCAGTCTATGGATTGTGTCTATAACGTCTTTGTCCGTCATGTTGCCGTTAATCATATTCATTCGGAGAACTCGGTTGCCCTTGATAACGGTTGTAACGATGTAAGCATAACCACTCTTAATTATCTCCTTGGAAATGCGAGCGTTCATCTCATCATACTCAGCTGGGTCAACTCCGGTTGGCGCGTATCTAAATGTAATAGTTCCGCACATAGGCTCGGAAGTAATCTCCCAGCCCTCCAGCTCCTCAAGAGCCCTCTTGGCCTGATGGCTGTTAAAGAAAGAATAATCAATAACATCGGACAGCAGGTCCGTACCCATCGCCTGAACTGTGAACCACAGCTTAACGCAACGCGCCGGTCTGCTCATCTCAATGCCCATATCCCAGCCGTCAGTGTGCTCCTCGTTGATAACATCCTGCAAATACTCCGGATGCTCCGCAAACACGCTGATGAGCTTCTTCTTATCCTTGGCAATCAAGCAGCTCGAGCTGTAACCTTGCATCGCCCATTTGTGAGTGTCCCACGACATACTATCCGCAAGTTCGATTCCCGCTGCCAGGTGATTGTAAATGCCCGAGAACAGAATCGATCCGCCAAAAGCTCCATCGACGTGCAGCCACATATTATATTTCTCTTTAATCGCACCAAGCTCCTTCAGCGGGTCGATGGAGCCGGTGTTGGTTGTTCCAATTGTTCCGACAATGAGGAAAGGTTTCTTGCCGTCCGCAAGGTCTTTCTTAATTTCCTCTTCCAGGAGATCTGTTCTGAACTTGAACTCATCATCAGTAGGGATGATCTTAATCTGGTCATATCTAAGGCCCATCATTCTGAGGCCCTTCTTGCCAGAACTATGAGTCTGATCAGAAACATAAGCAACGCCAATTGGGTACTCCTCAGGCTTCAGCAGATTATCTCTTGCAGCGATGAAGCCTGTCAAATTAGATAGCGAGCCGCCTGAAGTGAACAGGCCGCCGCAATCTTCGCCCCAGCCAGCGAGTCCACCCATCCACTTGATGAGCTTCTCCTCAATAATTCCAATAGTCGGTGCTTCCTCGAATCCGCAGACATTTACATTATAAATATCCGCGAGGATTGCGCCGGCCAAAGCATACGGAGATACAGCACTAGTAACAAACGAGAAGAACTTAGGATGCTGCAACATCATTGACTCATTGAATCCCTTCTCTACCAGTTCCTCGGCAACTTCCTTAGGATCGCGGCCCTCGGGACTGAAAGGAATCTTCTCAAGCTCCTCTATCTTCTTCTCTACATCAAAACCAGCAACAGGCATATCGCGAACCATCTCGCCGAGGGCCGTGTACTGCTGCAGGTATTTAGCGAGTTCTTCAATCTGTTCTTCTTTAACTCGTTTTAACTGTTCTTCGTATTTCTTTCTATCCAACATAAGTGTGTCCCCTTGTTGCAATTCTGCAATTTAAGTCTGACCCGTTATTGCAAAAGTGACATTATCCAAGCCTTGATTTTGTCGAAGATGCCCATATCCTTGGCTGCGTCATAGCCCTTCTCGCCAAGGTCCTTAGCCTTGTTAAACAGGCCACCCCAGTCGATATCTAGGCCCTTGAACTTGCTAATCATGTTCTTAATCTTCTCGATGTTAGCATCTGACAGAGAAATTCCAGCCCTAGCAGCTGCATCCTTAATAGCCTGAATGATTTCCTCCTCAGACATTCCAGGATTCTCAGCCAGTTCTTCCTTAACATCGCTGATGATATCCGCTACCGCGTCCATATTTCCGACGTCCTCGCCAATGTCGCCTGTAGTCGTGAGTTCCTCGACTGCTGCTTCTACCACTTTGCCGCTCACGTGGGTACCCGTCATCTCTTCGTAGGCTTTGATAGTTCCGACCAAAGCGGCAGTTCCTGAGATCGGATATGGTCCGGCTACGACAACGTCTGCGCCCTTAACGCCAGCTGTCTCGAGTGCGTTCTCATACATATCCTCAGTGCAGTAATTGATATTGTAAGTCTCGACGTCAATCTCATCGCCATCGTTCTCGTTGATCATAACGCAGGACAACGCTTTGGTTCCAATCTGAGCGGAATCAACATAGTCGTCGAGATACTTGTGCTCGTCCTTGTTAGTAACGTAGATAACCTCGCAGTCATCCTTATCCACACCGAAAATCTGCAGTACAGTCTTAGTCTCGCTCTTGGACAGGTTGTCGCCCATAGCCAGATAAGTCTTGTCATGCGCCGCGAAAGCCACGCTACTGAATACCATAGTGAAACAAATTGTCAGAGCCATTACAGCTCCCATTCTCTTATTAATCTTCATAAATAAAAAACTCCTTGCTTAAAGTACACGTTAATTATACTCCAACAAGAAGTCATTGTTCATGTTTATTTCTACACATTCTTCTTGGGCGGTCCATACTCCCGTATCATCGAAGGCATAGATACAACCCATTGTTTGCCGTATTTGCACACATCAACGCCGTTAACTAATTTCCCATATGAGATTGCTTTGCGCAAAGTGCTCTCGTTAAGTTCCCAGAGTTCAGTGGCATCGCTCATAGCAATCAGCCCATCAAAAGGCGTATCTACAACCTCACCGTGTTCCCAGAGTTCATCACACGCCAAGTCCAGGTCATCATTCCAAACGATGCCATAACCGCCAGTATCAACAATTGCGCGCCTGAATTCGCCCTCAGGTATTATGAACATTGGATATTCACGAAACAATCGTGTCACATCATATATCTTAGTAACGCCCTCACTGAACTGCACAGACAGCTTATACTCAGGCAACGCTGTGACGTTCTTAATCTTGTGAAACATTTCAGACTCCTTATTATAGTGGATCAATTGGATTAAATATCTGAGTATCCCAGATCTCCATCAACTCTTCTCTATGCAACTCTAGCCACTCAAGAATTAACTGCATGGCTTTGGCAGGTAGCTTGCCCGCAAGAAGCGAGCCATCCCCTATACTTATCTCTGCAGAATCATCTCCATACACAACGTGTATATGCGGTGGTTGATGCTCCGATGCAAGAAAATACATTCTAACCGTTAACCCATAAAATCTTGAAATAACTGGCATATTATTCTCCTTTCGATTATATCACTATATAGTGATATTTCAAGTAGTATTTATGCTACGATTATTTCAAGCCTTATTCACGAAATCAAACGAACCTCAACCGAAATCCTACATTTCTCAACCGAATTTTTGGCTCTCCAACAAGAAGTCATTGTTCATGATTATTTCGACACAATCAGAAGATGTCTGCATGTGTTCCCGTCCTGAGCAGTAGCAACACAAGTTGGTTCTCTTCCTTGCGATAAACAAGAACCCAATCAGGTCCAACATGACATTCCCTGAATCCCGCAAACTGTCCTTGCAGATTGTGGTCATGATAACGTATGTCTAGCGGTTCATCATTTTCCAGTTTGCCGACTACCTCACGCAAAACTGCGAAATCATAACCTCGCTTGGCTAATCTCTTAATATCCTTACGAAATCTATTTGTCGCAACCTGCTTATACTTCATTCAGAATATCCTCCAGCATATCGTCAAAACTATCGTAAACCTTGTAATCCTGAGGATTGTTGCGCCACTCGTAATACTCTGCCAACGCCTGCATAGTATCTTCGTTCACGGTATTTCTCTTAATTTCAAACGGAATCTTCTGTTCCCATACAGCCTGTCTAATAAACAGATTAACCGCAGTCGAAAGATCCATTCCGAGAGAATTAAACAATTCCTGTGCTGCAAGCTTGAAAGTCTGATCAATATTAATATTAGTTGCTACTTTAGCCATAATGCACCTCCAATATGCATATATTATATATTGAATGTGCGCATAATGTCAACACAATACAAGAGAAGACTGCTGCTGAGACTTGGAATTCGACACAAAAGAAATACGAGGAACCGGCGAAACCAATTCCTCGTATGATAATCACCTTGCGATGATTAATGACTCACATTGGTTAAATTACTTCTTAACCTTTACAGTGATGCTCTGAGTCTCGGATGCAGCCTTGTAGCCGTTTCCTGCCTGAACATAAGCCTTAACCTTGAACTTGTAAGTTCCCTTCTTCAGACCCTTCTTCAGAGTGATCTTACCAGTTGTCTTGTCAATCTTAATCTTGCTAGTTGTAGCGTTGATCAGCTTGTAGTTTACAGCTACGCCAGAGAGAGCCTCAGCCTTTACTGTGAAGGACTTAGCAGCCTTCTTCAGCTTCTTAGCCTTGTAAGTCTTTGATGTAGGAGCTACTGTGAACTCTACTTCGTTCTCAAGCTTGCCTTCGTTAATAGTAAGATCTACACCAGTTGTGCATTTAGTTACATGTAAATCGATGTTATTTGTGAGGTCCTTATACTTTGCTTCGATTGCAGCTGTGTCAATACCAGTCTTATCCAAGAGGTAAAGCTTAACATTGTTGTACTTGTCTGCAACTGCCTTTACTTCCCACTTCTCAGCGAAGTAAGCCTTCAGTGCTTCTGCGTCTGCTGCTGCTGCCTTCTGAGATGCTCCATTATCACTTGCAAATGTTTCTGCGAGGAAATCTGTAGCTTCATACTTCTGGCCTTCATATACGGCAGGAGTATTTTCAAGAGCTACATATACATTTGCCTGTCTAACAGTTACGCTAAAAGTAACTTCTTCAGTATTCTTCTTGCTATCAGTTACGATTGCCTTGAAGTTGTATGTTCCACGGTCCTTAAACTCTGGAGTCTCAACATCTGCATATTTCTTTGTCTTATTGTTCTGTAACTGATATTTTACAGCAATACCTTCGACTGGCTTCATTACTACAGTATGAGCTGCTCCATCATAATAGTATGTAGCATTATATCCAGTTGTTGCAGAAACTTTGTCAACATAGAAGAATGCTGCTGTGATATCATCTGCCTCAGCTGTTACTGCAGAGAGAGTAGTCTCGTCAGCGATTACATACTCGCCAACAACATCTGGGAAACCAGATGTTCCGAGATTAGCGCTGCTCATTCCAGTTTTAGCAACTACCTCACCGTTAAGAGTTACTGTCTGTGCACTAAGATTGTCTGCATCAAAACCAGTTTCCTTCAGTGTGTTCCAGTTGATTGTATAACCTGCAAGGTTGGAATTATCAAAGTGAACCTTTGCAACATAAGGAACATCGTGCTTATTTTCCTTAGCTACAGCTTCAGGCTCTACTAACTTAATTCCCGCTACAGTGCATGCTCCAGAAGAATTGAAGAGCTTAAGGAACTCATCTCTGTCTGTAATATTGGAGAATGTGATCCAATTTGTTTTACCACATACTTCTGCATTTGTGAAATCGTAGTAGTACTTAGCATCGTCTACTGCAGCTACTGCAGCTACCATTACGTTTTCGTTCTCAGCACTCAGTCCCATATCGTCGAAAGCTGCAGC
This sequence comes from Candidatus Crickella equi, assembly GCA_018064755.1. Classification (GTDB taxonomy): domain Bacteria; phylum Bacillota; class Clostridia; order Peptostreptococcales; family Anaerovoracaceae; genus Crickella; species Crickella equi. The sequence goes on along the minus strand of JAGHUP010000023.1, from coordinate 278 downwards.
TGTAACCGCTTTTGGGGTTGCTGTAATCTTTCCGTCCGTTGTACTAAATGATCTTTCAGCAGCAATCTCTAAAGTTTTAGTCTTTACAACAGTTCCCTTAGTGTAAGTGATTGTGTACTCAACCTTAGAATAGTCGCCTGCCCATTTTGCTGTTGCAGTTGCAGTAATATCTGCAGTTGCTGCGAATGCCATTGCTGGCATGAATGTTACCATCATCATTGCAGACATGAGGATGGCAAATAATTTCTTGCGCATTTTGTTTTCTCCTTTCTGTTTTT
>JAGHUP010000018.1 GCA_018064755.1 Candidatus Crickella equi | reverse complement strand
GGCTTGACGAACCACCGGACAAGTCATAAAAACTGAATACCAGCCGCCACCGACGCGGCCAGCGAAAGCAGTAAGTCTTGAAAAAGATTTACTGCTTTTTTGTATGACGGGCATGCCGTCAGTCTGTGGTGAAAGTCCACGCAGGGCGTAGTTGCCGACGAACCTAAAAGCGACTCCCAAGGTTTGTATCGTGAGGTACAGGCGAGAAGAAGGGATAGCGAAATCGTAGCCTGACGAACAGAAACCTAATACCAAGGCTTGCATGACGGACAAGCGGGCAGAAAGCCGTGAAGTCCAAAAGGCAATCGTAACTCATGCAGGTAGATTAGGCAGGTAGACGAGGAAAGACTGATGACTTATCCCGTGAGGTCTCACCAGCGAGCAAGTAGTAACAACGAATGGTGAGAAGTCAGCCGAAGCCATAGTAGTGATGAAGTCTCTGTAATGGAGATGGAACGAAGGGCTGAACAATCCAAGGGTCAAATGGATCTCTTGAGGCAAATATCCATGTCCGACGAGAATCGTAGTAGCGAAGACGTAACGGAGCGAAGTATTCACACGAGATAGGACGAAGGATATGAGAGCAAAGGAAGGAAAGGAGACGAAATCTATGTCAAAGCTTTTAGAGGAAATACTCTCAAGAAACAACATGATGCAAGCCTACAAGCGAGTAGTCGCAAACAAAGGTGCAAGCGGAGTGGATGGGATAACGACTGATGAAGTGAAAGGGTATCTCATAGAAAATTGGGAGACTATCCGCGAGCAGATTAGAAACCGCAAGTACAAGCCAATGCCGGTGAGACGAGTAGAAATACCAAAACCAAATGGCGGCACACGCAATCTTGGAATACCAAGTGTGGTAGACAGAATCATCGAGCAGGCTATAGCGCAAGTACTAACGCCAATAGTGGAACCGCTATTCAGCGACCATAGCTATGGGTTTAGACCAAAGCGTAGAGCACAACAGGCAATAACCGAACTGCTTGAATATCTAAATGATGGATATGAATACATCGTGGATATTGACCTCGAAAAATTCTTCGACAATGTACCACAGGACAAACTCATGTACCTTGTACACGGAATAATCGACGATGGAGACACAGAGTCGCTTATTCATAAATACCTCAAAGCAGGCGTAATGGCACAAGGAAAGTATGAGGCAACGGAGAAAGGAACACCGCAAGGAGGAAACCTCTCACCACTCTTGTCGAACATCATGCTGAATGAACTGGATAAGGAACTTGAAGCCAGAGGATTACACTTCGTGAGATATGCAGATGACTGTGTAATCGCAGTAGGCAGTAGTGCTGCTGCAAGCAGAGTAATGCACACAGTAACGAAGTGGATAGAAAAGAAACTCGGATTAAAGGTCAATGCAACCAAGACGAGAGTCACAAGACCAATGAGGCTTAAATACCTTGGCTTTGGATTCTACAAGAACAGCGACAAGTGGCAGGCAAGACCTCATGGAGACTCAATCAAGAGATTCGAGCGCAAGCTCAAGAAACTCACGAGTAGAAGTTGGTCAATCAGTATGGATGAAAGAATAGAGAAACTCAACCAAGTCATCCGAGGATGGATAAACTACTACAGAATGGGTAGTATGAGAAACACGCTCATAAGAATCGACAAACATTTGAGAAACCGCATGAGAATTGTCATATGGAAGCAGTGGAAGAAAAGCACAAAGCGATACTGGGGTTTACGCAAACTCGGGGCACCCGAGTGGATGGCAAGACAGTCCGTAGCGTTTGACAATCACTACCAAGCGGTCGTGAAGACCACAGGACTGCACCTCATCAGCAAAGAAATCCTCGCAAGGCGAGGACTTCTCAGCTGTGTAGATTATTATTTATTGGGTTGAACCGCCGTATGCCGAACGGCATGTACGGTGGTGTGAGAGGGGCTACCTGTTAGCCCCTACTCGATTGAAAAAGAACTTCCGTTCGAGTACACTGACAAGTAGCACACTATTAATTTGCTGGCAAGGAGTTATTATGAAACAAATGGTAGATGTGTTGGTTGCTTTTGATATCGGTAGACGTGATCCAAGACCAATAAAATTCAAATTCATAGAAAGCGGAAAAAAACTAACAGTTAATGTTTATTCAGAGCTTTCGAGAGAATACATTGGCATGAACCGGATAGACTATGAATGCAACTCTCTTTCATCTAGAGGCAACTTGATTGTCTATAAGCTTTCTTATTATAGAAACGAGGGCCGATGGGAAATAGAAATGTAATTAAAAAAGCAGGTTAGTCCTGCTTTATATGTTCCATAATATCAGATACATCACAGTCTAAGATGTTGCATAGAATATCGGCTGTGACTATAGAGATTGGCTTATTATTCCGGAGTCTATCAATAGTGGATTTTGAAATATTATGCTTAGTTGTCAGATCATATTGGCTGACACCCTTAGCTTTCATTGTATCCCACAATTTTGTGTAAACTATCATTATTGTCCTTTTCAAAACATTTTCTATTGAAATGGTAAATGAAAGTGCGATACAATGTATAGGGTCGTTGAAACGACCCTGCGCAAGCCTGTAATACCAAGGCATTCAGGCTCTAAACTATAATTGTATAATCAAGATGACCAACTAATTGGCTATTTAGTTGGTCATTTTTTATACCATTAATAAGGTATTATAATAGCACTCACGTTTTCTGAATAGCTGCATACAGGACTCTGATTATTGGGAGAGGAGTGGATGCTATATGAATAGATCGGAGAAATCAAATATTTATATAAGGTTAGATGAAGGATATGTCTGTTGAAATGATATTGTGTCAAAATGATGATTGATACTATATGTAGATTCAAAATTGAAAGATGTAAAACACACTAGACAGACCTAATCCAAGTAATCGGACAAGGTCTGATTTCTTAGAAAAACATAATAAAAAGGCATTGACGAACAAGTGTTCGATTTATATAATACAGCCATGGTAAGTGAGTTGATCCTAAAAGACAACGGACTTACACATAATCATATACACCAGTTTGTCTTCCCTGGAGATTTCCCGGTTGTCTGCCAACCAACCTTGCTTTAAACAAGCTTGACCCATGAGACAGATATAGGGAATCATCCGGAGAAGCCATAAATTTATTATGTTGGAGAAGGGGGTTGAGAAATGTGGGTAACAAGAAAGTAAGTATATTTTGTCCATTGTGCGAAAAGAAATTGCTTAAGACAATGGCATCAGGCGAGATCGAAGTAAGCTGCCCAAGATGCAGAGCTGAGTTAACAATCAGACTTACAGATACTGGAGTATCTGTAGCAGAAGCGGCTAGCTGTAGAAGATAGGTTGCAAAATTAATTGCAACATCAAACAAGTGAATATCAGATGAGGATTACAAATAAATCGCTGAACTGGGCAAGTAAGTCGAAGTACCCTTAGGAACGATGATGTAATCCAAGAGTTTGCTGATCAGCTGAATTTGGGAGACGCCATCAGGAGCCAGGCAAAACAGAAGAACCATGAAAGTGAAACTGTTTTGTTTCTTAGCTACACCTACAGGTGTAAAAAAGAAGATGGTTGAGGAGTATAATGTATCTATCAGGATGGCAAAGTAACCAATTGATTAGTACTTTACCAAGGGTCGGGGATGAGGTCATTAGTACTTTACCAAGGGTAGACACACGTGGAGGTTATAGGGGTACTAATCAACAAGTGTGCATTGGGTAACATAGTGCTTGACAGCGCCGCTTGTTAACTGTATTTTATAAATATAAACTAATTTGGTTAATAATTATAATTTGTGGTATTATGAAGCAGTTCCTAGAAAAGTATTTAAAAAGAGATATCGAGGTAAATGAGTACAATGGTGAGAGACTTCCGCTGATGTTCAGCGGCCTATACCAGCTGTATGTACTTAAAGCGGATTCTTTCGAGTGGATTGTTGCTCTTCCTAAGCAACAAATTGGACTTCGTGATTTGAGAATTCATGTTGCTCAGCTGGAAAAATATACAGGCATGAATTGTGCCTTTTGCTTTGATAATGTAAGCTACTATATCGCTGACGCACTTCTTGATTCCGGTATTGCATTTATCATTATGGATAAGCAGATATATCTGCCGTTTGCCGGAATAATGACACAAACTACAAGAAATGCTAGTGCTACCCCAGTGCAGGAAATATCGTTTCTTACACAGAAAATTTTGCTGTCAGCTATCTACGATAGATGGCAGAATATGACAATTACAAAGATTGCAGATGTAATGGAAGTAACAAACGCAGCAGTATCTAAATGCTTCAATGAGATGGAATATCTGAATATTCCGGTAATAGAATTGTTTGGAAGAAGCCGAGTAATCACTGTTGGTGATGATGTTAAATCTCTGTGGGAGCAGATAAAGCCGATTTTGAGAAATCCGGTAATAAAGAGATTTGAAATCGATAGAGATTGCAAGCTTGATTATATGGCGGGTATTTCAGCTCTTAGTGAATACACATTGCTGAATGATAACAATTATCCAACATATGGCGTACTCAAGAAGAATATAAGAAATCTTGATATGAAATTAGCCGATGCAAGACGCACTGATATAGGTTGTGTAGTACTTGAACTTGGATATAATATTGACTACAAAGGCAAACACATTATGGATCCGTTAAGCATCGTGCTCTCCCTTTCAGAACAGGAGAAAGCCGACGAAAGAGTGAGAATGTCCATAGATGAAATGTTAGAGGAATATGTATGGTAAAAGGACTGAAACTATTCAAAGAATATTTTAAAGATTATAAAGACCAGTATGTGCTCATAGGCGGTGCTGCATGTGACATTAATTTCGAGGACAATGCATCTTCGTTTAGAGTTACCAAAGACCTGGATATGGTCCTTATAGTTGAAGCATTAACATCGGGATTCGGTAATCGTTTCTGGCAGTTTATCAAAGATGGTGGCTATGAAAACAAAGCTAAGAGTGATGGTCGACCTCAGTTTTACAGGTTCAAGGAACCAAAGTATGAAGGATTTCCTAAGATGATAGAGCTATTCGGAAGGGAACAGTTCCAACTGAATGAGCTTGATGGAATAACGCCAATTCATATTGATGATGAGGTATCGAGCTTGTCCGGGATTCTCCTAAATGATGAATACTATGAATGCTTGCTTAGAGGAAAAACTATCGTAAATGATTTATCCGTTCTTCGTCCTGAATACCTGATTCTATTCAAAGCTAAGGCACACATGGATCTGAAAGACAAGAAGGAAAAAGGTGAGAATGTTAAGTCTGATGATGTAGCAAAGCATCACAAAGATATCGTTAGATTGACAGCAGAGATGCTTCTGCATAGAGTTGATGATATCCCTGCGGCGGTCAGAGAAGACATGAGAGCATTCATTAATAGTTTGGACAACTCGCCATTCAACAGCGATGTGCTGCAGAAATACGGACTAACCAATGAAGATGTAAAGAATAGACTGACAGAACTATATTTGTAGCTATGTAGCTTGGAGAATTTGATAAAGATTCAGTTATTGCAAAATATGCAACAACTGTGGCAGTTTTAAAACTGCTTACAGAAAACTGAGGACAAGAGTATGAAAAAGAAATCATATATTCTGCTTGTGCCACTTTTGCTGGTGGTACTTATGGCATTGAGTGCCTGCGCTCAAGAGCAGTATTCACCATATGAGGGGGAAACGAGCACGTTATATGAACTAACATATAATATGTATTGGACTGATGATTCGCATTTTATTACCGCAAGAGTAGATGGAACAATGAGCATTTATGAGGTGGATAAATCGAATCATAACGAGATTACATTAATTGACTCATTTGCCACTCCGGAGATGAATCCCATCACAACACTGGCCAAAAGTAAGGAAAATGAATATATTGTTTCCGATGGAACCGACAAAATGTCGGTTTTTACCTGCACGGGTAGTGATGCTGTTTTTAATTACACTTTGAGCTACGATACTGGTTCTGGGCCGTTGAATAGCGGAACATATGCAGATGGCTATTTCATAAGCGGTCATGAAAACGGGGATATTTTATTCTGGAAGGACAATGGTGCCAGTTATACATTGGAAGGCTCTCTGTCCTTGCAATCATCGAAACGACTTGATTCTCCGTATGACCTCCATAACATAAGATGTATACAGGCAGTCGGCGAAGGAAAAGTTGTTACCTGCGCTGAAGATGGGGATATATGTCTAGTTGATGTAAATAAGAGAGAAATTATAAATAGAATTAGATACAGAAACAATAATCCGAAGAGAGGTATGAACTATCTCTATTATGACAATGGCTATTTGTTAACAACAAATTGTACTGTCGGCAAGGAAGAAAATCTGAATCTGTATAAGATAGAAAATGATGATATAACAATGCTGGATTCCATTCGCGTGGTTCACGATACGGGTCGAGAAGATGTTTTATCTAATACGGTGTATCTAAAGAATGGCAAGTTCTTGGTAGCAACGAGTGAAGGATATATTTTCAGCGGAATAATTGATAATAACAAACTGACTGTACAAAAGTATATTGGTAATGGAACAGATCAATTTGCGCCGATTTTTTCCTTTAATCCGGAAACATCCTTGCTTGCATATTCTTTGTATGACATCTCGGTGTGTGAAATGGATAGCATTTTTAATTAAAGGATGGAGAAGAACAATGAAAATATTAGTATTAAATGGAAGCCCAAGAAAGGGCAATACGTTAACTGCAATCACAGCATTTGCAGATGCCGCACAAATTAATAACGAGGTTGAAGTTGTTGATACATACAAACTTAACATTGGTCCTTGCATGGGATGCGATGCTTGCGGATGTACAAATGGCTGTGTAGCAACGGACGATACCAATATGATAATCGATAAAATGGTTGCCGCAGATATGATAGTGTTCGCTTCACCTGTTTATTGGTGGGGCATAACTGCTCAGATGAAGCTCGTTATTGACAAGGCATACTGTAAAGGGGCACATCTGACAAATAAAAAAGTTGGAATAATAATAATTGGTGGTGCTTCTGTGGATAGTGAACAGTATCAACTGATACGAGGCCAATTCGGTTGCATTGCGGAATACCTAAATTGGGATATTCTGTTCCACAGAGACTACTCAGCTTCTGCGAGAGATGATCTTGCGAAGAATACTAAGGCGATAGAAGAACTTAAGAGTCTTCTATAAGGTAGATTGATTTTAAATGCAGTAAATGCTATATTTGTATTGAAAAAAATGTTGATAAGTCCCGAAAATTTTCAATAGGCATCAATATGAAAAGAGAATTATATCTAGACCAGTTAATTAGAAAAAAGCATAATGGAAGGATTAAGATAATAACCGGAGTCAGGAGATGCGGTAAGACGTATCTTCTGTTTAACTTGTTCTATAATTACTTGCTCGAGAACAATGTAAGTGAAGACCATATAATCAGGTTAGCGCTGGATGACAGAGGCAATAAGGAACTTCGGAATCCGGACAAACTGTATGATTATGTTAAGAAACATATTTGTAACAACGGAATGTATTATGTTCTCCTGGATGAGGTTCAGATGGTTCCTGAATTTGAGGATGTTCTCAACGGATTCCTATATATTGAAAATGTAGATGTTTATGTAACGGGGAGCAATGCCAAATTTCTTTCTAAGGACATTATAACCGAGTTTAGAGGACGTGGAGATCAGATACATATGCAGCCATTATCATTCTCTGAGTTTATGCAGGGAAGAGGTGACAGCATTGAATCCGCATGGCGGGTATATTCCATGTATGGAGGATTACCTGGATTACTTACGATTGACAGCGAGCAGGATAAGGTGAGCTATCTTAAAAATATCTTCGAAGAAACTTATATGAGAGATATTTTGGAAAGAAACAGTGTAAGAAATACTGCTGAATTGAAAGAATTGCTCAATTATCTAGCATCCTCTATTGGTGGACTTACCAATCCTAAGAAATTGTCTGATACGTTTAAAAGTGTAAAGAATGTATCCATGCACCCTGACACAATCAAGAATTATATTGATTACTTCGAGGATGCATTCTTAGTATCTAAAGCCAATCGCTATGATATCAAGGGCCGAAAATATATCGGTACGCCATTAAAATACTATTTTTCTGATATAGGCCTACGAAATGCGAGATTGGGATTTCGTCAATATGAGGAGACTCATATTATGGAGAACATAGTATATAATGAGCTAATCTCAAGAGGATACAATGTTGATGTTGGTGTTGTAGAAAATACTGTAAGAGACGAAAATGGAAGAAAGAACAAGCGACAGCTTGAGGTAGATTTCGTTTGCAATCTCGGATCTAATCGCATCTATATACAGTCAGCATATTCGATGCCTACCAAAGAAAAAGAAGAACAGGAGCAACTGTCTCTTGTTAAAATTCCAGATTCATTCAACAAGTTGATAATATGCAAAGATAGTCCGACCCACTACAATGACATAGGTATTAAAATCTTAAATTTATTTGATTTTCTGCTAGACGCTAATTCACTTAATTGATGATACAAAGTGAAATATATAAATTGGGATATTCTATCCCACAGAGATTACTCAGAAGAAAGATAGAGAGGGGGAATTACATGAAAAAATTATTTGTTTTGCTTATAACTTTAATTATGATGATGGCGCTCTGCGTACCAGTGTATGCAGCAGATACCGAAGAGGAAGACTTGAAGAATGCGGAGGCGAACATGAATGAGGCCGAATACCATATGAGTAGAGGCGATTATGGCGAAGCTGGATGGAGTTTTGCGCTCGCTGGACACAGTTATGCTCATTGTCTTCATTATTCTGAAGCCGCAGCTGCGTATCTGGCAGCGGCGGAAGCCTTCGAGTTAGACGGTTACGACGACATGGCAAGTACGATGCTAGATCTCTATGAGGATTATAAGGATCTTGGCACCGGAACAATCTTTTCAGAGGGCAGCCTGACAATCATAGTGGGTATTGCCACAGCCGTAATATTCGGTTTGGGAGGATTTTTCGTTGGAAGAAAAACGAAAGCAGCATCGAATAATAGTGTTAGTTAGAACGAAGGATAGTACTAATGGGCAAGGCAAAGTCTTTTATAAAGGCAAATAAGAAAACATTTATACTGATGTTAAAGGAAACATTTTTCCTGCACATATGATAACTATGTTATACTTTGCACATGATAAATGAGACTTATGAAAAAATAGTAAATGAATGGCAAAAGAAGCCGATGAATTCGGTATCGGACATTGACACCGCCCTGGACAATTTCAGGGTGTTGTTTGCTTATAATTCAAATAAAATAGAAAACCCTGAGACAAGTTATCATGATACCAGAGAGATATTCGATAATGGAAAAGTTGTTGGATATACTGGAGATCTTCGTACTCTTTTCGAGATACAGAATCAGAAGCTGTGCTACGAATCTCTAAGAAAAAAGATTATTGATAAACAGCCAATAGATACTAACTTGATCCTGGAGATTCATCAGTTGCTAATGAATGGTTGTTATGATACAAGTCGATGGGATCAGGGCGAAAGACCTGGTCAGTTCAAACTAAATGACTATATAACAGGGGATAATGTTGGATCGAATCCTGAGACAGTCGAAAAGGATATTGCAATGTTGTGTTCCGAAGTAAATGAAGCACCAGCTAATAAAGTGCTTACGGTTGCTTCGTATCTGCATCTGAAGTTTGAATCAATTCATCCTTTCGCAGATGGTAATGGAAGAGTTGGACGAACTCTAATGAATTACTATTTAATGACGCATGGATATCCGCCGGCTGTATTATATGAAGAAGATAAGAAGACATATTACATGTCTCTGGTGGTTTATGACAAAACGGAAGATATTTCAGGTTTTGAACGCTTCCTTAGGGAACAGACAGTTAAGACTTGGAGCAAAAATGCTAAACCAATCAAGACGCTGTCATTCTTTCTTTAGTTAAATAAGGATTATTCATAGATGGGCGTGTTTTTAAGTTCAACTTGAAAACTACGCCCATGTATTTAATCACAACAACGAATTTGGTATAACTAATATTAATAGTCTTTTCCAATAAACTGATTGAAATAGTCTCTGACCATATGGTCTCTTAGTCCATATAATTTCTTATGTACATCAGTCATATGCAAACCATAGAATCGCATTATAACCGCATATACACGAATCTTCTTAGTCATTTCATCTAAAAACGCTTCATCATCTGTGCCATAATATGCTTTCAGGAAGAAAGGCCAACCTCTTTTGAGCTCATTCAAGTCTGTCTTTAATACTTTCTTAGCCGCATAGTTCAAGATTAAATTTTTGCCGAATACAGTGCAATAATACTCACCAAAGTCAAACATTGGATTACCATAAGAACATTCGCTTAGATCTATAATATAGTCCTTATCCCCAACAAAAATAAAATTGGATGGATTGCTGTCACCTAGAATAAATGTCTCTCTTGGTTCTTCGTTCTTCAAAAAATTGACTAAATATTCTTTCTGTTTCCTAGTAAAACCGTTTGGCTTATCAAGTAGCTCTAATACTTTGGCTTGAAAATCAGGGAATTTATTCGTATCGCAAGGAGTATCATGAAACTTCCTATAAACCTTAGCCCATCTTATCATATTCTCTTCCATGGAATCCGGGTTCTCGGTAACAGCTCGAAGGATAGATTTCTTTCCTTGAATATATTCATATATTATGCCTGTATTTTCGTCACAGCTAACAAGTTCTAATGGCTTCGGTGTTACAATTCCGGCATTATAAACTAATGTTGCTCTTTCAAATTCTTCTTCAGCAGAATAGTGTGCAGAATGTGTTACGACTTTTAAATGCTGTGTTTTATCTGCGTTATGGTAATTTTGTGAATTGCGCCTTGCGCTAAACAAAGTCCATTCATTTAAATCTATTTCTCTATACATTATCTTTACCTCGATTTTGACATTGTGTTACTTTATGTTATATTGTAGATGTTGTTTTTTCAATATCTAAAATGGGATATTTTATTCCACAGAGACTACTCAGCTTCAGCGAGAGATGATCTTGCTGGAAGCTGTTATACTCATTGTCTTCATTATTCTGAAGCCGCAGCTGCTATATTCGGCTTGGGAGGTTTTTTCGTTGGAAGAAAAAGTACTAACTAAAAGAAACATTCGTATATTCGTATTATCGGGAATTGCATTCTTTGCACTGACATTGCCATTCCATCAACTGTTGTCAGTTTTCACATTCTCTGAAATCAGACCATCTGCGGCATTATATCCATTCCTGGGTATCAGCTTTGGAATGCCTGCAGTCCTTGGAATAATGGTAGCAAATTGCATTTCAGACTACTTCAGCGGATATACGTGGGGTGGTATATGGCTTGGTGCTGTATTCCAGTTTTTATATGCTTATATTCCATATCTTTTGTGGAAATACTTCACTAAAGGCGAGAAGCATACGCATAGAATGGATTCAATTACCAGAGTTGCAAGTTATGCCGCTGTATGCCTGGCAATGGCTACACTTAGTGCTATTGGAGTAACAATATGGCTGTATGTTATAGCGCATGCCTTCATGGGCAAATTGTCAATATTTGTTTTCCTGAATAATTTCGACATGGCGATTGTCCTGGGATATCCGATGATGATAATTGCTAACCAGATTATTTCCAGACGTAAGGGCTTCGATAGAACGCTAACAAATAATGAGGAAATAATCATAGGCGCTGCATTGGCTGAAATAGTTTTAACTGCTGTTGTTGTAGTGTTCTCATACACCAATAACATTACCCTTGGAACCTACGACATATGGAACAGCATCTATTTCTATCTGCTGATACTGATCAACGTCATTCTCGTCATTTCATTCAATATCATGCTGGTAAAAGAGAAAATTAACAAGAAATAGATCATTTATAACGTAGAGAAAAGAAACCATATATGGACAAGGTAAAGACTTTCATAAAAATTAACAAGAAAACCTTTATATTGCTTGGCGCTGTAATCCTTGGCGGCATAGTCGGAGCTGTATGGGGCGAAGGTGCGAGTGTTCTGAAACCATTCGGAACATTGTTTATTAATATGATTCAAACCGTTGTTGTTCCGCTGGTTTTTCTCACTGTAGCAACTTCAATAGGATCAATCAAAACTTCGAAGAAGGTAGGCAAATTGCTTGCTGCGATAATTATCGTTTTGATTGTGATGAGTATTCTTGCGGTGTGCATTGGATACGTAGCTACAAGAGTACAGTTGGTAGATCCTACATATTCACATAAACTGATTGAAGCTTATGATGAAACGGTTGATGGTTCACCGGAGAATATTAGTTTCTTAGAAAGTCTTGTAAATATGTTCAGCACAGATGATTTTTCCAAGCTTCTTTCTAAGAACAACTTACTAGCACTTTTAGTGATGGCTGTTCTTTCAGGGATATCTATACAGAAAACAATGCCTAAGAGTCAGAAAATCTTGGAAGTACTTGAGAGCGCAACTGTAGTTGCTGAGAAGGTCGTAGAATTAATAATGTATTATGCGCCAATTGGACTTGGTTGCTATTTTGCGGATTTTGTCGGTGAGTTTGGAACTGATATTGCGAATGGTCTTTTAAGAACTATCGTGGTTTACACTATAACGGCATTAATAGTGTTTTTCGTGTTATATTCTGCTGTTATCTTTATAGTCTCTGGCAGTGGTGGATTGAAAATATATTGGAGCAAGATTGTAGTGCCATCAGTAACATCTATTTCAACAATGAGTTCTATAGCTGCAATTCCTTCCAGTACAAAGGCTGCTGTTGATATGGGCGTATCTAAGGAAGTGGCAAACACTACAATTCCGCTTGGCATTTCTTTTCATAAAGGAGGGTCTCTGCTAGAAAATGTTTTTGAGATTACATTTGCTATATCATTGTTTGAAAAGGATTTATCTTTTATAACAATAATATGTTTTGCGTTGCTCTTAACATTAATGATTGCCGGTATTCCAATGGGCTCTGGTGGCGGCTTAACAATAATGATGTTGAGTATGGTTGGATGTCCTCTTTCGGTATTTCCGATTATACAGGCAATATCGCAATTTACCGATGTGCCACAAACACTACTCAATGTAACCGGCAACAATGTTGCAGCAGTAGTTGTGAATAGGATAATGAGTGGAGACCTCAGACATAAAAGAAAAACAATGGAGAAATAGTTGTGCTAAAACAAGGAACACTCGCAAATAAGAAATACTATAGTATGTTGCTGTTTAATTTTCTTACTTTTGCAACATACACAATTAATACAAATGTGCGTTGCTGTTCGGACCTAACCACGTAAGAATCATCGTTAGAGACAATGGCGTTATCTTTAACTTTGTAGATGAGAATAATGCTGTTGAGTCTATGAATGCATATGTTCTTAACAGCTTGCTGGAAAGAACTAAAGATAAGGAATATCTTATTACGACATCATTAAATAGAAATGGATTCGTATTCGATAAGGAATAATTATGGAAAACTATAGAGAAATAAATCTTAATGAGTGGCATGCGGTAGGTGAGGGAGCTATTGCGACTACCTATGTTAGCGAAGATGGGGAAACTTTGCTCAAACTGAACAAGATGACCGCTAATGAGCCGATGGTGCTTAACGAGTACAATAGGAGCAAGAATGTAGCTTCTCTTGGTATCAATACACCTGCTGTATATGAAGTTGCTAAGAGTGGAGATAAGGTGGGCATTCTGTTCCAGAATATTAAGCACAAGAAGTCATATTCAAGACTGATTGCAGACAATCCTGAGAAAATTGAAGAATACACTAAGGCGTTTGCTGCGAAATGCAAAGAACTGCATGCGACACCATGCAACACGGAACTGTTCGAGGGTAGAGCAGATATACTGAGGAAGGCTATTGACCGTGCCAAATTCATCAGCAAATACAAACCTGAATTGTATAAGTTGGTTGATGGAATGGCCGATACCACCACTTGCCTGCACGGTGATATGCAGACCGGCAACCTGATAGATGTTGATGGCACTGACTACTGGATTGATTTTGACAAATTTTCGTATGGAGATCCTATAATTGATATTGCACATATGTACACTATATATGTAGGCATGTCCTGGCTCTTCTTCATACAGAACATTGTTCATATGAGAAAGAAACTTCTTAACAAATTCTGGTACATCTTCATGAAAGAATATTACGGATTCAATAAAGAAGAGACTGACGAGTTTAATAAGAAGTTGAAAATATATAATGCGATAGAACTCCTGCAGAAGAACTATACACATCCGGGAATCTACGCGGACTCAATCACATTGATACTCGCCAGACCTAAGATTAAGAGCTATTGTAAAAATGAAAGATAGAACTCGAATTATATTAATTGCGTTAATAAGTTTATTTACCTTGCGCCGATTAAGGTTGCAAATGGATATAGCTTTTTCCCAGGAGATCGCTATTGGCTCTTCCCGATTGAGCTGGTTGTAATATCTGCCATCACATATGGATTGGGACGGCTTCATATTGCACTCCATAATAGACATTGCAACTAATACTTTGTTGTTGATAGAACAACGGATTTATGGTAGTATAAGACAGTTTGAAAATGACCTCGAAAAGGAGTAAAAAATGACTGTCAAGAACGTCCACAAGTCAAGATTAACAGCATTAGATTTCAGCCCTTCTATCGGTGTCGATATGTTGGAAGGGGCTGGCGTCAATTCCATTTCTACATATACTATAATTCCCGGTTTTTGTGACGTGCATGTGCACTTCAGAGAGCCGGGTTTTTCTTATAAAGAGACAATTGAGACAGGTAGCAAGGCAGCAGCTCATGGCGGATATACTGCCGTATGTACAATGCCTAACTTAAAACCTGTTAGCGATACTGTTGAACACCTGGGTGAGCAGATCAAGATTATCGAAGATGATGCCTGCATTCACGTGTATCCATATGCTGCAATTACTATTGAGCAGATGGGCAAGGAAATGGCTTACCTTGAAGGAATGGCAGATAAGTGCATCGCATTCAGTGATGACGGACACGGTGTTCAATCTGAGGAGATGATGAGAGCAGCAATGCTGAGAGCCAAGGAACTTGACAAACTCATAGTTGCTCACTGCGAAGATAACAGCCTGTTGCATGGTGGCTACATTCATGATGGCAGGTATGCTGCTGAGCACGGACACAGAGGAATCTGTTCTGAATCCGAATGGGGACAGATAGCGCGTGACCTTAGACTGGCCAAGGAGACTGGCTGTGCTTACCATGTATGCCACATCTCCACCAAGGAGAGCGTGGACATTATTCGCAAAGCCAAAGCTGACGGAGTAGATGTAACCTGTGAGACAGCACCTCACTATCTGCTTCTCGATGACAGCATGCTGCAGGAAGACGGAAAGTGGAAGATGAATCCGCCTCTTCGCGACAAGTCAGATAGAGAAGCACTGATTGAGGGTATCAAAGATGGAACGATTGATTGCATCGCTACCGACCATGCGCCACATAGTGCAGAGGAGAAATCAAGAGGACTTGAAAAGTCCGCTTTTGGCATAGTGGGTATCGAGATAGCATTCCCGCTGCTGTACACATATCTGGTTAAGCCGGGCATCATAACGATGGAGCAGCTGCAGGATTGCCTGGTATATAACCCAAGAAACAGATTCGACATTCCGCTGGGCAACGATTACTCGGTCTGGGATCTGGAAGAAGAATGGACAATAGACCCGTCGGAGTTCCTGTCCAAGGGAAAGGCAACTCCGTTCGAGGGATGGAAAGTATGTGGTAAGAATTACCTCACGGTATGTGATGGTGTGGAAGTATATAACAAGAGTAAGGAGTAAGAGATGGCTAAGAGAGAAGACATTAAGAAAGTATTGATCATCGGTTCGGGTCCTATCGTTATCGGACAGGCTGCTGAATTCGATTACGCGGGCACACAGGCCTGCCTGGCACTCAAGGAAGAGGGCTATGAAGTAATACTGTGCAATTCCAATCCGGCAACAATTATGACGGATACAACAATTGCTGACAAAGTTTACATGGAGCCACTTACTCTGGAATACATCGCTAAGATCCTGAGATACGAGCGTCCGGATGCTATCGTTCCTGGCATCGGTGGACAGACTGGTCTTAACCTCGCCATGGAACTCGAGAAGAAGGGCGTTCTCGATGAGTGCCGTGTTAAACTGCTCGGAACATCAAGTGAGTCCATCGAGAGAGCTGAGGACAGAGAACTCTTCAAGGAAATGTGCCAGTCAATCGGTGAGCCGGTTATTCCTTCAGAAATTACTTATAACATCGAAGAGGCTAAAGCCGCTGCGCTCGAGATTGGTTATCCGGTAGTTCTGAGACCAGCATTCACGCTGGGCGGAACAGGCGGTGGATTTGCGTATAACGAAGAAGAATTGGTTGAAATCGGAACTAATGCATTCAAGCTGTCACCGGTTAGCCAGGTTCTGATTGAGAAGTCGGTTAAGGGATATAAGGAAATCGAGTTCGAGGTAATGAGAGACTCTGCAGATAATGCAATTACTATCTGCGGAATGGAGAACATCGACCCTGTTGGAGTTCACACAGGTGACTCCGCAGTAGTTGCACCTATTCTCTCTCTTAACGACCACGACCTCAAGATGTTAAATGACTCAGCCATCAAGATTATTAGAGAACTCAAGATTGAGGGTGGCTGTAACGTACAGTTCGCACTTAACCCTGAATCAAGCGAATACTATCTCATCGAGGTTAACCCAAGAGTATCCAGATCATCTGCTCTTGCATCCAAGGCATCCGGTTATCCTATCGCTAGAGTAACAGCTAAGATTGCAGTCGGAATGCTGCTGGATGAGATTGAGGTTGCAGGTGGAACAGCAATTACAGAGCCAAGACTTGACTACATCGTTGCTAAGTTCCCTAGATTCCCATTCGACAAATTCCAGGATGCCAGCAATGTTCTTGGAACACAGATGAAGGCAACTGGAGAGGTAATGGGCATTGGATCCAATCTGTCAGAGTGCATTCTTAAGTCAATTAGATCCCTCGAGACTGGCGTATGTCATCTCTATCTTGAGAAATTCGCAGACATGAGCAACGCTGAGCTTGAGACTTATCTGGATCAATCCAGAGATGATACTCTTTTTGCAGTAGCAGAATGCTTGAGAAGAGGAATTTCAGTTGAAGAGCTTCACAAGAAGACAATGATCACTGAAATCTTCTTGAATACATTCAAAGCAATCGTAGATATGGAAAGAATGCTGAGAGAGCGCGTTAACGATGTTAAGGTTCTCAAGGTTGCCAAGATGATGGGATTCTCCGACAAATACATCTCACAGGTATGGAACCTGTCTGAGGTTGAAGTATATCAGAAGAGAAAGCATCTCGGACTTACACCAGCATTCAGAATGGTAGATACCCTCCATACAGGAAAGTATATCGCTTACCTGTACTCATCATATCAGGGCGAGAACCAGTCAAGACTGACAGATAAGAAGAAAATTATCGTGCTCGGAGCCGGTCCGATTAGAATCGGACAGGGCGTCGAGTTTGACTACTCGACGGTGCACGCTGTACAGACTATCAAGCGTGCCGGCTACGAGGCAATCATTATCAATAACAACCCGGAGACAGTTTCAACAGACTACACTACAGCAGACAAGCTCTACTTCGAGCCATTGACTGTTGAGGATGTAATGGCAATCATCGATTATGAGCAGCCTATCGGAGTTATCGCTTCACTGGGCGGACAGACTGCAATTAATTTGGCACAGCCACTGGTTGACAGAGGTGTCAAAATCATCGGAACTGACTGCGAAGCTATCGAGAGAGCTGAGAATAGAGACTCATTCGAAAAGCTCCTGAAGGATCTCGGAATCCCACAGCCTAAGGGTCGTGCGGTTACTAAGATCGAGGACGGCGTTGCAGCTGCAGCTGAAATCGGTTATCCGGTTCTCGTTAGACCTTCATTCGTTCTTGGTGGTCGTGCAATGCAGATTGTAAACGGTGAGGAGCAGCTCAGACATTACCTGCACACAGCAGTAGAAATCGATGAGGACAAGCCTGTTCTGGTTGATAAGTACATCCAGGGTAAGGAAGTCGAAGTTGATGCCATCTGTGACGGAAGAGACGTATTCGTTCCGGGAATCATGGAGCTCGTAGAGAGAACAGGAGTACATTCCGGAGACTCAATTTCCGTATATCCAACGTTCTCAATCAGCAACAAAGTCAAGGGAACAATCCTCCAGTATGCTAAGAAGCTCGGCCTGGGAATTGGTATCATCGGACTTTACAACATTCAGTTCATCGTAGACGAGAACGAGGACGTATATATTATCGAGGTTAACCCAAGATCATCACGTACAGTTCCTTTCCTGTCCAAATCAACCGGATACTCACTCGCGGATATTGCGACTGAAGTCATCCTCGGTAAGACACTGAAGGAGCAGGGAATCTTCGACCTTTATCCAGAAGAGAAGAATAGATTCTACGTTAAGGTTCCGGTATTCAGCTTCAACAAGATCAAGGGACTTGATACATATCTCTCACCTGAGATGAAGTCAACAGGTGAGGCTATTGGTTATGATGACAAGCTAAACAGAGCTCTCTTCAAAGCCCTCACTGCAGCAGGAACTAAGCTCAGAAACTACGGAACTGTTCTTGCTACACTTGCAGGAGATGACAAGGAAGAGGCACTGCCACTGATTAGAAGATTCTACAACCTCGGATTTAATATCGAGGGAACTCCAGGAACAGCACGCTTCCTGAAGGAACACGGAATCCGTACAAGATCTGTAGCTAAGATTAGCGATGGCTCAGAAGAAATCCTGAACGCAATCAGAAGTGGGCATATTTCATATATCATCAATACAAGAGCACTTGGAGATAACACTCAGGAATCTGATGGACATCAGATCAGACAGTGCGCAAGTGAGAACAATGCAACACTGTTCACATCACTTGATACAGTAGGCGTACTCCTCGATGTACTTGAAGAAACAACTCAGACTATTTCAACAATTGACGCGTAATGAAACAAGGAAAATTTGAAATCATAAATAACGACTGCATCGCTGCGGGCATCTGGAAAATGGTGCTCGCCGGCGATACCAGTGCAATTACAGCAGCCGGCCAATTCATCAATATTCAGCTGGATGGTCACTTCTTAAGAAGACCTATTTCGGTTCATGATGTTAATGATGAAGAGGTCACTATAATCTACAAGGTGCTGGGCCACGGCACCGAGGAAATGACACAGCTGCCTGTTGGTACGGAGCTCGATATTCTGACAGGCCTCGGTAACGGCTATAGCCTCGCAGAGGCAGGCGATAGACCACTCCTCATCGGAGGCGGCGTTGGAATTCCACCACTGTATAATCTGGCTAAGAGACTCCTGGCAGAACAGCCGAATCGTAAGGTTCAGCTAGTGCTCGGATTCAATAAGGCAGATGAGATGTTCTGCGTAGACGAGTTCAAGGAACTTGGCTGTGAGGTCATCATTGCGACAGCTGATGGTTCATGTGGCATCAAGGGATTTGTTACAGATGCTATTAAGGACCTCGATTACAGCTATTTCTACACATGCGGTCCTGAAGCAATGTTAAGAGCATTGTTCAAAGTCGTTAAGACTGACGGCCAGATGTCATTCGAGGAGCGCATGGGATGCGGATTTGGTGCATGTATGGGCTGCTCATGTCAGACAATCACCGGATACAAGAGAATTTGTAAAGACGGTCCTGTCCTGAGAAAGGAGGAGCTGTTATGGTAGATATGAAGACAAGCCTGTGCGGAATTGAACTGGACAATCCGGTAATTCCTGCCTCCGGAACCTTCGGATATGGATACGAGTTTGCAGAGATATATGATATCAACTGCCTTGGAACTTTTTCCTTCAAGGGAACAACCAAGGACGCAAGATTCGGTAATGCAACTCCGAGAATTGCTGAATGCCCATCCGGAATGCTTAATTCGGTAGGTCTTCAGAATCCAGGAGTTGAAGCGGTAATCTCAGAAGAACTACCTCGCCTTGCCAAGGTTTTTAACAAACCGGTAATGGCTAATATCAGTGGATTTGCAGTAGATGAATATGTCTACGTAGCTGAGAAACTCGACAAGGAGAAGCAGGTTGGCTGGCTGGAGATTAACATCAGTTGCCCTAACGTGCATGGTGGTGGAATGTCATTCGGAACAGATCCTGAATGTGCTGCCCAGGTCGTTAAGGCTGTCAAGGCGGTTACTACCAAACCGGTTATTATCAAGCTAACACCTAATGTTACAGACATTGTAGCTATGGCCAAGGCTTGCGAGGATGCGGACGCTGACGCAATCAGCTTGATTAACACCCTGATGGGAATGAGAATCAATCTCAAGACAGGCAAGCCTATCCTTGCCAACACAACTGGCGGATATTCCGGACCTGCGGTGTTCCCTGTAGCACTCAGAATGGTTTATCAGGTAGCCGAAGCAGTAAACATTCCGGTAGTCGGAATGGGTGGCGTGTCCTCTGCTGAGGATGTGATCGAGATGATGATGGCAGGAGCAACTGCAGTTGAAGTTGGAGCTGCCAATCTGGTCAATCCAACAGCGTGCAAGGACATTATCGAGGACCTCCCACGTGTGATGGACAAGTACGGAATTAAGAATTTGAAAGAAATAATTGGTGCGGCGCATAGATAGCCAGGCCACAAGAGGAGATATATGGGTAAAGATGTAATTATTGCTTGTGATTATCCAAGCGCAGATGAGACGCTGGCATTCCTTGACCAGTTCGAGAAGAAACCTTTCGTTAAGATTGGAATGGAGCTCTTCTATGCAGAGGGTCCTTCAATCGTAAAGAAGCTCAAAGACAGAGGCCACAAGGTCTTCCTGGACCTCAAGCTCCACGACATTCCTAACACGGTTAAGAAGTCGATGAAGGTGCTGGGCGCTTACGGAGTGGATATTGTTAATGTTCATGCTGCCGGTACAGTTGCAATGATGCAGGCTGCCAAAGAAGGACTTATGGAAGGTGCGAAGGATCTCGGCTCCGAGCCACTGCTGATTGCTGTAACTCAGCTCACTTCCACAGACGAGGAGACAATGAAGAAGGATCTTCTAATTGACAGACCTCTCGATGAAGTAGTTGCACATTACGCTAAGAACGCAGCTGCAGCCGGACTCGATGGAGTTGTATGCTCAGCTCACGAAGCGGCCAAGGTACACGAACTTTGCGGTAGCGGCTTTGCTACAATAACACCTGGAATTAGACTTGCAGGAGATGCAGTTGGCGACCAGAAGAGAGTAATGACACCAGCCAAGGCTAAGGAAGTTGGTTCAGATTACATCGTAGTTGGAAGATCAATCACTGCCGCTGCCGATCCAATCGCAGCATATGAACAGTGCTGTAGAGATTTTATATAGGGGGACGATATGAATAGAATTGAAAGACTTATTGCAGAAGATTTGCTGAAAATCAAGGCCGTGTTCTTAAGACCAGAAGAGCCTTTCACTTGGGCAAGCGGTATTAAGAGCCCAATCTATTGTGATAACAGACTTACACTGACTGCACCTGAAGTAAGAACTGATGTTGAGACTTCAATGGCTGAAGTTATTAAGAATGTTTTCCCTGAAGTAGAAGTTCTAATGGGAACAGCAACTGCCGGAATTGCACACGCAGCAATAACAGCTCATATGATGGACCTCCCTATGGGTTATGTTCGTTCAAGTGCTAAGGATCACGGACGTGCTAACCAGATCGAGGGCAAGCTGGAGGCTGGCGACAAAGTCGTAGTAGTTGAGGACCTCATCTCAACAGGCGGTAGCTGCATCGATGCAGTAAACGCTCTTAGAGAAGCAGGCGCTGATGTTCTCGGCGTTGTTTCAATCATGACATATGGAATGCAGAAGGGCATCGATAGAATGAAGGAAGCGGACATCAAATGGGTATCCCTGACAAACTTCGATTCAGTTATCGAAGTTGCAGCTGAACAGGGCTACATTAAGAAAGATGACGTAGATAGACTAATTGCTTTCCGCAACAATCCTTCTGATGAATCATGGATCAAATAAGGTGACAATATGAGAAGTTTAATCGACATACTGGACCTCTCCGTAGAGGAACTGCAGGAAATGATGGATGTTGCGATTGATATCGACAACAATCCTGACAAATATGCGCACTGCTGTGATGGCAAAATCATGGCGACTCTGTTCTTCGAGCCATCGACACGTACGAGACTGTCACATGAAGCAGCAATGATGGAGCTCGGCGGCAAGGTTTTGGGATTCTCCGGAGCAGGATCATCATCAGCTGCCAAGGGCGAATCTGTAGCAGACACAGCGCTGACAGTTTCCAATTACGCAGACATCATCGCAACAAGACACTTCATCGAAGGTGCCGGACTTGTAATGGCCAACAATGCGACAGTTCCTGTTATCAACGCTGGCGACGGCGGACACTGCCATCCAACACAGACTTTGGCAGATCTGCTCACCATTTACAGAGAGAATGGAAGACTGGACAATCTGACAATTGGAATGTGCGGCGACCTGTTGTATGGAAGAACTGTTCATTCACTCATTAATGCGATGACTAGATATCCGGGCAACAAGTTCGTATGCATTTCTCCGGTTGAACTGCAGCTACCCGACTATGCGCTCGAGGTGTTCAAGAAGGCCGGCTGCGAATTCAAGGTTACGACAAGCCTGGAAGAAGCGCTTCCTGAACTCGATGTGCTGTATATGACAAGAATTCAGCGTGAGAGATTCGACGATGCTGAGACATATGAAAGACTTAAGGATAGCTATTGCTTGACTGTAGATAAGATGCAGATGGCCAAGTCAGATATGACAGTTCTTCATCCGCTACCAAGAGTTAATGAGATTAGCGTCACGGTTGACGCTGACCCAAGAGCTGCTTACTTCAGACAGACCCTGAACGGCAAGCTGATGAGAATGGCTTTGATCCTAAAACTCCTTGACGAAGCCAAGAATCCTATCAAGGAAGGCTACTGGGAAAAGGGTGAAATTCACACGGGCGGAAAGTGTAATAACAAGAAGTGTATTACACAGACCGAACAGGAACTTGAGACCAAATATTATATCGCAGAAGACGGCAGTAAGCGTTGCATATATTGCGAACAAGTTATAGAATAATATAGCAAGGACTATATTATAACTATGGCTAAAAATTCGAATAAAACAGTTAATAAGAAGAACCCAATCAGAACCGTGATCGCGGTTCTTCTTCTTGTTTTTGCAGTTTCTGTTTTGTTCAATTTCTTCAGGCCTAATATGGCTGCCAAAGCTGATAAAACGGCCATGAAGGCCAATGTTAAGACAATCAGTGAGATGCAGACAGCTGATGTTGCGACAATTGAAAAGAAGGTTCGTGATCTGGATGCGAGAGATGCACGTAGCAATTCTGAAGGAATGAGAGTTATATATCGTAAGATGTTCTCTACGTCTGTAATTCTCGGAGACTCACTCACTGAAGGATTGGATGTATATGGCTGGCTGCCTAATTCAGTTGTCTTCTCCAAAGTGGGCGGCTCTATTGTCTACGGTGACGATGTATTCGCCAAGGCAGCGAAGACCAAGCCGGAGTATGCTTTCTTCGCATACGGCATGAACGATATGGGTAACTACAGTGGAAATGATAAGAATTTCATTGCGAAGTACACCAGCCTACTCGAGAAGTTCAAGAAGACTTCTCCTAAGACTATGATAATTGTTAACTCGATTACTACTCCAACTAAGGCAGCAAGAGCGGGTAACAAATCTATCAGAAACTATAAGAAATTCAACAAGGCAATTAAGAAGATGTGTAAGAAACAACACTACATCTATCTTGATATAACAGATATACTTCCGGATAATCCGGACCTCTATGCCGGAGACGGAATCCACGCAGCACCTGCATATTATCCACTTTGGATGGATAGAATGATTGATGCTGCAGGCTTAACTATGAAATCGAAATAATGGCAGAAAAGAAAACCAAGGAAGTAAATAAGAAAATTCCTAAGAGAAAATCCAGGAGAAAACTGACTCCTGTTGAGATTTTCGTAGGAAACAATGGAATGCTTATCAAGATTGCATTTATCGTAATCTTGGCAGCTTTCCTTTTCGTGATTTTCTCTGCTGCCAATGCTAAGGATATTGACCTTAAGACAGTAAGTGATTCGCTCAAGAAGGATACAGACATCACTACTGTGATGAAGAAAATGGATGACCGTGATCTGATGCGTTTCATGGGACTCAATTCCAATGACTACAGCCAGGTCGTTTATTACAGAAATACTACAGCTCTTGCTGTTGATGAGCTGCTGATTGTCAAGACTGACGATGCAGAGGATATCAATGCAGTTGCGGAAGCTGTTGATACAAGAATTGATTCACAGCTCAAGGTATATGAGAGCTATGGACCTGAACAATGCGCTCTCTTGAAGAATGCTGTTCAGACCAAGAAGGGCGATTATTATTTCTACTGCACGGCTAAGAATGCCGATATATATGAGGAGGTGCTGCTCGATGCTATTCAGTAGTATTTTCTTCATCTTCGTATTCCTGCCAATAACTGCAGGCGTATATTATCTGATGCCTGAGAATCGCATGAAGATGCGTAATATCTGGCTGCTTATTCTCAGCTTGATCTTCTACAGCTGGGGTGAACCGGTATATGTATTCCTGATGATATTCAGTGCTGCCTTCAATTACTTTATGGCAATACTGATTGATAGAGAGAAGGACTACAGTAGAAAACCTAAGGCTGCGCTGACCTTCACAGTAGTAATCAACCTCTTAATACTTGGATTCTTCAAGTATTGGGGATTCCTGGTAGGAACTATTAATTCAATTACTGGTCTTGGAATTAGGGAGGTTGAGCTGGCTCTGCCTATCGGAATCTCCTTCTATACATTCCAGGCACTGTCATATATCTTCGACGTTTATCATGGCAAGGTTAAGGTTCAGACTGATCCTATCAAAGTGGCACTTTATCTTGCATTCTTCCCACAGTTAATTGCGGGACCTATCGTTAACTATGCAGATATTCAGAAGCAGTTCGACAAGAGAACTGTTAATGCCAAGAAGTTCGGAGAAGGCGCCGAGAGATTCATCTTGGGTCTTGGCAAGAAAGTAATACTTGCGAATAACTTCGGAGCTATGTTCACAGAAATCTGTGCTCTGGGAGATGATAGATTCTCATGTCTCACAGCGTGGGTCGGAATCATCGGATACACATTGCAGATATATTTCGACTTCAGCGGATATTCAGATATGGCAATCGGCCTGGCAAGAATGTTCGGATTCGAGCTGAAGGAGAACTTCAACTATCCATATATTTCCAAGAGCATTACGGACTTCTGGAGAAGATGGCATATCTCGCTGGGCTCATGGTTCCGTGATTATCTGTATATTCCTCTGGGCGGTAATCGCTGCAGCAGGAACAGACATATCGCCAACATTTTCATCGTGTGGGCACTCACAGGACTGTGGCACGGCGCAAGTTGGAATTTTGTTGCATGGGGAGTATATTACGGCCTGATTCTTATTCTCGAGAAGTATGTAATCGGAGATAAGATTGCTAAGATGCCAGCGGCTATTCAGCATGTATACACTCTGCTGATTGTCATCATTGGATGGACATTCTTCAGCATTACTGACACATCGGAGATGTTCAGATATCTCGGAATGATGGTAGGCGTTGGTGGTGACATCGCTAACACAACTACACTCTACTTCATTAAGAGCAACGCACTACTGCTGATTGCATCAATCGCAGCATGCACACCACTTCCAATCGAGGAATTCAGAAAATTCGAGAAGGAAAAACCAACTATTGGACTTATTGCACTGATGTGCATTTTCATCGTATCCGTTGCTTATCTGGTATTCGGATCATACAATCCATTCCTGTATTTTAGATTCTAGGAATTAGACACTGAGGATAGAACGTGAAAGAAAGATTTAATGAAATCGTGAATAAGATTAAACACTTGGTCAAGGAAGGCAGCTATGCTGAAAGAATCGGCCTGTGTTTTGCTGCGATTATGGCGTTCTTCCTGCTTGCAAGTCTTGTAATGCCGGACGCATCTTTCTCAGACGTTGAGAACAGATCCCTGCAGAAATTCCCAAGAATCTCAGTTAACGAATACACTAGTGGAAGACTTGAGAAGAAACTTGAGAATTATGTTAATGATCAGTTCTTCGGAAGAAGAGCATTCGTCAAGTTAAAGTCTGCTGTCTCAGTTAGTGCCGGCTCTGTATATTCCAATGGAGTATGGAAGGGCAAGGACGGATATCTCATGGAGGACGTAACTGTTCCTACTGAAGAGAGAATGGACGAGACAATCAAGGCTCTTACCAAATTCAAGAAAGACAATAAGAAGATTCCTATGCGTTTCATGCTGGCTCCAACTTCTGCCAATATTTATAGTGAGAAGTTGCCGGCGCTGGCAGCTACGGAAGATCAGAATAAATATATGGACGAATTCTACAGTAAGCTTGAGTCAACTGGTGTTGAAGCTGTTGATGTAAGAACTGCGTTCAATTCAGCCAAGGACGACATGCAGCTCTACTACCGCACAGATCACCACTGGACGACTGACGGTGCGAAGCTGGCTTTGGGCGAGTTACTCAAGAGCAAGAAGGTACAGGAGAAGGAATTCGAACTCTATGAAGTTAAGAATGATTTCGTTGGATCCCTAGCGGCTAAGAGCGGATTCACAGGCGGCAAAGCAGATGCAATTAAGCTGGCCGCAATGAAAGATGGTAAGAATTCTGCAATCTATTATTTCGATACACAGAAGAAGACAAGTAAGTTCTACAAGATGTCGAATCTGGACAAGAGGGATGCATACACCGTATTCGGTGGACAGAATCATCCTCTATATACAATTAAGACTCCAACCTCCAGCAACAGAAAGTTGCTGCTGGTTAAGGATTCATATGCGAATTGTATGATTCCATTCCTGACTCAGTATTACAGAGAAATTGTCGTTGTTGACCCTCGCTACTATTATGATGATATTGACATTACAATGTTGTCAGAGAGTGTGAACGAAGTTCTCTTCTTATACAATGCGAATACCTTCTTCGAGGAGGATGCTTTGGCTATGATGCTGAAGTAAATAATAAAGAGCGAAGATGAAAACTAATAAGAAATTTTCATTGATACTGATGATAACCCTGCTGTCTGCGTCTTTGCTGACGGGCTGTGGCTCTCCTAATGTTCTGGGATCTGCTACTAATGATATGCTTGATCCTATCTATTGGAATGCAACTGATGATGTTATTATGACACCTGAGCAGATTGAGAAGTACAATCAGAAGCTCCTCAAGAACAAGGATTTACAGCTAGTAGATGTCCTCAAAGCAGACAATAGAGTAAAAGGTTCTCAGGTTAAGGAAATGATAGAGCATTACTCAATAGATGAGGACTGCCCATATCTCGGTATTGAGAAGATAACTAAGAAAGATGTTGTCAATCTAATTGCGGCAACTAACAAGGATAAGATTGAGCCTGTTGTGAAAGTTAGATATGGTATTGTAACGGAGCCGGTCAATGTAAGAGCTTTTCCAACTGACAAGCCGCTGACCGAGGATGCCATTACTGACGGACCTCAGTCTTGTGATTATTTCCAGCTGACTCATTTTAGACTCGGTCAGGGAGTGCTGATTTATCACACATCATTGACGGGCGACTATTATTTCGTACAGGGATCCAACTATTATGGTTGGGTCGAAGCTGAGCATATAGCACTTTGCTCAAGAGCAGAGTTCAATGATTACCTGACTTGCGAGGATTTCCTAGTGACTACCGAGTTGAAGGATGTTCTCGTTGGTGATCAGGAAATGACCCTGTCAATGGGAACCAAGCTCAACCTCAACGTCGACAAAGTATCGCTGCCGACTCGCGATGAGGAGGGGGTACTTGTACTGAAAGATGTTGAAAGACCTAGTATTGAATCGCGCGAGGGCTATCTAGCATATACAGCGAAGAATTTCTATAGACTTGCATTGCGACAGGTGGGTGATCGTTACGATTGGGGTGGCCAAGGCGGTCATTACGATTGCTCCGATTTCATTATGGCACTGTACTCGGTATTTGGTATCAATCTGCCACGCGACGAGATTGCGGATATCGATTTGAATAATATAGATCTGACCAAGAAGGGCAATGAAGACAAACTGATTCCAGGAGCAATTCTGGTAATGGATGGACATTTTATGATGTACCTTGGAACTATCGATGGCGAAATCTATGGAATTCACGTCATTGCGGAGACATATGACAGTAACAAGCGGCTAATCAAACCATATAAGACTGTTGTTTCATCAACATCAGATCTGTGGAGATATGGCGCTACAGTAACGATGAGATCGACAATATATAAAGGTATTAATGTCAAGCTGAAATAGTGGGGATAATATGAAGCTGATTAATCCATTTACTTTTCTTCCGGCGCTAAAGAAAGTGTACAACGAGTATAACAAGACAGTTCAGCCAGCTCTGCCTGAATTCGCTAGGCTTCAGGAATCAGGGGATGCAGAGGCTGAGAGGAAATTGATCCAGAAGGTTGCTGGAACTTGGGCTACTGATGTTAGCAGTATGCTGAAGATTAACTATGATATCGTTGGCGAAGAGAACATTCCTGAGTCTGGCCCTATTATGGTTTATGCTAACCATCAGAGTTTGCTCGACATCGTTGCTATGTTTCATCTGTTCGGAAGTCATTTTCAAATTGGTTTTATCGCCAAGGAGGAATGGCGCAAAATCGATGCGCTGAGAACAGGCATTGAGGTTTCCCGATCGGTATTCCTTATTAGGAACAATCCGAGAGAAGCTCTTAAGGCAATCGGCGAGACAAGCGAACTCCTTCAGAAAGGATATTCACTGGTAATCTTCCCGGAAGGTACCCGTTCAAGAGGTCATGAAATGGGCGAGTTTAAGACAGCTGCATTTAAGTTCGCTGAGAAGGGCAAAGTTCCAATTCTGCCTATCACCATCGATGGCAGCTACAAAGTAATGGAAGAGCACAATAGTGTAAAATACGGCCAGACAATCAGGCTGATTGTTCATCCGCTCGTTCATATCGAGTCGATGGACAAGGCTGAGCGCAAGGTCGCTTATGAAGATATTGAGAAATCAATTAGAGAAGGATTGAATTATGAAGCTTAATCAATTAGCAGATTACATATTCGAAGTAGAGAAATATACGGAGCTGGATTACGATTTCGCGGAGAGCGGATTCGCAGCTAAGTTCGATGGCTGGAATGGTGGCGGCTGTAGCTGCATTGCCAAGCAGACTGAAGACAAGCAGATGCTGATTGGCCGTAACATGGATTTGACTATCAGTAACAAGCCTGCTTATGTTGTTAGAACTGAATGCCCTGGCAAACACAAGACAGTTGGCATAGCATATTCTTACTTCAGTGGTCCCGATTATGAGGACGTATTGAAGAACGGTGTTGATGATGCTTATGCCAAAGTGCTGCCTTTCATGTGCTGCGATACTATGAACGATGCGGGACTGTACATCGAGATTAATATGCGTAATGGTGAGAATAACGCTGATGGCAGCTCCAAGTTCGGATGCAGTGGAACCAACCCGGGTGCTCACAGAGTTTGCTCAATGAATTTGGTTCGCTATATTGGAGAGAATTGCGCAAGTGTTGATGAAGCTGTTGAATATGTTAAGTCATTAGATTTGTATACTCCGACAGAAAACATTCCTTGGAATTTCACATTCATTATCGCAGACAAGAGTGGTCATTTTGGACTGCTCGAAATCGCAGATAACAAAGTATCTTGGCTGGATGGACAGCAAGCTCAGACGAACTTCTATCTGACTAAGGAATTCAATGAGAAGGAAGAAATGAAGTGCGGACTCGGCAGATACGATATGCTGATGAAGGGCCTTGGTGATGTTCAGAATGAGGATGATATGTTCCAGCTGATTGACAAGGCAACATATTTCAGAGTGTATAGAGAGAATCCTACATATGACGTTCGCACTGAATATGTAGCTATTGAGCCTGATTGGACTACGGATTTCGTACTTGGTGATGAGAAT
Source organism: Candidatus Crickella equi (assembly GCA_018064755.1). Lineage (GTDB taxonomy): Bacteria > Bacillota > Clostridia > Peptostreptococcales > Anaerovoracaceae > Crickella > Crickella equi. The sequence goes on along the minus strand of JAGHUP010000018.1, from coordinate 16,078 downwards.
GCGGAAGTCGTTCAAGCGAGAGTTCAGAGAAATATAGAGAGAATTGGCAAACTGACACGTAAGGAACTGCAGGATGCAACCAAATACTGGGAGTCCATCTTCACTGTCGTTGCCAACTGTAATAGTAGAGAACTTAGAGTAAGATTCTTCGAGGATAACGAGAGGGTATTTAAGTTTGGATTATAACGGCAATAAATTAAAAATATTTGCCAATTACATCAAGCCCCACAAGGGCTTGTTTGCCTTAGATATGATTCTGTCGGTGGCAGTTGCTGTTGTCGATCTGGTATTCCCATATGTTTCCAGATGGTCAATGAACGTGCTGTTACCGGAGAACTTGTTTAAGGCTTTTTTCGTTGTAATGGGAATCATATTTGCGGCATATCTGCTGCGTGCTTTCTTCATGTATCTGATTATGGTAGTTGGACATCAGATGGGCACGCTGGTTGAAGCAGATATGAGAGAAGATATCTTCGGCCATATGCAGCATCTATCGTTCTCATTCTATGACAAGAATCGTACAGGAATTCTGCTCGGACGTATTACCAATGACTTATTCGAAATAGTTGAGCTGGCTCACCACGGTCCGGAGAACATTCTGACATGCTCAATTACCATCATTGGAGCTATTGTAATTCTGATGACAATCAACGTTCCATTGGCAGTGTTGCTGTTGGTGCTCGCCATCCTTTGCGTCGTAGTTTCCGGTCGTTTTAGACTTGAGATGACTGTTCGCAACAAGAAAGTAAAGGCTCGCACCGGTGAGATTAACGCAGCAATTGAGAGCGGTATTTCCGGCATTAGAGTTGCTAAGGCTTTCGCAAACGAGGATATCGAGATTGCCAAATTCCGTGAGAGCAACGATAGATTCAAGCACAGCAAGATTGGTTATTACAAAGCAATGGGATATTTCAACTCTAGCGTTGAGGCGACCGTTGGTATCATGCAGGTTGCCGTTATCGCCGTTGGTGGATATCTTACAATGCGTAATAATATCAACTACGTAGATCTGATTACATTCACTCTCTACGTTTCAACATTTACAACTCCTGTTAGAAAACTCGCTCAGTTCATGGAGATTTTTTCACAGGGTACAGCCGGCTACGAGCGCTTCCTCGAGGTAATGCGCACTGAGTCAGATATTAAGGATGCTGAAGACGCTACCGAGCTCGCTGACGTTAATGGCGAGGTTTCATTCGAAAATGTTACGTTCGCTTACAGCAACGGAAGAGAGGTTCTTCATGATGTTAGTTTCAAGGTCGAGCCTGGCAAAACATTCGCACTTGTCGGTCCGTCAGGCGGTGGCAAAACGACCATCTGTCATCTCATACCGAGATTCTACGATGTATCCGCGGGTAAGGTTATGGTTGATGGTACTGACATTCGCGACGTGACGCAGAAGAGTCTCCGCAATGCGGTCGGAATCATCCAGCAGGACGTATTTCTTTTTGCCGGCACTGTTATGGACAACATACGCTATGGCAGACCTGATGCAACTGATGAAGAGGTAATCGAGGCAGCCAAACTGTCTGAGATTCATGAAGATATTATGGCAATGCCTGATGGCTATGACACATACGTTGGTGAGCGCGGAGTGATTCTTTCCGGCGGACAGAAACAGCGTATTTCTATCGCTAGAGTATTCCTGAAGAATCCTAAAATTCTTATTCTCGATGAGGCAACTTCCGCACTGGATAGCGTGACAGAGAGCCGCATTCAGGAGAGCTTTGATAGGCTTTCAGTCGGTCGTACATGCATCGTAATTGCACACAGACTTTCGACAGTTCGCAATGCGGACTGTATAGCAGTAGTAGAAAATGGAAGTATTCTTGAACAAGGCACTCGCGACGAACTTCTCGCCGCAGGCGGTCATTATGCCGCGCTAGAAAGTGCTCAATGCAAATAGGACAATGGACAAACCAGTAAAACTTATTGAAAGAAAACATGCTTATAAGGGCGTAGTCATTGATGTTTTCGATGACCTCGTAGAGATTAAAGGAACTCAGGCACACTGGGACTTTATTCATCATGACGGAGCGGCTGCAGTTGTTCCTGTTATGGATGATGGCAAAATCCTGATGGTTCGCCAATACCGTCATGCTCTCCAGCGTTATACACTTGAGCTGCCTGCAGGCAAAGTTGACAGTCCTGATGAACCCAAACTCGACTGCGCTATTCGCGAGCTTGAGGAAGAGACCGGCTATGCGTCAGATGATTTTGAACATCTAATCGATGTCAATACAACGGTTGCTTTTCTCGATGAATTTATTAGCATCTATGTAGCACGCAATCTTCGCAAGACTCAGCAGAATCTCGATCCGGATGAAGAGATTACCGTTGAGGCCTGGGAGCTTGACGACTTAATTGATAAAATATACAAATTTGAAATAACCGATTCCAAAACAATGGCAGCATTGCTGGCATATAAGGGAGCACTAAAATGATTCAAGATATTGGAAATAAGAAATTTGACAATCAATATGATCCTGCTGCAGTTGCAACAGCCGAGGATTATGTATTCGTATTCGAAGATGGCAAAATCTTCATAAGATTGCTCGACGATGATATCGAGATTCCTCAGGTGAAAGAACTTGAGGTTGAGATGCAGGACCTTAGATATCTATTCTCAATAGATGAGACAAGATTCTTCCTGCTGAAGGACGGTGCTACAGCTAAACTGCCTGAAGGATACACATTCGAATCAATGAGAGCTCTTAGAATGTGCACGCCTATGTGTATGGCAGGAATGACGGCTAACCATCTGGCTAACTGGTACAAGGATAATAAATTCTGCGGTAGATGCGGCAAGCCAACTGTTCATGATGATAAACTTAGAATGGTAAAGTGCCCGGACTGTGGCAATATGATATTCCCAAGAATCAACCCTGCTGTAATCATCGGACTCCGTAACGGCGATAGCCTGATGACCAGCAAATATGCTAATAGACCACAATCTAATGGCAGGGCGCTGCTCGCCGGTTTCTGCGAAATAGGTGAGACAGCTGAAGAGACAGTTGTAAGAGAAGTAATGGAAGAAGTTGGCCTTAAAGCAACCAACGTTCAGTACTACGGCTCGCAGCCATGGGGCTTCGCAGGCAATATCTCACTCGGATACTTCTGCGACCTTGAAGGTGATGACACAGTAACTCTTGATGAAGAGGAACTTGCATGCGCTGAGTTCATGAAGAGAGACGAACTGCCAGAGCCTAACAACTTCGTTAGCTTGACAGCAACAATGATAGAAGAATTCCGCCAAGGCAATTGGTAAAAATGCTATTAAAGATGTAAAAATGAGCCCCTCAGCCCGTTCCTAATTGGTACATTTCAAAAAATGTACCAATTAGGAACGGGCTCAGTGGCTCATTTTTGCTTTGTTAGCTAATTGCTTTTTATGCTTCTTTATTCTCCGGAACGAATCGCTTGATCTTCATTCCTGTTGTCTTTACAAAGTCTGTCTTTCTGATACGGAAGTTTCTAATTGCTTTCCAATCAGGATTCTGCTCATTGACTGCGTCGATTTCAGAATCAATCAGCTTGCGAATAGATTCTTCATCGGCATCTTTGCCAAGAGCTTCCTCGATGTGTTCCTGATCGAGGCGAAGTGTTGTCCAGATGCCTTTGTGACCAGTCTCGCCAGTCTCATCAGCCCAGACCATACATTCCTCGATGTACTTGCTGCGCAGTAGCTTTTCCTCGAGCTCCTCTGGGAAGACGTTCTTGCCGTTAGCAGCGATAATAACGTTCTTCATACGTCCAGTGATGTAAACATATCTATCGTCATCGATGTGGCCGAGGTCACCGGTATGGAACCATCCATCCTCCATGCAAGCAGCGGTAGCTTCAGGATTGTTGTAGTAACCCAGCATTACCTGAGGACCTCTGAAACAAAGCTCGCCATTGCCGTTCTCATCAGGATTAACAACCTTATATTCAGTGTGCATGAATACTCTTCCCGCACTATCATTCTTCATATATTTCCACTGGTCAGGATTCAGAGCAACCATAGGAGCTGTCTCCGTCAGGCCGTAACCCTGCAGAGTCTTAATGCCCAGGCTACGGAAGAACGCGAGCACATCCGGGTCCACTTTGGCACCACCGGCGATGAACATTCTGATCTTGCCACCAAACTGAGCGGTGATCTTCTCGATAGCTGATCCGGCTACGTTGATACCTAGTTTGCTTGTGACAGCGTTGATTGCCATCAGTTTCTTAAATGATTTATCCTTACCCTGCTTAACGAGGGACTTATTAATTGATCTGTAGAATTTCTCGTAGATAGCAGGAACTGCCAGCAGGAAAGTTGGCTGAACCATCTGCATATCTCTTGTGATGTACTTAAGGCCTCTGCAGAAAGCGAGGGAAGATCCCATATACAGACCTTCGAGCATTGAGCATGTGCACTCATAAGTGTGGTGCAGTGGCAGTACTGAGAAGAAAATATCGGATGGTCTTACTTCCAGGTATGGCTGGGAAATCATAACGTCTGCACAGAGATTTCTGTGGCTGAGCATTACGCCCTTGGCAACGCCCGTTGTTCCGGATGTGAAGATGATTGCAGCAAGATCTGTGTTTCTGATTCTTGCATCAAGGAAATTTCTGTCTCCATCCTTAACGAGCTGCATTCCTTCTTCGCGAAGGAGATTCCATGAATAGAGGCCGTCGTCAGGATCCTCATGGGAATCCATATTAATGCCAATGACAAATTCGAGGTCTGTTGAGCCTTCGTCTTTGATTTCCTTGAACATTTTGTAATGCTTGTCCGAGCAACAGATTACAGCAGTGATACCGCCAACATTACACAGATTAGAAAGCTCTTCTTTAGGAAGCTCTCTGTCCAATGGAACTACAATTCCTGTTCCGCCAATAATAGCATGATATGACTCAACCCATTCATAGCAATTAGGTCCGATAACACCAATGTGAGCTCCCTTGAGGCCCAAATTGATGAGTCTTGTTCCAAGACCCTGAACATGAGTAAGCGCCTCGCGATAGGAGATAGTACTGAACTCCTTGTCGCCCTTCATAACCTGATGGTAGAGAACCTTGTCACCGAATTGCTCGGCACTGGACTCGAAGAGCTGCTTAAGGTCGCATACCGGACGTCCTATTTTGTACATAACAATTGGGTCATCGCTAGCTGCGATGGCATCCATCCATGCCTTGGCTTCTGCCATTTCGGCAGCCTTCATGGCTTTGTATTCTTCATCTGTCATTTTCTCGAGATCAATCTGATTATTCATGTATATACGCGTTCCCTTTTTATACAGTTTACTATATAATAAAAATACCAACACGGTGTTGTAAAAACAACCATCAATTGTTTTTGCAACGACGCGTACGCAACACATTTGCAGAAAATGTTGGATTGGAGGAACCATTTTATTATGGATAAAACAACAGACAGCAGAAGAGTTAGAATGACCAAGAAGATTCTGAAAGATGCATTGCTTGAACTCATGGAGGACAAGCACATCAGCAGAATCTCAATCAAGGAAATATGTGACCTGGCGGATGTCAATAGATCCACTTTCTATGCTCATTACGGCAATCAGTTCGACCTGCTTGAGGAGATAGAGAGAGACATTGTTAATGAGACACCTCGTATCAATCTTTACAGTGACGCACCTGTTCAAGGGGAATTGCGTAAGTTTTTCGAGTACTTGGAAGATAACAAACGTGTTTGCCGCATACTGTTTAAGAGCTCTAGTCCGCAACAATTGGAAACTGCAATACTTGATAAAATCTTCGGCAAGACGGAAGAGAAACCTCAGTGGATTACAGGTCTAGACCTTCGCAATCCAGTTCATATCAAAATGCTAATGTCCGCTTTCGGCGGTCTCGCAATGGCTGAAAAGTGGATAGCTGGTGAGTTCGATTGCAGTGCGGATGAACTTGCTGATGCTATTAGTGGATATATTCAACACGCCTGATTTTTCTTAATAAATTTGTTAGAAAGTAGTATAATTAATTGTCATTATTACGAGGTAATATCGTGATAATGGAGGAGATAGAAAATGAAGAATAAAGACCTAATTAGAACAATTATTTTCCTGGCGCTGACAATGGCTTTTACAGCTGCGGTTAAGCTGGTTGACGTTCAGGCAATTGGACCTGAAGGTACTAGCGTAGGATTTGCTAGCATCAATGCCAAGGTAGCTGCGGCGCTAGGATTTAACGAGACTTTATATAATATTGCAGGGCTGTTGGGATATGTTGTCATTGCAGTATTCTTGACTTTTGCAATGGTAGGACTGGTGCAGCTAATCAAGCGCCGCAGCCTACTCAAGGTAGACAAGAATATCTTGGCACTTGGTGGAATGTATTTTGCAGTATTTGCAATGTACGTACTTTTCGAGAAAGTTGTTATCAACTACAGACCTGTAATAATTCCAGGTGAAGCTGGAGTTGAGGCATCATTCCCATCATCACATACTGCTATGGCAATCGTAGTAATTGCCGGAGCACTGATGCAGCTCGGATACTACATTAAGAGCAAGGGCCTTAAGAACATTCTCACAACACTTCTATGGATACTGATGATTGCAGCTGTTGCTACAAGAGTTTTGTCAGGAGCACATTGGATGTCAGATATTATTGCAGGATTCCTGTATGCAATGACTCTAATCTTTGCTTACAGAGCTGCAATGAACTCGCTCGAGCAGCTTGATAGCCCTAGCAGTTACATTCCAAAACATTAGGAGTAAACATGAACAAATATCCTACAGACCAAGTCCTTGATACCAAATTCATCAAGGTTTTCGATATACACTTTAAGGAAGGTAGCCACTACTACGATGTGACCCGCCGGGACCAGGACGATACCGTTATGTCCAAATCTGCTGAAGAGATTAAGTCTCTTGTGCCTGATGCAGTCAGCTGCGAGGTAGTCCTCGAACAGGATGGCAAGGAACCACTGCTGTTATTAGCGCAGGAGTATAGATATCCTATCGGACAGTTCTTGCTGAGCCCAACTGCTGGTCTTATTGATCCGGAGGACAAGAAGCTCAGCCAGGAAGAAGCAATTAGAGTTACAGCAATTCGTGAGCTCAAGGAAGAGACTGGCATCACTTTCAGGGATAGCGACAGCGTTGAAATAATCAGTCCAATGTTGTTCTCAAGTCCTGGAATGACAGACGAGAATAACGCAATGGCTCGCATCATCATTAGACATGCTGATCTCGCTGAACTTACGCAGGACGGCTGCGTAGGCTCCGAGCAATTTGACGGCTTCAAATTATTCACGGTGGACGATGCCAAGCGCGTCCTGGATCAAGGTTGTGACGACAGCGGCATGTTCTATTCGGTATATACTTGGATTGCGCTGGCAGATTTCGTTGCTAATTACCAATAATATCAACAGTTAAGACCGGCTCGATGCCGGCCTTTTTTCATCTCTTCTTTACATCATCTACAAAATAGGTTAACATATAGTCATATATAGGTTAACTAATTGATGGTATTTCAATATGAGCAAATACGAGGAATTGACTAGACAACTTAATACTCTTCCTAAGGGTTACATATCCAAGAAGACAATCAAGGGTCATGAATACCATTATTTGCAGTGGCTAGATAATGGCAAGATCCAGAGTCAGTATGTCAGAGAGGAGAACCTTCTGGATATATATGGCAAGCTGGACGAGCGCAAGAAGCTCGAGAATGAACTCGTGAAGCTGGCAGATGCGGGTAGAGATGCGCCAGTTCTTTCCAAAAGAGCTATGGAGTTAACCGGTAGTATTATGATGGGAGATTTGGAAGTGGCCAGGTTTAATAAAGGACAACTTAGTTGGATTGATGAAGAACGAGCACCGCTATATATTGTTCGAACCCATAATATTTCCGGTTTTCTCGCATCGAGAGCGATTGACAGTAGTCGAACCAACGCACGCGTACTGAAGAAGGTCTTGAATATCCATGGTGAATCAGACGATATCGTGGCGCTGCATTCTCATGGAGCGACTATCACTGATAATTACTGGTTCAGAGCTAGGGGATCCAAACTCAGATACAGGGACATAAGTTTCGAGTCAGATCTGTATAGCGATGTGACTTTGAACGGATCGACATATATCTACAACAAGAAGGCCAAATTATCACCCGAGTTGACTCTGACCGGAAGTTATGAGAAATGCTGGAAGCTAATTGACGGTGAGTGGTGGATGTACAAGAGAGGCAATGCATACGAAATATTCTCAGAACTTCTCTCTGCACAATTGGCAGAACTGATGGGAATACCAACTGCTCAATATGAACTTGTTAAGGGCGAGCCGGGCGTAATCAAGACTAGAAATTTCGCCGGCGATTACAATTTCGAACCTATGATATCCATCGCCGGTGACGATGATAGCTATGATAATGTCCTGGACAAACTCAATGCGATTGATACAGAGCTCGCCAAGGACTATATTCGCATTATCCTGTTTGATGCCATTGTTAACAATGTAGATAGACACAACGAGAATCTCGGAATTATGAGGGATCGAAATAACGGAACAATCGTGGGACTCTCGCCGAACTTCGACAACAATTTGGCACTGATAGCAAGGACAAGGACGCTTAATATGAATCCGGCCAGGGATGGAATGATTAAGTTTTATAAGGACTTCATCAAGAGGGATCCTGTTGCTGCTGAATATGAAGGATCGGTAGCGATAGCTCCGCTGACCAAGGAAGCAATTGAGATTTGTGTTCGCCGAGCTGCGGATGTGTGCAAACAGGAACTAGGAGACAGTTTCCGCGACGTAGACTGCGATCAGATAATTAAATATGTTTTCGACAGATACAACTATTTGAGTCATTAAATGGTATAATTATTAAGTTAGATATATTCGGCTTTGCCGAGAGGAGAACGAATGAATTTAAGCAAGAAAATAGCAGAAGAACTAAATATCCGCGAGTCACAGGTTGACGCAACCATTCGTCTGATTGACGAGGGCAACACAATTCCGTTCATCGCAAGATATAGAAAAGAAGTTACAGGATCACTCGACGACGAGGTATTAAGAGTGCTTGATGAGAGACTCAAGTATCTCCGCAATCTCGAGGAGAAGAAGGCGACAGTCGTTGCCAGCATCGAGGAGCAGGGCAAAATGACCGACGAGCTCCGCGCGGCAATCGATGCAGCCGAGACTTTGGTGGCTGTCGAGGATATTTACAGACCTTACAGACCGAAGAGAAAGACTAGAGCAAGCGTTGCCAAGGAGAAGGGTCTTGAGCCACTCGCTGAGATCATCAAAGCTCAGGAAATCAAGGAGCCTCTTGAGACTGTTGCAGCTCAGTTCATCTCAGACAAGGAAGGCAAGGAAGTGCCTACTGCAGAGGACGCCATCGCAGGAGCAATGGACATCATCGCGGAGGAAATCTCAGATTCAGCAGAGTTCAGAACTGAGATTCGTAATATGACATCCGAGCACGGACGCGTTGTGTCTGCAGTTAAGGATGCAGAGTCAGACGAGAAGAAGACTTACGAGGCTTATTACGAATATAGTGAGCCGGTTGAGAAAATTCCTGGCCACAGAATTCTGGCAATCAACCGTGGTGAGAATGAGAAGATTCTTACCGTATCGATTGAGCCACCAAGAGAAGACATCATCGAATACCTCGAGGGCGAGGTTATTACTCGAATCAATCCGGTTACTAGCCCTGTTCTTAGAGCAGTAGTGGATGATGCTTACAAGAGACTGATTGAGCCATCCATCGAGAGAGACATCCGTAATGAGCTTACAGAGAGAGCAGAGGATGGAGCTATCGAGGTATTCGGCAAGAACCTTACACAGCTGCTGATGCAGCCACCTATCGTAGGTGCAACAGTGCTCGGCTGGGACCCGGCCTTCCGTACAGGATGCAAGCTGGCTATCGTCGACAGCACAGGCAAGGTTCTGGATACAACAGTAATCTATCCGACTCCACCACAGAACAAAGTTGAGGAGTCCAAGGAAATAGTTAAGAAGCTGATTGCCAAGTACAATGTCAACCTGATTTCTCTCGGTAACGGCACAGCAAGCCGTGAGTCAGAGAAGATCATCTGCGACATGATCAAGGAGTCACATCTGGACGTTCAGTACATCATAGTTAATGAGGCAGGAGCTTCAGTTTACTCAGCAAGCAAACTTGCTACAGAGGAGTTCCCTAACTTCGATGTAGGTCAGAGATCTGCTACTTCAATGGCAAGAAGACTTCAGGACCCGCTGTCCGAACTGGTTAAGATAGATCCTAAGTCAGTCGGCGTTGGTCAGTACCAGCACGACATGAACCAGAAGAAGCTCGAGGAGTCCTTGGCAACTGTCGTTGAGGACTGCGTTAACCACGTTGGTGTTGACATCAATACTGGTTCAGCTTCGCTCTTCCAGTACGTGTCCGGCATCAACAAAACCCTAGCGACTAACATCGTAGCCTACCGAGAAGCGAACGGTGAATTTGGCAGTCGTAAGGAACTGCTCAAGGTCCCAAAACTCGGACCTAAGGCTTACGAGCAGTGTGCGGGATTCATGAGAATTCGTGGTGGCAAGGAACCGCTCGACGGTACTGCGGTGCACCCTGAGTCATACGACATCACCAAGCAGCTTCTGAAGACTCTTGGATTCGATGTGAAGGATATCGCTTCTGGCGGCATCAAGGGCATCTCCAAGGAGATTAGTAGCTACAAAGATCTGGCTGCACAGCTCGGAGTTGGCGAACCTACACTTAGGGATATTGTGAAGGAACTCGAGAAGCCGGGCAGAGACCCAAGAGATGAAATGCCTGCACCAATTCTAAAGTCAGACGTTCTCGAGATGGAGGACCTGACTGAGGACATGATCTTGAAGGGCACAGTAAGAAACGTTATCGACTTTGGCGCATTCGTGGATATCGGAGTTCATCAGGATGGACTCGTTCATATTTCACAGATGTGTGACAAATACATCAAACACCCACTCGAAGTCGTATCGGTTGGCGACATAGTGGAAGTAAAGGTTTTGTCAGTAGATCTCCAGAAGAAGAGAATCGCGCTGACAATGAAGATATAGGAGGTAAACATCATGGCAACAGTTGCATATTACACACCAACTAAGGTTTTCTTCGACAAGAACGCTGAGAACCTCGTAGGAGAGACATTAAAGGGTGCAGGATTTAAGAAGGTCCTAGTTCATTTTGGAACAGGTTCAGTTAAGAAGAGCGGCCTGCTCGATAGAGTTGAGAAGAGTCTTACAGATGCTGGCATTGAGTTCGTTGAGCTCGGTGGTGCAGTTCCTAACCCAAGAGTATCCCTTGTTCGTAAGGGCATTGAACTCTTCAATAAGGAAGGCTGTGATTTTATCCTCGCAGTAGGTGGCGGTTCCGCGCTCGATAGTGCCAAAGCAATCAGCTACGGCGTTTACGGCGGCGGAGACGTATGGGATTTCTACTGCGGTAAGAGAAAGGTTGAGGGAGCAGTTCCACAGGGCGTTGTTCTGACACTGTCAGCAACAGGCTCTGAGATGTCCGACTCATCAGTAATTACTAATGACGAAACAACTCCAACTTACAAGCGCGGAGTTAATACTAACTTCGGAAGAATCAAGTTTGCATTCCTGAATCCAGAGCTTACTTTCACAGTTAGCAAATATCAGACAGGCTGCGGTTCAACAGATATTATGATGCACACATTCGAGAGATACTTCCACGATGGATATGCTCTCGACTTCACGGATCAGCTGTCATTCACACTGCTGAAGACTGTAATGAAGTATGCTCCAATTGCAATCGAGAATCCTGAGGATTTCGATGCAAGAGCTAACCTGATGTGGTGCGGTTCACTGTCCCACAACGGACTGATGGCAGCTGGTAACAACAACGCCGGTGACTGGGCTTGCCATCAGATTGAGCACGAGCTCTCAGCTGAGTTCGACGTAGCACACGGCGCAGGCCTCGCTGCAATCTGGGGTTCATGGGCTAGATACGTCCTCGACACTAACAGAGACAGATTCGTTAAGCTGGGCGAAGGCGTTTTCGGCGAAAGCGATCCAATTAAGACAATTGAGAAGTTCGAGGACTTCTTCCGTTCAATCGATATGCCAACTAACCTTCGTGAGCTCGGCCTGAACTTCGGTGAAGCAGAATGCCGCACAGCCGCTCTCGGCGTAACATTCCAGGACGCTAGAACAATCGGCAACTTCAAGAAACTCAACACAGAAGACATCTTCAACATCTACATGATGGCAAAATAATGCAACAGCGGGTCAGACCTAAATTGCAAGATTGCAACTTGGGGACATGCCTGGGCAAAAATGCACCGATTAGGAACGGGCTAAAAGGAACATGAATGAGAAAATCGAACAACTAAAGAGAATAATAGACGAGAGCAACAACATCGTATTCTTCGGGGGCGCTGGTGTGTCGACTGAGTCGGGTATTCCTGACTTCAGATCTGCCAACGGCATTTACAACCAGGACCTTGGACGTGAGGTATCTCCTGAGGAGATGATTTCTCATACATTCTATGTGAGACATCCTGAGGATTTCTTCGAGTTCTACAAGGACAAATTAATCTATCCTGATGCGGAGCCTAACGATTGCCACAAGGCACTCGCTGAACTCGAGAGACAGGGCAAAGTCAAAGCTGTCGTAACACAGAACATCGATGGTCTGCATCAGAAGGCGGGTAGCCAGGTGGTGTATGAATTGCACGGCTCGACTTTGCGTAACTATTGCGAGGACTGCCATGCATTCTATGATGAGAAGTTCGTCTTGGACGCTGATGGCGTGCCACGTTGTCCAAAGTGTGGTGGCAGGGTCAAGCCTGATGTTGTACTGTATGAGGAAGGCCTCGACGAGGCTGTAATTCAGGGTGCGGTAGATGCAATCTCCAAGGCAGATACACTGATAATCGGTGGCACAACACTGATTGTGTATCCGGCTGCTGGACTGATTCACTATTTCAGAGGTAAGCACCTGGTATTAATTAATAAATCTTCAACATCCGCAGATAGCCTTGCCGATCTTGTTATCAATGACAATATAGGAGAGGTATTTGCTCAGGTGATATAGAGGAGTGTCCCAAAACTGACGAAATGGACAGATGTGGACCGACCCGATTTTAGAAAATGAAAGAATTGAAATTCAGAAAAGCGAATAGGGAAGACGTAGAGGCGGTTGCCTGCATCTATGAACATGTTCATGATGCAGAGGCTGCCGGCATTACTACGACTTGCTGGCTGAGAGGAGTGTATCCGGTTAAGGAGACAGCAGAGGCAGCCTGCAATCGCGGCGACCTCTATGTATGCGAAGACGATGGCGCGATTGTTGCAACCGCCATCATCAACCAACTTCAAGTTGATGTATATGAAGGTGCAAACTGGGAATACGAGGCAACTGACGACGAAGTGCTGGTGCTTCACACTTTGGCCGTAGACCCGGCGCATCATAAGAACGGCATTGGTGCCGCTTTTGTCCAATACTATGAGGACTTGGCAAGAGAAATGAACTGTCCTGTACTCAGAATGGACACCAATGCAAACAACAGAATTGCAAGAAAATTCTATCCAACATTGGGATATAGAGAAGCCGACATTGTGCCGACCGTATTCAACGGAATTCCGAGCGTCGACTTAGTGCTGTTAGAGAAGAAATTATAGGAGGGTTGAAATGTCAGAACAAGTTACTCTTGAAATGATTAAGAAAGCTGCTGAGATAATGAAGGATGATGTGAGAAGAACACCAATCGTCACAGCTAAGAAGATTAGCCCTAATGTTTTCTTTAAGGCAGAGTGCCTTCAGAGAACCGGATCCTTCAAACTGAGGGGTGCATTTAACAAAATTATGACACTTACTGACGAGGAGGCGGCACGAGGAATCGTGGCTTGTTCAGCTGGCAATCATGCACAGGGAGTTGCGCTTGCAGCGACCATGAGGGGTGCTAGATCAATCGTGTGCATGCCTGAAGGCGCTCCTGCAATGAAGAAGGAAGCAACAGCAGGCTATGGAGCAGAAGTTGTTCCGGTGCCTGGCATTTATGATGATGCCGCAGCTGAGGCAGAACGTCTCTGCAAAGAAGAAGGGTACACATTCGTTCATCCGTTCGATGACCCTGAGGTAATCGCCGGACAGGGAACATTGGGCCTCGAGATATTAGAACAGATGCCTGATGTTGAGCAGATACTCGTACCTATTGGCGGAGGCGGACTTGTTTCTGGCGTTGCAGTTGCAGTCAAGGCACTTAAGCCTGAATGCAAGGTAATAGGAGTTCAGTCATCCAACGTTCCATCAATGTACAAGTCTTATGCCAATCAGAAGGTTATGACAATTCCTGATGCCAAGACTTTCGCTGACGGTATTCACGTTCTAACACCGGGAAGTCTTACCTTCGAGCTCTGTGATAAGTACGTAGACGACATCGTAATTGTTGATGAAGATGAAATCTGTGCAGCAATAGTATCAATGCTGGAGGGACCAAAGCTGGTTTCAGAGGGCGCGGGCGCTACAGGCCTTGCTGCCTTCATGTTCCACAAAGTTGACACATCCAAGAAAACGGTTTGCATAGTTTCCGGCGGTAATGTAGACTTGGATACACTAAGCAAGATAATTGAAATCGGCAAACTCAAGAGAGAGGGATTTTCCGTAAAATAAAATGAGTCAAATTTCAATCTTTGAACAAGAGAATAACAATCAGCCGCTGGCAGCAAGAATGCGCCCGCGCAACCTTAGCGAGTATGTTGGACAGCAGCATCTCGTTGGCGAGGGCAAAGTTCTGCGCAAGCTGATTGAGCAGGATAGAATCAGCTCGATGATATTCTGGGGTCCACCGGGAGTCGGCAAGACTACTTTGGCCCAGATTATCGCTGGCTCAACTGATGCTCAGTTCATCACTTTTAGTGCCGTAACCAGCGGCATCAAGCAGATTAAAGAAGTCATGCAGCAGGCTGACAGAATGACTGCAGTTGGAGCCAAGACAATTGTTTTCATCGACGAGATTCATAGATTCAACAAAGCGCAGCAGGATGCCTTCCTGCCATTCGTTGAGAAGGGTAGCATTATTCTGATTGGTGCGACTACCGAGAACCCATCTTTCGAGGTTAACGGCGCCCTTCTCTCAAGATGCAAAGTCTTCGTTCTCCAGCAGTTGACTCAGGACGACATCGCACAGCTCATCAGAAATGCCATCAATGACCCTCGCGGATTTGGCGACCAGGACATTAGAATTGGTGATGATGTTATTAATGCGCTCGCCGGATTTGCCAACGGAGACGCAAGAACTGCACTGTCCACTTTGGAAATGGTAATTCTGAACGGTGAGACCAGTACAGATCCTGAGACTGGTAAGGAGACCATTACAGTAACAACTGAGAACTTCGAGCAGTGCACTTCCAAGAAGTCTCTGCTCTACGATAAACACGGCGAGGAACACTACAATTTGATCTCCGCTCTGCACAAATCAATGCGCAATTCCGACGCCGATGCGGCAGTTTACTGGCTCGCAAGAATGCTCGAGTCAGGTGAAGATCCTATGTACATCGCCCGCAGGGTAACCCGCTTCGCGGCTGAGGATGTCGGCCTTGCCGACCCTAGGGCGCTCGAGCTATCAGTAGCAGCATTCCAGGCATGCCACCTCATTGGCCCACCAGAATGCAACGTCCACCTCACCGAAGCAGTCATCTACAACGCTCTCGCGCCGAAGTCCAATGCAATGGAAGTAGCCTATATGGAGGCTGCGGCCGACGCCAACAAGCAGCTGGCAGAGCCTGTTCCACTGCAGATTCGCAACGCTCCAACCCAGCTGATGAAAGACCTGGACTACGGCAAAGGCTATATCTATGCCCACGATACAGAGGACAAAATCGCAGACATGGAATGCTTGCCTGAGTCACTACGCGGTACAGAATATTATCACCCTGGCAACCAGGGCTTCGAACCACGCTTTAAAGAACGTTACGAAGCTATCAAAGAATGGCGCCAAAAGCATAAAAAATAAAAATGCACCACTTAGCCCGTTCCGTGTACCCCTGAGCCCGTTCCAAACGGGGACAATGGGAGAATGTACCCGTTTGGCACGGGGGCAGGGGGGCACGGAGCCGGGGAAAAAGGGGAGGAGAATGCAAGTAGAAAGGCCTATTTTTTTAATTTT
>JAGHUP010000020.1 GCA_018064755.1 Candidatus Crickella equi | reverse complement strand
TCTACCATGTCGCACTTGTTAAGGAATACGATGATGTATGGTACGCCTACCTGTCTTGAAAGCAGGATGTGCTCTCTTGTCTGTGGCATTGGTCCATCTGTTGCAGCACATACGAGGATTGCTCCGTCCATCTGTGCAGCTCCTGTGATCATGTTCTTTACATAGTCAGCGTGTCCCGGGCAGTCTACGTGTGCGTAGTGTCTGTTTGGTGTCTCGTACTCAACGTGTGCTGTTGAGATCGTGATTCCTCTTGCCTTCTCCTCTGGTGCCTTATCGATCTGGTCGAATGCTACGTTGCCACCAAGTCCGTACTTTGCGTGAAGTACGCTTGTGATAGCAGCTGTCAGAGTTGTCTTACCGTGGTCTACGTGACCGATTGTACCAATGTTAATATGCGGTTTGGTTCTTTCATAATGCTCTTTTGCCATTTTTAAAAATCCTCCTATAAATAACGTTATTAATTGGGAGTAGGACTTAAGCGTCCTCAAGCCCTATGCGTTGCCGCTGGAGCTGCTGGGCGGGCTCGAACCGCCGACCCCCACCTTACCATGGTGGTGCTCTGCCTGCTGAGCTACAGCAGCACATTAACAGAAAGATTGTACCTTATTTTCAGGTTTTAAGCAAGATTTTGAGCCGAAACTTTTTGCTCGGTTTTGCATTTCCAGGCGAGGTAGATGGTTTTGATGGAGGCGCGGGGCGGGCTGATCCATTCGCCGTGGTTGAACATAAGGGCGTGGCGATTCATTATGCTGATTGAGCTGAGATTGATGAGAAGACTGGCGCCGGCTATGCAGAAATCCGGGTCCTGCATCAAGCCTTCCACCGCTGTTTTGAAAGGCTCACGCAGGAGAATGGTGTGAATGCTACTGCCATCTTTCAGGTGATAACACAGGCAACGCTTATCGATGTTCACGTAAGCTATGTCGTCAGTCGCTATGCGGATGAAACCCATTCTTGTTTTGACCTCAATAAGAGCGCGAGTTCGGTCGCTTTCGAGCTCATCAAGGATTCCGTCGATTGCTGTATCAAATCTCTCGGCACTTGCCGGTTTGATCACATAGTTGTCCGCCCTCACCTCGAATGCGTTCAGCGCCAAGGTTTTGTTCGCGGTGTAATAGATTATCTTACAGTGACTGTACCTGGCACGAAGTTCGCGCGCGATATAGAACCCGTTAATGTCGGGCATGTCTGTTTCGAGAATATAAATATCGTAATGACCATAGAGATCAATAGCTTTCAGCAGATCCAGGCCACTGGCGTAACCGTCGCAAGAAAGCTCGATGCGCCTGCGCCTACTATATTCTTCCAGCATAGACAGCGTCTCGAGTCGCTGCATATGATTACTGTCGAGCACCGCAATTGAAGTTTTCATGAAAAATCCCCTTTCCCTTCATAGAGCAGTTCCACACTACTATATGATACGAAAAGGGGCTGTGTTATTTAACTTACCTATAGATACGGCTAGAGTTAAATCCTCGTAAGGTAATATTATTATTCTCTTCTATTTATTACAGTCTGTTAATACAACTGTGTCGCTGTTTATTCTTCGCTGATGATTGCGCGGATTGATTTGAACGCCGGATGATCGCTTCCGCCCAAAATCTCCATTAGCGCTGACTCGCAGGTAGCGATTGTGCAGCCGGCAGCTCGCATATTGTCGATAGCTACCTGGTGGTCTTCTGTTGTTTTAGATGCGCAGCAATCTTCAATAATATGGACGTCGTAGCCCTGCGCCGCAAGTTCAAGTGCAGTCATCTGAACAGAGATGTGCGTCTCAAGTCCGGCGATATACACCCTCTTCATGATGCCACTTCCAATGAGTTTAGCAAAGTCTTTGCAGTCCATCGCATTGAAGCCTTTGCGCTCGACGCATTCGCTGCGGTGGAGGCGGTCTCTAACTCCATCAACGGTGTGGCCCCATCCATGCTGCTCAGATATAAGAGCCGGCATATCAAGTCTGTTGATGGCTTTCGCCCATTTGGTGATATTGGCCTCCCAACGAGGTCTCTTTCTGATATCTCCAGCAATTTTCTCCTGAGCATCAAGGAAGATACAGATTGGTTCTTCTGTTGCATATCCCTGCAGCTGTCTCAGTGCAGCTCTGTCCTCACTACCCGGAGTGAACGGTGTAATAGTTGCGTAGCCTGCAGCTATTGCATTGAAGTCATTGTCCAGGCTCTCATCGAGATCAGTAATAGTAACCTTCATCTGGTATGAGCCATCATCCTGTGGATGGAAATGATAGACGTCGCCATATTCATGGGGCGCGCCCTGAGTTATTTTAACGCCCTTGATCTTCCACGCTGGAAGGTTAGGTGTGTTGACGTTGAGGAAGGTGTGAGGATCGAGTCTCTTGCTCATTTTGAGGAGTTCTGGAATCATCTCACAGATGTATGTGAAGTTAACTGCGTGGTGGTCTTCAACGGAAAGGGCGATTGAAGGTATGCCTTGAAGCGCGCCCTCCCTGGCTGCAGCAACAGTTCCAGAGTAGAACTGGCCTGTTCCCATATTGTAGCCGAGATTGATACCACTGATGATGAAGTCAAATTCTACTTGGTCCTTATAGAAATCAAGACACCACTTAACACAGTCAGCAGGTGTTCCGTCAATAACGTGGGCTGCAACTGCGCCCTCAACTTCTGCTGCTACTGGATTAACCGATTCTCTGAACGTAAGTGCCATACTCATTGCGCTCTGCTGCTCGGCAGGCGCAACAACATAGACCTCACCTTGTCTAGATAAAGACTTTACTACGGTAAGAAGGCCTATTGATTCGATGCCATCATCATTTGTTACTAAAAACTTGTACATACTAATTTCCTTGTGTATTATCTACTTATGATTAAGATTATCAAATTAGACTCTATTAATTCAACTAATACTTTCGCTGCAACCGAGGGTCAGACCCAAATTGCAAGATTGCAACACGGGGACAGACCTGAGTTGCAATTCGCTGTGATTGCCGACGAACAGACTGAAGGCCGCGGCCGCTACGGGAAGAGTTTTTATTCTCCCAAGGGCAAGGGCGTTTATCTGAGTTATGTTTGTGAGGGCAATTATGCACTAAGCGAGTTACAGCAGGTGACTGTTGTAGCGGCCGCAATAGTTCATAAAGTCCTACAGCAACATTGCAGCGAGGCCCTGGCCATTAAATGGATTAACGATATATACAGGGGCGAGCGCAAGGTTGCGGGCATTCTGTCCGAGCGAGTGGATGACCCTAGTGGCTCCGGCAGATACTGTATTGTTATTGGTGTCGGTGTCAATGTCATTCCGAGCGAGGTACCCGAGGAGCTGCGCCAGACGGTTGGTTGGCTGCAGGACGAGGGCTGCGACGAGGGCAAAGCGGCAGTGCGAGCTGGCGAGATCGAAGTGATCGCGAGCGAGCTGGTTGCCGAGCTGGATGCGACGTTCGGAGAAGGTCGCGCGGACGACTTCCCTGCTCTAATCGACTACTATCGCAGTAACTGCTACAACCTACCCCTTGATTTTACTGATAAACTGTTTAACGAGTAACTTGAGCAAAGCCTCTGGCACACGATGGAAGTAGAAATAAACCACTTTCACATCATCACTGCAGAGGTCGTCAACCGGATACATTGTTAGTCCCAGGTTGTACGCAATCTGACATATCTCCGCTGCTCTCCTGTCGCTTCGGATTCTCAGCATAATAGCGATGCCTGATTTGGAGTCAACCGGCTCTAACAAACCAGGTGTTTCGGACAGAAGATTCATCGCAACATCGAGCTTCGCCGCATATAGGTGGCGAAGCTTTTTAATATGACGATAGAAATATCCGGACTCCATATAGAAAGCAAGGCAGAGCTGCTCAGCTTTAGAACAAGTCTGGCTGTACATCTTGCGATTATTTTCGAAGATCTCCATCAGTTCCTGCGGCAGTACCATATAGCTAATCTTGATGGCTGCGTATAGCGTCGATGAGAATGAGCCAAAATAGACCACTCTTCCTGTGAGATCAAGGCCCTGCATTGCCGGGATTGGCTTGCCGCGATATCTGAACTCTGCGTCGTAGTCATCTTCCAGAATGTAGCTGTCGTTCTCGACAGCCCATTTTATCAATTCATATCTTCTACCAACCGGCATTACTGATCCCGTAGGGAACTGATTGGAAGGATTGACATAGACAACAGTCTTCTTGCCCAGAGGCAATTTCTCAATCTCAATTCCATTATCTCTCATAGGAATCTCTGTTACAGGGATTCCTTCTTCTTTCAATATTTCACGGATAGGACCATATCCTGGTGTCTCTGTTGCCGCATTAGTAACACCATTCGCTTTCATAATGCGGGCGAGCATCATAGCCATCTGCTGACTTCCTGCTCCAATTATGATCTGATCCGGATGGCACTTAACGCCTCTACTCTGATACAGATATCTGGCAACTTCCTGTCTAAGGGCAGGCTCGCCCTTAACGTCAGCCTCTGTCTGCAACATATGAGCGCATTCATTGAACACTTTGTTCATGCACTTCTTCCACTTACTCCAGTCGAAGGACTCTGCATCATAAATAGCAGGTCTCTCCTGTGCAGCAATGTTTCTCTTAACGGCCTGAACGCTGTTATCTAATTCCTCCGTGTGGAGCGGCGCATCAAACGATTCCATGTCCACAGTGCTCGCAACATAGTAACCTGATTTGGGCCTACTCTCAATATAACCCTCGAGCAGGAGCTGCTCATAAGCTGACTCAACAGTTGTAACACTAACAGAATTGCTATCTGCAAGTTTGCGCAGTGATGGCAGCTTGGTACCCTCTTCCAGGGCGCCGCTCATTATCTCTGACTTAATTGAGTTATATATCTGAAGATACAACATATCTGTCGCATTGCTGTCCAAATTAAGTATCAGTTCCTTCATTTAAATCTGTACCTCTCTAAAATTTCAAAAGTGCATATTTCATTAAGTGCAGTATGATGTTATTATATAACCCGTCACTTAATCTTGGAATAGATTTGGAGAAATTATTTGACTAATAGAGATAAGAAAACTAAATTACTGGTTACAACGGCTCTGATGACAGCATTGGTTCTCGTATGTACTCTGCTGCTGAAAATTCCGGTCGGCCCTGACTGCTACATTCACCTCGGTGACGCAGTCATCCTGCTCGCAGTAATCCTACTCCCTAGACCATACGCTTGCTTCGCAGGCAGCGTCGGCGCGACGCTCGCCGACCTAATGGGAGGCTTCGCATTCTGGGCACCATGGACATTTTTCTGCAAGCTGATTCTTGTGCTGATATTCGGCATCTTCCTGGACATCTCCAGAAAGCGCAATCCAGAGCACACAATTCTGGGAGTTCAGCGCATCGAGTTCATCGGACTCATTGTATCCGGTCTTGCGGCAGTTGCAGCTTACTTCGCTTCAGAACTGATGCTCTTCGGAATCTGGCTCGAAGCTGCGGCATGCATACCATTCAACCTCATCCAGGTTGTAATTGCATCAATCGTTGCAGAACTTCTTGCCAAGAGAATTCACCTCAAATTCTAATCTTTACAATATATAAGACGCGGCCTGAGACCGCGTCTTTTTTCATTATTTAATATTTCAAAACTTTCAGTACCAGTGTTACACCAACTCCGATTGCTATTCCAGCAGCGATACCACTGAAGAGGAGTACCGGGAAGTAGAAGAACATCCTGAGATCTTCAATCAACGCTGCAGCTACAAGCAACTGGCCTAAATTGTGAAGTACGCCACCTGCCATACTTACTCCTACGACAGAGAAGAGTTTGGTCTTCTTCAGCAGGCACATTCCGATGAATGAAACTGTAGCTCCAGCGAGTGCGTAGAACATTCCGAAGATGCCATTGAACAGAAGGCCTGCAAGCACAATTCTGATTACGCTGACTGCTGCTGCATCCTTCCAACCGAATTTGTAGAGAGCAATTACAGTAACGATGTTGGCAATTCCGAGTTTAACGCCCGGGATGCCCGGATTGTATGGTATAATTGCTTCGACATATGAGAATATCAGGGCCAGTGAGGCGAGCAGCGCGATGTGTGCAACCATCTGAGCGGATGATCTCTTGCGAGGTGAATTAGCTTGTGACTGCATCGTATCCACCTCCCTTGCCTTCAACGCGGACGACTACTCTGTTAGGAAGACAGATGATGCTCTCGCCACCGGCACTAATCTTGCTATGACGAACGCACACCTGATTCTTACAAGTAGATTCTTCCATCCACACCTGACCACCTTTGATGGTAACAATGTTTGTACTGTGTTTACCCTCGATGGTCACGGACCTGTCCTCGAAAAGCGAATATTTGGCATACATCTTGCCGTTTTGCTCAATGATGACAGTATCACCGCCTGTTCTGGACATAGCAACATATGCCGTGCTAGCCAGCCCGACGATGATAAGAACTATTAACAAGATAATGTCCGCTTTTCTGATATACTGTTTCATATGACTTTAACGACTCAGACCGCGAATGCGGCGCGCTAGAAAGGACACCCGATGAAGAGACTTGCCCGATTTGGCATCCTTACATTATTAATAACTGCAATGATTATAACACAGACCGGCTGCAGCAAGGAACCCGAGACGGTTTCTCGTGAGAATTATTTGCTGGATACAGCCTGTAATCTGATTGTATATAGCACTGGAAACTATCTGGACGAGAAGACCGCTAACAAAGCTATCGATGACGCTTACGACCTCTGCGCCGAACTGGACAAAACGCTATCCAAGACGCAAGAGGCTTCCGACGTATCGAAGATTAATTCGGCAGGCGGTCAGTGGGTTGAAGTCAGTGACTACACCAGAGATCTTATCAACGCTGGCCTAAAGTATGCGGAGTTGTCGGATGGAAGATTCGACATCACTGTTGGCAGACTAACAGACCTCTGGGATTTCCATGCAGTTGAACCGGTTCTCCCTGATAAGGCTGATCTTGATGCGGCCGTTCAGCACGTTGGCTATAAATGTGTTGAGATTGATGGCAACAAGGTTAGACTTACCGATCCTGAGATGAAGATTGACCTCGGTGGAATTGCCAAGGGCTATATCGGAGACCGAATGGCAGAACTTATGAAGGAGGATGGTGTAACTTCAGGAATCGTCAACCTCGGAGGCAATATCATCTGTATCGGCAGCAAGCCTGATGGCGAAGGATTCAACATCGGCATCGAGGCCCCATTCAGCGATAGAACCGAGATTGTTGGAAGCGTCAATATTGCAGATAAAACCACTGTTACTTCAGGCGTTTATGAGAGAATGTTCGAGGTTGACGGCAAGCTCTACCATCACATCCTTGATGTAGAGACCGGCTATTCAATCGACAATGATCTCAACGCCGTAACTATCATCGCTGACATTGGCAAATCAGTTGACTGCGACGCCCTTAGCACAACCTGCCTTATCAAAGGCTATGAAGATGCCCGCAAATTCATCGAAGGAATTGACGGCGTCGAGGCTGTATTCATCCTAAGAGATGGCACAGTCGAGCATACAGCCGGCGTTGAACTAAATAAATAGGTTCTAATTAGCTTTGATTATTAAGTGAATACAGAAAGACAGTTACCGCTTAATTTTTGCAAGGGTTTCATTTAGACGGTAACTGTCTTTTTTCATTTTCCATTATCTCGGGCTCTCATATTACAGTGTTTTGCCGCTAATTATAAGCAAAATAGTGATTATTCTTCTTTTTTTTACGCTTTACATCGAGCACTTGTCAGTTACCGGAAAGCCGTAAGGCTTGCAGAACACGATTGGTAACTGACTTTTGACATATTTTGGCCAAACAACCAATCATATACACATAAAGGCATCTATCATCCTGCTGATTGCAGGAACATTAATGATCCCATCCTTATCATCGAAAGTCAGAAGCAGGTTTACATTCGGCACGTACCCTTCCAGAATGTACAAGCCGAGCTTCTCGGTCTGATTCTCTCTATATTCTTGATCATACATCATGCCCAAATGTTCAATGACCAATTCTCTATTGTGCTTCTTATCCCAAATAATGAAATCAGGCCACTTTAATTTGCTATATAATTTCATTGGATAATCATACACATATGGAATACCCTTCATATTAAGTAAATCGATGATTAAGGCTTCTGACTTTGATCTGGTAGCAGTACCATCACCAGCAATATGCCTAAGCTTCTCCGGATTTGGAACTTTAAACTTGGCTTTCCACGCAAGTTTTTTCTTCTTCCACATTGTCTCTTTCTCATATCCATACACAAGTCTAGTTGCATTCTCCTGCTCCTGATATGCAAGGGAGGCATTTCGTACAACATCGATAGGATCAATAGAATTGTAGCTGTCTTTAACTAAATCCAGCATTTCTATGTTCTGTTGACACAAGGCAATCGCTCGTTCCAGATAGAAACGTTCTTGTAACTCTTTGCGCAAAGAGACCTCTTTCTTTGAGATGTATTTTCTATTACTTTTCATGTCGCCTTTTCTGCACATATAGTATCTAAGATTGTTTCTCTGAAAATTCGCATATAGCTCATAATCCGCATGAACGTTCAGCTCTTTCCAACGCTTTTTCATTGTTTTCAAAAGACGACGCTGATACTCGCTTTCCATTGTTATCGCATTTACGCATTCCGCTAACATATTTCACCTCGCAATTTTCAATTTACTCGAATTATACACCCTGTTTGCGAGGCAATTATTCTATCAGCTGCAATGCTGCGTATATTCTGCTTCATTTGTGGGAATTTAGATAATAATGCGTAAATAAAGATTAAATATGCGTCTAATTGTTTCTCAGAAAAATTGAACTATCTCTTGACAGCTTTCACATGACATCATTTTTCGTAAAAAAACAAAAGACAGTTACCCATCATCATTCGCAACGATTGCGACTTACGAGTAACTGTCTTTACCTCTCTATGTGCAGGTTTTTTATATAAAAATGAACGGAATATATAGCGAAAGGCTATATATTCCTAACCTTTATTATTGAAGAAAGGAAAAAAGACAGTTACCCTTCTTTACAAAGCATTGAAACTCTGTTCCGGTAACTGTTTTTCTCACTTCGAGTATATCTCAAGTATATTGAATATATAAATAGTAAAAAAGACGCGGTCCTGTGACCGCGTCTTTTATTGCAATTTGTGAAGATTACTCAGCCTTAGCTGCTGCTTTCTTCTTTTCGATTGCCTTATCAGTGTTCTCCTTCAGCTTAGCGAATGAAGCTGTAGTCATCTCCTTGAGTGTGTTCAGAGCGCCAGTTGGGCACTGAGTTACGCACATACCGCAAGATTTGCACTTGCTGTAGTCGATGGAAGCCTTGTTGTTCTCAACTGTGATAGCGTCGAAGTTACAAGCCTTAGTACACTTCATGCATCCGATACAAGCGTTATCGCAGTTCTTACGAGCTACAGCGCCCTTGTCTGTGGATGAGCACAGAACGTGAACCTGACTCTTCTTAGGAACGAGCTGAATGATGCTCTGTGGGCATACAGCTGCGCAGCTACCGCAAGCAACGCACTCGTCTCTGTTAACTCTTGCTACGCCGTTTACTACGCCGATAGCATTGAACTCACATGCGTTAACGCAATCGCCAAGTCCGATACATCCGAACATACAAGCGTTAGGAGTTGAGAACCAACCCTTAGCTCCCTTGCATGACTGGAGTCCCTGCCACTCAAGGACAGTTCTGGACTTGTCGCAAGTACCATTACACATAACCTGTGCAACCTGTGGTTCTACAGAACCAGCATCTCTTCCGAGAACAGCTGCGATTGCTTCAGCTGCTGCTGCACCACCAGGTGCGCACTTTGTGCATGGTAAAGTTTCGTCTTCTACGAGGTTAGCTGCGTAGTCATCGCAGCCAGCGAATCCGCATCCACCGCAGTTAGCTCCAGGGAGACACTCTCTAACCTTAGTAACTCTCTCGTCTACTTCTACAGCGAATACCTTAGATGCTACTACCAGAAGTCCTGCGCATACAAGACCGATGACAGCAACGATTAATACAGGTGTTAAAATACCACTCATTACTGCACCTCCTTACTGGAACATTCCTGTGAAGCCCATGAATGAGAGTGACATGATTGTAGCTGCAACCAGAATGATTGGAACTCCTCTGAATGCTGCAGGAACAGCGTCTCCGAGGTCATTCATCTTCTCTTCACGGATTCCTGCGAAGATAATCATTGCTACAGCGTAACCGCAGCCAGCTCCGAAGGAATAAATCATGGACTGAGCGAAGGAATATTCAAATGTAATAGCGTTAATTGTTGCACCGAGAATTGCGCAGTTTGTAGTAATCAGAGGGAGGTAAATACCAAGAGCCTTCTGGAGGGATGGTAAGAACTTCTTCATAAACATTTCTACGAACTGTACCAGTGCTGCGATAACCAGAATGAATACTACAGTCTGCAGATATCCAATTCCGAACTTATCAAGAATCTGCTGAACAGGCCATGTAACAGCTTCTGCAAGAATCATTACGAATACTACAGCGCCGGACATACCTACAGCGGAGCTCATCTTGTTGGATACACCGAGGAATGAGCAAATTCCAAGGAACTGTGACAGCAAGAAGTTGTTAACAAATACTATCGACAGAAAGATAATAATTAAGTTAGTCATTATGCTTCAGCTCCTTTCTGTGCAACTGCAGCAGCTTCAGCTGCTACTTCCTCGTTTGCCTCAGCGAGATTGCAGGAGTTATACATTGGGCATACTCCGCAGCTGAAGTTTGTCTTCTTAAGTGCCTTGCCCTTAGTTGCAGCAATCAGAACTGCGATGAGGATTCCGTATACGAAGAATCCACCAGGTGCGAGGTTGAAGAATCCGATTGAGAAGTTAGGAATGATTGTCTTTCCGAGGAGGCATCCTGTTCCCAGGAGCTCTCTGATTGAACCCATAGCAGCGAGTGCCAGAGTAAATCCGATACCCATTCCGATACCATCAAGAGCGGAATCAATTACACTGTTCTTGTTAGCGAATGCCTCTGCTCTGCCGAGGATGATGCAGTTTACTACGATCAGTGGCAGGAATACGCCGAGTGACTTATCCAGTGCAGGAGCATAAGCCTTAACGATGAACTGTACGATAGTTACGAATCCTGCAATCAGTACGATGTAGCAAGGGATTCTAACCTTATCAGGGATAATCTTACGTAATGCTGAGATTACGATATTGGAACAAATCAGTACTGCTGTTGCAGCAACACCCATTCCAAGTCCGTTGGACAGTGATGATGAAGTTGCCAGAGTAGGGCATGTTCCGATCAGGAGAATCAGTACTGGGTTCTCCTTAATAATTCCATTAGTTAAGATGGAGAGTTTGCTTTTCTTATCCATTACTTAACACCTCCCATCTGCTTGTACTGCTCGAGTGCGCCATATACGCATCTGTGTACAGCACCGGATGAAACGGAAGCACCTGTTACAGCGTTAACGTTAGCATCCTTCTTAACAGCAACATTTGTAAGTTCTGTGAGATTCACGTACTGATTCAGGTGATCTGGCAGCTGAGCCTTGGAACCAACACCAGGAGTGTCGGAAGCTTCAGTTACCTGAACTGCTGTGATAGCTCCCTGTTCATCAATACCGATCATTGCAATCAGATCTCCACCGTATGAGTTGGACTTTGCAGTTACAACCATACCGGACTTGTTCTGAGCGATGTAGCACTCAGTTACTTCAATCTTGTTTGCTGGATCTGCATAGAGGTCACCGTCATAAACGTCGAAGTTACCTTCTGATGCCTCGAGCAGATATGTTCTTGTCTCTGCAGCTGCCTTAGCATTGTTCTCCTTGATAATAGGATCAGTAATGCCATAGATGAAAGCAAGTGCAAATGTAGTTACGAAGCAAATTGCTACGAGAACTAAGATAGGTG
Source organism: Candidatus Crickella equi (assembly GCA_018064755.1). Classification (GTDB taxonomy): domain Bacteria; phylum Bacillota; class Clostridia; order Peptostreptococcales; family Anaerovoracaceae; genus Crickella; species Crickella equi. The sequence continues at coordinate 61,902 of JAGHUP010000020.1, read as the reverse complement.
AGATAAACTCAGAAAATGTATTATTCTTCTTTTCCATTTTATTTACCTCCAAACTTCTTAGCTGCATCGCTGCAATAGAACTTGTATGACAGTCTGTTCATTAGTGGAACACAGAGGTTCATGAGCAGGATGGAGAATGAAACTCCTTCTGGATATGAACCGAGCAGTCTGATTGCCATTGTAATCAGTCCGCAACCAATTCCGAATACTAACTGTCCAAGTGGAAGCTTTGGTGTAGTTACATAGTCAGTAGCCATGAAGAATGCTCCGAGCATTACACCACCTGCGAAGATGTGGAAGAGTCCACCTGTCAGGCTTCCAGAGGAAATGCAGCCGATAATAAATACAGTACCAATAAATGCACATGGGATGATTGGGCTGATTACCTTTCTGATAATCAGGAAGATACCACCAATCAGAAGTGCGAGTGCGCAAACCTCACCGCAAGCTCCGCCAGTGAATCCGAGGAAGAGATCCTTGATGGAAGTCTCCATAGCTCCAGTTTCACCGAATACTGCGAGTGGAGTAGCTCCTGTTACAGCATCTGTAGCATCCAGTCTAGTTGTTGGCCAAGTAGACATGTTGCTAGCGAATGAGATGAACAGGAAGATACGTCCTGCGATAGCTGGGTTTGCAAAGTTCTTACCGAGTCCTCCGAAGAGTGACTTAACAACCAGGATTGCGAATGCGCATCCGCAGAGCTCCTGCCAAATTGGGAAGTTGCTTGGTAAGTTCAGTGCGAGCAGAAGTCCAGTGAGAGCTGCTGAGAGGTCACCTACAGTCTGCTTCTTGTGTGTAATAGCGTTGTAGAATGCTTCGAATGCTACGCAGCCGAGCATACCTACGATTGCAAGTACTAATACTCTGATACCAAAGATGTAGCAACTTGCGATCAGTGCTGGGCACAGTGCTAAAATAACTGTTCCCATCAGTCTTGTTGTATCAGCATCCGTTACGATATGTGGTGAGGAGGATACAATCAGATTAGTATGAAACTTCTTATCCATTACTTCTTCGATGCCTCCTTAATCATAATCTTGGACAGCTTGTTCATCAGAGTCAGAGGACGTCTAGCTGGGCAGATGAATGCGCAGCTTCCGCACTCCATACACTGCATTACGTTGAACTTGTTCAGGGAGTCGAGGTCCTTCTTCTGATAGAAGTCTGCGAACAGGCTTGGCAACAGACCGAAAGCACATACAGAGTGACATCTCTGGCAGTTCAGACAAGCAGTCTCTTCTTTAACCTCTGCCATATCCTGGCTGAATGCCAGTACTGCAGAAGTGTTCTTCATAGTTGCAGATTCGTCAGACTTTGTAGCTCTACCCATCATAGGTCCGCCCATGATGATCTTCTTAGGCTCCTTCTTGTAGCCGCCGCAGAATTCTACGAGGTCTGCAATCTGAGTTCCGATTGGAACGTATACGTTCTTAGGTTCAGCAATAGCATCACCGTCAACAGTAACTCTTCTTCTTACGATTGGCATTCCAGTCTTAAGATACTCTGCGAAAACGCCGATTGTTGATACGTTGTCGAGAATTACTCCGAGCTGTGCTGGCAGTACGCCTGCGTTCATAACCTTACCTGTTGTTTCCCAAACGAGGACACGCTCAGCTCCCTTTGGATAGCTGGAAGGTAATACACATACCTCAATGTCTTTGATCTCGTTCTGTGCAATCAGTCTGTTCAGATTCTCGATTGCAGCAGGCTTGTTAGACTCAACGCCGATGATACCCTTCTTGAGGTCGAGGAACTTCATGATAACCTTCATTCCGTCGAGGACGTCCTGACCGTTTTCAATCATTTCTCTGTTGTCTGTTGTGATAAATGGCTCACACTCTGCAGCGTTTACTACCAGATATTCACACTCTTCTGGGTTCTTAGGATTCAGCTTAACGTGAGTTGGGAAAGATGCTCCACCAAGACCTACTACTCCGCTATCTCTAGCAGCCTTGATGAAATCTTCGAAAGTCTCGAGAGTAGGTACTTTAACCTCTTCGCTGACTTCCTGCTTCTTATCTGTCTCGATTACAACGAGTGTCTCAAATCCACCCATTGATCCACGGCTCTGCTCGATATCGATAACAGTGCCGGAAACGCTCGAGAAGATTGGTGCGCTGACAAATGCATCGACATCGCCGATTCTCTGTCCTACCTTAACGTAGTCACCCTTCTGTACGAGTGGCTGGCAAGGTGCGCCAATGTTCTGCGACATGCAGATCTTAACCACGTCCGGTACTGGCATCACTTCAGTCTCATGACCAGCGGTATTCTTGTGATGTGGTACGTGGGCGCTTGGCAAATGTTTCCTTTGGCTCATCCCTATAGAAACTCCTTTCATAAAAATTCTAGCTGTGGGCGATATTCGCCCATATAACTACACTATTATATACCAACTCAAAGAAAAAAGCACACCCTATGCACCGCGAAGTGCTTGGAAAATGTGCTTTTTGTTAAACATTATGACAATTCTTTGTCAGCCTTGCGAGGTCTTGACAGGCCCTTAACAGTTAACTGACGAAAATATATCCCTCATCATCAACTCCGACCACCTTATCGCCTCTCTCAAGTGCCTTAACAATGTAGCCGATTGCGTCTGCATTCAAGATTTCTCCCGGGCAAACAACCGCCGTATCAGGTGGGTATACCGTAATTGGATCGTAAGCGACCTTGCCACCTGCCTTGAATAATGGCACCGCAGTCTTGGCCATTGGAACTTTGTAATATTCCAGACCAAAATCAGCCTTCTTAGCCGACCTGAGTTCTGTGGCTGTGCCAAGCGATGCAAATTGCTTGATTGCAGCAACCAAAGCTTCGTAATCCTTACGACAATTACCGGCACCAGTTCTCAGCAGCACGTAATCGCCGTGTACGAGTTCAGGAAGGATTGATTTGGCTACAAGAGCGTCGTATAGCTTCTCTCCTGAAATGCCGAGTCTCGCAAGGGAAATATTGATTGCTGTTGGATCTAAGTTCTTGGTCGCAATCACCGTAACTCTAGGGATTGCGTCCAGAGCAGTATATGCAAACATCAGATCATCCATCCATGACTTAATGATATTTCCGCCCTGTCTTCTAACAATCTTCTCGTTTGTATCCAGGCTGCCAAGAGCCAGGTAGGACTCATCGCTAATATTCAGCATTTCCTGGATATCAGCCATTTTGTCCAGGTCCACTCTGTCTGAGCAAACATTGACAATAGCTGTTCCAGCCATTCCGAGAAGAGTCTTTCCAATTCCCTCGATTACGATATCTGCACCGTGATCCTCTGCAGCTGTCTTGCTGCCATTGATTGCATCGAAGAACTTCAAGTGCGCACCGTAAGTCTGGTCAACGATTAGAATCTTGCCGAAAATATGTGCAGCATCAGCGATTGAGCGGATATCTGCAACCATTCCATATTTGTTAGGACTAGTGACGAGAACAGCGGCGGCATCAGGGTTGGCTTTGCAAGCCATTCTAACCGCTTCAACCGAGACAGCATCGCTTGTGCCATATTCTTCATTAAACTCCGGGCTGATGTAAACAGGATCTATGTTGCCTATCCTAAGTGCATTAAAAGCCTCATTGCAGGAATCTCTTCCCATCACAATACGGCCGCCGCCAGGTACGCAAGTTAAGATGGACAGTATAACTCCGTATCCTGCACCCTTAGTAATGAGTTCTGTATGCTTAACTCCATAGAGGTCCTGGTAGTAACCTTGGGTGGATTTAATCAGTGCCTTAACATGCTCATCATCCTGACCATTTGCGGGCACTTGAACATCATTGGCAAGCATGTTGCCATAGTATTCGCCATAGCCAGACTGATCAAGTCTAATCTGACGGCCTTTGTGGCCGGGGGCACGGAAAGAAACAGCCGATGTCTTGGTATTATTAATAAAGTCTAAAATCGTCTTCATAGCTACAATAAAGGTGGAGGGCTAAGTAGTTCCGCGGACACGTTCGCACTCATTTATCGAAGCAGCTTGACTGCGAAGATCAATGGTTTCATCCTTACGGCAAAGCCGTCACAATCGGTGAAACCATTATTTCGCTCGTAGCTACATGCCCTCTCACCTATTTAATTAGAAATGCCGGGAGCCTCAGCCCCCGGCCTACTATTATTTGATAACTTCAATTCCACCCATATATGGTCTGAGGGCTTCTGGGATAATTACGCTGCCGTCAGCCTGCTGATAGTTCTCGAGAACTGCTGCAGTTGTTCTGCCGACTGCAAGTCCGGAGCCGTTCAGTGTATGAACGAATTCAGGCTTGGTATCCTTATCTCTCTTGAAACGGATGTTAGCTCTTCTTGCCTGGTAGTCTTCGAAATTGGAGCAGCTGGAGATTTCAACGTATCTGCCGTAGCTTGGCATCCAAACTTCGATGTCCAGAGTCATTGCTGAACTGAATCCGAGGTCGCCTGTGGACAGACGTACAACTCTATAAGGGAGTCCGAGCTTTCTCAGAACTTCCTCAGCATTGTCAGTCAGCTTCTCAAGCTCATCGTATGAAGTCTCTGGCTTAACAAACTTAACCATCTCAACCTTGTTGAACTGGTGCTGACGAATGAGTCCTCTTGTGTCTCTTCCAGCTGAACCAGCTTCCTTACGGAAACAAGGTGTATACGCTGTGTAATAGATTGGCAGATCATCTCCTGGCAGAATCTCATTAGATAAAAGATTAGTTACAGGAACTTCTGCTGTAGGAATCAAGAAGAAATCCTTAGCTGGAACGTGGAACATATCCTCTTCGAATTTAGGCAGCTGGCCAGTTCCGTACATAGCATCTCTGTTAACCATGAAAGGTGGCAGAATTTCAGTGTATCCCTGCTCCATTGTGTGGAGGTCGAGCATGAAATTCATAATAGCTCTCTCGAGTCTAGCGCCGAGTCCCTTATATACAGTAAATCTTGTACCAGCAATTTTGCCTGCTCTCTCGAAGTCGAGAATATCGAGACCTTCACCGATATCCCAGTGTGCCTTAGGCTCAAAATCGAACTTAGTTGGCTCGCTGAATTTACGAAGTTCCACGTTAGCGCTGTCGTCCTCACCAATCTGAACATCTGGATGTGGTGTGTTAGGAACGCTGAGCAGAGCCATCTTCAGGTCTGCTTCGATGTCACCCAGCTGAGAGTCGAGTTCCTTAATCTTGTTAGACAGTTCCTTCATCTCGGCAAAGAGAGCAGTTGTATCCTTGCCCTCCTTCTTGAGCTGTGGAACCATTCTTGAAGTAGTGTTCTGCTTGTTCTTCAGAGCCTCTACTTCAGCAAGAATCTCTCTTCTCTTAGTATCCAGTTCCTTAACATTTCCGATACCAAAATCGCCCTTGGTTCTTCTCTCAACCGCGGCTTTGACGCCTTCATAGTCTTCACGAATTCTCTTAATATCCAGCATTTTAATGCGCCTTCTTCCTTAACCCAATCTGTTTAAATATGTTTCAAGTTTCTTAATATACTTGCCGTATCCAGCCCAGTCACCGTTCTGCTGTGCTGCTACCGCCTTGTCGTATGCATCCTGTGCCTTCTTAATCAGTGATGCTGTTGTCTCTACAGCTGCGCCACCGTCACCAGTGTCTTCCTTGTTGACGCTTCCAGTAGTGTCATCGTAGCCACTTCCGAAGAGGCTCTCGAGTGCATCTGAAAGAGTTGACTCGTATGCAATCTTATCCTGGTAAGCAACGATTACTCGCTTAACTTCAGGGATAGCCTGGTTAGATGCTTCCAGATAAACCGGCTCAACGTACATCAGCGATGTTCCGATAGGAATTACGAACAGGTCGCCTCGTCTATATGTTGATCCAGCAGAATCCCACAGTGAGAATTCCTTAGAAATCTCAGTGTTCTGGTCAATCTGGGCTTCGATCTGCATTGGTCCGTAAACAGTCTTGCTCTTAGGCATTGTGTAAACAATCAGATCTCCGTAGTTCTTTCCATCGTTACGAGCCATCATAACAGCTGTCATGTTCTGTTTGCTCTTAGGTGTGAACGGAATCATGTTGATGAACTCCGCACCTTCCTGAGTATCTGGCAGGTTGAAGATGTAGTAACTTGGATCCATCTGAGTCTGCTTAGTTCCATAAATCTGATGAGCGATATCCCAGAGGTCCTCCTTCTGGTAGAATACCTTAACATCTGTCATGTGGTACTTGCTGTATACGTTAGCCTGTACATCGAACAGAGCGTTAGGATATCTCATGTGCGCTCTAATATTCTCTGGAATCTCGCTTGATGACTTGAAGAGTGTAGGGAATATCTTCTTCATAGTCTGAGCGATAGGATCAGACTCGTCTACTACATAGAAATCGGTTGTTCCGTTATATGCATCAACAACGATCTTTACGGAGTTTCTGATGTAGTTAGTTGTATTAACCTCTCCTGCATATGGCTCTGAGTATGGATAGTTGGAGCTTGTTGTATAAGCATCCATAATCCAGTAGAGCTTGCCGTCTACAACTGTAATGTATGGATCTTCTTCATATGCCAGGTAAGGCATGATCTTCTCTATTCTTCTAACAACGTTTCTCTCGAATATGATTCTTGAGTCTGAAGTGATGTTGGATGAAACGAGGATCTTGATGCTGCCCTCTCTAATTGCGAAGAGAAGTCTGTTGAACAGGTTCAGCTCAACGCCGGACTCGCCCTTGTATGTTGAATACTGGTTCTTGTCGCCGTCAGGATAGTCGAATTCCTGTTCCTTAGTGTTAACAATTACATAGTCGTTAGTGAGCTCACCAAAGTAAATCTCAGGTCTCTTAATCTTGAGTTCTGCGATGTTAGTTTCTGGTGGGATGTTACCCTCGATTACGTCCGGCTGACCGGATGATGTTACAGTGTTAACCTGAGATACAGCAACACCGTAGCCGTGAGTGTATTTGAGGTGCTTGTTCAGCCAAGTATTACTGATTTTGTCCTCGTCGATCTCTCTGGCTGAGAGGTATGTCTGCTTCTCAACACCGTTGTATGTGTATCTATCAATATCTACGCCGTTGAACTTGTAGTACTGACGGATTGACTGAGTCTGGTTGTAGAAGTCCTTAACAGGCTCGTAGTCGTTAATTCTTATGTTACTGATAGTCTGCTCGTTGTTCTCGATAGCTGTCGCATTAAGTGACGCATCTGCTTTGAACGCAGCAGTTCTAACGTTCTCAAGGCCATAAGCATGTCTTGTGAACTCGATATTTCTCTCGAGATACTTGGACTCCTTGTTGATTTCGTCAGGTGATACGATCAGCGCCTGAACTGCGTTACCAACAAGTCCGCCTGCGAAGTAAACAACGAGAATGATAACCGGCAGTTTGATGAGCTTCTTGAGCTCATTCTTCTTGATATGCTGTGCCAGTGTAACCGCACCGACAATAGACAGTACGATGATAATTCTATATACCCAAAGTGTGATTACTACGTCTGTGAAGCCTGCGCCGTATACCGCACCAGTGTGAGTGTGCAGAAGTTCGAACTGCTTCAGGAAGAAATCAACTGCGAGCATTACATAGAAAATAACTCCAAGTGCAGTGAGTTTACCGCTAGCGATTGAGAGCAGCTGCTCTGCGTTGGATGTATTGAACTCTTTTCTCTTAGCTTTCTTCTTCTTGCCCTTAGTAAAGAGGCGTCCGAAGAATGATTCTTCGAATGAAATTTCTTCTCCGCCCTGCTTGGAGCCAGGGAATTCATCGAATCTTGGAATTGGAGTTTCCTCCTCTTCCTCCTCCATATCCTCATAGATATCCGGAGTTCTAACTGTTAACAGAATTGAGTAGTACAGCAGTGTAATTACTACCATTCCGATAACACAAGCAAGAACGATATCGTTAAGCTGACTCAGGAAGTCCAGCTTGAAGATATAGAATCCAACATCAAGATGGAATAGTGGATCCGCAAGATCGAATGGTGTTGAATTAGTTGCCTGCAGGTAACTAATCCATACAGTCTTAGCTGCATACCATGCTACTGCGAATCCAAACAGTCCTGAGAAAAGCCAAGATGTACGATTGAGTCTCTTAGCATCCGGAATCTCATGAGAAGCGATTTTCTTGAAATAACCATTTCTGAGTGTTCTCAGATAGAATCTCATCAGCAGTCCAACTACTACAAATACTGGAATTCCAATAGCAAGCTGTGTGAGCAGCTTCTTCCAGAATACAGCTGTGTATCCAAGATCCTTGAACCACATCCAGTCTGTAATGAACTCAGCAAGTCCAAACAGAAGTGCTGCAACCAGTGCTACCAGCAGAATGATGGAGCTGACAAACTTGGATCTTTTCTTTCTTTCTTCTTTGCTTTTCTTAGGTTTCTTCTTAAAGAAAGCAACATTGTCTGCATCAAAACCATTGTCATTAATCTGTGACATCTATGATCCTCCTTGCAACATTTAATGAAAAACTGCAGCGACAGCGTTTCAGCTACCGCTGCAGTACTAATAACGAACTTAACTTACTATAGCAAGAAATTTCCAGGCACATCTACTGCCGAGAAATAGCTTGTGATTGTCTCGATAACTGAATCAAGCTTGAGAGCAATTGCACTGTCTGGTGCAAAATTCAGTACCAGGATAATTGCGAGCAGAATTACAAGAAGTACTGCTACGATAACTGCGATTACTGTAAGTGCAGTGCCGCCCTTGCCACTAGTCTCTTCATCAGAAGCAACATCTTCCTTAGCTACAGTTTCGACTGCAGAGGACACTTCCTCAACAACTTCTTCAGTCTTCTCTACAACTTCCTCTACTGGTGCTGCAACTTCTGTAGCAGTCTCAGCAACTTCCTCTACACCCTCGGATGCCTCGGATGCAGTGTTCTCAGCTTCCTCAAGAATAGCTGATACAGTAGGAACTACTTCCTCTTCCATCTTCAGCTTGTTGTACTCTTCATCCAGCAGTTTCTGGAATTCCTCGTTCTTCTTATATAAAGTGTAGAATTTGTCGATCTTCTTAGTAGCTTCTGCCTCTGCATCGTCTTCAGGAACTTCACCGAAGAGATCCTTCTCGAGTTCTTCAACTGACATAGCATCCGTTGTTTCATCTTCTACGGACTCTTCCTTTTCCTCAGCGATTACAGCCTCTTCGTGCTCCTCATTAATGAGCGGCAGTACGTCTTCAGCGTCTGGAGTAGGGTCAATCAGCGGAAGTTCCTCTTCAACTACAGGCTCTTCTACTACTTCCTCAACAACTTCTTCAGTCTCCGGCGCCTCAACTACCTCAGGCTCTTCCTCTTCTACTGAAGGCTCCTCTGCAGGTGTGCTGATACCGATAGCCTCGAAGAATGGCTTGTCTTCTTCTACCTCTACAGTGGACTCTGCAACAGGCTCTTCCTCATATACAGGTGCCTCATAAGCAGGCTCCTCATATACTGATTCAACTACAGGCTCCTCGTAAACAGGCTCTTCTACTGATTCTTCGTCAATTGTATCGCCCATGAGCTCTGCGAGTCTCTTCTTGAGAGCGTCGATTTCAGCATCCTTAACTTCAACTGGAGATTCTTCTTCAAATGAAAATGCTGTAGCACCATGTGAAGGAACATACTCTTCCTCAACAACAGGCTCCTCGTATACAGGTTCTTCTTCAACTGTCTCTTCAACTGTTTCCTCTGTAGCCTCAACCTGCTCTGCGAATTCTTCTGACTCTTCAATGTAGTCAGCCAGGAGAGTTTCTGTAGGCTCAGTTCCTGCAATATCATTAAGCTCGGCAATAAGAGCTTCGTAATCGAATGCTCCTGTTGTCTCGTCCTTAACGGATGGTTCAAATACAGGCTCTTCATATACAGGGGTTGTTTCAGGAGTTGTTTCCTCAGCAACATATTCTTCCTCAACATTCTGAGATGGGAAGTCAATTTCTTCTGTATCCTCGAAGAGGTCAACAGAATCATCTTCTTCTCCTGCTGGATTACCAGAACCAGCATCAAGAATTGCTGCAAGCTCTGCAGTGAGTCTTGCTTTGCTGCTATCCTCTTCATCTCTATCGCTAACAAATTCGGATCCGTCAAGAACGATAGTAGATTCTTCAGGTTCCTCGTCCTTCATATTGTCAAATGGTGTTACAGTATGACCATTGAGGTCCTCGTACATTGGTGGTTCGTAGAATGATGGCATCTCGCTATGCGCAGCATGTTTTGGTGCTGGCTGTTCTTCTTCCACAACAACGACAGGTTCTTCCTCAGCCGCTCTAGCCTTCTCTTCTCTTTCCTTCTTCAGGATGTCGATGAAGCTCATAGTACGGCTACGCTGTTCTTCCTCTACTACTGTCTCAGTATTCATTGCAGATGATCCCCATGGTGAAGCAACCTCTCTTACTTCCTTCTTATGTGGTTCATCCTTAACGCCACTCCAATCGAAAGAGAAGTCCTGACTTCTTTCCTCAACCAGCGGCATTTCCACAGGTTCAACAGCAAGAGTATCTGCTGCTACGGCAAGTCGAGCGCCACAAGCGCTACAGAAGTTGGCGCCGTCTGGAACCCTATTTCCACAATTACTACAGAACACTATTATACCTCCGAATTTGTTTATTCCCCTGGGGGAGAATTTATAGTTTCAACTATCGTGAGCCCATAACTCACCTATCTTACAAATATTCATTAGATATACTACAACAAATATCCTTGTATTTCAATGTTTTCAGCTATTTATTACGAATTTTAAGGATTTTTCGTAATTAATGCTTGACTTCGTACATCGCGAATGCTAATATAATCAAGCGCGACGAAAGAAACGCAGCATTTTCAACTGAATATGGACGATTAGCTCAGCTGGCAGAGCACCTGACTCTTAATCAGGGTGTCCAGGGTTCGAGCCCCTGATCGTCCACCAAATGCGAGGCTTAACAGCCTCGTTTTTCTTTACTTTTGTCGCTATGTGAGGACTGATGAGAAAAGTTCATCATTTTCGACAGGGAAAAGGCGACGAATTGTCGCTATGTGAGCAATGACGCAAAAAGTACATCATCAATTCGGTAAATTTGACCTGAGTTGATGATGTACTTTTGGTATGTAAGTCTTTATTGCGACAAAACGCAACAGTCTCGGCCTGAAAAATGATGTAGTTTTGGCGTGATGATCTCTATTGTGACAATACGCTGTAAAGTTTATTATCCTACTATGTCACAATTAGTTTTACTCAATTTATATGAAACTGCAGCAACATAAAAAGAGGGGATTTTCAATCCCCTCTAGTCGATTATTGCTAAATTACTTAGCCTTTACTTTCTTTACTGAAGAATACTTTGTGTAAGTATACTTGCCGGTTGAAAGCTTAACCATTCCACGAACCTTGTAGTAATACTTCTTACCCTTCTTTAACTTCTTGGAATCAGTATAAGACTTCTTGGATGTTGTTGCGATCTTCTTGAAACCTGAAGACTTCTTAGTTGATCTATAGATCTGATACTTAGTAACATAAAGACCCTTGTCAGCAATCTTATATGTCAGTTTGATCTTATGCTTCTTTAACGCTTTGGCCTTAGTTACTTTCATCTTAGTTGCCTTAGCAAACTTTGTAAGGTCTTCGTCTGCTCTCTGCTCAACTACATTCTGCTTGAGTTCAGAAACGATGCTATCAAGAACAAGCTTGTTATCTGCAAGAGTCTTTGTTGTATCATACTTCGCATTATCAATTGCAGTCTTAGCATCAGTTACAAGCTTCTTAACCGCTTCTGAATCTTCAGCAGTGAGTAACTTGTCGCATTCTGCCTTAGCAGTTACCTTGTATGCGTTGAAAAGTTCCTGATTAGTTGGTACATATGGTGTTGGTGTTGGTGTTGACTTAACTTCAAACTCTGCAGTTACAGTAACATTTGCTTCTGGCATCGTGAACTTATATGCACCCTGCTCATCCGCGGTGATCTCGTGATCTTTTCCGTCGTTATATTTAAGTGATTTGAGTACATATCCCTCTTCAGGTGTAACGGTAAGCGTAACTACTTTGTCTGCTGATTCTGCATCAGTTGCCACATATTCTTTATCCGACGTTACCGTGCCGTTGGTCGTGGTCGCAACGCTAACCGCGTATACTCCTATAATCTTTTTTTCGTACTGTTTCCAACCATTTGAAACTTGTAGGTCATTATCTATATACGAACCGTATGAATCTATTGGTACATAGATCTTCTCAACGCTGTCGGGAATAGCGTCGTCACCTAGGCTCGGCGGAATTTTAGCCTTGACGGTGATTGTCGTAAGATTCGAGCACTCCGCAAATGCCGCTTCGCCGATGGTCTTTAAACCAGCGGGAAGAGTAATCGATGTAAGACCACACCCCCCCAAATGCACCATCACCGATTTTTTCAACGCTTTCTGGAACAGTAATCAATTCCAGCCCTACACACCAAGCAAACGCATATTTGCCGATGGTCTTTACACCATCGAGTAGAGTAATCGATGCAAGACCACTCTCCGAAAATGCACCCTCACCGATTTTTTCAACGCTTTCTGGAACAGTAATCGATTCCAGCTCTGTACAACCAACAAACGCATATTCGCCGATGGTCTTTAACCCGACAGGAAGAGTAACCGATGTAAGTTGCTGACATGAACCGAATGCCCAGTTGCCAATGTTCGTCACATCCCCTTCGATGGTGACCTTGGTGAGTGTCGAGCAATAGTCATCCCATGGTTTTTTCCAACTTAAGAAATCTTCCTTCATTGCGCCGCTTCCATCGATGGTGAGAGTTCTGCCATCATCGCTCAGCACGGCTTTCACATCAATATCATTTTCTTCACCAATTAACCAAGGGTCGTCTTTCGTTCCTTGACCTTGTATTTCATCTAGCATTTCATTTCCAGCATACGCTGTGAACGTCATAGCTGGCATCATCGTGACCACCATACACAGTGATAGCAAGATGCTAAATAATTTCTTTTTCATAATTCCTTCCTTTCTTTCTAATTTTCATTAATGTCATATGTATCGGGGTTTTATGACATAGTCTTACAAGTAAATTGTAAAGGTCGAGGCGCCCCCCACAATGGATTTGGGCAAGGTTATAACGACAAAAAATGACACAGTATTGCGCTTGTAACGAGTAAACGCGTTGACTTTTCACGCACAGCTCGATATAATGCATTTAAATAAATTGCCGCTATGGGAACAAAAATTAAATGAGAAAAAATGGAAATTAAACGCGATGAATATTTAAACCGGCTAATCGTCCGTAAACATAACGGATTCATAAAAGTAATTACCGGAATCCGCAGGAGTGGAAAATCCTATCTTCTCAACGAACTGTTTTATAAACATCTCCTGGAAGAAGGAATTGACGAAAAACATATCATCAAATTTGCTTTTGATGCAGCTGATAATCTTATCACCATAGGAGAAGATCCTATCATTCTTGATAATGAAAAAACAGACCACAAGGTCGACCCAACAAAATTTATCAATTGGCTGATGCCGCAGATTTCTGACGATGAAATGTACTATATTCTTCTAGATGAGGTGCAGAAGCTCGGCGCATTTGAATCTGTGCTGAACGGATTTCTGCGCAAAAGCAACATGGATGTTTATGTGACCGGAAGCAATTCCAAATTCCTTTCCAGAGATATCGTTACCGAGTTTGAAGGTAGGGGCGATGAGGTTCATATTCTGCCGCTTTCATTTTCGGAATTCTATAATTTCAAGGGTGGAGATAAAAATGACGCATATGACGAATACTCTGTCTATGGCGGACTTCCCGCAGTTGCTCTTATGGCTACGGACGAGCAGAAATCAACATATTTGATTTCACAAATGAAGAATCTGTATTTAAGGGATATCATAAGTCGTTATAATCTTCCGGAAAACACCTTAATTGGCGAAGTGCTTGACGTCATTGCGTCCGGAATATCTTCTCTGATCAACCCGAAGAAAATTGCAGATACTTTTGCCTCCGTGAAGCAGTCCAAAATCAGTGACTTTACGGTTGATAAATATATCAGTCACATGGAAGATGCCTTTATGCTGTCTCGAGTAAAACGCTATAACATCAAAGGCAGAAAGTATATCGGAACTCCATATAAAATTTACTTTGAAGATATCGGTCTCCGTAATGCCAGACTGAGCTTCCGACAGATTGAAGGCACTCATATTATGGAGAACATCATCTATAATGAGCTTCGCTATAGAGGATATCAGGTGGATGTAGGAGTTGTGGAATCTCGTGAGAAAAACGCCGAGGGTAAAGACATTCGTAACCAGCGGGAAATAGATTTTATTGCTACGCTCGGTAGCAAGAGGTATTATATCCAATCGGCTTATGCCATCCCAGATGAAGAAAAATACAAACAAGAAACCATTTCTTTCGACAAAACGGCAGACTCTTTTAAAAAAATTATCATTGTGGAAAAGAGCATGAAACCTCGCCGTGATGAAAAAGGATATGTAACAATGGGTGTGAAAGAATTCTTACTCGACAGGGATAGTTTGGAAGCATAAAAATGTATACACTTTTGTATACACCCGATAGGGTTCGAGCCCCTGATCGTCCACCAAAAACGAGGCTTAACGACCTCGTTTTTCTTAGTCGATGAATGAGTCTCCAAGGCCTGTCAATTTAACCTTGATTATCTTGAGCGCGCGGATGTCGTTAGCTGAGAGATCGTCGATGCTGAGTTCCTTGCTGTTCTTAAACCAGAGCTCTACACAGTAGTCTGGTCCGTCGTAGAAGATTCTGAGGCCTTCCTCTTCATCACTTGTATTGCCACTCTCATAGAACCCTGCGTCTTCGAGGTCAGCGCACTTCTTTCCAATCCATTTAGCATCAAGGTCTTCCTGTGTTGGAACCTTGTCTGTTACATCGGTTATTGTTACATCTGTAGCGTGTAAGACGATGTCTAGTTGCTTATCTTCTGCTTCTTCATCAGCGAAGTCAATAGCGTCGTAAGCCTTGGCTTCTTCTTTGCTGAATTTGGCCTCAGCGAGAATTACCTCGGCAAAGTCATCTTTCTGGAAAACGCCCTTCCATACACCTTCAGTGCAACTGGACATGCAGGATGAGTATTCTTCGTTAACATAGAGATCTGCAATCTCATTCTTCTCTGCTGCTGGCTCGTTGGAGCTGCAAGCTGCGAATGCGAATGCCATGACGATAGCTAATAATGTAATTGTTAGTTTCTTCATAGTTGGTCTCCTTTCTATTGATGAACTTATTGTAGCAGATTTCGTATTTCATTTTCAACGCTGACGAGTTCCGCAAGGAATTCGGAGGATGGTACTCTCAGTGCGTTGTTGACGAGGGCATTTTGCTGGACTAAGGCATCGGATGAGACGATGCGGATGCGTTTGTTCTTGCCGTAGTTTGCGGCCATGAGGCCCATGCGAATATCCGCCGGCTCATCGGTTGCCGTGTATACGATGCGGATGCCAAGTCTTTTCTCTTCTTCGCCGTTATAGTCGGCGCGCTTGTAGGCGTCGAATACTACAACGACTTCGTTGCCTGTATATCCCTGGTAGTGGATAAGCCTATCTATTAATGCTTCGCGCGCCGCATTGATGTCGGTATGTGCGAGATCGGATAGTTCTTTATCGCAATTAACAAGGTTATAGCCATCTATGAGATAGATGGCAGAGTCTTCGAGCTGAGTTGCCGGAGTGTTAGCATGCGTGTGGCGTTGCTTGATCTCGGCATTTCTCTCGTAGTTCTTGTCTGCTGCGTCGCGGGTGAAGTGATGCTCGGTCGCCCATTTGTGCCTGCTCTGTTTGTTCGAGCCGAATGTACGGTCGAAGATGGCCTTGAGTTCGTCGTCAGTTGCGAGTGCCTTTCTGTAAGCCTCACGCCTAGCTGTGTCGGCAACTGAGCGAGATGTCTCTGCGATTCCACCCTCCTTGAGAACCGGCGGAATGTGCATCTTCTTCATTGCATCCTTCCAGTTAACAATGTCGCTCTCGCTATGAGATACGAATACGGAGTCTGCCGGGTTGTTGATATCGCGCTCCGGGTTGTATCCGGCTTCGCTTATTACCTGCTCGGCATTCTTGCATTCTTTGTAGCCTGCTTGACGAAGCGCAACATGGCCCTGACCGCCTGTTACTGCGGTGAAAGTTGGCATATATGCTGTAAGTGCAGCCGATGATGCGCAGCCTTCCAAAGTCGCTGTTTCACCTGTCTGATTGATTGCTCCAATATCTGCAAACTGTTCAAGGTCGGTCATGATGCGACCAATCTGATCAGACTTTACTTCTATTCTAAAGTCCGTGAATGGCTCAAGCAGTACTGCTGCACCATCTGCTCTTGCCTGCATGAGACCTTGGCGAAGAGCACGGTAGGTTGCCTCTCTAAAGTCACCACCGTTGGTGTGCTTGTCGTGGGCACGGCCTGCGGCAAGCGTTATCTTCATATCTGTAATTGGCGCGCCTATGAGGGTGCCAATGTGTTCTTTTTCTTCGAGATGTGTGAGTATGAGTCTCTGCCAGTTGCGCGCCAGAACGTCTTCCGGCACTATGCTGTCGAGTGTAATTCCGCTACCTCTTTCAGCCGGTTCGAGTATCAGGTGAACTTCTGCATAGTGGCGGAGTGGCTCAAAGTGGCCAGCGCCTTCTATTGTTTTGCTAATTGTTTCAAGATATACGACTCTGGCTGGTCCGAACTCAACTCTATAGCCATATCTATCTAAAACGAGTTGCTGCAGTATCTCAAGCTGCATCTCACCCATCATTCTAAGTGTTATTTCCTGTGTATTTTCATCCCAGGCGATATGGAGTTTGGGATCTTCCTCGCCCAGCTGTCTAAAAGCTCTAAGCAGTGTAGTAACATCCGGGGTATTACCATTAGCGTCAACGGCGCTGGCCACGGAGTGCATTACTATTGGTTCAAGTTCTTCAGACGCTGCCGCTACGGCCGTGCCAAGTACTGCACCTGGCAATGTATGAGTAAGACCCGTTACCGCGCAGACCTGTCCAGCGGTAACTTCCTCAGCCTGTGCAAATTTCATTCCTGAGTATATACGAATATTGTTAATCTTCTCTGTCCAAGATTCTCCATTGGCATCAACGCCAGAGATTGTCTCGCGCGACTTCAGGCTACCACCTGTGAGTCTCATGAAAGTCAGTCTCTCATCATTGTGGTCGCGCTGAACTTTGAAGATTCTTGCACCGAATTCTTGGCCCTGATATTCTTCATTCTCTACTGTAAATCTATCCAGGCATTCTAAGAGCTCATCTATGCCTTCCATCTTGAGCGCTGAGCCAAAACAGCAAGGGAAGATTTCTCTTGATGCGATGGCGGCGGAGATGTCGGCATCCGAAGGATGCCGGTCGGCGAGCACAATGTCGGCGAGCGCCGGCGAGTGCAATGTTATGTCATCAATAAATTGTTCGCCTGAGCAGCCAGAGGAGAAGTCCACGAAGCCGGCGCCGAATCTCTGCTCCAGCTCGCCGATGAGCGCGTGCTTGTCCCTTACTGCCAAGTCCATCTTATTAACGAATACTATTACCGGAATATTTCTGTCCTTAAGAAGTCTCCACAGAGTTTCCGTATGGCTCTGAACACCTTCAGAAGCACTAATAATTAAAAGCGCGTAGTCAATTACTGACAGCACGCGCTCCATCTCCGCCGAGAAGTCCACATGTCCCGGTGTGTCGAGCACTGTCACATCAGTCTCACCAGCAGTGAAAGCTGCTGTTTTGGAAAAGACAGTAATACCACGGTTTCTTTCCATCTCATTGTTATCGAGATAGGAATCCCCGTGGTCGACACGACCGAGTTTACGAATTTCACCGGTCCTATATAAAATTGCTTCTGATAACGTAGTCTTGCCGGCATCAACGTGAGCCAGCAGTCCTATGCAAATCGATTTATTATTCTTCATGACCTTCTGCAATGAGCAGTCTCACATCGTGAGCCGCTGCAAGAATTGCAACTCCGCAAGACAGACCGCCATAGTACGGGAATACGGATGTCTTGATCAGGAACGGAACGAGATAAACCAGCACGCCAGTCGCCTTGTTGTAATACGAGTGGCTCGATACAATCTTACGACGGTACATCCATACCAGCAGGTAGAGTATCATACGGAATCCGAAGATGCAGTAAATTGTCATCATGATAAACGCCGGCAGATACTTCACCAGATAAGGGAAGATCTTCAGCATCATTGTGACATAGAAGAACAGATCAGACGCACTATCCAGTTTGCCTCCGAACTCACTCTGCACCTTGAGCTTACGCGCAACAAAACCATCCAGGACATCTGTGAATCCTGTGTATGCGTACACCACCAAGAAAGGCAGAGAGAGAGATGGCAGGAACAACATTACGAAGGTTCCAATGATTCTCGTGCTTGTGATGATATTTGCTGAATTTTGTTTAAGCCATGAATTGTTCATATTCGTGTATTATACCATTTACTTAACAATTCTTAAACACATTAATAATTTAACAAATCCTCCGGGCCAAAACTCTCCGGTAGCAATTCCTCGAGAGTCATCCAACGATAGTCATCTTGTGAGCGTGCGCTAACCACTATCATATCGGCAGGATTACAGAACTCTCGCAGAGTCTGACGACACATTCCGCATGGTGTACAGTAATCTGTAACCTCACCATTCTTGCCACCAACGATAGCGATAGCCAGTGCTTTGCGCTCGCCAGCTGCTACTGCTGAGAAGATCGCATTTCTCTCAGCGCAGATGCCGTTAGGATATGATGCATTCTCCACGTTTACTCCAGTGTAGATATTGCCTGAGTCCATAAGTACAGCCGCAGCAACATTGTAATTGGAATAAGGAGCATATGAATTCTTAAGGCTGTCCATTGCAGCCGCAATGAGCTGTTCAATAGTCTGTTCTAACATATCTAATCCCCCTTGCTAAGATGGTCGAGATATCCGTGATTCTTACGGTAAAGTGTTACTGCCATAATGAGAGTGAAGGCTTCAGAAAGAGTCATTCCCAACCAGATACCTTCACTTCCCATGAATTTCATCATAATTATTATTCCTGCTATCAGGAAAATGGTCGTCCTGAAGAAAGCAATCAACACGCCACTAATTGGGCGCTCCAGCGCAGTTGCATACTGTGACAACACTATGCTGTATACATCAATCAAGCTGAAAGTGATGAACATCCGCATTGCCTTGGTAGCATATGCGATTAGCTCAGCCGATTCATCAGGAATAAAGAATTTAATGATATATGGTGCACAAGCGAAAACAAGTGCGAAGACGCAGACGCTAATAATTGCTACGTCCTTAAATTCAAACTTCAATATTTGTTTAATAATATCTGGTCTTTGGGCGCCGTTATTGTAACTAACTAGCGGCTGAGCTCCTTGTCCGATTGCAACCGCAACAATTACAAGTATTGCTGATACATATCCAGTTGCTGAATAAGCAACTAGGCCCTGTTCTCCAATATAGTGACCAATGAACCTTACAAAAATGAATACAGCGAGTCCCGGTGAGACTTCCGCTACGCCAGCTGGTAGACCACGCCATACTTCTTGGCCTATTAGCTTCCAATCCATATGGAATTTACAGAATCTTATATTAGACTTCTTCCCAAGGAAGTGTAATACAAATATTACAGTTACCAAAAGCTGCGCTATTCCTGTTGCAAATGCAGCGCCCCACACTCCCCATCCTAAGATGAAAATGAACACATAGTCCAATATGCAGTTTGTTACTACACCAACTGAAACAACTATACTCGCAAGTTTTGGAAATCCATCAATCGGCATAAGTATCTCAAAAAGATATGCGGTGATGAAGAACAATGAAAATGGTGCAATAGTTCGAATATATGTTACTGTATATTCCCTAGTATTCTCAGTTGCTCCGAGGAAGTTTCCAATTATTCCTGCTCCAAAGAATGTAACTATACTGAAGATGATTGAAAAAACCACTAAGAAGAATACTGTTTGCGAGAATACCCTGTCTGCATCTTCATCATGTCCTTCTCCCATCAGCCTCGCCACTATCGTTGATGTTCCAACAGCGAAAAGAATTGCCATTGCCCACAGAACAGTTACATATGGTGATGCTATGTTTACGCCAGCCAAAGCCTGTGCCGATACTCCTCTAGCTACCATAAGTGCATCCACCATAGTATAAATGGTGAACACTACTTGGGCTACCAATGATGGAATGATATATCTCCAATATTTTTTTCTTAAGTCTTTCTCGTTTAATTCCAAGTTCTAACTACTTCTTGATTTTCTTAACTGTAACCGTATACTTTGGTGCTTCTGTAGCAGTATATCTGGCTGAAACGTAAAATCTATACTTCTTGCCCTTATTGAGCTTGTATGTAATTGAGTTGCCCTTGGTGCTCTTGTAATTAAGGCTGAGCCACTCACCGTTCTTATACTCTTCAAGATCGTACAGAAGTCCGGCATTGTCCTTGTTCTTGTTCTTGATTGTGATCTTATATGTTCCCTTCTTCTTAGGCTTGAATGTGTAAGCGTTAAACTGATTTAATCCTACAGTGCCGGAAACTTTGCTCTTAACAGCCCCCTTGTCCTGGAATACGCGGATAAGTCCCAGGCCCATAGCGATATCTGTCTTGTACTGCGGATATATTTCGTAAGGATCATCCATAATAACCTGCGCATATACAGCGTAGAACATCTCGTTGTAATCCTTAGGGATTGTAACTGTGAGGTGATCATCCTCTTCGCCCTCAATCAGAACATACTCGTCAGTTCCCTCAGGCTTCTCAGTATACCATCTGTATCTAAGGTTAGCGTTCTTGAGGTTAGGTGTTCCTTCAATTCTGAAAGTTACCTTGCTGCCGGCCTTAACACTTGCCGGACCCTCAACTTCGTAGTCGAGGAAGTTCATCTTCTTATCTACAACGTGATTAATAGTGCAGATAGTATAATCCTTAGCATTAAGTGCAAAACTTACGTCGCACTGTACGCCGTTTTCTATTTCCTGT
The DNA here is from genome assembly GCA_018064755.1 of Candidatus Crickella equi. Lineage (GTDB taxonomy): Bacteria > Bacillota > Clostridia > Peptostreptococcales > Anaerovoracaceae > Crickella > Crickella equi. The sequence goes on along the minus strand of JAGHUP010000020.1, from coordinate 41,087 downwards.
TCATTGATGATGCCACGGAAGGTTTCATCTGTCTTGCCTTCGTAAACCTTGCTGCCGGATCTCCATACATACTTGAATTCTCCGGCTGTGCTGTATCCCCACTCGTTCTTCTCAGCATCGTACTCTTCCTCGTAAAGAGTCCAGAATGGTGAATCGAGTTTGAATTTGTCTCCCAGCATTCCATCAATCTTGTGCTCTTCATTCTCAATCTTAACTCTGATATCACCGTTGGCAGGGTTAGCCAGTGTGCTCTCTCCAGTCAAGGAAATGAATTCCACCTGTGTGCCGTCGTCCAGAATTCCTGTCTCTGCCATAGCAAATGCAGGCATCATGCTGATAGCGATTACAGCACTTAGCAGAACTGCGATAAGTCTTCTCATTTTCATAATAATCCTCCTTGATTAAAGTATACTCCGGTCACCCATATCTCCATTCCAATGAAGATAAGAATGATACCGCCTAATATGCTCGCTTTACCCGCGAGACGGGTGCCGAACGTTTTGCCGAGCTTGAGTCCGGCCATACATATGATGTAAGTGACAAAGCCGATGATGAGTGTTGCGACCAAAGCCATCGTTCCGTTGTAGTCCGCGATAGTGAATCCGACAGAGAGCGCATCAATTGATGTTGCGATGCCCTGTACCAGCAAGTTTCCTGCGACCTCTTCACTTCCTTTTATGCCCTCGATCAGCATCTTGCCTCCGATATAGAGGAGCAGCAAGAGTGCTATCCAAGGAATGAATCTCTGAAAGGTATTGAACGCCTCTGCAATCTTGTGAACACAGAACCAGCCTATCATAGGCATCGCAAACTGGAACCCTGCGAATGTACCTGCGATAGCAAGCATGCGCCCGATACCCATCTTGTGCTCGTTCAAGCCGTTAGCTAAGGATACGCTGAAGGCATCCATGGCGAGGCCAACGCCGAGCAATACGCTATTAAGAATTAGTGCTATTGATATCGTCATTTTCCTCTACACCAATATATGCTTTGCATTTACTGTTCTTACAGATTCCTGTCTCCGGATCTACATTCTTGTGTTTGCAGTAATTAGGTGTAATATATGCCGCAATACGTCTTTCCTTATTCTTGTCATCTGCATTGCTGCGAACACCTACTATACTGGTCTTCTCCCATTTCTTCTCATTAGTTGCCATAGTGTTGCCCTCGATGGTTTTAACACCTTTGAGTGCATTCTCGCAATCTTCATATACAAATCCAATATGGGAGAACCAATAGCTACCTGTTACTTGGTAGTTTGCATATACAACGATGTCGCCCTTCTTAGGCTTGTAGTTCTTGTCGTATGACCTGCGGCTCTTATTGTAATCGCCTTTGCGCTTGTTCCACATCTTCTTGTTAACAAAGGTGATAGTCGCTTTCTTATTGTTAACGAGATCTCTAGACAGTGGCCCAACGGCAAAATTCGATTTGCTCTTGGACGGAATTATCGAACCCAGTTTACACTGATATGAACAGTGTTCGATGAACCAAGCGCACCAAGCCTTGCCATAATCAATCTTAATTCCCTTGTTGCGGTCTGAAATCTTCTTGAATTTCTGACCTTGGTGCTCCATTGCGTGAGCGATGATGCGATCCTGCTGAGTGTTCTGCGGAACGACAGCTTCACCTTCTGCGAAGCAGGCGAGTGGTGCCGTCGCGACGAGTGTGAGTGCGAGGAGCGACGCAAGTACTGTATTCTTAATTCTTTTCATTGCTGTTTCTTTCATTGTTCCCCCTAGAAGAAGCCATTATTCTTAAGTATGAACAGGAAGATAGGCATAGTGAAACATGCACATATTGTGGATAGAACCACTGCCTCTCCTGCAAGTTTGCCATTGCCACCCATCGAGCTTGCCATAGCGAATGATGCGAGCGCAGTTGGTGTTGCTGTCTCTAATACGATTGCAATCAGTTCAACACCACGGAATCCGAGCATTACCGCACCGAAAATTCCAATTGCAGGGAAGATCACAATCTTGCCGACAACACAAGTTAGCACTTTGCCGAACTCTGACTCGAACCTCTTGATATTGAGTGAAGCTCCAAGAAGTATCATGCAAATTGGTGTCGTCGCATCCGAGAGCGATACTATTGTGCTGTAGATTGGTGCAGGAACTTCGAATCCAATTGCCATTACCAGCAGCGCGGCAATACCACCGAGTATCAGTGGATTGGTGAATACACCCTTTAATATACCAAGGCTATCAACCTTACCGCCGCGGAACATCTCAAATATGATAACTGCTGCAACATTGTAAATAGGCACTACGAACATCAGAATAACTGCGACGGCAGTTACATTGCCTTTGCCAAATAGATTAATCGCAATTGGCAGTCCCATTAGTACGATGTTGCTGCGGAAGAGAGCTTGAATCATTGCACCCCTGTTGTAATTCTCTGCTTGAGTCTTACAAACAAAGAGCCAAGATGATGCAATCTGAAATGCCAGAAAAGCGAGCGCATAGATAATAAGATTCCAATTCATATGCTCTCCGATATCCTTGCCATAGAGATTGTCGAACATCAAGAATGGGTACAGTGCGAGAAATGTAAAGTGAGTGTAGTTCTTTACATCCTGGTCTGTAACCACATGCAATAGTTTTAAAGCAATACCTATTGCCAGATATATGGCCGACGGAATGACGGCGTTAACGCATATGATAAAGTTTTGTAACATTTGCTATAGACTGTTTCGTACCATTGTTGCGTAAGTATGGCAGGATGTTCCTCCCGGGAGGCCCGTCATCTTAGCGCCGAGCGTATCGTTTGCCATTGTGATGGCTTTCTCAAATTTGCCAGCCTTGTCTTCAAGACCGATATGGCGCAGCATCAGTACTGCTGCTGTCATCAGGCTGGCCGGGTTGGCGAGGTGTGAGATGCCTTCTTCTACCATGCGAGGCGCGCTGCCATGGATGGCTTCGAAGATGGCATATCGATTGCCAATGTTGGCGCTGCCTGCAGTGCCAACTCCGCCCTGTATCTGTGCGGCTTCATCTGTGATGATGTCGCCATAGAGGTTCGGAAGTACGAATACTTCGAACTGATTCCTAATGTCTTTGTTTACGAGATTAGCTGTCATGATATCTATGAACCATGTATCAGTCTGAATCTCTGGATATTCCTTGGCGATGTCGAGGCAGATGCTCTGAAAGTCGCCGTCTGTTTTCTTCATGATGTTAGCTTTGGTTACAATGCTAACCCTCTTCTTGCCGTTATTCTTAGCAAATTCATAAGCCGCTCTTGCAATTCTCTTGGTACCTTCATTGGTTGTAACCTTGAAGTCAACCGCGAGCTCGTTACCAATCTTAACGCCCTTGCTACCGAGCGCATATTCGCCTTCAGTGTTCTCTCTGAAGAACGTCCAATCAATGCCTTCTGGTGGCAGCTTGACTGGTCTAACGTTGGCAAATAGGTCGAGTTCTCTGCGCAGGAAAACATTAGCGCTCTCGAGGTTAGGGCCGCCCATTGCTGCGTTAGGGGTTGTTGTTGGTCCTTTCAAGATAACGTCGCATTTCTTGAGTTGAGCAAGTACTTCGTCTGGAACTGTCTGCTCCTTGGCGAGTCTTTCTTCCAAAGTGAAGCCTTCAATGTCGTTAAGCTCGATGCGGCCCGCAGCGATTTCATCTGCGAGTAGTTCTGCGAGAACAGTCTTGGTCTCTTCCATAATAACTGGTCCAATTCCGTCGCCAGGAACAAGTCCAATTACAGTTTTCTCATGCTCAGCATTGTCTGTTACTGCACTCTCTGCAATCTTGGCGTTCCTCTCATACTGTTCTTCCAGCATCTTGCGAAAATGCTCAACTGCATTATTAATGTCTTTCTGAATTGATTTATCCATTTTATTTACCTGAAGTATATTTCAGTAGTCCACCGGCAAGAAGGATTTCCTTCTGGCGGTCGGCAAGAGTTGTAACCAGCTCTACTTCATGTCCATTGACCTGTGCTGTAAAGTGTCCTTCTGCCAGGTCTCTATGAATGTTATCTATTGTAATTGTGCCACCCTGCGTTACGAGATTGTAATCATCAGGATTAGCAAATGTCAGCGGAAGAATGCCAGCATTGACAAGGTTGGCTGCGTGGATGCGCGCGAAGGACTTGGCAATGACTGCTCTAATGCCAAGTGCTAGTGGAACTAGCGCAGCGTGCTCACGGGATGAGCCTTGTCCATAATTCTGGCCGCCAACGATGATGCCTGAGCCCGCTGCCTTCGCGCGCTCAGCAAAAGTCGGATCTACCACCTCAAAGCAGAACTTTGAGAGATATGGGATATTAGATCTATATGGTAAGGTCTTAGCTCCCGCCGGCATAATATGGTCTGTTGTAATATTGTCTTCAACTTTGAGAATAACCTCTGCTGAGATCTTATCCTCAAGCGGTCTTGTCTCTGGGAAAGGCTTGATGTTAGGACCCTTAACAACCTCTGCTGTCTTAGCAGCCTCTTCATCAAGAGGTTCAATAACACCGCTGTCGTTGATTCTGAACTTCTCCGGAAGTTCATAAGGAACTGCGATTTCTCCCAGCTCACTTGGATCTGCAAATACTCCTGCCAATGCAGAAGCTGCTGCAGTCTCCGGTGATACCAGATAAACCTGTCCATCCTTGGTTCCTGATCTTCCGAGGAAATTTCTATTAAAAGTTCTAAGGGATACTCCTGCGCTGTTAGGTGAGAATCCCATTCCGATACAAGGACCGCAAGCACACTCTAGCACTCTTGCTCCTGCATCTATCATATCTGTTAATGCTCCGCATTCTGCGAGCATCGAGAATACCTGTCTTGATCCAGGTGAGATTGAAAGGCTGACGTTATCTGCAATCTTCTTGCCCTTGAGAATAGCCGCAACCTTCACCATATCTGCAACTGAAGAATTAGTACAGCTGCCGATGCAAACTTGGTCGATTTTGCCTCCTGCGAGTTCCTGAATGCTCTTAATGTTATCAGGGCTATGTGGACAAGCCGCCAGTGGTCGAAGTGCTGTCATGTCCACAGTGATAGTCTTGTCATAAACTGCGTCGGCATCACTTGAGAGCTCAACCCAATCCTCTTCGCGTCCCTCAGCAGCCAAGAATGCTCTTGTCTGCTCGTCGCTCGGGAAGATGCTTGTCGTCGCGCCGAGCTCTGCACCCATATTCGTAATCGTGCAGCGCTGAGGCACGCTTAGTTTCTTAACGCCCTCTCCAGCATATTCAACGATATAACCAACGCCGCCTTTAACTGTCAGCTGTCTCAGTACATCGAGAATGATATCCTTGGCACTAACGCCTGGCTGTAGCTCGCCTGTGAGCTCAACCTTCAGCATCTTAGGCATAGGAATATAATATGCGCCGCCGCCCATTGCTACGGCTACATCCATACCGCCAGCGCCTATCGCCAACATACCAATGCCGCCGCCAGTCGGAGTGTGTGAGTCGGAGCCTATTAAAGTTTTGCCCGGCTTACCAAATCTCTCGTAATGAACCTGGTGGCAGATGCCGTTACCAGGTCTTGAGAAATAGATTCCATGCTTGGCCGCAACAGTCTGAATGTACCTGTGGTCATCCGCATTCTCGAACCCAGACTGAAGTGTGTTGTGATCGATGTAAGCCACGGACTTCTCAGTCTTGACTCTCGGAATTCCCATGGACTCGAACTCGAGGTACGCCATAGTTCCCGTCGCATCCTGAGTGAGTGTCTGGTCAATCTTAAGACCGATTTCCTGACCGGCAACCATCTCGCCACTAACGAGATGTGCCTTTATTATCTTTTCCGCTATAGTATTTCCCATAGGTGTGTCCCTTTGTTGCAATCTTGCAATTTAAGTCTGACCCTCTGTTGCAAATTCTGTGATTTTCTTTTCTACTTCTTCGCCGGATATGCCGGCTACACGACCGCCTGCATACTCAGCGTCTATCCAATCCTTGATGTACTTAACAACGCCGCTGTTCTTGTCAACAGTTTCGCTGCCTTCAAGGTGATATTTCGTGTTAATCCAATGTGCGATTCCAGCTGCACCAGAGTTCTGGTTCAGGCTGACAAGCGGTGGTCTCTTCAGGAATTTGCTGGTATCGAAGATGTTGTAGATTTCTTCGTTCTTCAGGAGTCCGTCTGCGTGGATTCCAGCTCTTGTAACATTGAAATTCGCTCCTGCGAATGGTGTCTGTGCCGGCAAAGTGAATCCGATCTGGTCCTCGTAGTATCTTGCGAGGTCAGTGATTACTGTAGTGTCCATGCCATCGAGTGTGCCCTTTAACTGTGCATATTCGAACATCATTGCTTCTACAGGGATATTTCCAGTTCTCTCACCGATTCCGAAGAGTGTACAGTTAACAGCACCGCAGCCGTATAGCCATGCTGTTGCTGCATTGGCTACTGCTTTGTAGAAATCATTGTGGCCGTGCCACTCGAGGTTCTCCGATGGAACGCCGGTGTACTGCTGGAGTCCATAGATGATACCAGGTACTGATCTTGGCAGGGCTGTTCCTGAATATGGAACGCCGTATCCCATAGTATCACATACACGAATCTTAGCCTGCATTCCTGCTTCATCGGCCATCTCCTGAATTCGTCTTACGAACGGTACGACAAATCCATAGAAGTCAGCTCTTGTGATGTCCTCGAGGTGACATCTTGGAGTAATACCCGCTTCGAAAGCATCGTGAACTACCGACAGATAGTGATCCATAGCTTGCTGACGTGTTTTGCCCAGCTTGTAGAAGATGTGGTAGTCGGAGCAGCTAGTTAGAATGCCAGTCTCCTTAACGCCCATCTCCTTAACAATCTTGAAGTCCTCCTTCTGTGCACGTATCCAAGTTGTAATCTGTGGGAACTCGAGACCGAGGTCCTGGCACGCGCGGATGGCTTCTTTATCTCTGTCGGAATATGTGAAAAACTCAGTCTGACGGATGATGCCGTTAGGACCAGACATTTTGGACATCATCTTGAAGATGTCGACAATCTGCTTGGTTGTATATGGCTCACGAGACTGCTGGCCATCACGGAATGTGGAGTCAGTGATATACACCTGATCAGGCATACCGTAAGGGGATGTTCTGAAGTTGAACGCAACCTTAGGAATCTCTGTGTACTGGAAGAACTCACGGAAGAGCTCGGGATCTGGAATGTCCTGAATCTCGTATCCGTAAGCCTCCATCTCCATCAGATTGGTTTTATTATTAATTCTCAATTTTTCATCCATTCTAATACCTCAAACTTGTAGGCGCGATTGCATGTGATTGTATACAATCGTAAACTTTTCTAATCTAATTTTATGCCGAATTCTTGTAAATACAAGACTTTGTGCAACTTTTTCACGCCATTGACATAAAAGACCTGTAAGGTCTATCCTCACTGCTACCTTATGAGCTCGACTTTTCCTCTATCACTCCTGATTTGTCGCTATATGCAGGGAGATGGTGAAAGTGCATCACTTTCGATAGGGAAAATTCGACGAATTGTCACTATACGACCAAGGACGCAAAAAGTACATCATCAATTCGGTAAATTTAGGCCGAATTGATGATGTACTTTTGGTATATAAGGTCTGTATTGCGACAACTCGCAAGAATTCTGACTTGGAAAATGATGTATTTTGGGCACGAAAGCGTCTATTGCGACAACGCATTATAGTTCCTTCTTCAGCTCAAAATAGATCTAAGCTCATCAAAGGTTTTGCATACCGCACCTCCTTGTGCGGATATCATATCATAATTTGTCTATATAGCAACTACTGTCTTGAATATGAACTTAACGTTTCCGTCCATGCCGGCGCCGAGCATACTATAGTTGTTATAGCTCTTGCCAGCGTTAAGTGTATCTTCAAGACCATCAGTCTGGCCCTTGAGCTCGTTGTTATACATATCAACGACGGTCTTAATTCCCTCTTCATAGAGCTGCTCCATTCCGTCGGATATCTGGCCTGATCCGTCAGTCAGCTGCTTAATTGCAGCGGCCAAAGTGCCGGTCTGTTCATTCAGTTGACCCATACCCATAGCGAGCTGCTCTGCTCCGCCAATTAATGAGTCGAAAGTCTTCTCGTCACCGATTGCGGCGGCGATCTGCTTGGTACCACTTGTTAGAGAATCCATTGCGTTAAGAACGCCTGGATTAGCCTGAGTGCCATCGCCTTCAAATCCTGCAATTAGCTTGTCAACGCCGCCGCTCATCTCTACCGCGCCGGCCTTTAAGTCTGTTGCGCCCTGGCTGACAGAGGCTGCAACGCTGCTGTTGATTAGCTGCGCTCCGGTGATGTCTCCGACCTTATCATTGCCCAATAGCGCTAATACGGCCGCATAATCTTTAGGGGCGATAGTATTCTCATATTTCTGAACAATCTGGAGCGCAGCCTGAATTTCCTGGTTGCTTCCGGCCAGGGCGCCCGGCACTTCTGTGCACAGCTTGTCTGCGCCGGCGCCCATTTGATCCAGTCCACCCTTCAGTCCAGCTTTGCTATCCTTCAGGCCATTGTAAATCTGTCTAATTCCACCACTGGCAAGAGCCTGGCCATTGGCAATGGTGTCCAGTCCGCTCTTTAGATCCTTCAGCTGCTTGGTTCCATCAGCAAGAGCTTTGCTGCCGGCAGTAAGCGTGCCGATTCCCTGCTTCAGTGCAGGAACTTTATCATTGAGCTGTGTCAGGCCGTTGAATAATTCATTACTACCATTCACGAGTTTCTTGGAACCCTTGTCGAGTTCCTTTATCTGGTCATCATAATCAAGATCCGCAAACTCACCCATGTCCACATCATCGAAGAGAGAATTAGTTGCGATACTCATGATATCTGTGATATCGAAGCTGTTAGTATGACCTGTAACAACCACTTCACTGCCAAGTCCTGCATCACTGATTGCATTACGAACCTTCGCACTCAGTCTATTTGTCAGGCCAGGAGCCGCCATACCAACAACAATACTCTTCTCTCCGTCGTCTACAATCTTTCCGCTGTTAATGCTGAGATTGCTGTAGTTGTCATCCTCCATCAGCATGCCGCTAAGAACAATGAAAGGTACAGCGGCAGCCGAGCTTTCACTATTGTTTGAATAAGTGATGCTAATCTTGAAGTTGCCTTTCTTTCCCTGCATTTCCTGGCCGGTGAAAGGCTCGCCATTCATAGAATAGCGAAGGCTCATCTGAACAGGAATTGCCTTGTCCGACTTTCCCTGGTAGAAGATATCCTTACCATCAGCAGCCCATTCGAGTTTGTTGCCATCCTGTGTGAACTTCTCATCGCCTTTAACATTCTCAATATTCTTAAGATCGCTGACATCATTAATCACCGCAGCTTTGCCATTATTAACGAGATGGTCGCTGACTATCACATCAGTAGCATCTCCGTTTTCGCCGGTGATAACATATACGGTTTCATCTTTGCTGACAGCCGCATCTGCCCAGACAACGCAAGTGCTGCCGAACATTGATACGAGCATTGCACACGCAAGAACTACCGCCAGTCTTTTTCTATTAATAATACTCCTACGCATTTCTATTCCTCCCTGCACCCTTTCATTCCTCTTGTGCTCCTGATGATTACACCATCGAACATATACAGGAACGCCGGCAGAATAAATATAACCACTAACATGCTGATTATTGCTCCACGCGACATCAAGCCGACCATAGAGCTGATTATGTCGATATTGGAGTAGACCGCCACGCCGACTGTTGCGGCGAAGAACGACAGCGCGCTGACCAAAATCGACGGAGCCGATGCGTTATGCGCCAGCTTTACGGCTTCGCTGCGGTTGTAACCCAGCAACCTTCCTTCTTTGTATCTCGATGTCATTAGGATTGCATAGTCTACCGTTGCTCCGAGCTGGATTGTGCTGATGCATATCGAGTCTATGAATGACAACTCGGTTCCTGTGTAGAACGGTATTCCGAGATTGATAAAGATCGCCAGCTCTATGCATGCAACCAGTATGATTGGAAGCGATAGCGACTGAAGAACCAGCGCAATAATCACGAAGATTGCCAGAACTGAAATTGCTGTGACTATCTTGAAATCGTGATTAGATATAGTAATGAGGTCTTTGGTTCCCGGAGCCTCACCAATCAGCATTCCGTGCTCATCATATTTCTTTACTATATTATTCAGCTCATCGAGCTGAGCGTTTACTTCGTCACTGGCGGTTCCGTAATCCGAAGCTATCAGCAGGAAGGTGTGCTTCTCACCCTTTACCATATTCAATATAGAGTTCGGTACGATTTCGTCAGGTACAGCTGGGCTCAGCAGGCTTCCCAGACCGAGCACACTGTTCACGCCTTTAACTGCCTCCATCTCAGACATCATGTTGTTAACTTCCTTCTGTGAGAGCTCTGAATCTATGAGCAAGATGTGCGTCGAACGCATGCCGAACTGATCTGCGAGTTTGTCGTTGGCAACCGCGAACGGCAGCGTCTGAGGTACGCCTTCGTCGAGTTTGTAGTATACGTCCGTGTTGAGGTAGCCATAGAAGGCTGGAGCGATTGCGATTACAAATACGACAAGAGCGATGAGCGGTCTGCGAACGACAAAGCCGCTGACCTTGCCAAAATCCAAATTGATTGTCCGATGTCTCGTTCTGTCGATCAGCTTCTCGAAGGTCAGCAGAAGTGACGGCAATATCGTAACGCTTCCGAGGACTCCGAAGAGGACTCCTTTGGCCATGACTACTCCAAGGTTGAATCCAAGCGTAAATGTCATAAAGCAGAGTGCAAGGAATCCCGCAATGGTAGTCAGAGAGCTTCCTGTGATAGACACCATGGTTCTGGCAATCGCTTCGGTCATTGCATCTTCACGTTCGAGGCCGAGTGCGCGTTGCTCCTCATAGCTGTGCCAGAGGAATATCGAATAGTCCATGGTGACGGCCAGCTGCAGAACCGCAGCAATAGCGAATGTTATATAGGACACGTCACCAAGTATGAAGTTGGTGCCCATGTTATACAGAATTGTAATTCCGATGCCTATCAGGAATATTACGCCTACCGCGAATGAGTCCATGAAAATTGAGAGTAGAATGAGTGCCAATACTACCGCAATAGCAACATATATCGGCTCTTCATGGTGTGACAATTCCTTAAGATCAAGAACGAATGAACTCATGCCACTAATGAAGGCTTGCTCGCCACAGATATGACGCATCTCAGTCAAGGCATCCAGAGTTCTTCCCTCAGAAATACCGGTCTCGAAGAACACGGCCATCAATGTTGTGTTTTCATTATTAAAAACTGTGTAGAGTTTGTCCGGCAGAATCTCAGTAGGCACTGAAACATCAGCCACAGTGTCATACCAGATAACATCATCGACTGAATCAATCTTTTCAATTTTCTTCTTAAGCTTGGCGACATCCTTATACTTCATGTCATCAACCATAACCATGGCGAATGCGCCTTTGCCGAATTCATCTGAGAAAATATGCTCGCCCTTAACCGAATCCATGCTCTCCGGCAGATATGTCAGAATATCGTAATTGACCGGAGTAACAAGGAATTCGATAAAGGCAGGAACGAGCAATATCAAGGAGATAATGATGATTAGTTTTCTATTATTAACTACTTTTCTTGCAAATTTTTGCATAATTATTCCTCTAATATGTATCCATAAATTACTTTCGAATTTTATCAGAGGCTTATTTCAACTCCCACCTACAATAACGAATGTGTGCACAAAATCTGTGCAACGGGGCTTTTTTGTACAAAATATATAATCTGTATATTGAATATGTACGAATCAAGTGTTATACCTTGTTTAATTGTAGAAAATAGGAGGTTATGCGATGTCTAATCTAACTGAAAAAGCCCTCGCATCAGCTCTCATGGAGGAGCTTCGCGATAAACCTTTAGATAAGATTACTGTACAGGAACTTACTGATAGATGTGGGCTGACAAGAAATACTTTTTATTATCATTTCAAGGATGTATATGATCTCTTATCGCATATATTTCTGGATGAAATGGAATATCTACGTGTTAGATATGCAGAAAAAAGAGATTGGGAAGATGGACTTGAATATGGTCTTAATTATCTCTACGAACATAAGGCTGCCATCAAGAACATCAACGAATCAAACAGTCAGGAGCTTATCTCAAAGTACATTAACCATGTTGCAAACGAGCACTCAACAGCTGTAGTAGCACTGCAATACAACGATCCCGACCATGAGCTCGACCCTTCTACACTCAACATTGTCGCCAAATTCTACAAGGCCGCTTTGCTTGGTGCGCTGCTTGACTGGATAGCATCAGACATGAAGGAATCCCCACGCGAATTGGCCAAATACTATAACGCCATGTTCCGCGGCACCTTCGAGGCCGCCGTTCAATCGGCACGCAACGCATAAAAAAGCGCTGATACCACCTTGGTATCAGCGCTTTTCTATTATAGGAACCACTCAGGTTTTCTTCTTATTACAATATTTGCTCTCTCAAAGGTATGCTCGGCAACTTCGGCAGCGCGCGGTGAGAAGCGACTGACTTTGTGTACTGGCATTTTACCTTCTATCATAAGCGGTGCGGGCTTGAGTCTAAGGCCAGCAACCTCTGAGCCGGACAGTCTCTTCAATTTGTGAGAGATTGCCCTGCAAAATTCTTCCATTGCCTCGATGTCATCGAGATCCGGCCTTAGCAGATGAACGCTATTCTTCCTACCGTGCTTGGCAATGAATGCGCCCGCACCGATAATTGTGAAGCCGCGCTCTTCTGCATAACTATATAACTCATACAGCGCGTTGCCGTATGTAGCAGTTCCATATGAAACAAGAGCAATTGTCAGTGCGCCCTTGCCGTTCAACTCTCTCAAAAGTCTGATAGCGGGTAGCGGAATTTTGCCAATGTGAACCGGCATACCAATAATTACTACAGCCTCTTCATCAATAACAGGCTGTTCATTAATGGCTTCCAACATATCGTAACAAGCGTACTCAACATCGCTAGCCAGATAGCTATCAAGGTCAATCGCAAGGTCACGAGTTATTCTCTCTATGATTTTGGCCGTTCCGCCGTTCGGGCTGAAGTGTAGGCCAATTACTCTCTTAATCATATTTTTCTCTAAAAAATGTACCAGTTAGGAACGGGCTAAAAGGTCCATTGATTGAAGTAATCAATCTGCATTGCTTTCTTAACTTCGGAAAGTGTCTCCTGTGAAACTCTGTTAGCTTCAGCAGTTCCTTCCTTGATGATGGCAACTACTTCTTCTGGGTGTGCCTCGTAGTAAGCTCTCTTTTCTCTGATTGGAGTCAGGAACTCGTTCAGAACAGCGAAGAGGAATTTCTTAACCTTAACGTCGCCGAGACCGCCACGAGTGTAGTGATCCTTAACTTCGTCGAGATTCTTATACTCGGGCCAGAACTTCTCGAAAGAGTCTTCCTGAACGAAAGCGTCAAGATATGTGAATACGGTGTTGCCCTCGAGGTGACCTGGATCCTCAACCTTCAGGTGAGTTGGGTCAGTGTACATGGACATAACCTTCTTCTTAACTACGTCCTCTGGATCTGAGAGGTAGATAGTGTTGCCAAGAGACTTGGACATCTTAGCCTGACCATCTGTACCTGGGAGTCTCAGGCAAGCCTTGTTAGGAGGCAGGTAAATCTCAGGTTCAACAAGTACGTCTGCGTAAGTCTGGTTGAACTTACGAACGATTTCCTTAGTCTGCTCGAGCATTGGCAGCTGGTCGTCGCCAACCGGAACAACTGTTGCCTTAAATGCTGTGATGTCTGATGCCTGGCTGATAGGATAAGTAAAGAATCCTACTGGAATACTGTCTCCAAATCCTCTCAGCTTGAGCTCAGTCTTAACCGTAGGGTTTCTCTGAACTCTTGATACTGTAACGAGGTTCATGTAGTAAACAGTCAGCTCGTGCAGGGCAGGAATCTGTGACTGAATGAAGATTGAAGTCTTCTTAGGGTCGATACCAACTGACAAGTAGTCCATTGCTACCTCGAGAACGTTGTCGCGAACCTTCTGTGGATTCTCAGCATTGTCAGTCAGTGCCTGTGCATCAGCGATCATTACGAAGAGTTTGTCGCAGATGCCGCTGTCCTGAACTGCTACTCTCTGTCTCAGTGAACCAACATAGTGACCAATGTGAAGTTTGCCTGTTGGGCGGTCGCCTGTCAGCATAATTTTCTTGTTGCTTTCCATTACTTACTCCTATATATGTTCTTCTCAGTTATTACTGCGTTAACTTCTTTATCGTGCTCTTCGGTCGGGATCTCCTCGGCCAAAATTTCTTCATAGCAAAGCGCTACTGTTACGACGTCATCGCGTAGTTGCGTAAGGTATCGATCATAGTATCCTGCGCCATGTCCGAGTCTGTTGCAATCCGCATCGCAACTCATGCATGGCAGGACAACGAGGTCGATTTCCTTAGGATCAATTACCGGAGCATCGCTAGCTGGCTCGGGTATACCGTATGCGCCGGCCACCAATCTATGCTCTGCATTCCATAGCCTTGCATCCATCAGGTGCTGATCCGTGTCATAACACAGAGGCAGGCACACCGTCTTGCCGGCGCGATTTGCAACATCCATAAGGGATCTCGTAACGACCTCCTTGCCGCAGTTCACGTATAGCATTACCGTCTTAGCCTTGCGATATTCTTCCATACGCATCAGCTGCTCGCGGATTGCTTCGCTCGCCTCCGTCATGTATTCATCGGTCAGTCCCTTCTGCGCCTCGCGAATCTGCTTGCGCCACCATCGCTTAGCCTCAAGAACTGTACCAGGTATTTCTGTTTGGTTTACTTTAATTGTCATATGTCATCCTATTGATTATTTTGCGGCGTATTCTCTTGGAATACATGATTGACATTGCGGTACCAGTGACCTCGGCGATAGGGAAAGCCCACCACAGCATGTTGACGCCGCCGATTTTGGCGAAGATGTAAGCAACTGGGACGATAACGCCGAGCTGTCTTACGAGCGAAATGTTCATGCTGTATACGCTCTTGCCGAGAGCCTGGAATGTAGCACCTCTCATGATACAGAATCCCGCGAACGGGAAGTTCAGTGACATGATGTGAAGTGCAGTTACGCCCATTGCCATCATTGCTGGCGACGGACTGAAGATACCCATCAGCTGACGAGGGAATAGCCAGAATATTACTGTTCCTACGGTCATGACACCGATGCCGTATCTTACGCCGATTCTCATTGCCTGTTCCAATCTGTCCCTCTTACCTGCGCCATAATTATACGCAATGATAGGTACAGTTCCGGAGTTCATACCGAAGATAGGCATGAATACAAAGCTCTGCAGCTTGAAGTAAACTCCGAATGTTGCAACGGCTGTTGATGAGAATCCGATCAGAATCTGGTTGAGGCAGAAGTTCATAACAGAACCAACAGCCTGCAGAATGATTGAAGGAATTCCAATCTTGTAGATATCCCTCATTGTTGGCCAATGTGGACGAACTTTGTTGATGCTCAGCTTGATTTCCTTGTTCTTCTTCTTGTTGATGATAAGGCCAAGTACACAAGCCAAAGTCTGTCCGAATACTGTTGCGAGAGCGGCACCCTTAACGCCCATTGCCGGGAATCCGCAAAGTCCGAAGATGAGGACTGGGTCCATTACGCAATTGAACAGAGCTCCACTCGCCTGGATAGGCAAAATGTATTTGGTTTTGCCAGTGCCCTGAAGAAGTCGCTCGAGCATGGACTGCATCATTGGCATGATGGACAGCCACTGAGTGATTCTTAGGTAGATAGTTCCGTCATCGATGATCTGCTGGTTGGTTCCTGCTGCAATCAGTGAGATGATTGGGCCTGCCAGACAACCTACTACGAAGAAGATGCAGTAGTTGATTACGGCCAAAATGAATCCGTTATGTGCAACCTTATCCGCCTTCTCGTACATCTGCGCTCCGAGATATCTCGAGAGCAGTGCGCTCATACCTACTGCAGTTCCGATACCGAACGCTGCGTTCAGCATCTGGAATGGGAAACACAGTGTTACGGCTGCAAGTGCGTCTTCTCCAATCTTAGCTACGAAGAATGAGTCCACGACGTTGTACAGTGCCTGTACGAACATCGACACCATCAGCGGCAATGACATTTTGATCATCAGTCCGTGAATAGGTTCGGTGCCCAGGCGGTCAGAATCTCTCTTCTGCTGTGCCTTTACCTCGGCATTCTCCGCTTCTCTTTCTATTTGTTCTTTAAGTAATTCTAATTCTTCGTTACGTTCTTCCAATTTCGTGCTCCTTGTACCATTTAGCCCGTTCCTAACTGGTACATCCTTGCAAAAATGTACCAGTTAGGAACGGGCTGAAAGGTACATTATGCTAGTCTTCTCTGGAATGCCTTGACGATTTCAATGATTGGTACCATTGAGAGGGCGAGGCCCATAGAGATTAAGTATTCTTCGAGGTCAATAGTTGTAAACTCGAACATTGCTGCGAGTACAGGTACTTCGATTACTACGCCTGTGAGAACCAATGCTGCAGCGGCCGAGCCCCACAGCCACCAATTCTGCTTGGTTAGTTTGAAGATATTTCCTCTTCTCGATCTCATATTGAATGCGTGGAAAATTTCTGCCATGGACATCGTCAGGAATGCCATAGTTATTCCATCGTTGCTGGCAACAATGTGCCACTGTCCTGTCTCAAGGTATTCGCCAATAAAGTATGCAGCGAGTACCAGAACTGTTGTGAGAATTCCCTGATAAATGATGTCTCCACCCATACCTCCAGCGAAAACGCCGTCAGTCTTGCTACGTGGTTTCTTCTTCATCAATGCACCCTCGGCCGGTTCCATACCAAGCGCCAGTGCTGGCAGGGAGTCTGTAATCAGGTTAATCCAGAGCAGGTGCGCCGGCTTTAAGATAGTGAAGTTAAGCATTGTTGCTGTTAAGATAGCCAGTACCTCGGCAATATTAGTTGCGAGCAGGAACTGGATAGCTTTTCTAATATTGGAGTAGATACGACGTCCCTCTTCAACAGCGGATACGATAGTTGCAAAGTTATCGTCTGCGAGAATCATGTCTGCTACGTTCTTAGTTACGTCTGTACCAGTGATGCCCATGCCGATTCCGATATCTGCTGACTTGATAGCCGGCGCGTCGTTAACGCCGTCACCTGTCATAGCAGTTACCATAGCATTGGCTTTCCAAGCCCTAACAATTCTTACTTTGTGCTCAGGCTGAACTCTTGCATATACGGAGTAAGTTCCGATTTTAGCCATGAGTTCTTCGTCGCTCATATCATCAAGAGCTGCACCGAGAATTGCATCATCAGCGCTCTCTAAGATGCCAAGATCTCTACCGATAGCGATAGCTGTATCGAGCTGATCGCCTGTTATCATAATAGGTCTGATGCCTGCTTCCTTACATTCAGCTACGGCAGCCTTAACTTCAGGTCTAATAGGGTCGATCATTCCAACCAGGCCCACGAAAATGAGTTCCTGTTCAAGGGCAGTATCTGCGAAGTCAGCAGGCTTGTCCTTGTAAACTCTCATTGAAAGAGAGAGAACTCTAAGAGCCTTGTTGGCCATTCTTCTATTCTCTGCACGAACCTGTTCCTTCAGTTCTTCTGTAATAGGAACGATCTTATCTCCATCGAGCATATGTGTGCAGTGTCTAAGAACTACATCAGGTGCGCCCTTGGTGAATTGGATGTACTTGTTCTCTCTAATCAGGTTGTCCAGAGCCGCATCTCTGTCTCCCAGAGATCTCATGTGAACGTTCTCGTGAACTGTTGACATCATCTTACGGCTTGAGTCGAATGGAGCTTCTCCAACACGAGGGAAGCCTGCAACAAGACTATCCTTCTTGAGGTTAGCGGAACTTGCATAGGCAACGAGTGCTGCCTCAGTAGGCTCACCAACAACTTCCTCAACGCCATTTTCAATCTTGAGTTCAGCGTCACAGCACAGAGCCATTCCGCCTGCGAGTACGTCCTCTTCAGGGCATAAGTGATCAACAACTGTCATCTTGTTCTGAGTCAGTGTTCCTGTCTTATCTGAGCAGATAATCTGCGCACAGCCGAGAGTCTCAACTGCGGTCAGTCGTCTGATTACCGCATTACGATTGGACATTTTGGTAACGCCCATGGACAGAACTATAGTAACTACCGCAACGAGTCCCTCAGGAATTGCCGCAACTGCCAGCGAAATTGCCAGCATGAAAGTATCAATCATAACATCGACGTTAACCGTTCCGGCTTTGAACACGCCGAGTGCGAAGATGATAACGCAGATAATCAGAACGCCCTTAGTGAGAATCTTGGACAGCTGGTCGAGCTTGATCTGGAGAGGGGTGAGTTCCTCCTCAGCCTGAGCAAGTGCATCAGCAATCTTACCCATCTCAGTGCTCATTCCAGTTCCAGTAACGACAGCTTTGCCGCGGCCATAAACCACGGTGCTGCCCATGTATACCATATTCTTTCTGTCGCCGAGCGGAACATCCTTAGCCTCACCTTCGATGGCCAAAGCGTCTGCGTGTTTGTCGACAGGTACCGACTCGCCGGTCAGCGCTGCTTCCTCGACTTTCATCGACGCAGTCTCAATCAGACGCGCATCAGCAGGAACGCTGTCGCCAGCCTCGAGAATGACAACATCACCAACAACTAGCTGACTGCTCTCGATAGATACGATGACACCGTCACGAAGGACTTTGGACTTGGCCGCAGTCATCTTCTTGAGGGCCTCGATAGCTTCTTCAGCTTTGCTCTCCTGGACAACTCCTAGAACAGCATTCAGCACAACTACAAATAAGATGATGAATACGTCCGCTGGGCTCTCACCTTCATAAACAGAAGTAATGAATGAGAGAACCGCTGCAACAAGAAGAACGATAATCATCGGATCCTTCATCTGATCGAAGAATCTCAAAATCGCGCTTCTCTTCTTAGCCTCAATCAGCTTGTTCGGTCCGTTCTCCTGCAGCCTCTTGTCAGCCTCATTCGAACTCAGTCCGGCCTCAGTCGAACCGACCTCAGTCAACACATCGCCCATATTCTCAAGGTATGGTCTGTAGTTTTCTTTCATGTATTTTTCCTCATATTTCAACCCGGCAGATAGCCGATCATTTTCCATAATATCGTAACGTATATTGTACCATAAACAATGTGATAATTGTATGAAAATAAACCCCGAAATGTGTTATAATTGGTACTGTCAAATTTCGCTGGTGTAGCTCAATGGCAGAGCACTTCATTCGTAACGAAGCGGTTGCGGGTTCGATTCCCATCACCAGCTCCACTAAAAGCCTGAAGATATCTTCAGGCTTTTCTCTTAATAATTGAGGTGATTTATGATTCTGTATCTAGACGATTATCGCCGTCCACCGACGGGACCGGAATACGCTTCGGCAGACAACTACTCAGACTTCATTATGTTGTTAGATAAGTATAATGGGAATATTGAGATGGTGGATCTGGATTACGACCTAGGTTATGACAGCACTTGGTCAGGTCTTGATGTGCTGAGATATATGAAGAAGTTTGACGTTAAATGCGAACGTATTAACATTCACTCGACGCATCCTACAGGCAGATCAATGATGATGCAATATGCGACTGCTAATTTCCCAGATGCGGTCGTTACAGATAGGGAATTATAAAGACAGAAAAAACTGCGGGATTACCGCAGTTTTCTTTAAGGGGAATATTATTATGATTATTTAAACTATAATGCGAGGATGTAGTGTCCTCTTACATCTTGGAGGATATGGGGTCCTCCTTGATACAATTACAGTATAAGACCCAAACATTAATGTAAGGTTAAAGCAGCGTTAATTTGCGTTAAAATTTTGAAGATTTAGATTAATAATTGTTTAGAAATATGTTTAGTGCTTTGGTTTGTAGCTTTTCGAACCAATCTGGTTCTTGTGTTTGCCCTTGGAAGATTTGATTGCGACAACGATTACGATAATCAACACCACAATTCCAAGGCCAGCAGCGATATAAATCCAATTATTAGACATTGTGCTGAACATGCTATCTGTTGCCTCTTCTGCATCTTCTGCGAGTTCTTCGCCAGCGGACTCATCAGGTGTTTCCTGATTCTCTTCCTCTACGCTCTGATCGACCGTCTCGTCAAATGATTCAGACTCATCAACAACGAGTTCTTCTGAACCAGCAGACATAGATTGAGAATGAGCGTCAGCTCCATCATTACTGGATGCGAACACACAAACCGGCAGACTTATTAACAGAATGATTGTAAATATTGATACTATTCTTTTCATTCCTTAACTCCTATTTAACCTTTACTGATTTAACGGCACTCCAAGGTGAATAGTTTTTCTTACTTCTTATCGTCTTGTAGGATCGTATTTTAACGTAATAGTTTCTTTCTCCAAAGTTTGTCTTTAAAGTTGTGGATACTGTCTTGTATGATTTTATAGTCTTTGTTTCTGAATAATCTGACGGCATATCTTCATACTGGCAGTATTGAATCTGATATCCGGTTGCTTTGGATGATGCGAGCTTCTTCCACTTAAGTGTGATTTTCTTCTTGCCACCCTTGAGACTTGTGAATTTAGCCTTAGTTCCCTGAACTTTAATCGCTATTGAGCCAAGAACTTCACCAGTATCGTCACTAATTGTTAGCTTATCGCCAGTAGTAACCACAGTACTCTTAGACAAGGCCTTTCCGGACTTATCTGTAATACTAATTGCATAACCACTTTCCTTATCCTTAAGTGCAACGCTCGCCTTAACTGCTGAAACTTTAGCACTAGCGACTATGCCCTCAAGACCTGCATCAGTCAAACTATATCCCGCTTCGATGCCTTTATCTGTAAGTTCCAAATCATTAACACCAAGTACATCCAAAGTGCTAACAATATTAAATGAGATAAGCTTGTATCCTGAATAATTGCCCAGACCTACTATGTATGCATAGCCTGTGCCCTTATTTACATTATTGATGTAATGAACAGCATAATCAGTGTTCTTTTTCAGTGTTCCCGTTGCATTTGTAACTGTAACAGCCGGCTTAACGCCTGATCCTGTATAGAGAACCTTCTCTGGTACTGTGAATGTACAGCTTGCAATATCACTGGAGGAAGAACTCTTTCTATTCTTATCTATATACCAGAAGTTTGCATCGATATTGGTTTTCTTTCCGCTATTATAAAGGCCTTCAATGCGAGCCGAACTCGTATACTGCCATTTGGAATAGTTCCCGCTGAATCCACAGGAATCGTTGTACTGTGCACACCAGATATCATATTCTTTACCTAATTCAGCACCATCTAAAGTGCTAGTAAGTGTAGACAGGTTGGCATATATTCCAGGCACATATCCCAACTCCTTGATTTTCTCACAAAATGCCCTCACGGTCTTCCTTGCGATTGTTTTACTTATACTACTTTTTAATCGACCACCAAACTCGTAGTCAATATAAACCGGCAGAGCAAGATCACTTGGCTTCACTCCAACAGTGTTTAATTGCTTTACTAAAAAATCTGCTTCCTTTATTGCCTCTTCTTCTGTTTTAGCCTGAGAATACTCATATACTCCAACTAATTTACCAGCTGCCTTTGCGTTTTTATAATGCTGTGCAAATTTGGAATCTTTTCCCATTGAAAAAGATGAATTGGTGCCTGTATATGAAGTTCTAAGTATTGCGAAATCGACGTCGCTTGATATTTTGCTACTATTTAATTCGTCCTGCCAGGCAGAAATATCGACTCCATCTAACATCAAATAATTCTCAAACTTACTATTATGATTGTATGTTTTCTTGGCGGATTTTTTAGTCTCACTATTGTAAATCTTGAATGGCGATTTGAGAGAGAATGTTGCGCCATAAACTGTACTCTCAGCACCATAAAGCGCCACGCTGCATACCATCAGCACGGTCATTATCAATGCAAATATTCTCTTTCCAAATGTATTGGTTCTCAAATAGTTGTCCTCTTAGAATGTTGCAACCTCAGGGTCGCAAGGCTCGCACTTGTCGAGTGTCTTAATGTACAGAACCGGACCTTTCTCTTGGTATGCCTCCGCATACTCAACTCTAACTTTGGCAGTAATCTTAATCCAGTCACCGACTGCAAGATTAACAGCGCCTGAATAATATGACAGCAGTCCGGCAAACTGAATGTCAGCCTCACAACAAGTCATGATATGACGACCGAAAGCGAATTGGCCATCTGGCAATTCATCGCTCAAGGCTACTCTTCCTTTAATTATAAAGGTCTTGTTGTCATAATTATCTTCATTTTCATTAAGGTCCCTATACCATTCGGCAAACCACTCATCCTCAATCTCAATCTTGGATGCTGTCATGTCGTATGGCAGTGGATCTTCGATATCATCTGGCTCGATGTCATTAGGGCCGTATTCGTAGACAATCATATTCTTGCGGTTAGCAATACGAACTTCTTTGTGATAAGGCATCTTGTCAAAGCCCTTCTCACAACGATTGAAAACAACCATATCGGCAGTCTGCATCTTGTTAAAGCAGAGCTGGCGCATGTTCTGGTTGTACATCATGAAAGTTCGTGCGTCAAAGAGGGCCATCTCCTGTGCGATTAGCCATCCTGGTGGCATGCAGCCGAAGAGTTTCTGATTCTCCCACATTCCGTTGTACTCAACAACAACCCTGTCGAATCCTCCCTTAGCTGCAATCATGCGGAGGTTGGCCTCATTAAGTTCATCCTCTGACTCAAGAGTTTCAACTCTAACTCCAGGGCCCGCAAATTTCTCCGGTTCATACTCGCAGTCGCCTTCCTCACAGATAAGAAGAAGTGTACGACCGTCGTTACCGAACTCCGGGCTTTCAAGTGTTTCCTTAATAAATGTTGATTTGCCTGCTCCGAGGAATCCCGTGAACAGGAAAACTGGTACGTCACGCATTATTCAAACTCCATTCTGAACAGCTCACCGAGCTTGTCCTTCTTAAGGCTAGTTCCGATAACAACAATCATTCCTGTTGCCTCAGCCTCTGTCTCTCTTACTTCTCCCTCTCCTGGGACGTAGTCGAACTCAAGCCAACCACCGTCAACGTTCTCAACGATTCCCTTGGATCTTAAGATTTCACCGCACTCATCGAGAGTATCAAGGATATCCTCGAGTTCGTCTGCGCTGAACTTGTTAGCTGTGGTAGTTCCGATTTCTTCGAACACTTCGTCTGCGGAATGTCCGTGATGTCTATGTCCGCATCCGCATGGGCAGAGCTCGCCCTCTTCATCATCGTCATCATGATCGTGATTCAGAGCCTCTTCTCTCAGCTTTTCAATCTCTGCGCCGAGAGTCTTCTCTGACTCCATAATCTCGAGTAGCTTCTTTCCTGAGATCTGATCCCAATCAGTTGTTACGATATTAGCTGTTGGATTCATCTCTTCAAGAGTTTTTCTGCACTCTTCCAGTCCTTCCTCGCTCATTGAACCCTGATGTGACAGGAAGATTGAGCTAGCATTCTCTACCTGATTCTTATAGAACTCACCAAAATTACGCAGATACTGTTTGTATCTCTTAGCATCTACAACTGTTGTGAAACCGCCGAGCTCAATCTTGTCGTTGTGAAGTTCCTGAACAGCGATAATAACATCGGACAGTTTGCCAACGCCAGATGGCTCGATAAGAATTCTTGAAGGGTTGTACTTCTCGATTACATCGTTGAGAGCATTCCCGAAGTCTCCAACGAGTGTACAACAGATACAACCTGCTACCATCTCATTGATCTGTACTCCTGTATCTCTCAGGAATCCTGTGTCTACACCAATCTCGCCAAACTCATTCTCAATCAGGACAATATCCTTCTCTTCATAAGCCTCAGCAATCAGCTTCTTGATTAATGTTGTTTTGCCTGCTCCGAGAAATCCGGAGAAGATGTCAACTTTAGTCATTCATTATACCTTCTTTCTATTTCAAGGCGCGTCAAATACGCCTATATATCTATACATAGTATATTGTATCACCAATTCGCCCAAATCTTGTATTAATTTTCAATGAATTCATTTATAATAGTAGCGTAGAAAGGTGATTATTATGGAAAGACAAGATAAAGATCTGGCGTGGATGCTCCAATACGACAATATTGCTTGGTACGAGAACGGCGAAGTCCGTATCCTCGACCGCCGTATCTACCCTATTGAAGTTAAATTCGTCGTATGCAAGTCTCACCAGGAAGTTGCACAAGCTATCACGGATATGGTAACTCAGAGTGCCGGCCCATATGTTGCTGCCGCAATGGGAATGGCTCTTGCCGCATATGAATGCCGAGGCCAAAAAGCAGCAGCTCAGCTCGAGCACTTGCGACAAGCCGCATACACTATCTCACACGCACGTCCTACTACTACCAAAAGAATGCAAGGCGTTGTGTCGGGATGTCTCGACGCAGCCAAGGCGGCTTTAGACGCAGGCAAAGCTGATGCATCGCTGGATGTAAGAGATTGTGCAATTGAGCAGAACGATAGAAGATATTACAGAATCGGTCAGGTAGCAAAATATCTGGTTGAGAAGTTCCCGTCACACGGAACAATAATGACGCAGTGCTTTGCAGAGACAATAGTTGGACAGATGCTCAAGGAGGCAAGTCTCCAGGGTAAGGAATTGAAGCTGTTCTGCCCAGAGACAAGACCTTATTTTCAGGGATCAAGACTGACAGCAACCGTATGTCACGATATGGGATATGATGTAACTGTCATCACAGACAATATGCCGGCAGCTGTTATGAAGAACGAAGGCGTTGATGTCTTCACTTCTGCAGCCGATGTAATCTGTGGAGACGGTCACGTTGTTAATAAGGTAGGAACTTACCAGATTGCAATTGCAGCCAAGTACCACGGCATTCCTTATTACGCAACTGGCGCACCGGACTTCGGTCACGAGACTATTGATACAGTTAAGATTGAATTCAGAGACCCTGACTTCGTTCTTCAGGCAATGGGAACGCCAACGGCTAACCAGAACGTCAAGGGTTACTACCCTGCGTTCGACATCACGCCACCGGAACTTGTCACAGGTGTGGCTACCGACCAAGGAATGTTCTCCCCATTTGAACTGAACAAATATAAACCTATCGAGGGAGAGATAACCGTATAAAGAATAAAGCTTTGCCGAATTGGCAAAGCTTTTTTATTATCCTAATACTAATGCGATTCCCGTGAGCGGAACGACGAACAGTATCGAAATGATTGTAAACTCTACGATATATTTACCGATGTGTGAGTATTCAAGTCTCGAATACTGCTTGAAAGAAATCAAGTTGGCCATCGAGGCGATCAATGTTCCAAGCCCTCCGATATCTGTGCCTATGCAGACTAGCATATACTGATCCGTAAAGTTCGGCAGCAGTATTGATGCCGGCACGTTACTAATAACCTGGCTGGCAAGAACAGATGCCACAACTTCGTTTCCACCAACGATACCTTCGAGGAAATTCTGAATAACCTCAATTCTTCCTATGTTGCCTACGAAAATGAACAGGAATGCGAATGTAAATAACAGACAGTAATCCGGATTCTTGAAGTTTCTTCTGTCCAGAATGAAGATTGACATAACAACAATTGCAAGTGCGATGTAATAGTTAACAATCTTCATTACCGCAAGTACGCACAGGAGGAAGAGTATTCCATACAAAATGATAGTGCTGCGATTCTTCTTCTTGATATGTCCGCCAATCATATGAGTCTTGGTGAAGGACAATTTCTTGTTGTTCCTCGTTATCACTAGTACTGAAAGTGCGAGCAGTACGCCTGATGCAATGAAGTATGGCGACATATGTGCGATAAATTCACCAGTAGAAAGTCCTGACAACCCATAGAGATATAGATTGTGAGGATTCCCCACAGGCGAAATCGAACTTCCCATGTGAGCCGCCACTGTCTGCAGTGCCAAAGTCGGAATGATGTACTGGCGTAGACCTGCTATCTCAAGAATGTAGATTGCAAACGGCACGAAAGTAATCAAGCAAACATCATTGGTGATGAATGGTGCCATAACATAGCATAGCCCTACCAGAATCATAACGATGCTACGTGGCGAGGTTGCGCGGTGTAACATCCTGCGGCCGATGGCTTTGAACACTCCCAAAGCCTTGAGCCCTGAAGTAATGAGCATCAGCGACAGCAGTATGCTAAGTGTTGACCAATGAATATATCCAAGATATTCAGCGTCCGGTCTAACAACAAACATCGACGCTAGCGCAAGCACACCGGATACTGTAGTCACCGGTTCCTTCTTAACGAACTCTGCTATTCTTCCTTTAGACTTAGTACTCGATTTCTTCTCCAAGTGGTTTCTCCAACAGTTCTGGATTTTCCATTAATTTGCGGAAGAGTCTCATTGACTTGGCATAGTAATAACCGTCTGCGAGTCTCTCATCTATAGTGATACCGATGTCTACGCTCGGCTTCATCTCATAAGTTCCATCTTCATTGTAGAATGGACGATCCTTAATCTCTCCAATCAAGGTAATCATGGAGCAAGTTCCCCAGTTAGTAAGATGATGATATCCGCTCTTCATCTTGATAGATCCAAGGTTGCTGATAACACAACTGGAATAATATGGATCTGTTTCAATCAGTGATTTTGGAACAACTCCATGCTTGTCCATCAGCATAATTGCATGGATTGCTGTCTTGGACAGAGCTCTTGGAATCTTATTCAGAATATCCATGCTCTCTGTTGAGCTATCTGTATTCTTCTCACTCTTGCAGAATGATACCTGATCGTAAATAGTCTGATGAATTGTATCAATAGTATCGCTTTCCTTGGAGTGAATAAACGCCAACGACTCTGCTCCGTGGTCAGCGAACTTCTTCTTAACTACGAATGATGAGCTAACCT
This sequence comes from Candidatus Crickella equi, assembly GCA_018064755.1. Lineage (GTDB taxonomy): Bacteria > Bacillota > Clostridia > Peptostreptococcales > Anaerovoracaceae > Crickella > Crickella equi. The sequence goes on along the minus strand of JAGHUP010000020.1, from coordinate 14,397 downwards.
CATTCCTCTGGTAGAAATTACCGTTAACAATGAATCTGTTCATCTTAGGTCTGAGTGTAATCATCTTCATTAATGCCGTAACAACTACTTGGAAGAGATTGTACTTGTACTCAATTCCCTCATAATTCTTCTTGGCCAGATATTCATTGATATTGGTTAGGTCGATTACCTCGCCAATATAGGCCTCATTATCGCAACGATTTGGATAAATGATACCAGTTATATAATGGAGCGAATCCAGATCACGAATGAGCTTGCCATCCTTACGATCTCCCCATCTTCTATTTCTTGCCATTCTTAGCCTCCTTGCGCTTGGCTGCCTCCTCTTCTTCGAGCACTCTGTAGGCTACCTTGCCGACCAAAGTCTTAGGCAGTTCATCTCTGAACTCGATCTCGCGAGGCATTGCGTACTTCGCAATATGTTTTCTTGCGTAAGCCAGCAGTTCTTCTTTAACTGCATCACTTGGCTTAACACCATCTTTAAGCATTACGAACACCTTAACGCGTTCCATTTTGTAATCGTCTGGTACACCGATAGCACAGCTCATATGAACCTTGTCATGAGCATCGAAGATGTTCTCAATTTGTGTCGGATAGATGTTGTATCCTGACGAAACTATCATTCTCTTGGCTCTGCCGCGGAAATGGATAAATCCATCTTCGTCCATTGTTCCGAGGTCGCCTGTGTATACCCATCTGAGTCCATCCTCATGAACCCTGATTGTGTCTGCTGTCTCCTCTGGCATATCCAGATAATCCTTCATTACTGTTGGACCAGCCATCAGGATCTCACCCTCTTCATTATAAGGCAGTTCCTTGTCAGTTCCCGGCTCGACAATCTTAAAGTACATATCTGCGAATGGAATTCCGATACTTCCTTCCTTGTACATCGTAGGTGGAGTCAGGCAACTTGCGGTTACTGTCTCTGTTGTTCCATAACCCTCACGAACCTGAATCATTGCACCATGATCGTAGAGGAATTTGTCAAATTTCTTCTTGAGCTCAATACTAAGTGAATCTCCACCAGAAAATACCCCCTTGAGGCATGACAGATCTGCACCCTTCATCGAAGGGAGTCTTAACAACGCTTCATATAGAGTCGGTACGCCTGCAACGAAATTGCACTTATGCTTGGTAATCAGCTTGGCATAGCTCTTAGGTGTGAACCTTGGAACCAGCACGCATCTTCCTCCCATTGACAGGAAGGTATGAATGCATACTCCCAGACCAAATCCGTGGAACAGTGGCATTGCTGCCAGCACTCTATCGCCTTCTCTGAACATAGGATTGGCTGCGATAACCTGCTCGGACAGGGCGTTGAAGTTAAAATTAGTCAGTTCAATTCCCTTGGTAGTTCCTGTAGTACCGCCAGAATACAGGATAACCGCAACATCATGATTTCCACGCTTAATCTTATAGTCATAGTAGCAGTGCTTACCCAGCTTCATAAAATCTGGCCACTGGAAGACCGGTGCGCTTGATGGGATTCTCTCAATCTTACGACCCTCTGTCAGCATATAACCCACTTTGATAGGTCTGGACAGAGCGTCCTTAACGCGAGCAATAATTACCTGCTTAACCTCTGTGTTAGCACGTATTGCCTCAATCTTGTGATAGAACTGGTCGAGCGTAACAACCATTACGCTATGTGACATATTCAGATAGTTCTCTATTTCCTTCTCTGCAGAGAGAGGATGGATCATATTAGCAACTGCACCGATGAGGTTGGTTGCGTAGAGCATATAGATGGCCTGAGGGCAGTTAGGCATTGCGATGGTAATTCTGTCATCTTCGCGAACGCCGAGTACCTTCAGTGATCTTGCACACTTGTTGATTTCTTCGATGAGACGCTTATATGTAATGTTCTTGCCCATGAAGGTCATTGCGATTCCGTTAGGCTTTCTTTTAGCTACGGATTCTACCTTCTCATACATGGTGCCACTGAAATATTCTAAAGTTGTTGGCAGGCCTCCCGTCTTACTGAACCAAGGGGTTCTTACGTTCTCGGGAATTGGGCAATATAGCTTGCCATTCTTATTTAATTTCCAAATATCATTATAATCTTGACTCATGTCGTTCCTTTCTATCGCGTCAAAACGCATTGAAGTAATTCTAACACTTATTGCCTCAATTGTGAACCAATCTACACATTCTATACTGTTCAAATTCTGTCAAAAAAGGTGTAGAATACGATGTATATTGAAAGGATAAAACATTATGCTTGAATTAAAGAATATAACGAAAGTATATGAAACAGGCGGCGAAAGTGTACACGCACTACGCGGTGTTGACTTGGCCTTCCGAGAGAGCGAATTTGTCAGCATTCTCGGACAGTCTGGTTGTGGTAAGACCACCCTGCTGAATATCATGGGTGGACTTGATCAGTACACATCCGGCGACCTGATTATCAACGGCATCAGTACCAAGGAGTACAAGGATGCTGATTGGGATGCATATAGAAATCATTCTATTGGATTCGTATTTCAGAGTTACAATCTGATTCCTCATCAGACCGTTCTGTCCAATGTTGAGTTAGCATTGACTTTGTCTGGTGTATCTCCGGAGGAAAGACGCGAGCGCGCCATCGCAGCACTCGAAGAAGTCGGACTTGGAGATCAGCTACACAAGAAGCCTGCTCAGATGTCCGGTGGACAGATGCAGAGAGTTGCTATTGCAAGAGCGCTGATTAACAATCCTGACATCCTGCTCGCCGACGAGCCTACGGGCGCGCTCGATACTGAAACAAGTGAGCAGATTATGGCTATTCTTAAGAATGTTGCCAGCAACAGACTGGTTGTTATGGTTACACATAACCCAGACCTGGCCAAGGAATATTCAACAAGAATTGTTAATCTGTCCGACGGTAAAGTTGTAGGCGACTCTAATCCTTATGTACCAGTTACCAAGGACACCGAGAGTCATGAGAAGTTCAAGAATAAGTCAATGTCGTTCAGAACTGCTCTTCAGCTTTCATTCAACAACTTGAAGACTAAGAAGGCACGTACGCTCCTGACTGCATTCGCCGGAAGCATCGGCATCATCGGAATCGCTCTGATTTTGTCCGTATCCAGCGGATTCCAGAACTACATCGACAGGATGGAAACAGATACGCTCACCTCATACCCTCTGACTCTCAACTCAGAGAAAGCAGATATGACAGCAATGCTCGGAGCTTTCACCGACGCTGTAAAGGACGACAAGAACAATACTTCTGGCAAGATCAAAGAACAGCAGGTTATGACCCAGATGTTCGCGAGCATCGGAACCAACGACCTGAAATCCTTCAACAAGGAAGTTATTAGCAAGGAAGACAGTGAGCTTAAAGATTGCTTCAGCTCAATTCAGTACAGCTACGGTATCAAGCCACAGCTCTACTCTAGCAGCCTGAAGTACGGAGTAACTCAGGTAAATCCTAGCCAGATTGTTAGCTCATATATGAATGGTATGCAGCAGACTGCATTATCGTTCTCCAACTCGGATACATTCTTCGAACTCGTAGATAACGAGCAGATGCAGAAGGATCAGTACACAGTTGTTAAGGGCAAGTGGCCTACTAAGTACAACGAGATGGTACTGGTTCTTGAAAGTGAAAATTCAATGAGTGACTACTTTGCTTACTCTCTCGGTCTCAAGGATCCTGAAAAGATGAAGGATATGATTGAAAAAATTATGAGCGGAGAAGAAGTCAAAGTTAAAGAAGAGCCTGGCAAGTGGACTATGGATGAGCTCCTCGAACTCGAGTACTCGCTCGTTCCTAATTCTGCTAAGTATAAATACAACAGTGGCTATGATGTATGGGAAGATATGTCGGATGACGATGACTATATGAAGAACCTCGTTAAGAACAGCGAGAAGATTCACATTACATGTATCGCAATTCCTAACAAAGACAACACTTCCGGAACTAGCAAGTTTGGTGTTGGATATCTCCCATCACTGACTCAGCATGTCATCGAAGTTGCCGGTCAGTCTGACATTGTTAAACAGCAGAAACTTCATGAGAAGACTGACGTATTCAGTGGCAAAACATTCAAGGAACTCAAGGATGGTAGCGACGCTGGATTGGGATTTGGCGATATGATTAGCATTGACAAGAACAAGCTTGCCAAGGCAATGGGCGGTGATATGAACCCAGATACTATCAAGCAGTCAATTATTGACAATGCCCAGGCTGCTCTCGGAGATGCAGATCCTAGCAATACTATTAAGACTGTAATGGCAGGCGTTGGAACACAGGCTCAGGCCATCATTGGTAAGATTGTTCAGAATGGTTCAAGTGGCGGCAATGTTACAGTAACAGATGCAGTGGTTGATAAAGCTCTGGCTGAATGTGTTGATACTAGCGAACATGCAGCTATCATTAACGGGGTTAGCAAAGACCTCTGTATGGCATTCAAAAAAGCTGCCCCAAGTGGCGATATACAGACTGTATCCGCTACACTCGGTAAGATTACTCAGGACTTCATGCAAGAGGAAAGCACTGTAAACAAAGTTGCTGCATACGCTGAAGGTATTGCTCTTCAGAAGACTGCACAGAATGTACCTGCTGCAATGGCTAAGGTAGCTCAAGACATGGGCAGCATGTTCAATGTTGACCCAGCCGGTATCGCAAGTGCATTCTCAATGTCCATGGACGAAGAAGCTCTGACAAGACTGATTATGTCCTACTCATCCAGTGGACAGGACGCAAGCTGTGACGAGAACCTTAGAAAACTCGGCTACGCAGACATTGAGAAGCCATATTCCATCTCATACTACATGAGTGATTTCGAATCTAAGGAGAAATTCATGGACTTCATCGATAGCTATAACGATGATATGGAAGCTGCCAAAGAAGATGAGAAGGTCATCAGCTACACAGATATCACAGGAGTTCTCCTGAAGTCAGTTAAGAAGATTACTAACGCAGTCAGCTATGTACTCATTGCATTCGTTGCAATTTCACTGATTGTATCTTCAATAATGATTGGAGTTATCACTTATATCTCAGTTCTCGAAAGAACTAAAGAAATCGGAATCCTCCGTGCTATCGGCGCATCCAAGAAGGATATCTCTCGCATCTTCAATGCAGAGACAGTAATCGTTGGACTTTGCGCCGGTCTCATCGGAATCGGAGTGAGCTTGTTACTCCTGATACCAATTAATGCGATATTGATTCACCTGACCAATATCGCAGCACTCAAAGCCGTTCTTCCAATCGGTGGAGCAATCATACTGGTTCTCATCAGTATCTTCCTGACATTCATCGCAGGCCTCATTCCATCGGGAATGGCTGCTAAGAAAGATCCGGTTGTCGCACTGAGAACTGAATAAGACAAAACAAAAGAGGCGGTTGCATAGCAGGTTGCATAGCAATCGCCTCTCTTTATTTGTATTGTTCGTTAGCCTTCGAGAGCCTCGTTCAGTGCTGCTACGAGTTCGTCAGCGTCCAGTCCGTGAACCTGGGATGCTGCCTCGATGGACTCGCCCTGTGATGAAGGACAACCGATGCACATCATGCCGTTAGCGAAGAATGTACGCACCAGCTCAGGATGCTCCTGAATAACTTCTCCAATAATCATATCCTTAGTAATCATAAGAATGCTCCTTCCTATTATTAATCGCCATTTTGACGAGTCATTTCATACACGCTAATGATACCGCCTCAAGGTCTAGAAATCAAGAATCGATAGGTATATTATATTAATTAGAGAGGCACAAATATGAGTACTATAGAGTGGAGAGACGTACAACTTAATGACAAGGAAATGATAGACAAGCTAATCTGCGCCGGCAACTGCCACAATGCAGATTATAGTTTTGCCAATCTATATATGTGGAGACACGAATACGAGCCTATGATTGCCATAGTTGGCGATAGGCTGATTGTCGGCAACCCAAAGTGGGATAGTTATTCTTATCCGAAGGGACATGGCGACTTGCGTCAGGCTATTGATTCAATTATCGAGGATGCGCATGCCAAGGGCAGCAAAGCAATCATTCATGACCTAACAGATCGCATGCTGGAAGAGTTCCTTCCTATCTACGGCGATAGATTCGAACTGACGGAAGATCGCGACAATGCGGACTATCTCTATACGGCTGACAAGCTCTGTAATCTCGCAGGTCGCAAACTCAGCGCCAAGAGAAACCACATTAATAAATTCGAGAGAAACGGTGATTGGGAATTCCTTCGCATCACCGACGATAATATGGCAACTGCCAAGGAATTCGTTGCAGAGTTCTACAAGGAGAAAGGTGATCCTGATCTAGAGTCCGAGGCAATCGCTATAGCAGAGATGTTTGCTAATTACCATGAACTCGGTTTTATGGGTGGTCTGCTGTACCAGAATGGTAAACCTGTTGCTTTCACCGCAGGAACAATGCTGGACCCTGAATGTGCAGATGTGCATTTCGAGAAGGCGCTTCCTGATGTTGAAGGCGCGTATACAATGGTCAACAGAGAGTTTGCAAGAATGGTTGCCTCGGAGCATCCTAGTGTTGAATACTTCAACCGAGAGGAAGACATGGGCCTTGAAGGCCTCAGAAAGGCCAAGCTCAGCTATCATCCTGATGTACTGCTGATGAAATATTACGCCAAGGAGAAGTAATGCTGATTCGTCCTATTGAAGATCATGAATATGAAGAACTGAGACAGGTATGGTGCGATACATTCGGAGACGATCCCGTATTCGTTGATGAGTTGTATTATGCAATGCATGCTCACGGCCTTACATTCGAAAATGAAGGCGTTCTTCATTCGTTCCTAACTCTATTCCAGGCGGGAACCTTCCAAGGCAAACCTGTTCTAGTTAGCTATGGCATATGTACCAAGCCTGAATCCAGAGGCAAGGGATACGGCGGAGAGCTGGTAGATGCTATCAGACAGAAGGTCAATGAAGCTGGCGCTATATCGGTGGTGTGTCCGGCCGAGGCCTCCTTGGTCGAGTTCTATATGCAGCATGGATATCAGATTGGCTACTATGCTAAGAATGATGATGCCGAGGCCGCAGAGCTTGATGTTCCTATTGAACTAAGGGTTAGTATGTTAACAGCAGCTGAATACAATAGATTTAGAGAAGCATTTCTACTCGAAGTTCCTCATGTTACATACGACGAAGAATTCCTCGAATTCATCAGAAGAGATAGTGTAAATGGTCAGGGACTTCTCCTGGTCAATGACGGAGACGCCATCTGTGCACTAAACTACGGAACTGACGAAGAGATGGGATTCTCCGAGCTGATAGTTAATCCCGCTTTGGCTGAAGTCACATCCGAAATAGGTGGACAGATTGCTGCCGGACTTGCTAAGATGTTCGATGTGGAGAAATGTTACTTCCGCTCACCTACATATATCGTGTATACTGATGAGGGCGGAGACCACCTCTCAAACGGTAGCTACGTGCAGACGATGGTCAGTGGCATAGACATTGATATAGATGAAGCTGCGATGCTACCATATTACGGTTTCCCAATTGATTAAGATAACAACAGAAAGGAACGACTGATTATGAATATAGTATGTCTAGATATGGAAGGCGTAATCATGCCTGAGATTTGGATTGAGTTTGCTAAGGAGAGCGGTATTCCTGAGCTCAAGAGAACAACTCGTGATGAGCCAGATTATGACAAGCTGATGAAGTGGAGAATTGGCGTGCTGAAGGAACACGGCATGAAACTCGAGGATGTTCAGAATACAATCGCTAAGATTAAGCCATTGCCAGGCGCTAAGGAGTTCCTCGACAAACTGAGAAAAGAGACTCAGGTTATCATTCTGAGCGATACTTTCGAGCAGTTTGCCAAACCTATGATGGCACACCTCGACTGGCCAATGATCATGTGCAACGAGCTCATCATCGATGACGAGGGATACATTGAGAGCGTTCATATGAGATGCGAACATTCCAAGCTGACAACAGTTAGAGGCCTTCAGTCAATTGGTTATGACACAATTGCTGCAGGCGACAGCTACAATGACCTTGAGATGATTCTGAACAGCAAGAAGGGATTCCTCTTCAGATCAACTGACAAGATTAAGGCTGAATATCCACAGCTAGAAGCGTTCGAAGACTACGACGAGTTCTACGATGCAATTATTGCAGCACTGTAGTCTTAGGAAATAACAAATCTAAATAGAATTAAAGTGGCAGTTCATGCAGAACTGCCACTTATACTATAGATACTTATTAAATTCTTCTTCACTCATTTCAAGCTTGTCTGCTGCATACGCCGGAGTAATTGCGCCCTCCTTAACCATACTAATGTATGCCTCTTTGCATCCTTCTTTACGTCCTTCTGCAAGACCTTCCTCACGGCCTTCTTTACGGCCTTCATTACGCTCATATTGATAATTCTCGTAAAGTGTCATAAACTCTCCTCGCCAGCGTTCATTACGTTTTAATCGGTTAATTCTTTCATCAATAGTTCGGGTTAGAATACTACTCGCGTCATCACCTCGCAGATATTCAATGAATGACCTTAGCTCATTATTGATTTTACCACATATTCCCTGCGCGTTAACAAATATTTTAACTGTACCATCGCCAAGCTTTAGGTCCGGATTCTCATCACATATATTATTAAACGTATATATAGGCTCGCCACTACCGAACGGATCTTCTAGCATGATGAATATCACATAACTATCGTTCAGTCTCTTATAATCCATTCCACGCTCTATCAGATCAACATCAATCATACTCTGATAATAGCGCGCCCTCCTTGGAATATCATCCACATTCGCCTTCTGCATCTCAATGTTATACACAACATCATTGTCATCTCTAAGATACACATCCATACGAACACCCTTGCCATCCGGCGTTATCTCTATCGGGCGCTGTCTCTCATTGTTAACAATGCCACCAATCTTCTTACCCGTCAGCAACTCAACTATCGCCTGTGTCACATCCGGATTATTCTGCAGCAACTTGCAGAACATAAAAACATCAGTAAATTCTAAGTCTTCAAAGCGTTTCGTCACATTAAAAACCTCCTATTGTTATTACAATAAAAGGTTATCACAAAGACTATTAAAGCGGGTCAACAGCATTTGCGCAAAACATAGCAAGATATACGCGCGTGCGCAATATATACAAAAACGCGACAGAATTTACGCATGCAAAAAAGGCAGGACATCGATAAATTTAACTAATGCGATCTGAATAAATGATGTGCTTTTCTATTCTTACTTCGCATGGCGACAGAACAAAGGAATTTGAAATTATTAATATACTTATTTTGTGATTTTCAATTCAGGCTTTGGTAGATCATCTATTTCATATACATATTCAATCTTCACTTTATTATCTGGCGTATTATTTGCTCTAGGATAAATAACAGCTGTAATTAATTGAGAATATTCATTATCATATATATCTGTATAAGCTACTTTAAATTTTATCTTTATATGTTCTACTCTTGAACAGTCATCCACTGTATTTAACGCCGGTAATCTATATAATTCAATATATAGCTCTTCAGAATCTCTTGGTAAAAGATACTGTTTCCATTTTTTGCTGTATACCGTTTCCCTCTTTGGTTCAACCCTAACACTTTGTAATCTTAGTTTTTTAGCAGGCTTATCCCCTACACATTCAACAGCAAAATGTACCAAGTGTCTTGAAGTTTTCGCATCATCAACAGAAAAGTCTACTGTTTTATATTCATTATTAAACAAAGGCATCTCACACACACTTTCGAACTTATATACAAGCATTGGCTCAACTTCAGCCCTCATTCTGTCTTCATATCTTCTCTTCTCTTGAACATTTCTTTTTTCGTTCTCTTCATGAGTCTTCTTCAAAGTAAAAGCCACTCCGAGCAAAGTTGATGCACTTGCAATGATAGTTCCTTCAAATGCCAAATAGTCATTCTCGCTAGATTCTATATACTCGTTCGTTATTAAGAAATAGAAGAGACAAGAAATAACTATTGCGGTAATAGCACTTACAATTACTAATCCTATGATTCCACCAGTATCTGTTTTTTTCACGATCTTCATAATCGAAAAAAACAGCGATGCTAGCAATTATTATCACTGCTGTAATAATTGTACTTGCCATTTCGGCCTCCATTCTACTTGTATAATGATAAAGATGGCGGGCTCTTCAAAAACAATTGGGGTCTAGAAAAAACGTAAAATAGTTTGGGGTTTGTGTACTGGTAAACTAAAATTGGACACGAAAATGTGGGATGTTGTACAGTAAGAATATAAATACTGTACAGTTCATTTCACGGATTTCGTACAAGGAGGTTATCAGTGAAGTTTAGGAAAGAAGAACGCATCGAGGTTGGCAGGCAGATATATGAATCCGGATTATCCAACCTCAAAGCTGCGGAACAGCTAGGAATAAGTGAAGAAAGTGCTCGTCGCTATAGAATTCTTTATGAGGAAGCATATGGGCTAGAGCATGATTCCAGTAAGCAGCATAAAGGCAATGTAGGAACCAAGATTACATATGTTCCTCAGTCAACTTCATCTAGGTCTGAAGATTACTCATCTATGAGTAAAGAAGAATTAATTGAAGAACTTATGCAGGCAAGAATAAGAGAGTCTCGATTAAAAAAAGGATACATGGTGAAAGGAGTTGGTGCGGACAAGGAATATATTCTCCTAGACAGCAAGAATACCAAGTAATACTTGAACTATCCGAATGTTTTCCAGTAAAGGAACTGTGTCGCAATATGGAAATTAGTCGTAGTAGCTATTACTATTGGCTTAAAAGACTGAATAATCCTTCAGAGAGGACACGAAGCTTAATTAGTAATATTCTTCTGTTTAAGGAATACCATGAGAAATATCCTTCACATGGATATAGATGGCTTAATGCGAAGATTCGTTTGGATACCGGGCTGCTCATCTCAGATGTATATGCTCACAAGTGCTGTAAAATAGCCGGAATCAAGAGTCAAGCCAAACACTACAAGTATAAAAAGCCTGGTACTCCATATAAGGTATATCCTAATCTATTGCTTTCAGAACTGCACGTAACAGGTCCTATGCAATGTATTGTGAGTGACATGACAGCGTTCTATGTAAAGGGGATATATTATGAATTAACAATATACATGGATTTATGGAACAATGAGATCATAAGCCATTCTTTATCCTCTAAGCGTGGAGATAGAATGACATATATAAGTGGATTAGAAGATTTAATAGAACTTAAAAAACAATATCCGAATTTTCAAACCATCCTTCATTCAGATCAGGGTTCTGTATATACATCAAAAGCATTTAATGAATTATTACCTGCTTACAATATCATTCGCTCAATGTCACGTGCAGGAACGCCAACTGATAATGGTGCTATGGAATCAATCAATGGATGGATGAAATCTGAATTGTTTACAGATTTTCATATTAAAGATAACGAAAATGTCAAAGACGATATTGATCAATATATAAAATTCTTTAATGAAGAAAGACCTGCTTACTCCCTAAACTACTTAACACCTAAGCAGTTTAGAGAGCAATATAGTCAGGTCTAAAATAGTATTAATACAAGTCTAAGTTTTTGGGGATTCGTGTCCAAAATATGTTGACTACTGCATTAGATTTTCAGCCCCCAAAAGATTTTGGAGTTTTCATTGGAGCCCCCAAAATTGAACCCCAATTGTTTTTGGAGAAACCCCAAATGTTTTTGATGAGCCAAAACTCCTCGCGAGAGCGTGGAGCTTTTTTCTTATTCCATAGTTTTAGTATAAAGGTGTTGATTCTGAGTTTTTGTCACAATATAGAATCGAATTTTTGTCTCTATTTTTTTTCACATTTTAATAATACATATTTTCTCATTTTGAGCAAATTAATTAATTCCAAATCATCTTGACTTATTACAATATAAAAATGTCGTGCAACAACCCCTTTATTTTGGTTTAAAAATGAAATATATGAATCAACAAGCGTCATAAATGAATCTTCCAGCTGAACGCTCGTGTTAGCAGTTTTGCCGGTTCCAATTAGTGGCATATACAATGAATCATTATTCCATCCATTGTCGCAAAGATTCTTCCACATATTATCAAGCGTGCTTCTAAGTTCTAATTCTGTATATCTAGGGGCTCTCTTATCATTAGTCGCAACAAATATTACATCTCGCTTACCTTGACCTATGCATACACACTCTCCCCTATCATACGTATTGCACGCTTTACCTCCGATTACGGTTGTTCCAACAGAACGCAATTTCTTTGCAGCATCAAACAACTCTTTTCTAAGCTTTTCTGGTTTTTTATAATATTTTCTTACGAACTGCGCATGTATACTTTTTTCTTTAGGTCCATTTTTCGCACTAAAAAATGCTGTATTAATAGGAATTACTATATTTTTCTCAATATCTAAAATGTCACCTATTTTGATATGAACAAACGCATCCTTGCTTGTTATTTTCTTCTTACAGTTTAATAAAGATACCAGTTGATATATAAATACGCCTACCACCGACGCTATAATAATATTCCAAAACATTGAAACGCTTAATATCGGTCCATCTAAAGTATTAAATCTAACACTAGAAACAAACTGTAGAACGCCGAAAGTAACACTTAGAACGTATGCTTCTATCCTAATAATTTCTATGAACGCATCCCACACATTATGATATAGATTTCTCAATACAGTCATATTTGTCATCCTTCCAAAATAGACAAAAGAAGCAGGACCGAAGTCCTGCCCTAATGCATTTAGTTTAAGATTAGATTACTTAACAATCTTAACTGTATAAGTCTTAGTAGTGGATGCATACTTGTAGCCCTTACCAACAGCTACAGCAGCCTTAACCTTAACCTTGTAAGTTCCCTTCTTCAGACCCTTCTTAACTGTTACCTTACCGTCAGCAGCTACAGTAATCTTGCTGTTTCCTGACAGCTTCTTGAATGTAGGAGCTACTCCTGAGAGAGCCTCTGCAGTTACAGTGAAGCTCTTAGCCTTCTTAAGAGCCTTGGCCTTCTTAACGTGGAACTTCTTAGTAGCATTTCCGATGAAATCAAGATCGTTATCCTTGTTTGATGGATTAACAGTTACAGCACCAGAAACAACGCCATTTCCTGTCAGAGCAGAAGCATTGCAAACAGTGTAATTCTTGAGGGCAGCCTGAGCGTTATACCATTCAACAGCTGTCATCTTCTTTGCCTTTACTAAGCATGTTTCTGGAGTAGTTCCAGCAACAGTTGCATCGAGGTTTGCCTTAATCCAAGCATTGAGAACCTCAGCATCAGCCTTTACAGCTTTAGCAGTTGCTACAGCCTCATCTGATGTTGTGCTGCTGCCATTGTATGCGAACTTAACAAATGCATATGGATCAAGCTGATCGCCTTCGAAAATCTTGATATCTCCGAAAACAACCTTAACCTTTGCTGTTACAACGGAAACGGAAACTGTTGCAACATTCTTTACTGTACCAGCCTTTGCAGTTACTCTATATACTGCTGTTGCTGGCTCAACATCCTTATAAGTGATTCCACTTACAGCATCCCAAAGGCCAGTAGTAGCGTTGTACTTTTCGTATGTTACAGTAACACCATCAACTGGAGTGACAGCAATTGTGTGCTCAGCTCCATCATATTGGAGTCCTGTCCTGTCAAGGCTCAGTCCGTTTGTCAGCAGTGTGCCTGAAGTAACGCCATCATATACAAATGCTACGTCAGCAATAGTCTTTGCACCAGCGCCAACTGCAATTGTCTTGGAAGCACTGTTGTTTCTTACTACATAGTTAGAATCAACATAGCCTGGTTTTGTCAGGCTTGCACTTACTGTGCATGTCTGTGCATCATAAACGCCCTTTGTAACGCCTGTAACAACAAATGCAAATGTCCAACCATCGTTGAGATTCTTCTGCAGCTGAGATTTTGTTGCGGATGCACTTGTCTTCTTTGAACCATTTACATAATTTGCATATTCTGGAACAGCAAAAACAAGTCCAGGAGTTCCAGCAAATTCAGGCTTATCTGTATCTGTATTGAAATTTACATACTCACCCAATTTTGCATATGAAAGCTCTGATGGCAGAGGATGATCTCCACCGTAAAGAGTTGCTCCAGCAAGATCGAAGATGTACTTGTTTGTTTTCTTCTTTACATATTTTTTCAGTTCTGTCTTAATTCCGTTCTCTGCGTTGTCAGAGAATGTCTTGTGGTCAACGAAATATTCGTCTACCGTATTTGCATCAACGTAAACCTGTACGTAACCTTCTTTTGTAATAAAGTCTCTTACAGTATCTACTGTTGCAGTTTCAGTTGTTCCATCAGCAGCGTGATATGTTGCAACTAACTGCTCAAAATTAGTACCAGTAAACTCCACTTCAGTATATGGATCTACTGCTGCGAATGCCATTGCTGGCATGAATGTTACCATCATCATTGCAGACATGAGGATGGCAAATAATTTCTTGCGCATTTTGTTTTCTCCTTTCTGTTTTT
>JAGHUP010000006.1 GCA_018064755.1 Candidatus Crickella equi | reverse complement strand
CACACCAATCGCTATCGAAGAAGGACTGAGATTCGCTATCAGAGAAGGCGGCAGAACAGTAGGTTCCGGCGTTGTAACTGAGATTATCGAGTAATTAGTTAAATAAAGGCTCGCGGCTAACGCCGCGGGCTTTTTTTATGTACCATTTAGCCCGTTCCTAACGGGTACATTTTTCATTTGTATGTACCCGTTAGGAACGGGCTAAATGGTGCATTTTAAAATTCGGTTGAGAAATGTAGGATTTCGGTTGAGAATCGTTCGATTTCATGTCAGGATTAATTTATTATTTTCTTACATCTTAATAAAGGCATCAGAAATAGAGATGAAAGGAGAATAATAATGGCATATAACAATGAAAGATCTAACGGTACAATCGAGTTCAAGATTGTGGAGAAGATTGGCGTTCTGACAAGTTTCCAGTCGGGATGGAACAAAGAGATTAATATCGTATCGTGGAATAACGCGGCACCTAAATATGACATCAGAGATTGGAGCGCAGATCACGATCGTATGACCAAGGGAATCACTCTCTACGAATCCGAAGCCAAGAAACTCGGCGAAGTCCTTGCTAAGTATTTTGCGAGCAAACCGGCTGGTGATAGTAGGGTGCCAGCTCATCATAATGACGCGGAGGATGTTCCCGAGGGAGAGAAGCAGTCCGCATAGGCGAGGCTGTTGACCGTACTTAATAAGAATGATAGACTTTGCTAAGAGAATGAGAAAAGAGGGTAGCAGATGAAGATCGCGTTCCATACGCTCGGATGCAAAGTCAATCAATACGAGACGGAGGCTATGAAAGAGGCCTTCGTTTCTCGTGGTGCAAATATCGTTGGCGAGGACGAATCGGCGGATGTTTATATTGTTAACACCTGCACGGTTACGAATATTGCCGACCGCAAATCGCGCCAGTACATCCGTCGCATGAAGGGTGTGAATCCTAAGGCTTATGTTGTGGTGACGGGTTGTTATGCTCAGGTTGAGGCCGATGAAGTCCGAGCCCTGCCTGAGGTTGACCTCGTTGTTGGTAACAGTAACAAGTCCAAAATCTGCGATATAGTGTGCGGAATTATGTCCGGCAAGTCGATAGAAGAGCTGACGGACCCGGATGCTCTCGTGCTACCTCGCAATGAACTAACTAATTATGAGAATATGGGAATGGTTGTTTCCAGTGAGTCCGGTATGACTAGGGCATATATTAAGATTCAGGAGGGCTGTGACAGGTTCTGCGCGTACTGTCTAATTCCATTTGCGCGCGGACCTGTGAGGAGCAGACCGCTTGATGAAATAATGGAGGAAGCGCGTATGCTCCTCGATGCCGGCTACAAAGAGCTCGTACTCACCGGCATCAACACAGCCCTCTACGGCACCGAACCAGGATATAGCTTCGATAGACAGCCGGGTGAAGAAGGCCTAACAGCTATGGAAGTAGTACTCGGAAGACTTGATGCATTGGACTACGATTTCCGCATTCGCCTCTCGAGCCTCGAGCCTACGGTCGTGGACAAGAACGATGTAGAGCGCATCATCAGATACAAGAAGCTCTGCCACCACCTCCACCTCTCGGCTCAGAGCGGTAGCAGTCACGTTCTTCGGCTCATGAACCGCCATTACAACCAGCAGGATTACCTTGACATAGTCAGTGCAATCCACGACTACGATCCTTGCTACAATATAACAACAGATATAATAGTGGGATTCTCAGGCGAGACCGAAGAAGACTTCCAGGACAGCATCCAAGTCACACGTGACTGCGAATTCGGCAAAGTCCACATCTTCAGATACTCTAAGAGAAAGGGAACTGTCGGAGAAAAACTACCTGACGAGATCTCGGGAACTGTCAAGGCAGAGAGAGCTAAGGCTTTGGCCGACGTAGCAGATGAGACCGCAGCCAAGTTCATCGAGAAGAATTTTGAAATGACTCACCGCGTCCTTACCGAAGAACGTTATGGCAACTACGTAACCGGCTACACCGGCAACTATATCAAAACATATATAGAAGATAAGAATAAGGAACTTGCACTCGGTGAGTTCTACAATGTACAATTAACTCAGATATATAAGGAAGGCTGCAAAGCCACAACGATATAAAGAAGGCTATCCAGCCGGAAAGGAGTAAAGCATGGAAGATTGCATTTTCTGCATGTTAGCAAACGGACAGATTCCAACTGATATGGTATATCAGGATGACCAGATTGCTGTATTTCGCGATGCAGATCCACAGGCACCTGTTCACATGCTGATGGTTCCTAAGATTCACATCGCTTCCCTTGATGAACTCAAGGACGAGCACGCAGACCTTATTGCGCATATGATGCTCACAATCAAGAAGGTTGCAGCTCAGGAAGGCCTCGAGAACGGCTACAGAACAGTAATTAACACCGGAGAAGATGGCCAGCAGACAGTTAAACACCTGCATATCCATATTCTCGGCAAGAGATCAATGCAGTGGCCACCAGGCTAAATAAAAGAAATAACCGATACCGTGAAGAGGGTCTGAGCTGATATGGCGCAGACCTTCTTTTCTTTTGAATGCATTATAGAATATCTAGCTATGTATATAGAACGTCCCAAATGGCGAAAGACAGTTACCGTTTCATTTTTTCAACTCTTTCAGCTTGCGAGTAACTGAAGAAATACAGAATATAGCCCCAAAATGCAATGAATCTATCTCAAATTAGCATTATTTTGACGTTATCATTGGCATTGATGACATATATTATAGAAAAAGACAGTTACCAACTAATTGTAATCCTTGCAATTGCGGCATAGTAACTGAATAATCAAGAATAATACTGCTCCTCTATATATAGTTATTACAGCCCTTCCCAAAACACTATTTCTTGTGGTCGGCAGACAGCGATAGGAAACGCGGAAGTGCGTGTTAGAGCAATGCATCACCAACCCCTTGAAAACACTGCATTTTGCCTTAGAAAAAAGTCGAAAAATAGCTAAAAAATTTTCGCAAAAGTTGTTGCAATGAAATGGCACATGCTATATACTATTAAGGCTTGTTAAATGCGAAGAAGTAGGAAGTTACCGTGCTATCGGATAATTTCTACTGAGAAGTCCTCACAAGATCGGGGCGGAGGGTTTCGCTTTTTTGTCGTGTGCTAACCGTTAGGAAACGCACGAAAGAGTGTATGAAACTCACGACGCACTCAAATGCGACATCCAAAACGGCTAGAACCCAGCAGAATCAACGGGCGAAGTCCTGTACAAGCAATAGCGAAAATTAGTACAAATTCACAAAGGAGAAACAAAATGAGCGAATTACAGAAAATCAGAGTAAGACTTAAGGCTTATGACCACGCTCTTCTTGACAAGTCCGCAGCTAAGATCGTTGAGACAGCTAAGAAGACTGGCGCTGACGTTTCCGGACCAATTCCTCTGCCAACAGAGAAGGAAGTCGTAACAATCATCAGAGCCGTTCATAAGTACAAGGACAGCAGAGAGCAGTTCGAGCAGAGAACTCACAAGAGACTGATCGACATCACTAACGCAACAACTAAGACAACAGAAGCTCTCACTAAGCTGGACATGCCTGCAGGCATTGACATTGAAATCAAGCTCTAAGCTCGATTAGGAAGATCACACGAGAGGGGAGAGCGCCCACCCAAGGGCCTACCACCAAACCGGAGTGATCCGCTGTAAGAAAGTAGGAGGAAAAATATGAAAACACTTTTGGGAAAGAAAATCGGAATGACTCAGATTTTCGCAGAAGACGGAACTGTTATTCCCGTAACAGTTGTTGAGGCTGGCCCAGAGACTGTAGTTCAGATCAAGACAGTTGAGACTGACGGATATGACGCAGTTCAGGTTGGTTATGAAGACCAGAAGCCTCAGAGAGTTAACAAGCCAGTTAGCGGACATTTCGCTAAGGCTGGCGTAGAGGTTAAGAAGCACCTCGCTGAGTTCAAGCCAGAAGGCGAGACTTATGAAGTAGGACAGGTTATCACAGTTGCAGACTTCGAAGAAGGAATGAAGCTGGACGTAACTGGTACTTCCAAGGGTAAAGGAACTCAGGGTAACATCAAGAGACACGGCCATAGAAGAGGACCTATGACTCACGGTTCCAAGCACAAGAGACTGGCCGGAGCTCTCGCAGCTGGTACTTATCCATCAAGAGTATTCAAGGGCAACGCTGCTCCTGGAAGAATGGGTAGAGATACAGTAACAGTTCAGAACGTAGTACTTGTTAAGACATTAGCTGACCGCAACATCATGCTGATCAAGGGAGCTATCCCAGGAAAGAAGGGTGGCCTTCTGAAGATCAGACCTGCTGTTAAGGGTCAGGATAAGTAAGCAGAAAGGAGGAACTGATAATGGCTAAAGTAAGCGTAGTAGACATGACTGGTAAGAAGGTTAGCGACATTACACTGAATGACGAGATTTTCGGAATCGAGCCTAATGAAGCTGCTGTTCATGCCGTAGTCAAGAATTATCTGGCTAACCAGAGACAGGGTACTCAATCTGCTAAGACAAGATCAGAGGTTAGAGGAGGCGGAAAGAAGCCTTTCAGACAGAAGGGAACTGGACGTCACAGACAGGGTAGCTCAACAGACCCATCACAGATCGGCGGCGGAATCGTATTCGCACCAAAGCCAAGAGATTACAGATACAGCCTCAACAAGAAGCTGAAGAGACTCGCAATGAAGTCCGTACTCTCCGCTAAGGTTGCTGATAAGGAGCTGATCGTAGTTAACGAGCTGAAGTTCGAAGAGCCTAAGACTAAGGAAATGGTTAAGGTACTCGCAGCACTGAACGCTCAGAAGAAAGCACTGATCGTTATGGATGAGAAGGATGACAACGTAGTTAAGTCCGCACACAACATCCCTGGCGTTAGAACTGCACTGGTAGGAACAATGAACGTTTACGAAATCGTAAACCACTACTCACTGATCCTCACAGAAGCAGCTGCTAAGAGAATCGAGGAGGTGTACGCATAATGAAGACTAGTTACGATGTAATTATCAGACCTATCATTACTGAAGACAGTATGGAAATGGCTGAGGAAAAGAAATATGCGTTCAAGGTAGCTAAGGAAGCTAACAAGACTGAGGTTCGCAAAGCAATCGAGGAAATCTTCGATGTAGAGGTAGCTAAGGTTAACGTAGAGAACGTAAGTGGTAAGAAGAAGAGAATGGGAAGAACAATGGGAACAACTGCTTCTTATAAGAAGGCAATTGTTACTCTGACAGCAGATAGCAAGGCTATCGAGCTCTTCTCAGATCTGTAAGAAGGAGGTAAGTTATGGGAATTAAGAAATATAAACCAACTACTCCAGGTCTTAGAGGAATGACAGTTTCCACTTTCGAGGAAATTACAGCAGCTAAGCCTGAAAAATCTCTTACAGTCACTCTTAAGAAGCACTCTGGAAGAAACGTAAGAGGTAAGATCACAGTTAGACACAGAGGTGGCGGATACAGACCAAAGTACAGAATTATCGATTTCAAGAGAGATAAGGACGGTATCCCAGCTACAGTAAAGACAATCGAGTACGATCCAAACAGATCTGCTAACATCGCACTCCTTGTTTACGCAGATGGCGAGAAGAGATATATCATCGCTCCTAAGGGACTGAACGTAGGAGACGTTGTTGAATCCGGCGCTAATGCAGATATCAAGCCAGGAAATGCACTTCCACTTGCAAACATTCCTCTGGGTACTATCATCCACAACATCGAACTCAAAGTTGGTAAGGGTGGACAGATGGTAAGAGCAGCAGGAAACGGTGCACAGCTCATGGCTAAGGAAGGTCAGTACGCACAGGTAAGACTTCCATCCGGCGAAGTAAGAATGGTAAGAATCGAGTGCAAGGCAACAATCGGAGAGGTTGGTAACGGCGAGCACGGTAACATTCAAATCGGTAAGGCTGGACGTAAGAGACACATGGGTTGGAGACCTACTGTAAGAGGTTCCGTAATGAACCCTAACGATCACCCACATGGTGGTGGTGAAGGTAGAGCACCAATCGGCCGTAAGGGACCATCTACTCCTTGGGGTAAGCCAGCCCTCGGCTATAAGACACGTAAGAAGAACAAAGCATCTAATAAGCTTATTGTTAGAAGAAGAAACGGTAAGTAGGGAGGAGCATATTAATGGGAAGATCGCTTAAGAAGGGCCCATTCGTTGATAAGAAGCTCTTAGAGAGAATTGAAGCAATGAATGCTGCCAACGAGAAAAACGTAATTAAGACATGGTCCAGACCATCCACTATTTTCCCTCAGATGATCGGACATACAATCGCCGTTCATGACGGAAGAAAGCATGTTCCAGTATATATCACTGAGGATATGGTAGGTCACAGACTCGGAGAATTTGCTCCAACCAGAACTTATAAGGGTCACTCCGGTGACAGAAAGATGTAGTAACAGAAAGGAGAAGCTAATATGGAAGCTAAGGCAATCGCTAAATACGTAAGAATGTCTTATACCAAGCTCAAGCCTGTTGCTAATCTGGTAAGAGGAAAGGACCTGGACGAGGCACTTACAATTCTGAAGTTCACACCTGGAAAGGCTTCAGAACTTATTGAAAAGGTTGTTAAGTCAGCTGCAGCTAACGCTGAGAACAACCACGAAATGAACCCTGATAACCTGTACGTAGCAACAATCAACTGCAATCAGGGACCTACAATGAAGCGTTGGAGAGCCGGCGCTCAGGGTAGAGCAGGAATGATTCTCAAGAGAACAAGCCACATTGATGTAGTTCTCAAGGAGAGAGAGACAGCTGTAAAGGCTGAAGAAACTACAAAGGAGGAGGCATAACTAATGGGTCAGAAAGTTAATCCACATGGAATGAGAGTTGGCGTTAACAAGGATTGGAGCTCAAAGTGGTATGCTGATAAGGCAAACTTCGCCGACTTCCTTGTAGAAGACAACCAGGTAAGAAACTTCGTTAAGAAGAAACTGTACAACGCAGGCGTAGCTAACGTAGTAATCGAGAGACCAGAAGCTGGTAAGATCAAGGTTATCGTTATGGTTGCAAGACCAGGAATGGTAATCGGAAGATCCGGCGAAGGTATCGACGAGTTCAAGGCAGCTGTCGCTAAGCTGACAGGAAAGACTGTAGAAGTTAGCATCGAAGAAGTTAGAAGAACTGAGCTTGACGCACAGCTCACAGCTGAGAGCGTAGCACAGGCACTCGAGAGAAGAACTTCTTTCAGAAGAGCTATGAAGCAGCCAATCAGCAGAACTATGAAGGCTGGAGCTAAGGGAATTAAGATCGTTTGCTCCGGAAGACTTGGTGGCGCTGAAATCGCAAGAAGTGAGAAGTATAGCGAGGGTAACGTTCCTCTGCATACTCTCAGAGCTGACATCGACTATGGTTTCGCAGAGGCTGATACAACTTATGGCAAGATCGGTGTAAAGGTATGGATCAACCACGGCGAGATTCTCGATAAGGGACTCAAGGATTCCGTTCCACAGGCTGACAATGACAGAAGAGATAAGAAGTCCAGAAGAAACGACAAGAAGGACAGAAGATCCGCTGGTAGATCAGACAGAAGAGAAGGAAGAAGATTTGATGCCCGTGAGGCTAAGCCAGAGGTAAAGCCAGCAACTACAAGAGTTCGCAAGGCACCTAAGGCAGCTCCTGCACCAGCAGTAGAAGAGCCAGTAGTTGAGGCTCCAGTTGCAGAAGCAGTACAGGAGACAGAAGCATAATAATAGTAGAGAAAGGAGAAACTCGCCATGTTAATGCCAAAGCGCGTTAAGCATAGAAGACAGCACCGTGGCAGAATGAAGGGTATTGCAACTAAGGGCAATACTGTTGCATACGGTACATATGGACTGGCAGCTGATGGTCGTGGTTGGATCGACGCTAACCAGATCGAGGCAGCAAGAATTGCAATGACCAGATCCATTAAGAGAGGTGGTAAGGTTTACATCAAGATCTTCCCACACAAGCCAGTATCTAAGAAGCCTATCGGCGTACGTATGGGTTCCGGTAAGGGAGCACCAGAGTACTGGGTAGCAGTAGTTAAACCAGGTAGAGTAATGTTCGAAATCGAAGGAGTATCTGAAGAGGCAGCAAGAGAGGCTATGAGATTAGCAGCTCACAAGCTCCCTATCAAGTGCAAGTTCGTTGTAAAGGGACAGGAAAATGGGGGTGAGCAGTAATGGATCTGAATAAGATTAGAAAAATGACAGATCAGGAAAGAACTGCTGAGCTCGAGAGAATGAAGCAGGAGCTGTTCAACCTGAGATTCCAGTATGTAACTGGTCAGCTGGAGAATCCAGTTCAGATGAGAACAATCAAGAGAGATATCGCTAGAGTTAAGACTATCATCAGAGAGAAAGAGCTCGAGCAGAACGCTTAAGGAAAGGAGGATAACTAACAATGGAAAGAAATAGAAGAAAGACTGCCATTGGTATCGTATCAAGCGATAAGATGGACAAGACAGTAGTTGTTGCTACAGAAGAAATCGTTAGACATTCTCTTTACGGAAAGGGCGTTAAGAGAACTAAGAAGTATAAGGCTCATGACGAGATGAACGAGTGTGGCATCGGCGATAAGGTATTACTGATGGAGACTAAGCCTCTGTCCAAGGACAAGAGATGGAGAGTAGTCGAAATTATTGAGAAGGCTAAGTAAGGAGGCAACGAAAAATGATTCAGACTGAAAGTAGATTAAGAGTTGCCGACAATTCTGGAGCTAAGGAACTGCTGTGCATCAGAGTTCTTGGCGGTACAGGCCGTAAGTACGCTAACATTGGAGACATCATTGTTTGCACTGTTAAGGACGCTACTCCAGGCGGAACTGTTAAGAAGGGCGACGTTGTTAAGGCAGTTGTAGTAAGAACAAAGCGCGGCACAAGAAGAACTGACGGTTCATACGTAAAGTTCGACCAGAACGCTGCAGTTATCATTAAGGACAAGGACGACAAGAATCCAGTAGGTACTCGTATCTTTGGACCTGTTGCAAGAGAACTTAGAGATAACGGCTTTATGAAGATCGTGTCATTGGCACCAGAAGTATTATAGGAGGTGTAGTGATGCAGATTAAGAAAGACGATACAGTAGTAGTAATCGCAGGAAAAGATAAGGGAAAGACAGGCACAGTTCTGAGAACTATCCCTAAGAAAAATAAGGTAGTTGTTGAAGGCGTTAACATGGTAACTAAGCATGCTAAGGCAACAAGAACTAGCGCAGCAGAAATCAAGCACTTTGAGGGAGCTATCGACGCATCCAACGTTATGTTCTATGACAAGGACGCTAAGGCTGCAACAAGACTGGGATCCCAGGTTGTTGATGGCAAGAAGGTAAGAGTTTCCAAGAAGTCTGGCAAGGTAGTAGACTAGGAAGGAGGAGTAGAAAATGGAAGTTAGACTGAGAGATAAGTATAAGAATGAAGTCTTCAAGGCTATGCAGGATAAGTTCAACTACTCCAATCCTATGGAAGTTCCAAAGCTGGTTAAGATCACTATCAACATGGGTCTTGGCGAAGCTAAGGAAAATGCCAAGATTCTGGAGAGTGCAACTAAGGAAATCGCTTTAATCGCAGGTCAGAGACCAGTTGTTACTAAGGCAAGAAAGTCCATCGCTAACTTCAAGGTTAGAGAAGGACAGCCAGTAGGCGCTAAGGTAACACTCAGAGGTGCTAACATGTACACATTTGCTGACAAGTTATTCAACCTCTCTCTCCCTAGAGTAAGAGACTTTAAGGGTCTCAGCAGAGATTCATTCGACGGTAGAGGAAACTACTCCATGGGACTCAAGGAGCAGCTCATTTTCCCAGAAATCGTTTATGATGAAGTTGAGACTATCAAGGGCATGAACATCGTATTCACAACAACAGCTAAGACAGACGAAGAAGCATTCGCACTGCTCGAGCTGCTCGGAATGCCTTTTGCAAAAGCTAATTAATATAGGAGGAGATTATGGCAAAGACTTCACTGAAGGTTAAGCAGTCAAGAAAGCCTAAGTTCTCAACTAGGGCTTATACTAGATGCAGAGTATGTGGAAGACCACATTCAGTTCTGAAGAAGTATGGTATCTGCCGTATCTGCTTCAGAGAGCTTGCTTACAAGGGAGAAATTCCTGGCGTTAAGAAGGCAAGCTGGTAAAAGTTAATTTTCGCAGGCCCGTCCTGTCCGAACAATAGGGTTCCAAGACAGGCGGGAACCACGTTAAGAAAGGAGAAATACTGTTATGGCAATGACAGACCCAATTGCAGATATGCTGACTAGAATCAGAAATGCAAACACAGTTGGTCATAAAGAAGTTGAGATTCCTGCTTCCAAGATGAAGAAGGCAATCGCTCAGATTCTTCTTGATGAAGGTTTCATCGCTAACTATGAAGTAGTTTCTGACAATGCACAGGGTACAATCAAAGTAGAGCTTAAGTACGGTCCTAACCGTGAAAAGACAATCTACGGAATTAAGAAGATCTCAAAGCCAGGTCTCAGAGTTTATGCTAAGGCTGACAGAGTACCTAAGGTACTTGGCGGTCTCGGAGTAGCAATCCTGTCAACATCTCACGGTGTTATTACTGACAAGGAAGCTCGTAAGCTCGGAGTAGGCGGAGAAGTTATTTGTTACGTTTGGTAGGAGGATTAAAAAATGTCAAGAATTGGTGTTAAACCTATTACTATTCCTGCCGGCGTAGAGTTTAAGGCAGAGAATGGCCTCGTTACAGTCAAGGGACCTAAGGGTGAACTCACTCAGGAAATCGCTAAGAACCTCGAAGTTAAGGTAGAGGATGGCGTTATCACAGTTTCAAGACCTAACGATGAAAGAGAAACTAGAGGACAGCACGGTCTTGCTAGAACTCTGATCAACAACATGATCGAAGGAGTTACTAAGGGATACGAGAAGAAGTTAGTACTCGTAGGCGTTGGTTACTCAGTAGCTAAGCAGGGCAACAAGCTCGTTCTCAAGCTCGGATATTCACATCCAATCGAGATGGAAGATCCAGAAGGTATTACTACAGAAGCTCCTGATGCGAACACAATCATCGTAAAGGGAATCGATAAGGCACTGGTTGGCAACTACACTGCTAACATCAGAGCTTGGAGAGCACCAGAACCATACAAGGGCAAGGGCGTTCTCTACGATGGAGAAGTTGTTCACAAGAAGGAAGGCAAGAGCGGAGCTGCATAGGAAAGGAGGAAAGAAAATGGCAAATACTAGCAGAAATGATAGAAGACTCAAGAGACATGCAAGAGTTAGAAAGAACGTTTTCGGAACTCCTGAGAAGCCTAGAATGTGCGTATTTAGATCCAATGCTAACATCTCAGTACAGATCATCGATGATGTTAACCGCGTAACACTTTGCGCTGCTTCATCACTGGATAAGGACCTCAAGGCAGGTATCGCAAACGGTGGTAACAAGGAAGCTGCTGCTAAGGTAGGTAAGGCAATTGGAGAGAAAGCTATCGCTAAGGGCATCAAGGAAGTGTGCTTTGACAGAGGCGGATACCTCTTCCACGGAAGAGTTAAGGAACTCGCTGACGCAGCACGTGAAGCTGGCCTGGAATTCTAAGGGAGGACAACAGAATGCGTAATACATTTGATGCATCCAAGCTCGAACTTACAGAAACTATCGTTGACATCAGACGTGTATCTAAGACAGTTAAGGGCGGAAGAAACATGAAGTTCTCCGTTACTGTAGTTGTTGGAGATGGCGAAGGTCACGTAGGAATGGGTCTTGGTAAGGCCGTAGAAATTCCTGAAGCTGTAAGAAAAGCTACAGAAGATGCTAAGAAGAAGTTAATCTACGTTCCTACAGTTGGAACTACAGTTCCTCATGAAGTAAGAGGAATTTTCGGAGCTGGCAAGGTTCTCATCATGCCTGCAGTAAAGGGTACTGGAGTTATCGCTGGATCTTCAGTTCGTACAGTACTCGAAGCAGCTGGTATCAAGGACGTAAGAGCTAAGTCACTCGGTACATCTAACACTGGTAACATGGCAAGAGCAACTATGGAAGGTCTTAAGAACCTGACAACTATTGAAGAAGTTGCTAAGCGTCGTGGTAAGACTCCAGAAGAAATTATTGGATAGGAGGCAAGAGAAATGGCAAAACTTAAGATTACATTAGTTAAGAGCCCAATCGCTTGTCAGCCTAAGCAGAGAAAGACTGTAGAAGCACTTGGACTTAGAAAGCTTCACCACTCAGTTGAACTTGAAGATTCATCTGCAGTAAGAGGCGCAATCGCTAAGGTTTCACATCTTCTCAAAGTAGAAGAGCTGTAAGGAGGGCTATGACCATGAGAATTCATGAATTACATAAGCCAGAGGGCTCAACTAAGGCACCTAAGAGAATTGGTCGTGGCCAGGGTTCCGGTTGGGGAACAACTGCTGGTAGAGGAATGAACGGCCAGAACTCAAGAAGTGGTGGCGGAGTTAGACTCGGCTTCGAGGGTGGTCAGATGCCACTCTACAGAAGACTCCCTAAGAGAGGCTTCACTAACCATTGGGCTAAGGAATATGCTGAGGTTAACATTCAGGACCTCAACAGATTCGAAAATGATACAGTAGTAGATTTCGAGCTGCTGCTCCAGAGCGGACTTGTTAAGCAGGTTAAGGACGGAGTTAAGGTTCTTGGTAACGGAGAGCTCGAAAAGAAGCTCACAGTAAAGGCTGAGAAGTTCAGCAAGAGCGCTGCTGAAAAGATTGAAAAGGCAGGCGGAAAGGTAGAGGTTATCTAATGGAACTCGCAAGAACTTTCTCCAAGGCATGGCATATTAAGGAGCTGAGAAGCAAGATTATCTTCACACTCCTCATGCTGGTTGTGTTCAGAATCGGTTCTAACATTCCGGTTCCAGGCATCAACAGAGAGTATCTGGCTCAGATGTTCTCAGGAGAAACTGGTTTGCTTGATCTGTTCGACCTGTTCTCAGGTGGATCATTCAGTAACTTCACAGTATTTGCACTTGGTGTAACACCTTACATCACTGCATCTATCATTATCCAGTTACTGACTATCGCATTTCCTTATTTTGAGAGACTCTCTAAGGAAGGAAATGAAGGCCGCAAGAAGATGGCCACAATCACAAGATATATGACCGTAGTCCTGGGTCTCATCCAGGCTATTGGTCTGACATTCGGTCTCTTCAGAAAGGCTGTTATCGACCAGAGTGCATTCAATATGGTTTGCCTCATCGTAATTCTGACAGCGGGCACATCGTTCCTGATGTGGCTCGGTGAGCAGATTAACGAGTACGGTGTTGGAAACGGTATTTCAATGCTCATCTTCGGCGGAATCATCGCAAGAATTCCATCAGCTGTAAGAGGAGTAGCTGCTCAGGTTAAGGACGGATCAGTTTCCGTAGTAGCAATTATTGCGCTTATCATCGTAGCTGTACTGGTTACAATGGCAATCATTGAGGTTCAGCAGGGAGTTAGAAAGATTCCTGTACAGTATGCTAAGCGTGTAGTTGGAAGAAAGATGTATGGCGGTCAGTCAAGCCACATTCCTATGAAGGTTAATGCTGCCGGCGTTATTCCAATCATCTTCTCCATTTCATTGCTGCAATTCCCACTCACAATCACATACTTCTGCAATGGCAGCAGTTTTGCTGATTTCGTGACAAAGTATCTGTCACCATCAGGCAACCCTGGAGTATGGATCTATGCAGGATTGAACATTGCTTTGACTCTGTTCTTCACATTCTTCTATACACAGATTATGTTCAAACCGGACGAAGTTGCTGATCAGATGAGACAGAACGGCGGATTTGTACCTGGAATTAGACCAGGTGAAGCAACAGTTGAATATCTGACTAGAGTTATGAACAGACTTTGCTTGGCAGGAGGACTCTTCCTGGCAGCAGTAGCAACAATTCCTACAATTGTAAGTGTATGGACTCCATTCAACTTCTCATTCGGTGGTACATCACTGCTGATCATGGTAGGAGTTGCACTGGACATCGTTCAGCAGCTGGAGCACCAGATGCTGATGAGAAACTATGAGGGATTCCTCAAGTAATACAAGATAAAGGAGCACTAATATGAGAGCAGTATTGTTAGGACCTCCGGGAGCAGGAAAGGGTACTCAGGCTGTAAAGCTTGTTGAAAAGTACGGCGTTCCACAGATCTCCACAGGAGACATCTTCCGTGCAAACATTAAGCAGGGAACTGAACTGGGTAAGAAAGCTCAGGAATACATGAACAAGGGCGAACTCGTTCCAGATTCACTGGTAGTAGACCTTGTTAAGGATAGACTTCAGCAGGATGACTGCAAGAATGGATATCTTCTTGATGGATTCCCAAGAACTATCTTCCAGGCAGAAGAACTTGACAAGTTCCTCGCAGAGCAGGGACACAAGCTGGATGCAGTTATTAATTTCCAAGTTGGTCACGATACTCTGATTGAGAGACTTACAGGCAGAAGAATCTGCAAGAAGTGCGGCGCAGGATATCATATCGTTGGCATGCCACCTAAGGTAGAGGGCATCTGCGATAAGTGCGGTGGCGAGCTCGAGCAGAGAAAAGACGATACTGTTGAAACTGCTGAGAATAGAATCGTTGTTTACAACGAGTCAACTAAGCCACTGATTGAGTACTATGAGAAATCTGGTGCTCTGAAGAACTTTAATGCTGAGCAGGATCATATGGTAGTGTTCAAGGAAATTGTTGAGGCAATCGGATAAAAAATGATCGTTATCAAATCTAAACGCGAAATAGAGCTGATGAGACATCCTTGCAAGGTCACAGGAGAAATCCTGAGAGAACTTGTAACTTATATTCAGCCTGGAATGTCCACAATGGACATTAACGCATATGTAGAAGATAGGATCGCACATTACAACATGAAACCTACATTCAAAGGATACGGAGGCTTCCCTGCGGGAGCCTGCGTGTCTGTGAATGAGGAAGTAGTTCACGGTATTCCTTCCAAGGATAGAATTATCCATGAAGGAGACATTGTAAGCATTGACGTCGGCGCTACTTACAAGGGTTACAACAGCGATGCTGCAAGAACATACCCTGTAGGTCAGGTCAGCGCTGAAGTTCAGAAGCTGATCGACGTAACCAAGCAGAGCTTCTTCGAAGGAGTTAAGTATGCAATGGTTGGTTACAGAATCCACGACATCGGAAACGCTGTTCAAACATATGCTGAAAAGAACGGAATGGGAGTAATCAGAGACTACACCGGTCATGGTACTGGCAGTAAGCTTCACGAGGATCCACAAATTCCGAACTACGGCAACCCGGGAACAGGTCCGAGAATTAAAGAGGGAATGACTTTGGCCATCGAGCCAATGTTGTCACTCGGTTCCTACGACGTAAGAGTACTCTCCAACGACTGGACAGCAGTCACAGTCGACGGATCGATGTCGGCGCACTATGAGAATACCGTTTTGGTAACAGACGGTGAACCAGAGATATTAACGCTCTAAGAGAGGGATAATTAATGGCAAAGAGTAACACCATAGAAGCAATGGGCACAGTAGTTGATGCAATGCCTAACGCAATGTTCAAAGTGAAGCTGGAAAATGGTTTCGAAGTAACTGCTCATATTTCTGGCAAAATCAGAATGAATTACATTCGTATTCTTCCTGGCGACAAGGTAAAGGTTGAGTTATCACCGTATGATCTGCAGCGTGGAAGAATTACATGGAGGGAAAAATAAAATGAAGGTAAGAGCATCTGTAAAGCCTATCTGCGATAAGTGCAAGGTTATCAAGAGAAATGGCCGCGTAATGGTTATTTGTGAGAACCCAAAGCATAAGCAGAGACAGGGTTAAGCGAAAAATTCGCACGATTATTATTGATAATTATAACCAATATTTGGTATAATAAAGAGCTTGCGGCGCCGGGGTCGCAGGCTATATCGCTTTCAAAACATGGAACACCCGTCTATATCTCCCCCGGAAAGGAGACGGAAGATGGGAAAGGAGGAAAAGAATGGCAAGAATTGCCGGAGTTGACCTGCCTAGAGATAAGAGAGTCGAGATCGGACTGACTTATATCTATGGAATCGGTCTGAAGACTTCCAGAGACATCCTCGCTAAGGCAGGAGTTGATGGAGACATCAGAGTTAAGGATCTTACAGAGGAAGATGCTGGTAAGATCAGAAGAGTCATTGATGCTGACTACATGGTAGAGGGTGACCTCAGAAGAGAGGTTTCTCTTAACATCAAGAGACTTATGGAAATCGGTTCTTACAGAGGAATCAGACACAGAAGAGGTCTGCCTGTAAGAGGACAGAAGACTAAGACTAATGCTAGAACTCGTAAGGGTCCTAAGAGATTAGCAGGAAAGAAGAAGTAGGAAGGAGGTATAAGCTATGGCAGCTGTTAAGAAGACAGTAAGAAAGAAGAAGAGAGAACGTAAGAACGTTGAAAGAGGCCAGGCTCATATCCAGTCTACTTTCAATAACACACTGGTTACACTGACCGATATGGACGGAAACGCACTTAGCTGGTCATCCGCTGGATCAAACGGATTCAGAGGTTCCAGAAAGAGCACACCATTCGCAGCAGCAGAGGCAGCAACAGTTGCAGCTAAAGCAGCAATGGAGCACGGTCTGAAGTCAGTTGAGGTTTATGTAAAGGGTCCTGGTTCCGGAAGAGATTCCGCAGTTAGAGCTCTCGAGACTTGTGGTCTTAGAGTTACTATGATTAAGGACATTACACCAATCCCTCACAATGGTTGCAGACCACCTAAGAAGAGAAGAGTCTAATCGGGAAGGAGGAGTAACATAATATGTCAAGAGAAAGAGGACCAGTACTGAAGAAGGCTAGAGCTTATGGTATCGAGCCACAGTACCTCGGCGTAAATAAAAAATCTAACAGACATCCAGTACAGAGCCGCAAGAAGAAGAGCGAGTACGGTGTACAGCTGACAGAGAAGCAGAAGGTAAGATTCACTTATGGCCTGAGCGAGACTCAGTTCAGAAACCTTTTCGAGAAGGCTTCCAAGAGAGCTGGCGGAGCTGGTGAAAACCTGCTCATCATGCTCGAGAGCAGACTGGATAACGTTGTATTCAGAATGGGCTTTGCTGCTACAAGAAGAGAAGCAAGACAGCTCGTTAACCACGGTCATTTCACAGTAAATGGCAAGAAGGCAGACATCCCTTCAATGGAGCTTAAGGCAGGAGACGTTGTTGCTGTTAAGGCTAAGTCTCAGTCATCCCCTAAGTTCAATGAGCTGAAGGATATGATCATTACTACTCCTGCATGGGTAGAGCTGAACCTTGACAAGTTCGAGGGTAAGATTACAAGAACTCCTGTTAGAGAAGATATCGATCTTCCTATCGAAGAGCACTACATCGTAGAGTTCTATTCAAGATAGTAACTTAGAGCCCGCTAGTCGGGTGAACGTAAGAAAGACGCAGACCTTCAAGGCCTGCAAACAATGAACTAATTACGTTATTACAAGTTAATAAACAGGAGGAAGAGAATGATCGAGATTATTAAGCCTACTATTACTAAGGAAGTTAATGCAGACGGTCAGTATGGTAAGTTCGTTATCGAACCTCTCGAGAGAGGTTACGGAACTACTCTCGGTAACTGCATGAGAAGAGTTCTTCTCAGTTCTCTTCCAGGAGCTGCTATCACATCCGTTAAGATTGATGGCATTCTCCACGAGTTTTCAACAATTCCTGGAGTTAAGGAAGATGTTACAGAAATCATCCTTAACCTCAAGAGACTTGCAGTTAAGATTAACGGCAATGAAGACAAGAGAGCAATTATCAACGCAGTAGGACCTAAGGAAGTTACTGCAGCTGACATCATCGTTGATGCTGATACAGAGATTTTCAATCCAGACCTGCACATCGCAACACTTGCAGATAACGCAACACTGGTTATGGAAATGAACATCGCAACAGGCAAGGGTTATGTACCTGCTGAGATGAACAAGACAGAGGATACTCCAATTGCAGTCATCCCTGTAGATTCCATCTACACACCTGTTAAGAAGGTTAACTTCACAGTAGAAAACACTAGAGTTGGACAGATCACAGACTATGACAGACTTATTCTGGAAATCTGGACTGATGGCTCTATTGCACCAGAAGAAGGCGTATCTATCGGCGCAAAAATTATTCAGGAGCACCTCGACCTGTTCATCGGACTTGGCGAAGACGTCAGCGAGATGAAGTTCATGATTGAGAAGGAAGAGGACCGTAAGGAGAAGGCTCTTGTTATGGCAATCGAAGAACTCGAACTGTCAGTACGTTCATTCAACTGTCTGAAGAGAGCTTCCATCAACACTGTTGAGGAGCTGACTCAGAGAACAGAGGAAGACATGATGAAGGTTAGAAACCTCGGAATGAAGTCTCTGGTAGAAGTTAAGAACAAGCTGGCTGAGCTCGGACTGAGCCTGAAACCTAATGAGGATGACTAATCGAAAGGAGTAAGATTGATGAACGGTTATAAGAAGCTGGGCAGAAATTCTGCACACCGTAAATCCATGCTGAGAAACCTGGTAACCGATCTTTTCAGAGAAGGTAGAATTTCTACTACAGAAGATAGAGCTAAGGAAGCTGGTCGTATTGCTGAGAAAATGATCACTATTGCTAAGAAGGGCGACCTTCACGCAAGAAGACAGGTTCTTGAGTACGTATTCGACGAGACAGTTGTTGCTAAGCTCTTTGATGAGATCGCACCTGGTTACGAGACTCGTAACGGCGGATATACAAGAATTCTTAAGCTTGGACCAAGACAGGGAGATAACGCTGAAGTTGTTTTCCTCGAGCTGGTATAAGAGTTTAACAATGTTGGGACTGGCATTAAGCCAGTCCCTTTTTATTGTTAAGAATTGGAGCGAGTATTTCTGTAGAAGTGGCAATTATGGTATACTCTATGCATAACAATTTGATATAGAATGCGTTATGCATGGGAAAACTCAGATGAAAAAGATATTTACCATATTCTTATCAATAGTAATGACTATTATGCTGGCTGGCTGTGGTGGTGATGCTAATGGTGGCGCTACAGCAGAGATTACAGTAAACAAGGCTACAAATGTTGCATCAGAGGCAGTGCCAGAACTTGGCAATCTGGAGTTCGAGTTTAGTGATGCGGATGGCAATGAGTATAGCGGCGTTATTGCGGGCATGAGAAATTCTAACAAAATGACCGCTGAGCAGATGAATGCTGTTGTTGAGACCATTGGAAGCCATTTTGCGGGCGGTAGCTCGGCAAGACTGGATAGCGGTGCGGATTGTGGTTATGACCTGGTAGATGCTGAGAAGTATTCCGGCAAGGATAATAGCGCTGTGACAAGCGGTGCTCCTTATGGTGATGCTAATCTGTGTTGGGCAGCAAGTACGGCCAATATGTTGGTTATGACTGGCTGGAATGATGGAATGAATGAAGATGGCATTATGTCATACTTCACTGAGAATTTCTTCGATGAGGGTTCATATCAGCACTCTGGCATTAAGTTCTTCTTCAATGGTGTTAATGATGGCCAAAGCGCCGCGAAGAACGCAGGTAAGACTGGTGCGAAGGATGCGACTTTTGTTGAAAACGATTCTGCTGAGTTAATGTCTTCTACTCAGGTACGTAATCCTGGCAAGAAGAATGGCAAGAATGTAAATGTCGGACACTATACCAAGTATGCAGGCGAGGCGATTGCAGATAAGATAAATACAAGTTCCTATGCAGTAGAAGATCTTGAGAAGATTATTATCGATGCAATTGATAACGGCAATGCTGTTGGATTGGCGATCGTTTTCTATAATGGTGACTCACGTGTTGGAGTGCATGCTCTTACTGCAAGTGGATATATCAAGACCGCTGAAGGCAAACTTGCTGCACTTGTGATTGCTGATTCAGATAACGATATTGAGCTTAAGAAAGAATATGGCAACAGTGCTGAAGAGACTGAGTCAGCAAGAGCAGAAAGGCCTAATTCATACGATATGTTCTTGACGGGATCGTTCACACATAATGAAACTGAATTCATGACACTTCAGGATTACAAGTTCAGCAACCCTAAGATGAAATATGACAATGCTGTTATTCAGCAGATTGCAGTTCTTAGATCTTGCAAGAAGGCAGGAAGTGCTCTGGAGAGTTCTGGTACTAAGGATGGAGCTAATACACCTGACCTCATCCTCCAGAATGCCGCTAATGCGGGCGAAGATATCAATATCAGCGTAAAAGCAGGCAAGAAGGCATCTATTCCTGTTATTGTAACTAATCGCAGTTACAAAGGATATTCGGCTAAAGATAAACCAGTAGTGAAGGGTAGACTGATTGTAAAGAAGGGCGACCAGAAGGTTAAGGAGGAACCGTTCGAATTTAGTTTGGCGACGGATTCGTATACTACTGGCGAGGCCAACTGTGATTTCTCGATTACTTTGACTACGAAATTTAGTGATGCTGGCAAGTATACTGTTGATGCAGAAATACTTGGAGTCTACTCTGGCGGTAGTAAGCTCGGAGAAGCTTATACAGCAAACAACTATATTAAAAATGCTGCGTTCGTTACGGTAAATTAAATACAAGGCACTAAGGAATCGACGTTGCGTCGGTTCCTTTTTTTAGGTATAATAATAAGATAGTGGCGGGAGTGCTACAGTGCGTAGGGGTCCTGCGCAACAGGGCGCCGTGAACCTTGTCAGGACCGAGAGGTAGCAGCAATAAGCGGTTAGCAATGTGTGCCGCAGATCAGCCTCTGCGTACTGTAGAGCTCCCGCCACATGCACCATTTAGCCCGTTCCTAAATGGCGCATTTTTAGAATTATGAGCCATTTAGGAACGGGCTCAAGGGTGCATAATATGCAGTTAGCTTTGTACAGAGCCGAAAGGCCAGAAGTATTCGAGGATATAATTGGTCAGAAGCAGATTGTAAGAATTCTGCAGAACCAGATTAAGACCGGCACAGTGAGCCAGGCCTATCTTTTTACGGGCACTCACGGAACAGGCAAGACTACAACAGCTAGAATTCTGGCTAAAGCGGTCAACTGTCTTGAGGGCGAGCCTGGAACAGGTCAGGATAGACTGCCATGTGGTCACTGTGCTAACTGCGAGGCTATTCGTGAAGGCAAGTTCGTTGACGTTATCGAGCTGGATGCTGCATCCAACAACGGCGTCGATGATTTAAGAGCAATTATTGACCTGGTTAAGTATCCACCAACAGTTGGAAGATATAAGGTGTATATCATCGACGAGGTGCATATGCTGAGCCAGGCTGCAGAGAATGCTTTTCTGAAGACTCTTGAAGAGCCACCTGAATATGCAATTTTCATTCTGGCAACTACTGACCCACAGAAGGTAAGAGCTACTATCAGATCAAGATGTATGCAGCTTAACTTCAAGAGAGTAAGTGAGGAAGAGTTAGTTGCAGGAATGCATCGTATATGTGAGAAGAAGGGCGTTAAGGCAACCGACGATGCCCTTGGAACTATAGCAGCAAGAGCCGATGGTTCTGTAAGAGATGCGCTCAGCATCCTCGAGCAGTGCATGGCAGCAGGAGACAGCGTACTGGATAAGAATCTGGTGCTGGAGTATACCGGAGCTGCCGGCGAGGATTTCTTCCTCGCCTTGACCGACGCAGTCGGTCGTGGCGACCTTGGCAAAGCGCTGCTGTACATTGACGAAATCATCAAGCGTGGCAAGGACGCCAAGCAGCTCCTCAAGGACTGGCTTGAGCATTACCGCAATTTGATGGTTGTTAAATACGTTAGCAAGGCTGAGCGCGTACTTAACGCATCGGCAGAGAATATATCAAGATTGAAAGAACAGGCTGCTTCAATCGACATCAAAGAGATTGAAAGAGCCATCCGCCTGATATCCGAATATATTAATATAGGAAGATACTCAGACAGACCAAGAATTCTGCTGGAGACAGTTGCAGTAAGATTGGCTGGCAAGGACGAAGGAGCGAGTGTGAGTGCGAGCGAGTTCGGTCAGAAGATGCAGGCTAGTGCAGCATCTCAGAACAGAACTCAGAATGCAGGCACAAGAACTACAGCGCCTGCCCCAGAGAAACCTGCAGCTTCATCTAGCCTGGCAGCAATCGCTGCTGCAGTTCAGGAAGATGACGAAGAACCTGTAACTACAATCACAGCTGGTCCACGTGAACAGGCTGGTGATCCGGTAGATATGTGGAACAGCGTAGTCGCTGAAATCTCGAGGAACGACAGAAGCTTTGAGAGTTTTGTCGGAAGACACTCCAAAGGATATAGCTACGAGGACGGTATTCTGACAGTTCATATCAAGAAGAACAAGATGGACCTTGCTATGAACAAGATGGAGGAAATCCTGAAGGCAGCCAAGGACCTATACGGACAGGAAACTCGCGTAGAGATTCACGAGGGTGATGTCGAGAGCCGTAGAGGCACAGCTGTTATGGAAGCCGTAGCTGACGAAATGATGAATGAAGACGATATGATGAACGAATTGGCCAGTGACATTGGCAACCTGTTCGGCGTCGAAGTCGATATTTTGGATAAGTAAAGGAGAACTATAATGGGTAGAGGAATGATGGCTGGCAAGAAGCCAAAGCAGAGGGGCGGCAACATGAACCAGCAGCTCAAGCAGCTGCAGATGATGCAGGCTGAGATGGAAAAGACTCAGGCTGAGCTCGCTGAGAAGGAACTTACAACTACTGCAGGTGGCGGTGCCGTTGAAGTAACTATGAACGGCAAGAAGGAAATCACTAACCTGACTATCAGCAAAGACGTTGTAGATCCTGATGATGTTGAAATGCTGCAGGATCTCATTACAGCTGCTGTTAATGAGGCTATCAGACAGACTGAGGAGACAGCTGAGGCTGCTATGAACGCAATCACTGGACCTCTCGGCGGAATGGGACTCGGACTCTAATTAATGAAACAATATCCAAGACCACTTAACAAGTTAATCAATGAGCTGTCCAAGCTACCTGGTATTGGTGGCAAAACCGCGCAGCGTCTGGCTTTTCACATCCTCAATCTAACGGATAACGAAGCGGCCAATCTCGCTGATGCGATAGTTAGCGCGAAGAGAAGCCTCCACTATTGTTCGGTGTGCGGCAATCTGACCGACCAGGATCCTTGCCTGATTTGCTCGGATGCTAACAGAGACCCTAGCGTGATTTGTG
Organism: Candidatus Crickella equi; assembly: GCA_018064755.1. Classification (GTDB taxonomy): domain Bacteria; phylum Bacillota; class Clostridia; order Peptostreptococcales; family Anaerovoracaceae; genus Crickella; species Crickella equi. The sequence continues at coordinate 96,061 of JAGHUP010000006.1, read as the reverse complement.
TGGTTGAGACGCCTCAGGACGTGATGGCAATGGAACGCATCAGAGAGTACAACGGTCTGTACCATGTGCTTCACGGTGCTATCTCACCTGTTGAAGGAATTGGACCTAACGATATCAATCTGAAGTCTCTTATTACACGCCTTCAGAATGACGATCGAGTCAAGGAAATAATCATCGCAACCAACCCTAACATTGAGGGAGAGGCTACAGCGATGTACATATCTAGATTAATCAAACCATCTGGCATTCGAGTCACAAGAATAGCTCACGGAATTCCGGTAGGCGGCGACCTTGAGTACGCAGACGAAGTTACATTGCTCAAGGCAATTGAGGGTAGAAGAGAACTTTAAATACATAGATTCACACAAGGAGAAGATATGAAGAAGAGATCATTAACAATGAAGGAAACCATTATCGTAGCAAGTACGTTATTTGGTATGTTCTTCGGAGCAGGCAACCTGATCTTCCCGGTACACCTGGGACAGATGGCAGGTAGCAACAGCTGGCCAGCAATCATCGGATTTATCGTAACAGCAGTAAGTATTCCAATTCTTGGAGTAGCTGCAATCGGTAATACACACAGTGAGAACCTGCTCGACCTGAGCAGCAAGGTTTCATACAAGTACGGCATTTTCTTCACAACACTGCTGTACCTGACAATCGGACCATTCTTCGCAATTCCAAGATGTGCAACTACATCATTCACAACAGGTCTTGCAGCAATGATCCCTGAGAGCACTCATACTATTGCACAACTGGTATTCACAGCGGTCTTCTTTGCTATTGTTCTCATCTGTAGCTGGAAGCCTAAGAATATCACATTATACATCGGCAAAATCATCAACCCTGTATTCCTGGTATTCCTGGCAATCCTCGTAATCGCAGCACTGATTAATCCAACTGCCAACATGGCAGACGTTGCACCAATTCCAGATTATGAAAGCGGTGCATTCTTCAATGGATTTATCGAGGGATACGGCACAATGGATGCAATCGCAGGACTGGCATTCGGTATCGTTATCATCGATGTTGTAAGAGGACTTGGAATTGAAGAGGATGATGCAGTTGCTAAGGCAACAATTAAGTCCGGTGTTCTGACAGCAATCCTGATGGGACTCATTTATGCACTTACAATTATCATGGGAGCACAGTCAAGAGGTGCATTCGAAGTATCCGAGAACGGTGGAATCGCACTCGCACAGATCTCCAACCATTATTTTGGCACACTCGGTAACATCATCCTGGCACTGACAGTAACATTCGCTTGCCTGAAGACTGCAATCGGTCTTGTAACAAGCTGCTCAGAGATGTTCGTTAAGATGTTCCACAGACCTTTCAACTACAGAGGTTGGGTTCTGGTATTCAGCGTATTCTCATTCGCTGTTTCCAACGTTGGTCTGACAGCAATCATCAACTACTCAGTTCCAGTACTGATGCTGCTCTACCCACTTGCAATCACAATCATTGTAGTTGCCCTCTGCGAGAAGGTATTCGGCAAGAGCAAATACGTTTACATCTGGGTAACAGTTGGCGCATTCCTCGCAGCAATCTTCGACTTCCTGAAGACTCTGCCAGAAGCAATCCAGACTGCACTCAACATCCCGGCTCTCACCGAAGCAGCTGGCGGCTTCCTGCCATTCTTTAACCTCGGCCTCGGCTGGGTAGTACCATCACTCATCGGCCTCGTAATCGGCCTGGTACTCCACCTCATCAAGAAATAATTTCCAATTGGGGTCAGACCTCATTGGATTTTTGTCCAAAAGGGACAGGCCTGACCACAAGAAGAAAGGAGGCATCCTATGTCAATCGATATCGCAAGAGCATATCTCGAGAAATTCGGCGTTGCAGATAGAATTATGGAGTTTGATGTTTCCAGTGCAACAGTAGATCTGGCTGCAGCAGCGGTCGGCGTTGAGGGCGCACGCATCTGCAAGACGCTTTCATTCAAACTTAAGGACGGCACAGGCATCCTAATTCAGATGGCGGGTGATGCCAAGATCGATAACAAGAAGTACAAGGACAAATTCGGCGAGAAGGCCAAAATGCTATCGCCTGAAGAGGTTCCTCAGTACACGAATCACGAGATTGGCGGAGTTTGCGCGTTCGGCGTAACTCGCGAAGATGTCCGTATATACTGCGATGACTCAATGAAGAGATTCGAAATGGTTTATCCGGCCTGTGGCTCGGATAATTCCGCTATCGGTCTGACACTTGATGAACTCTTCGAATTCTCCGGCGCAATCGCTTGGATAGATGTCACCAAGCTCCCTGAGGCGGAATAAAACTCATCTTCAAATGGTGAAAAATGTCTTCCCGTGAGGGGCAAAGCGAGGATTGTCACTATGCGAGCGATGACAACAAAACTACATCATTTTCATATGCGATAATCTTCGAAATTGTCGCTATGCAACAATTAATGATAAAAGTACATACTTAATTTAGCTAGTCAAGGCCGGAATGAGTATGTACTTTTTCTATTAGCGACTGTATAGCGACAGAATCGCATTTCTAGGGATTGAAAAAGGATGTACTTTTGGCGTCGAACCTTATATAGTGACAAAACGGCAGGCCTGAGAAACGCTGATGAAAAGCTATCACAAAATAATAAGAGAATTTCAAAAAAGTTTCAAAAAAGTGTTGACGCAGACAGAACTATTTGCTATATTAACAGTGTCAAGAAACACTTTAGCACAGTAAAGTGATAAAACATTAAAGAGATAAAGAACAATCAATCTTAGAAAGATTAAGAGGTAGAACAATGAAGAAGAAATTATTTGCAATTTTCATGGCAGTGATGATGATCGCTACAATGGGATTATTCACAGCATGCGGTGAATCAGATACATCAAGCGAAGGCCGCACATTCATCATGGGTATTGACCCAGAATATCCACCATTCAGCTATATGGGAGATGACGGTGAGTACACTGGATTCGACGTTGAGGTTTGCAAGGCAGCTTGCGAGAAGCTCGGATGGGACTTCCAGGTATTCGGAGTTAACTGGGATCAGAAACTGATGCAGCTCGATTCTAACGAATGTGACTGCATATGGTCAGGAATGACAATTCTTGATTCAATGAAGGATGAAGGATATGTAATCTCTGAGCCATACTATGATAACGAACAGGTGCTGCTGGTTAAGGAAGATAGCGGACTCGCTAGCTCCAAGGATATGGCAGGCAAGAAGGTAGCAGTTCAGCTCGGTACTTCTGGAGAGTCTCTCCTGAATGAGGACATGGCAGATTGGGCAGCTACATTCGATGAGACAGTCACTTGCGACAGCTTCCTTAAGTGCTTCGCAGAGCTCGGTGGTGGTGCTGTTGATGCAGTATTCGTAGATGCTCCAGTAGCTAAGGCTTATGTAGCTGAGAATAAGGGATATAAGATTATCGATGAGGACCTCGGTGCTGAGCAGTATGGTATCGCATTTAGAGCTGATGATCAGGAAACATGCGATGCAATCCAGGGCGCAGTTGATGAACTCGTAGCAGATGGTACTTATGCTAAGATCGCTGAGAAATATCCAGATATCGTAAACAACCTGCTGTTCTTACAGAAATAAGATAAAACTCAGGGGAGACATATAAAAAAATAGTAAGCCTTGTCCCGAACGCACAATTGCTGCGCTCGGGATTAGGTATGTATAAAGAGGGAAATAAATGTCACTAAGTGTAATGATGCTCAAGATGGCGGAGGGCCTCGGAAACACCTGCGCTATCTTCTTTTTAACACTGCTATTCTCACTGCCACTCGGTTTAGTGGTAGCTTTGTTACGTATGAGCAAGAATAAAATTGTTTCCGGAGCTACAAGATTTGTTATTTCAGTTCTGCGTGGTACCCCACTTATGTTACAGCTGATTGCGATAACATATGGACCATACTACCTGTTTGGATTCTCTGTTTCACAGAACAAGCTGATTCCGGTAGTCGTAGCATTCGCGATCAACTATGCCGCTTATTTTGCGGAGATTTATCGTGGCGGTATCGAGGCTATGCCTAAGGGACAGTACGAGGCTGCACAGGTTCTCGGTTATACCAAAACGCAGACTTTCTTCGTAATTATTCTGCCTCAGGTAATTAAGACAATTATGCCAAGCATGACTAACGAAGTAGTTACTCTCGTTAAGGATACATCTCTGGCATTCACAGTTTCTTACCAGGAGATGTTCACAATTGGTAAGCAGATCGCTAATTCACAGACTAGCTTCATGCCATTCCTCGTTGCCGGCGTATTCTACTACATCTTCAATGCTGTAGTTGATTGGGTAATGGGACTTGTTGAGAAGAAGCTTGATTACTACAAATAGGAGGACGCCATGATACTTGAAATGAATAATATTAAGAAGTCCTTCGGTGAATTAGAAGTTCTGAAGGACATCAGCGTTGATATCAAAGCTGGCGAAATCGTTTCGATTATCGGACCATCTGGTTCCGGCAAATCGACACTTCTTCGTTGTGCGACAGGTCTCGAGACTGTCGACTCAGGAGAGATTAAGTACCAAGAAGGTGCGAATTTTGGACTCGTATTCCAGAACTTCAATCTCTTCCCGCACATGTCAGTACTTAAGAATGTAATGGACGCACCTGTTCGCGTGTTCAAGAAGGACAAGGATGTTGCCAAGAGAGAGGCGCTCCACTGGCTCGACAAGATGGGCCTTGCGGATAGAGCAGACGCTTATCCTTATCAGCTGTCCGGTGGTCAGCAGCAGAGAGTTGCTATCGCTCGCGCACTGACAACTGACCCTGAAATTCTTTTCTTCGATGAGCCTACATCTGCGCTCGACCCTGAGCTGACTAACGAAGTCCTCAAGGTTATCAAGAGCCTGGCAGACCTGCACATCGCAATGGTAATTGTAACTCACGAGATGGCTTTCGCCAAAGACATCTCTGACCGCGTAATCTTCATGGCTGATGGCGTTATCATCGACGAGGGTACACCTGAAGAAGTATTCGCATCAACTAACAAGAGAACTAAAGACTTCCTTGGAAGATACAATAATATCTAATGAACTACATAGTTGCTAATCCATCGGGAAATATAACGGTGCTCGTTACTCAGAACGTTCCGGCTGCGGAGCGTCTTGATGTCGTTCGCGATATGTTCGAGAAGGAGCCGACCTGTGAACAGGTGGGCTTCGTTAAGGTGCTCGGAGAGGACCGCATCTCTCTTGAGATGATGGGCGGCGAGTTCTGCGGAAATGCTACTATGAGTACAGCCGCTTATCTGGCAGATATTAATGGTGGCGAGGGCAAGATTGTGGTAGAGGCTTCTGGCGCAGACGAGCCGGTAGAGGTTCAAATTGTTCGTAAAGGCGTTAAAGAATACACTGGAACGCTCGAAATGCCAATGCCTACAATCGACGGCAATGTGGTTAAACTTGATGGAATTTCGCATATGATAGTTCCTGCTTCTGAAACTTCAAGAGAAGAGATGGAAGCAGTAATCAAGGGGATTGCTGATGAGCAGGATGTCCTGGCGTTTGGAATGATTCGTTACGATGAAGACGACTGCTCGATTGAGCCACTTGTTTACGTCAAGGGATCTGACACTTTGGTCTGGGAGAACGGATGCGCATCGGGAAGCATCGCAACAGCTTACTATAGATATGTTAAGCAGGGAATCGCCGAGAGTGCAGTTAAGAATCCGGGCGGAGTTCTGAATGTAAAGTTCGACGGCGGAAGGCTGTTTATTACGGGAACAGTTATTTTATGACATTAAACTATATTCTGATTCAGTTAATAGGATTTGTGGGTACCGGTTGCTATCTTGTCTCATTTCAATTCAAGAAGAACCGGACCCTTTTTATGGTGCAGACGGCGGGATATATTTTCTATACTCTGCACTATTATTTGCTGGGCGCCCTGACAGGTGCAGCCAGTTATATGGTCAATCTGCTTAGATCAATTCTCCTGAGTAGCGGCAAGAAGTGGGCATGCAGTTGGTGGGCTTGCATTGGACTGTGCCTGCTACAGCTCTGTGCTATGAAACTAACGTGGGCCGGCTGGATATCTATTCTGCCATGCGCTGCCAACATAGCATCGACAATCGGAGGCTATACATACAATGCGAGAAAGATTAGAGCAGCTAACCTCTTTGTTAACTCACCATTATGCATTATCTATGCGGTTATCGTAGGATCTTGGGCCGGCATCATCGACGAGGCCATTAGTATGGCATCAATCATTGTGTCGATTGTTCGTTTTGGCTGGAAGAATCTTGGCGAGGAGAAATAATTTTGCTATAATAAGATGTTAAATAATGGGGAGAATTATGGCAAATACAAAACCTATCAAGACAAGTGAATATATTACAGATCTCGAGAGCATGAGCGAGGATGAATACCGCGCTCTTAAGGCTGCCGAGAAAGCGGAGGCAGAGGAGTGGCTGAAGTGCCTGACTGAGAGCAAGGATCCTACTTATCTGCACAAGAGAAATAGACTTGTTTATGATCTAAAGCATATGTTTGAGGACAGTGTTGAGTTGTTCGGAGACAAACCACTGTTCATGCAGATTATGAAGGGCGACAAGGAGTATTCCACAATTTCGTTCAAGCAGGCTATGCTACATATTCAGAGTCTGGGTACTAAACTGATAGACATGGGCCTTAAGGGGGCTCATATTGGCGTTATTGGACCTAACTGCTATGAGTGGGTTGAGTCATACAATGCGATTATCGGAGGCGTCGGTGTTGTTGTTCCACTAGACAAGGAACTTAACACTGAGGAAATTGGTAATCTCTGTAGAGAAGGCGAGATTAAGGCAGTTATATGCTGCAGTGACAAGCACTACAAGAGGCTGCTCGATGTTAAGAAAGCCGGCGACACTGACCTCGAGATGATTATTACTACCAGCAGCGACGAACATGATGATCCTGAGCAGGGATTGTATTCATGGTATCAGCTGAGAGATGAGGGACTGAAGCTCGTTCAGGCTGGAGATAGAAGATGGATTGATGCAAGAATTTGCAACAGAGATCTAGCTGTTATCCTGTTTACTTCAGGAACAACAGGTGTTGCTAAGGGTGTAATGCACAACCATAGAGCAATCGCGTTCAGTTTGATGGCAGATAATGTTTATCTGGGAATCAATGAGAATGACATCATGTTCTCAAGCCTGCCACTGCATCACACATATGAGGGCAGTTGCACAATGATTGAGTCAATGCACCTCGGTTCAGCAATTGCTTTCAATCGTGGGCTTAAGTATCTGCTGAAGGACATTCAGCTGTCACGACCAACAGTAATGCTGTCAGTACCACTGGTGTTCGAGAAATTTTACAACCAGATTATGAAGACTTTGGCCAAGGAGAATAAGGACAAAGCCTTAAAGACTCTTTTCAAGATTAATAAGATTACGAGCAAGATTGGTATCAATATTGCTCGCAAACCTTGCGAACAGATTATGGCCCAGTTTGGTGGTAGAATCAGAATGTTCGTAGCAGGTGGTGCTAAGGTCGATGCAGAGGTTCTGGATTTCTTCCGTAGCCTTGGCATTATGACAATTCAGGGATATGGACTGACCGAGACTTCACCAATTGTTGCACTCAATATGGATGATTGGAAGTTCAACAGAACAGACAGTGCTGGCAAGGTTATTCCATTGACTGAAGCCAAAGTAGTTGAGCCTGACGAGAATGGTAACGGTGAGATTTGCTTCCGTGGACCACAGGTAATGATGGGATATTATAACAATCCTTCAGCTACTGAGGATTGTATGGAAGATGGTTGGTTCCACACTGGCGACCTTGGACACATTGATGAGAGCGGTTTTGTGTATATCACAGGCCGTAAGAAGAACGTAATTATCGCATCTAACGGTAAGAACGTTTTCCCTGAGGAGCTCGAGGAGAAAGCACTGCACAGCAAGTACATCGACGAGTGTATGGTATGGTGCGATGAGTCCGGAGAAGAGACAGGACATAAAGGAATCTACATCACGCTGAGAGTTGATCAGGAGAACATTACTGAAGCTCTGGGAGAGAACCCTAGTGATGAAGAGGTATACAAGCTGATTGACAAGGAAATCAGTGCAGTCAATGCGACAATGCCTGACTGGAAGATGATCAGATACATTCGTATCAGAAAGCACGATTTCAACAAGACAACAGCAATGAAGATAAGAAGATTTATTGGGGAGAATAAACTTGGAGACTAGAAAGTATCCGGCACTAATCCTTAATAAACAGAAGCTGTATGAGAACACCAAGCAGATGGTTGAATGGTGTGAAGCTTCAGGCATCCAGGTAGCAGGAGTCGTTAAAGGATTCGATGCTATCAAGGAAGGCTGTGAAGCAGAAGCGCGCGGCGGCGTGAAGATGATGGCATCTTCACGTGTGGAGCACCTGGAATATATTAAAAAGATGGGGCTCCACGATATCGACGGAGTCGATATGCCGACGCTGCTCATCAGAATGCCAATGATGTGTGAGATTGAAGACACCATAGACTTTGCGGATTACAGCCTGAATTCAGAGATTGTAACACTTGATGCTCTGAATTTAGCAGCAGAAAGAAAAGGCAAGGTTCATAACGTCATCCTGATGACCGATCTAGGTGATCTAAGAGAAGGCTGGATTAATACAGATGAACTTGTTGCTGCGGCCGTTCACGTAGAGCACGACCTCGGCAATCTGCACCTAGCAGGCATAGGCACCAACCTCGGCTGTGTAGGCTCAGTCATCCCGAACAAGGACAAAATGGAAGAACTCGTGCACAATGCCGAGCTCGTAGAGTCCGCCATCGGACGCAAACTTGAGATTATCTCGGGCGGAGCAACATCAAGTCTTGCACCACTGTTCGATGGAGTAATGCCTGACAGAGTCAACATGCTCCGCATCGGAGAAGCCATACCGCAGGGCTGCAACGCTTCGGCGTGCATCGAAACCGGAATCAAGGAACTCGAGCAGCTACACGGCGACGCCTTCATCCTAGCAGCCCAGATCGTTGAGCTTAACGTCAAGCCGACGTATCCAATCGGCGAGATAGGAACCGATGCTTTTGGCCGCAAGAAAGAATATATTGACAGAGGCAACAGACTGAGAGCAATTCTTGCTGTCGGACTTGCCGATTACGGCGATACCTGTGATATAATACCCCAGTTGGAAGGTGCGACAATCTGGGGCGCATCAAGCGATCACACTATCCTCGACATAGAGGACGTACCTGCGCAAATTCGTGACAATCTCAAGGTAGGCGACATCGTCAACTTTGAGCTAAGATATGGAGCAATGCTCCACCTAGCACACAATGATAAAACAGTACATCAAGTACATATAGAAAGGATATAACCATGGCAGCTAATGAAATGACCAGAGAGGGATACAACGCCCTTAATGAAGAACTCGAACACCTTATTACAGTCACTCGTAAGGAGAACGCTGAGAGACTGAAGGAAGCAATCGCACTGGGAGACCTCTCCGAGAACGCTGAATACGATGCAGCTAAGGACGCTCAGGCCGAAACAGAAGAACGTATCAACGAAATCGAGGAGATTCTGCGTACATCAACTATCGTAGATGAGTCCTCCTCTGATGACTCTGACGATACAGTTCAGACTGGACGTACAGTAAGAATCAAGGATCTCGAGCTTGGTATCGAGGCTACTTACAAGATTGTAGGTACAACTGAGTCCGATCCTCTGAACGGCAAGCTCTCCAACGCTTCTCTGGTAGGACAGCACCTCATCGGCAACAAGGCTGGTGACGTTGTTGAATTCCCTGTACCAGACGGTGTAGCTAAGTACGAAATCCTGGAGGTAACAAGATAATGGCAGAGAACAAGCTGCAGAACCAGGCTGAAGAACGTGAAATGACAGCCGAGGAAACCAACGAACAGAGACAGATCAGAATCGACAAGCTGGTTGCTATGCAGGAAGCTGGATGTGACCCATATGAGGTCATGACAGCAGAGCAGACTCATCATTCCGTAGACGCTAAGGCAGCCTATGAAGAGCATGAGGCAAAGCTTCTCGCAGGAAGAACTGAACCTTCCGTAGAAGGCCTCGATGAGCAGGCAGCAAGACAGGTTAAGAATGAAGACTACAATGAGCGTCGCGCTATCATGGACGCAGATCCTATCAATGTAGCAATCGCTGGACGTATGCTCTTCAAGCGTGTAATGGGTAAAGCATCTTTCTGCAACATCCAGGACAAGATGGGCAACATTCAGGTCTATGTTTCAAGAGATTCCATCGGTGATGATAACTATGCTGATTTCAAGAAGTCAGATATCGGTGACATCTTCGCAATCAAGGGATACCTGTTCAGAACTAAGACAGGTGAGGTTTCCGTTCATGCGAATGATATCCATCTAATTTCCAAGTCCTTGCTGCCACTTCCTGAGAAGTTCCACGGACTTAAGGATACAGATACAAGATATCGTCAGCGTTACGTTGATCTTATTGTTAACCCAGAGGTTAAGGATACATTCATCAAGCGTGCGAAGATTATCACTTCCGTAAGAAAGACACTCGATGATATCGGTTATGTAGAGGTTGAGACTCCTGTACTGAACACTATCGCAGGCGGAGCAACAGCTCGTCCATTCATCACTCACCACAACACTCTCGACATGGATATGTATCTGCGTATCGCAACTGAGCTGCCACTGAAGAGACTTATCGTTGGTGGAATGGAAAGAGTATACGAGATTGGTCGTATCTTCCGTAACGAGGGAATGGATCCAAAACATAACCCTGAGTTCACAACCATCGAGTTCTATGAAGCTTACACAGACTACAACGGCATGATGGACAGAACAGAGGCTATCATCCGTAACGCAGCTCTCGCAGCTAACGGAACATACAAAGTAACATTCAAGGGTGTAGACATCGACCTCGAGAAGCCTTTCGCAAGAATGACAATGGCAGAGGCCGTTAAGAAATATACTGGAATCGATTTCGAAGAGTTCGCTTGTGACCACGAGAAGGCAATCGCCCTCGCTAAGGAAAAGGGCATCGAACTCGAGAAAGGCAAAGAGACTTGGGGTGACATCCTCGTTAATTTCTACGATGAATTCGTAGAGGCTAATCTGGAGCAGCCAACATTCATTATGGACTACCCGGTTGAGGTATCACCACTCACTAAGAGAAAACCATCCAAGCCTTATCTCACAGAGAGATTCGAGCTCTTCATTCTCGGAACAGAGTACGGTAACGCATACACTGAGCTGAACGATCCACTCGATCAGATGGAGAGATTCAAGCATCAGCTCATGCTCAGAGACTGCGGTGATGAAGAGGCTAACATGCTCGACGATGACTTTGTACGTGCACTCGAGTATGGTATGCCACCAACAGGCGGATGCGGTATTGGTATCGACAGACTCGTAATGCTCTTAACTAACAACGAGTCAATCAGAGACGTACTGCTCTTCCCAACAATGAAGCCAGAAGGCAAGGCTGCTAAGACAGTTAAGAAGTCAGCTGAGGCTACTAAGTCAACTCTCACTAGAGAGCAGGCACTCGAGCTGCTGAAGAAATACAACAAAGATCCTTTCCACATCAGACATGGACTGACAGTTGAAGCTGTTATGAGATGGTTCGCTAAGGAACTTGGCTATGCTGAGGAAGAGGAATTCTGGGGTCAGGTTGGACTGCTCCACGATATCGACTTCGAACTCTATCCAGAAGAGCACTGCCAGAAAGCACCTGAGCTCCTGAAGGAAGGCGGTGCTAATGATGAACTCATTCACGGCGTTGTTTCACACGGATATGGTCAGTGCAGCGATGTTGAGCCTGAACATGAGATGGAGAAGGTCCTCTTCGCAGCAGACGAACTGACAGGACTCATCTGGTCCTACGCACTCATGCGTGAAGGCAAGAGTGCTGAAGGCATGGAAGTATCCGGACTCAAGAAGAAGTTCAAGGACAAGAAGTTTGCAGCAGGCTGCAGCAGAGATGTCATCAAGGAAGGCGCTGAGAGACTCGGATGGGAACTCACAGACCTCTTCGACAAGACAATCAAGGCAATGCAGGAATCAGAAAAAGCTGTTAACGAAGCTTGCCTATAGAGGGGGACGGACATACACAGAAACTCTAGATGACAAACAGATTTCCATCACATTAGAACAGTAGAATAAAGGAAATCCAAGGGATAGCTATACCCTCTTTACTAATTAGTAAGGAGGGTTTTTATTATGCAAGAAAGGAGAAAAATGGATAATAGAGCACGATTAGAAAAAGAAGTGAGACAGGCATTATCGGGTGAACTATCAAAACGTGAAACAATACTGATAAGGGCTGATACACCGATGCTGTTGCAGCAAATAGGACTAAAAAATCTTCCTATAGTTTTTTCGCAAAGACATTTAAGAAATTGCCTTCACGAAAAGGGAAGAAATCCTCATTGGCACGGCTTGGATATAGAATTGATGTGTTCGCTGGCTGAATTACTAGAGGAACCCGTTGCGATATATGACAGTTTGTCGAGTGAAGATAGTGTAGTTTGTGTCTTAAGTGCAGTGGATTGCGATAACTTACCGGTAATTGCAAGCTTGCGATTAGATACTGAAGGTCAATATCATTTTGAGAAGATTAATTCGAATTATCTTACATCAGTATATGGTAAGGAAAAATTGGACTCGGCGCTTGGTCGAGCTATAGAGTGCGATTTTCTGCTATATGCAGATAAAAAAAGAACCCAAGAGCTGGGCAACTTAATCAAACTCCAATTGCTTGATGGGTTACCTCAGTCTGAGTTCAACAAAATTATACATCAATCAAATAACATGTCAAGAGAAGTAAATGCTGACAAATAACAGATGTTTATTCTTCGCAATCTCCGGAAACTCGTTCCGTAATGTATCCGTGCACAACAGGCTTAACAGCCAGATGTGCTGGATGGGTCTTATAGCCCTCCAGGGCCTCCATACTCTCGAACTCTGAATACAGAACATAATCATAATGTCCGCCTATAGTTGGGCGGATTTTCATTGCCTCAAGCCCAGGAATAACACCAACTAGGCCCTCGAGGGCAACTCTTATCTCCTCAATTGCGGCTGCTTTGTCGCAGTCCTCTCTAATACAATACATAACGATGTGTCTAATCATGATACACCTCCGTAGAATTCACGTTTCTCACCACAATTATACCCCATATCAAGGCATAAAAAAACACAGGCCATCAGCCTGCGCGGGACATAATAAACATTACGGTATTATACGTTAATTTGTAATTAATTGAGAAAGCTTGAAAAATAGGGAGTTTTAGAAATAAATTGTGTTTGAAGATTAAAGTTGAATTAATAATAGGGGCAAAACCTTGAAACCCCCTATCTTCTGTGTATAATGTATTTACAAGGGTTTGAGGCTCTATGGATTTCGAACATAATGTTTATTTCGACAAGGAGGTTGAGATGTCTAAGGGAACATTTAGCGCAGAGCAACTTGATGCACTTGAGCGCAATCCGAATGTCGAGACAGTAACTCCTCGTCGAATAACTTATACGGAGGAATTCAAGAGACATTTTGTGGAAGAGTATCGTTTGGGCAAGGGTCCTAGTCAGATATTCAGAGAGTCCGGCTTCGATGTTGTCGCCCTCGGCCACAAACGCATAGAGCGAGCTTCGGACAGGTTCAGAACTCAGAACAACGAAGGTCGACTCGGTGACCTTATCGACCCCGTTCAAGTCCACGCTGCAAGACGTCGTGAGAGACTCACAATGAGCGATCAGATTGCACAGCAGGCTGAACTCATCTGGCAACTCAAGGCAGAGAATCTCGAACTCAAGAGGAGACTCGGCATTGCCGAGAATTAACACGATATGGTCGGGCAATCCTGCCCGTTCATATAAATGCATTTTTCGTTTTATTAATGAAACTAAAAAAAGAAAGGAGAAAACTAAAATGCGCAAGAAATTATTTGCCATCCTCATGTCTGCAATGATGATGGTAACATTCATGCCAGCAATGGCATTCGCAGCAACCAGTGGTGAGTTTACTGTAGACAGTTATGCAGCTGATTATTCCACAGTAACTGGTCACATTGGAACAGATACAACTGATGTTGTTACTGTTCCTGCAACAAGAACTATGAATCAGTATGGTCAGATCGAGGTTCTTCCTGATGTATCTGCATACAAGGGACTGACAGACAATACTAAGGAAAGGGCATATTATTATGATCTGAGTACTATGTCATTGACTGGAGACTTTGCATATTCTGTATTTGACAAGACAGATTTTGATGGATTGTTTACTGAAACTGGAACACTTGGACAGAAGTATGCAACTCTTACAAGCTTTAATTACAAAGCACCTTCATATGTTACAAACCCAACATATCACATAGAGGGAAGATATTTAGCTGGATATGAAGTAACTATGAATAAGCCTGCATATGATGAAACTTCCTATGCTGAGCAGAAGTTCACAGCAGTTCCACTTCAGATTGTGAAGAATTCAACTCCAGTTGACGTAACAGACATTTGGAATGCTGATGTTATTGGCACTGCTCCTACTAAGGACTTTACAGTCAAGGCTAGAACTGCAACAATCGCAGAAGCTTTCCTTTATGTCGATAAGGCAAAGGACGAAAACGAGATTGATAGAAACGAAATTGGTGGAGTTTATGACGGTGCTGAGCATCAGATTGTTATGAACACCCTGCCAGGCGTAAGCGTTTCTTTTGAACTGTTAAACGCAAAGACTGGAAAGTATGAAGCTGTTGAAAAGGCAAGCTTTAAGAACGTTGGAGAATACAACTTTAGAGCTACTATTGTAGATTCCAAGAAGGGTAAGAAACAGCCTACATTTAAGATCGTTGTTGAGCAAGCGAAGGTAAATGTTGGATTCGTTCCTGCTGCTGGACTTAAGGTAACTACTGGCATTGAGTATGATCCATATGACTTTATCGAGGTAGTAGGTGAGCATGGTACAGAAGGTCCAGCTGCAAAGGCAGAAGCTGCAGCAGTTAAGGCTGATAATGCTACACTGAAGGCTTGGTTCAAGGAAGTTTATGATGTTACAGCAACACCTGTAAAGTATGATTCAACTCACGTTGATCTGGCAATCGTAGCAAAGGAACTCACACCTGCCGAAGAGAAGGCAATTGCTACAAAGTATGCAGATCTTCTTAAGAATTTTGATATCGATGTTGTTACTGGAACAGATGCAGCAGCACAGCTTGAGGTAACAAATGGTGCAAACCTCCACAACGAGGTAGAGTTTGTAAGCGCTCCTACAAGCAAGACTTATAAGGCTAAGAAGCTTAAGAAAGCTGCTAAATCCTTCACAGTAAAGGCTGAGGCTCTCTCTGGTGCTACAGTAAGCTACAAGCTGATCAATGCTAACAGCAAGATTAAGATTGACAAGGCTTCCGGAAAGATCACTCTGAAGAAGGGTCTGAAGAAGGGAACTTACAAGATTAAGGTTAAGGCATGGGTTAACGCTGGCAAGGGATATGCAGCAGCAGATGAGACTCAGGCTATCAAGATCAAGGTAAAGTAATTTAACCAGTGTGAGTCATTAATCATCGTAAGATGATTATCATATCAAACCAATCAAGGGCAGGGCTATTACAGCCCTGTCCTTGATGTAATTCCATCAAATGATTTGATTGGGTTAGGCTTTTTTTAGGGTGGAGGCAATTAATGGAAAAAAACAAAGATAGGCAAGAGCTACTTCTCGAAGTAATGGCTTTTGTTGATGGAGCAAAGTACAATGAAGCATTTGATATCGAAATCTTGATATCTTATTTGAATCAGCTATGTAGTGTTGTGAATGATACGACTAATAGGAAATATAAGGAGATTTATCAGTATCTGTTAAACAATAAAATGATTAGGGTTGATGAAAACAATCAAATTGAAATAGTGAAGCCATGTCCAGATGGCATATTTGAAGAAACAATAGAACCCGAAATAAATGTAATACTAGATGAACTAGGAAAATTGCTTAAATGTGCAATGTGTGATGACCCAAAGCAAAACAGCATTGATGGTAAATAAAATATTTATATCAGCTTAATTGGAGGGATTATGACAATTGGTACTACAAATAGTGAAACAAGTATTTTCCCAGAATTAAATAAGGAAGAATACTTAATTATACGATTGCTACTTGATTGTGATGGGATAACAAAAACTTTCATTGGCAAAGAATTAAATTTTAGTCGAGAAAAAGTTAATGTTATATGTCATTCGTTAAGTAGACAACGGCTGATAAATATGAATTATGATGGTAGTATTATTAAATATTATATCCCTGAATATGTAAGGGAACTTGAAAAAAACAAAAGGATTATCATTAGGCCTGGCGTTCACAAGCTTGATGAAGTTTTGGACACCTTGGATTTGAGGGATTATTTGGCCAATTCTGTTTATGGATTAAATGTCAATAATAATCTGATGCATTATACATCACTAGATACGGCAAGAGAAATAATCGAAGGTGGATACATATTTGCAACTCGTCACAATATACAAAATGATGGGTATGAGCCACATTGTTATTCAGAAAGAAGAATGAAGCATCTATACTCAAGCAGCTTTATGTTAAATAATTCTGAAAGCATTGCAATGTGGTCAATATATGCAATGGATAGAGAAGGTCACTTGAATCAAGGAGTGAGATTGAGCCTCGATGGAAAAGCGTTTAAAGAGTGGGCAAATAGTATTAGCAATATGTTTGAAGTGGATTTAAATAACAGGATTACTGGAGAGAAATTGGATGGCGGTTTCAAATCCGAAATACACAAAGTTGCATATAGTGATATAGATGACAATTCGAATAACACTGAACATAATGTTGTTGTCGCAAATAATTCAATTCGTGATGTTTCGGAATCGCATGAAATGTCATGGAATATTGATGAATACGATGATACAAGTTTGGCTGGTTATGTTAAGGATGCAGCGTGGTCATATGAAAAAGAAGTTCGACTTAGAGTTGAGACATATAAGGACATAAATGCAGATACAATAGCTATTAAAATTCCAATGACAATTAGAGACCAAATCAAAGTTATGACAAATCCTTGGTTTGATTTTGCGGAATTGAGCGAAAAGAATAAGATTTTTCTTAATAGTCTAAGTGACAAAAGAGTAAGCAAGAGTAAATTTACAAATAAGATTTTCCTGAAAAGTGAAACTATTTATGGAAATAATCCGAAGCGCGATTAATATATAGAATTGACTATATGATGCACTTCATTGTTAGAAAATGAAGACTTGTCCCCAGATAATCCCCGAAAAGTTGCACAAATATGCTAGGACTGTGATATACTTATGCCGACTTATGGAAAAGGGGAATCCTCGAGGTGTTGAAATTCCTGCGTATGCCGACTTATGACAGGTTGGTGCCGGGCAAATTAGATACTTAGGAAGCCTCCCGACAATGTAGCCGGAAAAGGCATAACTCGGCATAGCCCTTGCATAAGTCGGCATACGACGGCAGGTGTCCAATTTATACCACATGGTATACCACATTTGAGCGACCAACTTATGCCAAGTTATGCAAACTTATGCCAACATAATAAATAACTAAGCAAGAGACATCACGACAAAAAGTGACGTCTCTTCTTTTCGTGCGCTCGGCGAGCGCACGTTCTAACGGGTGAAAGTCCCGAATCCGCCCGGTAGCGGCAAGGATATAGCTGAAGGCAAGGGTGTCTGTCGCGAGGCAGAATCTGAAGGAAGCCGGATGTGGGAAACATACTAACCCACGGGCAAACCTCCGGTCTGACGAACAGAAATTATATATGAGGTTGCGTATGAGGATAAGGCTGCGAAACAAGTCGAAGTCCAATAGCTACACGGAATCATACGTAATAAATATGGCAGATAGATGGAGGGAAAGAACGTGTGAGCACCCGAGGAGGTCTGCACGATATGCCTTGAAAGAGGTAAGCATTGCCCAAAGCAATGTTGAGCGTAGAATGAGTTGGAATGAATGCGACGCCGCTGTAAAGATGGTGGATTCATCGGATATATCGCAAGCAATATTAATCGCAGATAGAGGATATGAGTCATATAATTTACTGGCTCATTGTCAAGAAAAAGGTTGGAAATATATTATTAGAATAAAGGATTGTACATCCACTGGTATGGCAAGAAAATTAGGTCTTAAGGAATACTCAGAATACGATGAACTTAATCTTAAAATAACAAGGAAAAATTCCAATTATACAAAAGATTTATTCAAGAATTTCCTAATGAATATAGATATTTGTCACCAAGCTCGAGATTTGACTATCTTCCAGAAATCTCCAAGTACAAGGATAATCCGGTATACTACAAATTGTCATTTAGAATTGTGCAGATAGAAATTCAAGATGGTATATATGAAACGTTGGTGACTAACCTTGATCAATCTGATTTTTCATCTGAAGAATTAAAGAACTTGTATCGAATGAGATGGGGTATTGAAACCTCTTTTAGAACACTAAAGTATAATGTGGGATTGTTGTATACACACTCAAAATGCAAGCGTTTCATTGTTCAAGAGATATTTGCACGACTGACAATGTACAACATTATTCTCGCAATATGTTCAAATGTTAATCTGGATAATGATGGTTCGAAAAAGTATTCATACGTTGTAAATGTAGCACGTGCTGTCCATATATGCAGAAAGCTATTCCTGCACCGAGTATCTCCTCCGCAAGCAGAACAGCTTTTATCCAAATCCGTAGTACCAGTACGGAATGGTCGCAGTTTTGAACGAAGGCTCAGTACAAGAATAGCCATAAACCTTGTATATAGAGTAGCATAAATTGTGAAAATTTAATACTGTTTCAGCTGTTTTTATTAACAGCTATTTTGACTTGTTGCAAAGTCACAACGGCCGCACAAACCCGGCGCAAAGTCAATGTTTTTCGTCAGAAAAAATACCCCCGCACATTTCTGTGCAGGAGTATCTCCTTAACTTAATGACATTGGTCCTCGGACCCGTTCTTTTATTTCTGAAATATGGTGTTGAATCATGTTTTTCTTTGTATTTAAAATCGGTTCAGAAATGTAGGATTTCGGTTGAGATTGGTTTGATATCATTTCGTAAAGAATATACAGTTCAAACATCAAAACGAAGGTTGACATAGTGGGATATATCCCACTATAATAATGGTGGCACAATGTTTGAACTAGAAGTATAAAAAAGGGAAAAGAACAATGAAACTTAGTGATTTAAAAAATACTTATTTAACTGATCCAAGTATCAAGACAGAATATGAGAATCTAGAGCCTGAGTTTCAGATTGTTCAGTCTATTATTGATGCAAGGATTGAAAGAAATATGACGCAACAGGAACTTGCAGATAGTACTGGAATAAATAGGACGGATTTATCTAAACTTGAGAATGGCAATGCAAATCCTTCGCTTAAAACGCTTAAGAGAGTTGCAGCCGGGCTTGGAAAGAGGATAGAGATTAGGTTTTATGACATCTAGCGTGAATAAAGAAATAAAAACAACCCACCACGTCCTCTGGACGGGCGGATGGGATTCGACATATCGCATAGTAGAGCTGGCACGAGAAGGCGCGGCGATTGAACCAGTGTATGTGATTAACCCGGGTAGGCGGAGCTATGAGATCGAGCTCGGCCGTGTGCGAGAAATCATAGCGATGTTGGAGGAGCCGGGCCGTTTTGGCTGTGAGCTGTTGCCTCTACGAATTATTAATATGGAAGATATTCCTGCTAACAAGAAGATGACTGAGGCTTTCAATCAAGTTAAAGAGGATGCGAGGTCTGCTCTTAATGCGGAGCTCGGCCCTCAGTATGAGTGGCTGGGCAGGCTGTCTTGCGTTGTTCCGGACCTTGAGCTGTGCATTGAGGCTGCCGAGCCAGGACGTTTGGTATCTCGAGACATGATTGAGCGCGGTAGCGATGCTGCCAAGATTCTGTGGGGCAACTTCATTCTTCCTATATACAACAAAACCGAGCAAGATATGCTCGCAGATATTCGTGCGTGGGGATGCGAGGATATAATGCAGAAGATATGGTTCTGCAATCATCCATTGACTAATGGTGAACCTTGCGGTCTCTGTCATCCTTGTTGTATTAAGATTGAGTCTGGAATGGAAATTCTCCTTCCACAGGCTGCCATCGATCGCAATCTCGAGATGAAACGTATGGATCCTAATACTGCGAAGCAATATAGATATGACTTATGGTGCCGTTGGGGAATAGTCAAAGAATGACGGTTATGATACAATAAAATGTTCGTAATAACAAACAAAGGGGAATTGTTATGGCCAAGAAAATGAGAAAAAAGAAGATCACTAGAAAGCAGAAGGACATGTTCACAATGGTTGCTGTGTTCTTCGCAATGTGGGCAATGATTGTTAACCCACTGTGGCTTGAGGATCAGTATTTCAATCAGACAGCGGCTAAAGGACATGCTATGCTGGCTGGTTCTATCATTACTGTTATTCTATTGCTGTGCGTTGTTATCGCACAGAAGAGCGTTAAACCGCTGATACCGCGCAAGAACGTAACTGAGATATCGATTATGGCTTTTGGTGCGCTTGCGGTTATTTCGACCTTGCTATGTGACTTCAAGGGACCATCATTCTGGGGCAATCAAGGCTGGTGGGTAGGTGGTGTTCAGATGCTGCTGTTCTCAGTACTGGTAATCTTCTTATCCAACAAACTCGAGTGGTCCAGAATGCTCGAGAATACCATCATGATTATTGGCTTAATCGTTTACTTTATCGATCTGCTGCATGGCGCAGGCGTCGACTTTATGTTCCTGCATCGCAACATGCTCGAAGGTCAATATTGGTCATACCTATCGACATTCGGTAATATTAATTGGTTCATGGGTTATATTGCACTGACTTTGCCAATTATCCTCATTCAATTCCTGAAGAGTGACAATAACAAACGCAATGTGTTCTACTGCATTTATCTCTTCATGACATGCATCGGCATCATCTTCTGCCGCTCGGATGGTCTCTATGTCGGTTTTGGCCTGTGCGCATTCTTCGCAGAACCATTCGTTCTGTCCAAAGCGCAGTACATTAGAAGATTCCTCTTGTTCGTAGCGTTTTACGGTATTGCGATGATGATTACTTTGTTCATGCCAGCGTATAGTCACATGATTCCTATAGATGGTGTGTGTGCTATATTTGCCCATCCAATCGTTGCTATTGGAATGACAATAATTGGTATCGTTGGATACATTGTCGTAAAGCGCGTGGTTAAGGACTATACAGCGTCTGTTGCCAAGACGCTAACAATCGTATTCGAAATTGGACTTGGCCTAGTTGTAGCTTACTTCGTTCTGGATCTGATTAGAAACTTTGGTGATGATTGGGGTTCAATGAGAGGTATGATTTGGACATATGCTGTTAATATGTTCAAGGAGATGCCATTCTTCAACAAGCTCATCGGAATGGGACCAGAGACTCTGTTCTATTATAATCAGGTTCTCAACGAGAGATTTGGAGGAATTGTTCTCTGCAACCATAGCGACGTGTTCCAGTTCCTAGTAACTAATGGAGTTCTCGGACTTGCAGCATGGTTGACTATGTGGGTTAGCATTGCTGTTAGATGGGTTAAGACTCGTGATGTTGAGGGAGAGGAGTTCATGTTCCTGGTTGCTGTAATGGCATACTTCGGACAGTCGTTGGTTAACTCGGCTGAATGCCTCAGCTGGCCAATTCTGATTGTTGTGATGGGGCTATATCTGCACTATTACAACAAGAAAAACGAGGTAACAGAGGAAGAAAGGGCATAAAAAAACAGGCCTGAAGCCTGTGACAAACTGTAATTAATATTACGTTCGGAAAATATTCATACATTATTCTTACAATTTCAATTATACGGATAATAAAGGGGGTTGCAAGAAAAATCAAAATTATTAATACACATTTAATGTTAAAAGGCGCGAAAGCGCCTTTTTTTAATGCTTTGCTAAGGAACAGAATATTAATTACGTCCGAAAGATAGGGGGAAGAAATGGCAAGAAGCATATTTACAGAGGACCAAGTAAACGCTCTTCGCAGTAATCAATATGTTGAGTCTGTAACCTCAAGACGTATTACTTACACATTAGAGTTCAAGAAGAAATTCGTTGAGGAATATCGATTGGGCAAAGGCCCTAGACAGATATTTAAGGACGCAGGATTCGATGTGGACGCTCTCGGATACAAACGTATCGAGCGCGCTTCTGATCGCTGGAGAGCTGACAATAATAACGGCCGGCTCGGTGACAAGATTGACTACATCGAGGTTCATAGAGAACGCCAGCGCCACAAGCTGACTCTTCGCCAGCAACTCGAGCAGCAAGAAGACCAGATTTTCAAACTTCAGCTCGAGAACCTCGAACTTCGCAACAAACTCGCCCGCCTCCAAGAGGCATAACCGCGACGGCTTCGCCCTCGCTCACAATACGGTATGACCGGGCACTCCTGCTCGTTCATATAAATGCATTTTAGTTTTATTAATAAAACGAAAAACAGAAAGGAGAAAACGAAATGCGCAAGAAATTATTCGCCATCCTCATGTCTGCAATGATGATGGTAACATTCATGCCAGCAATGGCATTCGCAGATGCTACTCATGTAGTAAATGAAGTAAAGAGCATCACATGGGCAGCAGATAAGCAGAGCGCTACTGTTGAATTCTATACAGACGCATCTGCTGATAAGACTCAGACTGTAGTAGCAACAGCATCTTTTGATGGTACAAATGGATTTGGAGATCTGACATTAGCTAAGCAGCACATTGGTGGAGGAATTGAAAATGACTATGACTTCACAGTAGATGGATCAACAAAGACACTGTTTGTTACAACAAATGCTCTTAAGAATCTTCTTAAGGTTGAAGATGTAGTTAACATGAAGGAAGCTCAAGTTACAACAAGTCTTGGAACTGCTGTAAGTGCAGGTGCTTATTCAGAAGCTCTGGAAAGAGGATTAACAACTTATAACGTAACTGCAGTAAAAGTTGGAAGCAAGACTCTGACTGCAACTGATCTTTTCACAGTATCTTATCCTGAGTACAAAGCGTACAGTTATGATGCAACTGCAAAGGCTGACCTTAAGGGCAACCTCGTTGTAACTTTAACTGCTGCTGGTAAGGCTGTTCTTAGAGGAGCTCTTGCTGATGAGATCTTCTATATGAATGATTCTTATACAAAGGAAGTAACATTCCTTACAGACGAAGCTGTAAGCACATATTATAAGACTTGGGGAATCCTCGATTCAACAGTTGAAACAACTGGTATTGATGCTGATGATACAATTAAGTATGATGGAAAAGAACATGCTGTAGGTATTTCTCACCCTGCAAACAATGTTGCTGTTACATATGCATTCAAGGCACTTGGAACAGGAGCAACTGCTGAGGCAGATTTCAATAAGGCATTTGTTGCTGAGGACTTTACTCTAACAACAGCTCCAACAATTAAGGATGCTAATTCTTATAAGGTTGGAATGACTATGGTTTACACAAAGAAGGACGGAAGCAAAGTTACTCTGACAGAGACTAGAGTATTTAATGTTGAAAAGCTTCACGTTACTTTAGCTCAGAAGAGTGCTGTTCTTAAGAAGGCTTATGATGGCAAGGGATATCAGCTTAATGCAGCTGATTTCAAGGTAATTGAGACTTCAACAGATGCTATCGTATCTGGTGAGAGCTTCTTTGCTGAAGAAGAACTGACATCTGCAAATGTTGGTCAGTACTTCATTTATGCACAGGAACTGGCTAATGCCAAGGTTAGCAACAACTATGTACTCGACAGAATCATTGCTGCAACAGCAAATGGAAAGATGACAGTTGAGATTACTAAGGCTACTAATAAGGTAACTCTGAAGGCGCAGACTGTAAAGAAGAACAAGACAATCAAGGCTACTGCTAAGCTTGGTGAAGTTAAATTCAAGAAGGTTTCCGGAAACAAGAAGATTAAGGTTTCTAAGGCTGGTAAGGTTACTGTTAAGAAGGGTCTGAAGAAAGGAACTTACAAGGTTAAGGTTAAGGCTTACGTTTCCGCTACTGACAACTTCGTTGGCGCTAGCGCAACTAAGACTATCAAGGTAAAGGTTAAGTAATTTAATCTTAAACTAAATGCATTAGAGCAGGATTTCGGTCCTGCTCTTTTCTTGTGTGTTAATGTAGGTCATCTGTGGTAAAATTAGGGCGGAGGAAATAGACTATGGTTAGAGGTGCAATATTTGATCTCGATGGTACACTCATCGATTCAATGTTCATATATGAGAATATGGCTCAGGAGATGCTAGCTGAGTCTGGTATTGAGGCGCCTGCAGATATTAGGCATAGGATGCGTAAGATGACTCTGCTGCAGATGGCTCAGTATACTAAGTCTGAGTTCGGCCTGTCTGAGAGTGTTGAGGAGATAATTCAGGCGGTAGTGGACCGTATTGTTGACTTCTACACTCATGAAGTTGAGACAAAGCCTGGTGTTAAGGAGATGCTGGCAGAGTTTGAACGCATGGGTGTTAAGATGTGCATTGTGACTGTTAGCGAGAGGCCTGTTGTTGAGGCTGCTCTGCGTCGCAATGATATTCTTAAGTATATTAGTAAGATTATTACTTGCGGCGAAGTTGGCCACGATAAGAACCGCCCGGATATCTATAGAGCGGCTTTGGAATACCTTGGTACAGACAAGTCTGAAACTGTTGTGTTCGAAGATGAACTACACACGGTCGAGACAGCTAAGAACGATGGATTTACAGTCTTCGGAGTGGCTGATGCGTCTGTTCCTGAACAGGATCAGGTTAAGGAACTCTGTGACCTGTATATTACTGATTATCACGCTCAACTTGAAGACATTATCAACTGGTAAGGCCATACAGTGTTCATAATACTTTTGTCGCTATACAGACCTCGATGGCAAAAGTACACTCTTTTTCAGTCGGGAGAACTGCGATTTTGTCGCAATAGGATTCTACAACCAAAAAGTACATACTCGTTTTACTCGCTTTGAGCCAAAATGAGTATGTACTTTTGTTATCTGTCGTCACATAGCGACGATCCGGAAGCCTATCGCGTGCGAAAGTGATGTACTTTTGGCGTCGACCTCTCCATAGTGACAATTCGCGAATAGCCCTACCTGTCGAGCTGACAATTCGCGAATTATCGATTTTGTCACGAAATCCTACATTTCAGAACCGATTTTTTTCAAAGTGTAGAAATATTAATCTAAAAATGATAAGGTGTCATAACTTGTTTCTTGTAGAAAATGTATCATCATAGCTCTCTAATTTAAGAACAGAAATAGCCCTCGCATATAATCATCATTAGATAGAGAATGGAGTAAGATATGAATTACTATAGAGTGTTAGATAATGAGCGAAAACGATTGGAAGAGTCAATAAAGAAAAAAGAGGAGTTTATTCAGAAAGCTCCGCAGGGTATTCTAGCTTGCTATCCTAATAGAGACTGCTGGCGTTGGTATATTCTAGAGAACTGTTCAAAGAAGGACACTGAGAATAATCAGGTAGTAAATGGTACTAGCTCGCCAAATAATAAAAAGGCCAGGCGAAAGTATTTGCCAAAGACGGAAGAAGAGACAGCAAAGACAATGGCGTTGAAAGGTCTATATGAGAAGGAGCTTTTAGACGACAAGCAAGAACTTCGTGCTATCAATATGTACCTAAATAATTGTAGCTCATTCGAGCGTGGCAATAAGTATGTTGAAAGAGCTAGCGAGTTTTCAAGATTGTTAAGTGAACAATATGAAGCTCAGCAGCGAGCGAAATCTGAGCGTATTGAAAGGTGGCTTGCAGATAAATATACAGGGACTGTTCCTCACCCTGAAGAATTGAAGGTTCCAACAAGGGCAGGATTTAATGTTAGATCCAAGTCAGAACGAGATATTATAAGACTTCTTATGGAACACGATATTCCATTTAAGTATGAGCAATATATGAAATATGGCAATGAAGATCTATATCCTGACTTTACTATCCTAAGTCCAACGACAGGCAAAGTGTTCCTCTGGGAGCATAATGGCATAATGGACAAAGAAGGCTACGCCATGAAGAAACTCAAGGACGAAGGCTTCTATTACAAGCTTGGATATGTACGCGGAAAGAATATGATAGTGACATATGAGCAACGTAACGAAGGCATAGACGAGAAAGAGACGGAATTCATAATACACCACATGATACTTCAGGATGCCCTTTACTAATCAACTCTCGCCTGTCACGAGAAACATCTTGTTTTGTCGCTATACAGATTCTAACGGCAAAAGTACATGCTTTTTCAGTCGCGAGAACTGCGATTCTGTCGCAATAGGATTCTACAAGCAAAAAGTACATACTCGTTTTACTCGCTTAGAGCCAAAATGAGTATGTACTTTTCTTATCTGTCGCCACATAGCGACAATCCGGAAGTCCATCGCATGCGAAAATGATGTACTTTTGGCGTCGACCTCTCCATAGCGACAATTCGCGAATAGCCCTACCTGTCGAGCTGACAATTCGCGAATTTCCATAACAATCTGTACCTCTGCAATCATTGTAATCATAGCCACTTTTATTGTATCATTATATATAATAGGGAGGAATGTAACATGGCATTACACATAGTGTTCGTTGAACCGGAAATCCCGCCTAACACGGGCAATATAGCGCGTACTTGTGCGGCAACTGACAGCGTTCTTCACTTGGTCAAACCACTCGGTTTTGATATAGACGAGAAGAGCGTTCGCCGTGCCGGCCTGGACTATTGGCCTTATGTCAAGCTTGAGGTTCACGAGAGCCTTGACGACTTCATGGCCAAGTACGGAGAACGTCGTCTCTGGCTCGCCACGACCAAGGGCGGACACCGCTACACTGACGCGGAGTTTCACGACGAAGACATGATATTATTC
This sequence comes from Candidatus Crickella equi, assembly GCA_018064755.1. Lineage (GTDB taxonomy): Bacteria > Bacillota > Clostridia > Peptostreptococcales > Anaerovoracaceae > Crickella > Crickella equi. The sequence goes on along the minus strand of JAGHUP010000006.1, from coordinate 69,286 downwards.
GGCCGTGAGACAGCTGGACTTCCTAAGGATTTCATTGCGAAACACGCTGACCGCGCGATTCGCATTCCAATGAGCGAGTCGACTAGGCTACGTTCCTTCAACCTCGCTAACTCAGCGAATATAATACTGTTCGAAGCACTCCGCCAACTCGACTTCCCGGGTCTGGAGTGATAAAATAGTAATGTACCAACCAGCCCGTTCCTAAATGGTGCATTCTAGCGAAATGCGCCAATTAGGAACGGGCTCAAGAGTACATAAAGGAGGAAATTATGAAGACTATTTCAACAGATAAAGCACCTGCAGCTATCGGACCATATTCACAGGCTAAGGTTGTTGGCAACCTTTTATTTGCCAGCGGACAGTGCCCATTTGACCCTGCAACAGGAGCAATCGTAGGCGAAGAAATCACTGCGCAGGCTGAGAGAGCTTGCGAGAATGCTAAGGCACTTCTCGAGGCAGCTGGATCAGATCTGACTAAGGTTGTTAAGACAACTTGCTTCCTGGCAGATATGGGCGATTTCGCAGCCTTTAACGAAGTTTATGCTAAGTACTTCACAGAGAAGCCAGCTCGTTCATGCGTAGCTGTTAAGCAGCTTCCTAAGAGCGTTCTCTGCGAAATCGAGTTCATCGCTGAGCTCTAATAGATGGAAAAGAAGAAGTTTAACAAGAAGAAGTTAATACAGGGTGCGGCAACCGTTACGGTTCTGGCTTCTCTAGTGGCAGGAATGCTATTCAGCGGAGCAACTGAGATAACGCCTGAGATGACACAGACCCAAGTTAATCCGGCACCAATCGTTATGGACATCGATGAGTTTGCGAATGCAACGGTTGATGACGATGATGAGGATCAGGCAGAGCAGAAGAAGGGTGGCGTGAAACGGCTGCTAATCGCACCGCTGTCGCTAATTGGAACGGCGTTAATGACGGTGGCGAGTCTGCTATTTAGGCTGCTGATAGCCTCACCAATAGGGGCATTTGCCCTAACGGCATTAGTCAGTTGGGGCTTGCTTGTCGGGGTCTATGCGGGCACGGCCAAGCTGTTATTCCCAGATGTTCCAATGAGCAAGATTCTGTCCAAGGGACATATTGCAACACTTGGAGTTGTTGCACTTGTTATCGCGGGCATCGACGCGGCGGCACCACTGTTTTGGGATAAGTATCCACTGATGTCTGGACTTGTTAAATTAGGAATCGGAGCCGCAGCAATTGCTGCATTATTGGCTAGAGTTAATAAATTGAGGGCGAAGATCGGCCTCGCATCATAGAGAAATAGGGAGATCGTTATGAAGAGATTAAGTGTAGTTTTCCTGTCATTGATAATCGCATTATCAATGTTTCCAAGTATGGCTTTTGCAGAAGGCGAGGCCACCAAGGAAGCACAGGAAATCTGGATGAATCCGGATGTAAGCAAACTGACTGTTTATATGCATGGCAGCAAGTCAACAACTGCTGAAATAAGACTTAGAGATACTTCTAAGGAACAGATTGAGTTTAATGTTGGCGAATGCACAGTAAAGTCAGCTAACAAGAAAATCGCTACAGTTAGTAAGTCAAGCTCAGTTGTAGGTGAGGATGGCTTCACATATTTAGTTTATAAAGTTAAAGGCGTTAAGGCTGGTAGTACTAAAGTTAGTATCAGCTTTGCAGGAAATGAAACTTATGGACCTGAAAGCAAAACAGTTAAGGTAACTGTTAAGAACGGTCGCAAACTCAAGGCTGCTAATGTTAGCCTGAGCAAGACTTCATACAAGTATGATGGAGAAAACCACAAGCCAACAGTAACTGTTAAGTGGGATGGCAAGAAGGTTAACAGCAAGTACTATACTGTAGAGAGACCAGATGAATCTAAGGCAATTGGCTCTTATACAGTAAAGGTTACCGGCGATGGCGGTCTCTACTATGGCACAGTTAAGAAGACTTACAAGGTTGTTAAGGGTGACCAGGTAGTTCAGGCAAGCTGTGACAAGAGCAAGCTCTATACTTACAAGGATGAGAAGGCAACAGTTAAGTTCGAGAGTTCTTCAATTGGAACTAAAGAAGCTTCTTTCAAGGTTAGTGATAGCAAGATGCTCAAGATTGTCGATAAGGACAGCACATCTTGCACAGTTCAGGCAATCGGAAATAAGTCTGGCACAGCTACTGTAACTATGACAGTTAAGGGCAATGACAACTATAACGATTGCGTTAAGAAGTTCGATATTAAGGTTCAGGGCGCAGAGGATCTGAGCAAAGCTAAGATTAATCTATCCAAATCATCTTATACATACAGTGGCAAGGCTAACAAGCCAGCTGTAAGTGTAACACTGAATGGAAAGAAGGTTCCATCAGACGCATATACAGTTACCTACAGCAATAATACAAATGCAGGAACTGCCAAGGTAACAATCAAGGCAGCTAAGGATAACAAGAAGTACATGGGTAGCAAGAGTGCTAAATACAAGATCAACAAGGCTGCACAAGAACTGAAAATATTAACAACACCTTCAAACAAGGTTATCCCTGCGAACAGAAAGAACCACGATGTATTCCAACTTAAGGTTAAATCAGTTAGAAAGGGCACAGCTAGTGCAAGCGACGTAGATTTGACTAAGATTGGCATTAAAACTGGAGATAAATACAAGGCATTGAGAACTGGTAAACTCTTTGAACTGGATGTGAATCCAACCAACCTCGTAAGTGGTGGATATGCAGTGTGCAAGTTCGAAATTGCCGAGCACAATACTGGTTTTAAAGCGAGAACATTAACATTTACTATTACTTCACCTGCGACTAAAAACTATACTTCCGCAAGTGCTAAGGTAACATTTAAGGTTCAGTAATTATGTACAAATTTGACAACGATTATAGCCGTGGGGCGCATCCGGTAATTCTGAATGCGCTCGCGGAGATTAATGACAATTCATATGTGGGCTATGGCCACGACGAGATTTGCAAGAAGGCTGTTGAAGATATCAATAAGCTGATTGACAGCCCTGATGCGCAGATTCATTTTCTTGTTGGTGGAACTCAGATGAACATGATTGCGATGGAGGCAATGCTCCATGCTTTTCAGTCTGTAATTTCTGCAGATAGTGGACATATTGCTGTTCATGAGTCCGGAGCGATCGAAAATACTGGACACAAGGTTCACGTTATTCCATCTGCTGATGGCAAGATTACTGCAGCTCAGATTGCAGAGAATGCAAACTACTACATTCATAATGACCTGAAGGAGCATATGACTCAGCCAAGAGCCGTATACATCTCATTCCCAACTGAGTATGGTACTTTGTACTCCAAGAAAGAACTTGAGGATATCAGACTGGTTTGTAACAAGTTCAAGCTGTTCCTATATATCGATGGAGCGCGTATGGGCTACGGTCTGACAGCTGATGAAAACGATGTAACATTGGCAGATATCGCAACTTATGCTGATGCATTCTATATCGGTGGCACCAAATGCGGTGCGCTGTTCGGCGAGGCTTTCGTGACTACAAGTCCAATGATTCAGGAGAACTTCCGTAACTATATGAAGATGAACGGAGCGCTGCTAGCCAAAGGCTGGTTGCTTGGCCTCCAGTTCCATGAGCTCCTGAAGGGCGGCAAGGATTGTCTGTATTTCCAGATCTGTCGCCAAGCAAATGAATACGCGAAGCGTATTCAGGCAGCGCTCGATTCCACCGGCGCCAAGCCATACATTCGCAGTCAATCCAATCAGCTTTATTATGAGCTTTCACGCAGCCAAGTAGAAAATCTGAGGACCCAGGGAATCTTCTTCGAGCTCGATCACTGGATTGATGACGAAACGGCACTCGTAAGATTCTGCACTTCATGGTCCACCACCGAAGAAGAAGTAGACGCTTTGGTCAACGCAATTAAACAATAATGAGTTACGTAGAATTCGACAAAGTAAAGAAAATATATCATTCGGGCGAGGTCGACATCCTCGCCCTTCAAGACATCACGTTCACTCTCGAGAAGGGTGAACTTGTTGTTATAGTTGGAGAATCCGGCTCGGGCAAAACAACCCTGCTGAACATTCTTGGCGGTATGGATACTCTCACGGACGGCAAAGTAACACTTGATGGACGCGAGATTTCTGCGATGTCAGAGCGTGAGCTCACGGATTATCGCCGTTATGATATCGGATTCGTTTTCCAGTTCTACAATCTGGTTCAGAACCTGACAGCTATCGAGAACGTTTCTCTTGCAACACAGATATGCAAGGATCCACTGGACCCAGCCTCAACTCTTGAGGCGGTCGGCCTGGGCGAGAGAATGGACAACTTCCCAGGTCAGCTCTCAGGTGGTGAGCAGCAGAGAGTTGCAATCGCTAGAGCTCTGGCTAAGAATCCTAAGCTCCTGCTCTGTGATGAGCCAACTGGAGCCCTTGACTATACAACAGGCAAGCAGATTCTCAAGCTGCTGCAAGACCAGGCAAGAAACACTGGCACAACAGTAATTATTATCACGCACAACAAGGCACTGACTCCGATGGCCGACCGCGTGGTCTCCATCAAGAACGGTACCGTTAGAGACATACAGGTTAATCCTAACCCAACACCGATTGAAGAAATTGAATGGTAAAGAGCACCATTAGAGAGATAAAAACTTCATTAGCGCGTTATCTGGCGATTCTCGCAATCGTTGCTCTTGGCGTAGGATTTTACGCGGGCCTTCAAATGTGCAAACCGGACATGCTTGAGACCGCGAACACGTATCTAACTGATCACAAGCTCTTCGATTACCAGATTGCTTCGACTTATGGTATTGATGACGAAAGTGTTGAGCTAGCCCTTGCAACAGAGGGTGTCGCCACAGCAGAGGCAGTAATCGAACAGGACATTATAATTGCTACCGAGGACGGGCATGAGAGTATTTTTAAGACATTCTCAATGCCTGGAGATATAAATACTCTTAACCTGGTAGAAGGTAAGCTCCCAGAGCGAAATAACGAGATTGTAGTCGATTGTAAGTTCCAAGGTGGCTATAAGATTGGCGATAAAATCAGAATTGCTGATGCCAACAAGAAGAAAGATCGCGAGATGTTCAAAGTGGACGAGTTCACCATCGTAGGATTCGTCAATTCTCCACTTTATCTTGACTACGAGAGAGGTACGACATCAATCGGTAATGGCTCTGTAGATGGTTTTGCCTTCGTAAAGAAGAGCGTATATGACAGCGATTACTACACTCAGATGTACGTCAAACTCGACGGTGATGAGTATATTTTCTCTGATGAACTTGAGGCTAAATTCTCAGGCGCTGAGGATATTATGGAAGATCTTGCAGAACGTGTAACGGCGGCAAGACGAGACAAGGAGAAGACCAAAGCCCAAGATAAACTCGATGACAAGAAAGTCGATTATGATAAGGGTGTTAAAGACTTCAACAAGGGCAAGGAAGAGTACAAGAGCGGCTACGCTAAGTACAAGGATGGACTTGCACAATATAACAAAGAAAAGAAAGCAACAGAGGCACAGCTGGCAGCATCACAAGCACAGATTGATGCTGGCTATGAGCAACTAGAACAGGCAAGAAAGTCTGGTGTGGTTCCAGAGGAACAGCTTGTTGCTATGCAGGCTGAATTAGATAAGAGCCAGGCAGAACTTAATGCTGGTAAGGCTCAGGCTACTGCGGAGTTTGCTGCGGCTAAGAAAAAGCTAGATAACTCCAAGGCGCAGCTCAACTCGGCCAAGAAGAAAATGGACAAGGCCGAGCGCACTCTCGACGATGCCAAGGAAAAGCTCGATGATGGCCAACACAAGATAGATACAATGAAGAAGGGTGATGCCTATTCGATTTCCCGAGAGGATAATATAGGATATTCGACCTTCGAACAAAACTCCAACATAGTAAGTAATATAGCCAAGATATTCCCGGCATTCTTCTTCCTGGTTGCGGCACTTGTCTGCATGACAACCATGACAAGAATGATGGAAGACCAGCGTGGTCAGGTGGGCATCTTAAAAGCCCTTGGCTACAGCAATAGAGCAATACTTTCCAAGTACATGTTCTACTCGGGAAGTGCCGCAACTCTCGGATCCATCATCGGATTTTTCGTAGGCTGCAACGTCTTCCCTAAGGTTATCTGGCATGCATATACGATGATGTATGACTTCAATACAGCATCGGCAATCAAATACAATTGGGTCCTCGGCCTCGAGTGCCTCGCAGTCGCACTGTTGTGTTCAATGGGTGCGACTTGGGTGAGCTGCGCAGCAGATTTTGGCGTATCACCGGCACAACTGATGAGACCTAAGACTCCGAAGGCAGGCAAGAGAATTCTGCTGGAGCGCATTACGCCTCTGTGGCGACGCATCAGCTTCCTCTACAAAGTCTCTTTCCGTAACGTTTTCAGATATAAGAAGCGTTTCCTGATGATGGTAATCGGCATCGCAGGCTGCACCGCGCTTCTAATTGCTGGATTTGGCATCAACACCACAATAAAGGGCGTCGCCAAGTTCCAATACGATGAGGTCACTCTGTACGATTATCAGGTGATCTTTAACAAAGATATGACGGCTGGCAAGCAGGCTGAGTTCATCGATTTCGCTAAGGATCACGTCGACTCACCTGGTGATATTCTCTTCGTTCATTCCGGCACTGCGGACATCAAAGTTCCGGGCCAGAGCGGTGAGGTTACATTGATTGCGAGCTATGATAAGCACATCACGGATCAGATTAGCCTGCACTACAAGGGTGAGCAGGTCGAATTCCCTGGCGATGGTGAGGTTGTTATCTGTAGGAAGCTCAACCATCAGTACGGCATCAACGTCGGCGATACAGTAACCTTCACCAAGGGTTACAAGAAGATGACTGCGACGGTCAGCGGTATCTTCGATAACTACGTCGGCGAGAACGTCTACATGACCGCCAAGACTTATGAACAAGGATTTGGCGAAGCCGCCGAGATCAAAACAGCCTACATTATGACCGACCACGGCGACGATTCAGCAGCAGTCCACGAGGATGCGGCTCAACTCGCCAAGTACGACCACACGGCTGCAACAGTCGTGAACAATGACATGATAGAACGAGTTGACTCAATGATGACGAGCTTGAACGCAGTCATTTACGTAGTAATTCTCTGCGCCGGACTCCTTGCATTCATCGTTCTGTACAACTTAACTAATATCAACATCACCGAGCGAATCCGCGAAATTGCAACCATCAAAGTCCTCGGATTCCGCCGCAAGGAGACGTCATCCTATGTCTTCAGGGAGAATATCTTCTTGACTGCGTTCGGCGCTCTCGTCGGCATCCCGCTCGGCAGATGGCTAATACAATTCGTTATAGACAATATTAACGTCAATATGATCTTCTTCGTAGCTCGCGTGACGAATCTGGACTATCTCTACTCGGTACTCCTGACCTTCGTCTTCGCCTTCATCGTCAATTTCGCGATGCAGCCGGTGCTACGCAAGATCTCAATGACAGAATCACTTAAATCAATCGAATAATGCAACAACGGGTCAGACCTAAATTGCAAGATTGCAACAAAGGGACACACCTAGGAGGGAAAAACTATGAAAATATTCACTATTACAATGGAAGATGGCGGCGTTATGAAGGGCGAGCTCTATCCTGAAATCGCACCTAAGACAGTTGAAAACTTTGAGAAGCTGGCTAATGATGGATTCTACGATGGCCTGATCTTCCACAGAGTAATTCCTGGATTTATGATTCAGGGTGGCTGCCCACAAGGCAATGGAACTGGTGGTCCTGGCCACAACATCCCAGGCGAGTTCACAATGAACGGATTCAAGAACGACCTCAAGCACGAGAGAGGCGTTCTCTCAATGGCAAGAGCTATGGACCCTGATTCAGCTGGCTCACAGTTCTTCGTAATGACTACAACATCACCACATCTCGACGGCCAGTATGCTGCTTTTGGCAAAGTCACTGAGGGTATGGACGTGGCTGATCGCATCGTTAACGCCAAGCGCAACATGTTCAACGACAAGCCACTGGTTGACCAGGTAATGAAGTCAATCCGCGTTGAAGGCTAATGAAACGAACTACTTTATGCTACATCGAGAATAACGGCTCGTTCTTAATGCTGTATCGTAACAAGAAGAAGAATGACGACAACGCCGGCAAATGGCTAGGCATTGGTGGCAAATTCGAACCTGGCGAGACTGCGGATGATTGCAACGTTCGCGAGGTGTTCGAGGAGACTGGAATTAAGTTAGACAATTACCATTTCTACGGGGTTATAGAGTTTCGCTCCGACGCTTACGAATACGAGGATATGTATCTGTATTCAGCTCAGGTCGATTATATTGATCCGCCAGAATGCAATGAAGGTGAGCTCCACTGGATTAAGAAGGATGAGCTGATGTCACTGCCAATGTGGGAAGGCGATGCTGTTTTCCTGGAACGTGTGCTCCGTGGCGATGAAACAATTAATCTTAGAATGATTTATAATGGCGATCATTTGGTAGATGTAATAGAATAATAGAGGATTGTCCCAAAACTGACAATTTCGACAGTTATGGACCGGTCCGGTTTTACAAAGGAGGCAAGTATGAGCACTGTACTGGACAAACTTAAGAACGCAGAAGAATGCACTTGGATTAATCCTAATCTGAAAGCTGCGAAGGAAGCACTCGAGTCAATCGAGTTTAATGCTGAGGATGTCGCTGATGCCGCGGCAAGACTCGAGCGTTTTGCACCACTCATTATGCACTACTTCCCAGAGACTAAGGAGACTAACGGTATCATCGAGTCTCCACTGACTGAGATCAAGAATATGAAGGCTGTTCTTAATGAAGAGGGTGCCGCTCTGACTGGCAAGCTCTTCCTGAAGAGGGACAGCGACCTTAAAGTTGCCGGATCCGTTAAGGCTCGTGGCGGCGTTTATGAGGTGCTCAAGCACTCTGAGGATCTGGCTCTTGAGGCTGGACTTCTGAAGGGCTATGACGACGATTATCTCAAGCTCGGAACTGCTGAAGCTCGTGAGTTCTTCAGCCAGTATAAGATTCAGGTTGGCTCCACAGGCAACCTCGGAATGTCCATCGGAATTATGTCCGCAGCTCTCGGCTACAATGCCATCGTTCACATGTCAATGGATGCCAAGCAGTGGAAGAAGGACCTCCTGAGATCCCGCGGCGCTACTGTTATTGAGTATGAAGGAGACTACGGCAAAGCAGTAGAGCAGGGACGTGCGGAGTCTGACGCAGATCCTAAGTCATATTTCGTTGATGACGAGAATTCCAGCGCACTCTTCCTCGGTTATGCTGTAGCAGCAGGCCGTATGGACAAGCAGTTCAAGGAACAGGGCGTTGTTGTTGACGCTGACCATCCACTCTTCGTTTACATCCCTTGCGGCGTAGGCGGAGCGCCAGGCGGAGTTGCATTTGGTGAGAAATTGATGTATGGTGATAACGTTCATGTATTCTTCGTTGAACCAACTCAGTGCCCATGCATGGTTGTCGGCCTTGCTACCGGCAAAATGAGCGATATCTGCGTGCAGGATATCGGACTGACAGGCATCACTGAGGCTGACGGCCTGGCAGTAGGAAGACCATCCGGTCTTGTAAGTAGATTTATGGACGTTCTTCTGTCCGGAGAGTTCACAGTAGAGGATGCTAAGCTCAATCCATACTGCCGCAAGCTTTGGAAATCAGAAGGTCTTTATATAGAACCTAGTTCATGTGCGACATTCATCGCACCATCAAGAATTAGCGTATGCAGTGAAGCACAGAAATATCTCGAGGCTCACGGCCTCACAGACAAGATGGACAATGCTACACATATCGTCTGGGCAACAGGTGGTAGCATGGTTCCACAGGAAATCAGAGACAAAATACTTGGCTAATTAAGTTTGGCCTAAAGGGGAAACACAATGATAAACACACCAAAAGATATAACTGAAAATTATATAAATGTAGGAAAGGGCAAGTGTGCGCTGACAACTAGCAAGATGATCGTGCTTGCTGTTCTCGCCGGCATGTTCATTGGACTCGCCGGACTCGGCGCAACCACTGCGGCAGTATCCGTACCGCTCGCCTCCGTTGGTAAATTCCTCGGAGCTTGCATCTTCCCAGCTGGACTCATCATGGTAGTAATTGCCGGAAGCGAGCTCTTCACAGGCAACTGCCTTTTGGTAATTCCGCTGGCAGAGAAGGAAGTAACAATTCCTCAGGTACTGCGCAATTGGATTCTTGTCTACCTCGGTAACTTCATAGGAGGTATGATAGTTGCAGCAGGAGCAGTATTCAGCCATCAACTGTCATTATTCGACGGCGGAATGGCCGGCAGCGTTATCGCTACAGCAGTGGGCAAATGCTCAATGACTTTCGGCGATGCACTGCTCAAGGGCATTTTCTGTAACTTCCTCGTATGCATCGCCGTATGGCTCGGCATGGCAGCTAAGGACGCTGCCGGCAAGATCCTCGGCATTTTCTGGCCAATTATGCTCTTCGTCCTCTGTGGATTCGAGCATAGTGTTGCCAACATGTATTACATTGGAGCTGGACTCTTTGCTAAGATGGTACCTGCTTATGTGGACATCGCAGTTGCAGCAGGCACAGATATGGCAAACCTCACATGGGGCAACTTCTTTGCAGCCAACCTCCTGCCTGTTACAATCGGTAACATCATCGGCGGAGCTGCCGTAGGACTTGCATATTGGTTTGTTTACAAGAGACAGAAATAGTTGTATAATAATTAATACAAAATTGTACTGACGCCCGAAGGTTTAACTGAGGGGAAAGGCAAATGCATTAATTAACCGTTATTTATGGTGCGCCTTTCATTAGGCGCACCTTTTTTACTGGAAAGGAGGTAACTGATGGAAACAAGATTGGCGATAATCGGAATCATCGTCGAAGATCGCAATTCTGCACCAGCTGTTAACCAGCTGCTCGGTGAATTTGGCGAGAACATCAAGGGACGTATGGGCATTCCGTATGACAAGAAAGACGTTAGTGTTATCAGTGTTGTAATTGACGCGCCGATGGATGACATCAGCGCACTCTCGGGTAAACTTGGAGCATTGCCGGGCGTTAGTACGAAGACAGTTTATTCTAAGAAGTAAGGAGGGAATTAAATGAAATCGTACATTAAGAAAGCGGTCGCTATTGTGCTCGCACTGGGCATGATGCTTGCAATGACTGCTTGCGGCGGTAAGGACCTTAGTGACCAAGTTCGTATTGGCGCACTGGTTGGACCTACCGGAATGGGCCTGATTAATCTTCAGGACGACGAGAAGATTAGCATGGAGATATTCCAGTCGCCTACTGATGTTGTTCAGAAGCTGGTTGCTGGTGAACTCGACATGGCTTGCGTACCTTCTAATATGGGAGCACTGCTCGATGCCAAAACAAACGGCGGTGTGCGCATCTTGGCCGACATCGTGAACGGCGGACTCTTCATCGTAGAGAATGGTCAGACGGTTCAGTCGCTTGCTGATCTCAATGGTAAGACTGTTGTTGCATCCGGCAAGGGCGGAACACCTGAATATGTTCTTGCGGCACTCTTGGCTGACGCCGGATTGGAAATAAATAAGGATGTCAAAGTTCAGTGGCTCGAGGACCATGCCGCTGTCTCCCAGAAAGTAATGGCAACTGAAGGTACTATCGGACTTCTGCCTGAACCAATGAAGTCAACTATTATCAGTAAGAATCCGGCAATAAGAGCTGCGATTGATCTCGATGCAGCATGGAACGAGATGACAGGGGAGAGACTCCCAATGGGCATCGTTATTGCAAGGAAAGATTTTGTAGATGAGAGAACTGAAGATGTTGACTATCTCCTCGAGATGGTAATGGATTCAGTTACAGCAGTTCAAACAAAGTCAGATGATGTTGTTAACAAAATCGTTGAAGCCGGAATCATTCCTGACCCGGACATCTGCAAAGCCGTTATCGACGATGACCTGCTGGTATTCCTCTCCGCTGAGGAGACTAAGGACATCCTGACACCTTTCTATAATACATTGTTCAAGATGGATCCTACTGCTGTTGGCGGTAAAGTTCCAGGAGATGAAATCTATTATGGAATTAAATAATATATGAAAAATAATTGGAAGAAATGGTCATTAATAGCTGTGTTCTGGCTGGTACTGTGGGAAGTACTTGCCCTTATTGTGGGCAATACTCTGCTGCTGCCAGGCCCAATGGACACAGTTAGAGCTCTAGCTGCACTGCTGGTAGACGGCACATTCTATATGGATGCGCTTGCAACAATAGGAAGATGCCTGGCAGCAATGGTACTTGCTCTCATTGCGGGAACCCTGCTATCAATCTGTGCTTACAAATGGCACTGGGTACGCGACGTTCTGTCCCTCCCAGTTTCGCTATTTAAGACAATTCCGATAATGGCAGTTGCGATTTATATGATTCTGCTCATGTCGGCAGGCTCGGTACCTGTTCTCGTGTGCTGGATAATGTGCTTCCCGATTGTGTATACCAATCTGCTGGCGGGACTAGATAGCATGGATGTTAAGTTGCTCGAGATGGCTAAGATATATAAGATTGAAGGAAGCAAACTTGTTAGATGGGTATATATGCCATCGCTCTATCCGCACTTCCGCTCAGCAATGAGTCTTGTTGCGGGTATGTCATGGAAAGCAATAGTAACTGCGGAAGTGCTGTCCATTCCTCAGCTTTCACTTGGCTATGAGCTGATGAATGCCAAGTATTATCTGACTACGGATAGGCTCTTCGCTTATGTAGTTGTTCTGATTCTCATCAGCGTGGTATTCGAGCGACTCATTAAGAAATTGGTTGCTTTGCTCGGACCTCATGCATATGAGTATAGCAAGGTGGCAAAGGGCGCGGGCGCTGCTGGCCAAATGGCTGATGTAGCCAGCGAGTCGGCGGCTGTAGAGATGACTGGTATTAACAAGTCGTTCGGCGAGAAGGTCGTATTGAAGGATTTCAATATGACGCTCGAGCCGGGCAAAGTAACAGCAATTATGGGTGCTAGCGGAAGCGGCAAGACAACAATAGCAAGAATTATTGCTGGGCTCGAGACTCCGGATTCCGGCACTGTAAGGGTAACGGGGCCGACCGCATCATATCTGTTCCAAGAGGACAGATTGCTGCCTTGGCTCAATGTCTATGACAACCTTGCAATAGTCAATCCGGATGACTCTCGCATTGCATCCACCCTCAAGGCGGTCGGCCTATCCACCGAACTCTACAAACTGCCAGGCGAGTTAAGTGGTGGCATGAGCTACAGAGTAGCAATGGCAAGAGCTTTCCTCTATGATGCAGGACTTCTCATTGCTGATGAACCATTCCGTGGCCTTGACTCCAAGACACGTTCTGATGTAATTAAGAACCTCTGGCTATCAGGAACCAAGGACAAAACCGTTCTTCTAATTACACACTCACAAGAAGACGCCGAACTGGCAAACAAGATTATTAAACTATAAAACTTTTAGACAATAAAAATGCGCCTTCGAGCCCGCGTGCACCCCTTAGCCCGTCCCTAACCGGTACATTCTACGTAATGTACCCGTTAGGAACGGGCTAAGGGGTGCATACGGGCTCAGTGGCGCATTTTTGCTTTTATTTTCACCTTTTATTCTTTTTCTTCGTCGTCTTTCAGCATCTCGATTGTATCAAGACCTTTCTCAAATTCGGCTTGTGTTTCAAAGTAGTGAACAACGCCATCCTTGTCAGCGAAGAAGAATAAGTCTTTGGTTTTGTCGTAATTCAGAGTTGCATCAATTGCAGATCCGATGACTGAGCAGATTGGGCTAGGTGTGAGACCGGCATGCTTACGGAGATTGTAAGGGCTGTCGTTCTCGAGCTGGCTGACTTTGAGCTCAACTCTGTCTTCCTGGTAGATGTAGCATACTGTTACATCTGATCCGAGGGACATACCATCTTTCAGTCTGTTCATGAATACGCCTGCAACATGTGACTGATCTTCAGCAGCGGATTCTTTAGTTACGATAGAAGTCAGGGTGAGAAGTTCGTGAACTGTGAACTTACTCTTCTTAATTGCATCCTTACGAGCGGTCAGTTCCGTATCCATTCTATCAAGGCACATTTCTGTGAATTCTTGGATAGAAGGATCTTCAGTGGTGATGAAGTATGTGTCTGCATAGAGGTAACCCTCGAGTGGGTACATAATATCCTTATTCAGAACTTCATCAGTCAGGAACCAGTACTTCTTAATCAGCTTCTTAACGTATGACTTATTGTTCCATACGGACATAACCTCATTCTTGGAGTATGGGAGCTGCTCAGATATCTGTTCGGCGAGCTGGTCGAGTCGCATTCCGTCGGTCAAAGTGACTGTTGCTTTGGATATGTAGTCGAAATCGCCCTTATTGATGGCGCGCATCATCTTGTTGAATGACATCGACTTGCTGAACATGTATGTGTTAGCCTGGAGCGTGTTGTAACCGCCAATCTTAGCCTTAACCTTGGCACAGAAATGATTCTTAACGAGTCCGTGCTCATCGAGAATATCTACGATCGCACTAGCACCCGTACCTGTTGGAATTTCAACGATTATTGTCTTGTCGTCGTGACGATCAACCGGTCCGAGCTGGATGGTAAAAATGCTACCGAATATTACCAGTACTCCGAGTATCGCGATAATGACAAGGAAGAATTTGTTATTAGGCGAGAACTTGGCCGGGCTCTTGGAGCGACTTCTTGAACTTCTTGACATAAAATACCTCTTTAGTTATATAATTACTATATATGTTGCTTCTATTATAAGGGAAAGTGACCAAAATGACAAAGGATAATATCAAAGCGTTCCTCGAGCGCAAGAACATTGAGATTTCAGCAAAGAGATACGGTATAGATGCACTCTCAGCAATGGCTCAGGGTCTGTTCTGCTCGCTGCTGATTGGAACGATTATCAATACGATTGGAACACAGTTCCACATCGGTTTCCTGGTTGATCCTATCGCCAATGTTGGTGGCGTGGATTACACTGTTGGCGGTCTTGCAATTGCGATGACCGGTCCGGCTATGGCTGTAGCAATTGGTTATGCGCTGAAGTGCCAGCCAATGGTTCTGTTCTCGCTGGCAGCTGTTGGATTCGCTGCTAATGGACTCGGTGGAGCGGGCGGCCCTCTGGCTGTTCTCTTTATCGCAATTATTGCTGCCGAATTCGGCAAAGCGGTATGCGGTGAGACCAAAATCGACATTCTCGTAGTTCCACTGGTAACTATCGGAATCGGCGTTGCCTTGTCTGCGTGGTGGGCTCCGGCTCTCGGTGCAGCTGCAATGAAGGTCGGTAATCTGATTATGTGGGCTACTGAACTTCAGCCATTTGCAATGGGAATTTTGGTATCTGTTATCGTAGGAATGGCACTGACACTGCCTATCAGCTCAGCTGCAATATGTGCAGCTCTCGCACTGACCGGACTTGCCGGCGGTGCTGCTGTAGCAGGATGCTGTGCTCAGATGGTAGGATTTGCAGTAATGTCCTTCCCAGAGAATAGATGGGGCGGACTTATTTCACAGGGCATTGGAACTTCAATGCTGCAGATGGGTAATATCGTAAAGAACCCAAGAATCTGGATTGCGCCTACGCTCGCGTCAGCCATTACTGGCCCTATCGCAACTTGCGTATTCCATCTTCAGATGAACGGCGCTCCAGTATCATCCGGCATGGGAACATGCGGACTGGTAGGACAGATTGGTGTTTATACAGGTTGGGTTGCTGACGTCGCTTCCGGCGCCAAAGCAGCCATCACTGGAATGGACTGGCTCGGTCTTGTGCTGATCTGCTTCATTCTCCCAGCAATCCTTGCACCACTGATTAACATGGGATGCAGAAAACTTGGCTGGGTTAAGGACGGCGATTTAACTTTATAATGCAATGTAAAACGGGACCGGTCCATATCTGTCGAAAATGACAGAAATGGACCGGTCCCGTTTCTCATTTTTGAATTTGTTCAGCAACAGTCGCGGCTGTTGAATAGCAAAGCTGCAGATTGTAGCCGCCTGTTGTTCCGTCGGCATCAATCGCTTCGCCGATGGCGAAGAGGCCGGGACATTTCTTTAATTCCATTGTCCCGGTGTCTATCTCCGATAGACTGATGCCGCCGCTTGTAACAATGCCTCTAGCATCAATAGATTTAACAATAAATTCATCAGATTCGAGCAGGCCAGCGAGCTTGCTCGTTTTTATATCTCCGGATTCGCCTCGAGCCCGGTCTTCCAGGCACTTGCGGAATCTCTTAGGAAGGTCTTCCAATTTACAATTGTAATTTATACGAATCATTTCTCCAGGCTCGCAATACTTACTTACCTTAAGAATCGCAGGTCCCGAGAAACCATTATGTGTAAAGAGCAGATCACCAGTGAATCTGGCAGCTTTGCCCTTACAGGTATTAATAGTATCAGAACTATAAGCGGTGACAGTTACATTAGGAATTGAAACACCGCTGAGCTCTGCGTACGGATAATCTCTAACATGGACAGGCGCGAGAGCAGGTTTTAGCTCCGTAACCTCAATACCTAGATCACGAACCACTTCAAACATTGAACCATCGGAACCGGTTTCAGGATAGGTGATACCGCCAGTTGCAATTACGACGCGCGCCGCATCATATTCGCCTTGATTGGTTACAACCGTCAGGCCTGTCCCCGAGTTGCAATTCTGCAATTTAGGTCTGACCCGCTGTTGCAATTTAATCTCCCAGCCATTGTTCTGGGCGGCGCGCACCAGTGCATCCCTTACATCTATTGCGCGCTCCGTGGCAGGATAGTATCTATCTTCTTCAAGAATTGTTGGCACTCCAATAGACTCGAGCCAGTCCAGCATCTCCGTATTACTATGTCTATACAGGCATTTGCGGAGCGCGCGGCCGGCTTCATCGTAGCAGTCAACAAAATCCTTAATTGACCCCGCATGCGTTATATTACAACGACCGCCTCCGGTCATCAGCAATTTGGTGCCGAGAGCCGCAGTCGCTTCGAGAATCAATCCTTTATTCACTTTGGCCATGGCAGCCAGCATCAGACCTGACGCACCGCCACCAATAATGATGCAATCGTATTTCATACGATTATTTTACAGAAAAAAGCCGCAATGTGCTATACTTACAACATAGTAATTAGAACTAACAGGAAGGTTATTATGGAAAACAAGAAGAAAGCCAAGACACCATACACCAAGGCAAGACGTAAAGAGTGGAAGAAGAAAGCCAAACACGTACTCAGGGCTCACTATGTGCTGCTGATTATGGTGTCTCTGCTCGCTGGATTTATCGGCGTCGAGGGTGGTTACAACTTCACTAAGAATGATCTGTCATCGGCCAAAACAGTCACTGTTACGAACGAGGTAAAGGCTAAGAGCGTTGCAGGTGAAATATATGGCCAATATACTGGCAATAAGACCGGAAAGAATGTTGCGAAGGCGGTGCAGGGACTTAATAGTGGTGAGGCAGAGCAGTCGGCGGTAATCGAAGCTTTGCTTAACGGCGATATCATTGGTGGAATGAAAATCGCTCAGCAGCAGGAGAAGGAATATACAAGCCAACCTGTAACTAAGGATATTGTTGGAAGGCAGAAGGGTATTCTTGCCGGAATAGCGAATAGCTTCTCTTCAGGTGCAATCTTCGTAAAGATGGCGAGCGGTCTGCAATCACTCGTGAGCAGCAAACGCCTTGCTGGTGGATTCGCAATACTGATTGTATTGCTGATTTACTTCTTAATATGGTTCTTCCTGATTAATCCATATAGAGTAATTCAGGCGAGAATCTACCTAGAAGCAAGGACTTACGAAGTAGTTCCTATTGGCCATATGCTCTTCCTTAGAACTATCAGAAAATGGAACACGGCGGCCAAGGCTATGTTCAGGACCTGGCTGTATCAAGCGCTTTGGGCATTCACCATCATTGGTGGAATCATCAAATACTATTCGTATTGGTGCGTACCATACATCCTTGCAGAGAATCCTGGAATGACAGGCAAAGAGGCCATTCTCCTCTCGCGCAAAATGATGGATGGTCGCAAGTGGGAGACTTTCAAATACGACTGCACATTCTTGGGATGGATGATGCTATCAGCACTTACATTCGGTCTTCTGAATGTGCTCTTCGTAACACCATACAAGAGATCAACGGATGCTCAGCTCTATGCGTACATCCGTGAAGAGAGCCAGAAGAACAAAGTTGAGGGAATCGGTCAGCTTAAGGATATATTCCTCTTCGAGAAGACCGACCCTGAGGTTCTCGAGATTAAGTACAGCGATATTCTCTATCGTAAGAAGATGGCTGAACAGGCTGAGATTAAACTCCACGGTGTTAGATATTTCTGCACTAAATACCTCGGCCTCTGGATCGGAAGCCGCGAGGAACAGCTACTTTATGATGCTGTCGATGTTGAGGAAGCGAACATCGCCCGTGCCGAGCTGTGTGCACAGGCCAAAGCATACCCTGAACGCTACAACCCACTGTGGTCAGAAGCAGCTGAGAAGCATCTTTCTGACAAGGGTTCATACTTAAAGAGTTATTCTATATGGTCACTGATTACAATGTTCGCATTGTTTGCGTTTGTTGGTTGGTCTTGGGAAGTTGGTATTCATCTGGTACAGGATGGAGTATTCATCAATAGAGGTGTACAGCATGGACCATGGCTGCCAATATACGGATTTGGCGCTATTGCAATCCTGATGCTGCTCAATAGATTCAGAAAGAATCCGGCGGGTCTCGCTTGCGCATCCATTGTACTTTGCGGATTCCTAGAATACTTCACTTCATATTTCCTTGAATTAACCAAGGGAATTCGTTGGTGGGATTACACAGGATACTTCCTTAACTTGAATGGACGTATCTGTGCAGAAGGACTTGTTGTATTCGCACTTGCCGGAATGGCTGCAGTATATCTTCTGGCCCCAGGGCTGGATAGATGGATACAGAAGATTAACGTTAAGATTCTGATTCCTTTCTGCCTAATATTCGTAATGGTATTTACAGCAGATACAATTTACTCACATTACTATCCAAATATGGGCGAGGGAATCACTGACTACAGCTCATACCAAGAGGCAGAACAATAATCAAATCGCAAAAAAAGAGGACTTCGGTCCTCTATTTTTATTTTACCCCTTGAAAAGTTAGAGATGACTAACTATAATATAACCAACAAGATTGATAGGAATTAAAATTTGACGGAGGTTCGTTTTATGTCAATGTTCTGGTGGGTAGTCATCATTACAACAATAGCGGGAGTTGTAGGAACAGGCCTAGGTGGCCTGCTCGGAGTTGTTATGACTCGTGACTCTTCGAAAACAGTAAGTCTGCTTCTGGCATTCGCCGGTGGCATCATGCTTGCTGTTGTTTGCTTTGACCTCATCCCATCAGCGTTCAGACCGGTGGGTGCTGACGGCCAGATGCCGCTCTGGATGGTGCTCGGGGGCATCATCGCTGGCTACCTTCTCGTTTATATTCTGAATGATGCAATTGACAAGAACACCAACCCTGAAGTTCAGCACATCGGTGTTGATCATCCGCTCACTGCAGACGACCTCGATGAGTTGATTCACTCAGATCACCTTACAATGCATCGAAATACTAATCAGGCCGGACTCTTCGCAGCCGGTGTTGTAATGGCTAGCGTTATCGCTTTGCACAATCTGCCTGAAGGCATTGTAATCGGAGCATCTTATGCAGGTCATCACACTGTACTCGGTGGCAGTGCAGGACTTATTATTGCAATAGTAATCGGTCTTCACAACATACCAGAGGGAATGGCGGTGTCCGTTCCGCTTGTTGCCGGTGGAATGAATAGAACCAAATCAGTAGTTGTATCCGCACTTTCCGGTGCACCGACTATTCTTGGTGCAATGCTGGGATATGGACTCGGGCTTATTTCGCCAATGATGTTATGCCTGGCGCTAAGTTTTGCCAGCGGAGCAATGTCATACGTTGTACTTGGCGAGCTTTTCCCAGAGTCGTTCCTTATGTGGAAATCCAAAGCTCCGGGCGCAGCCGCAATGGTTGGCATACTAATAGGAATCGTTTTGGTCAGGGTATAAACCCTGACCTTTTTTTATTGTTCATTGCACTTCAACACTTTAAAGTGTAAAATAGATGTGACCGAATTAGTGTTATTAGAAGGAGAATTTCCTATGATTAGCGATAAAGAAAAGAGTAATATTCAGCAGTTTTATAAGGCTGTATTGACGCTTAAGACTCCTGAAGAGTGTGAGCTATTCTTCGATGATGTTGCGACAATCAAGGAGCTGATTGATCTGTCAGCGAGACTTGAAGTTGCCAGGATGTTAGATGATGGCAAGGTGTTTAACGATATTAGCAAGGAGACTGGCGCAAGTTCAGCTACAATTAGTCGTGTAAACAAGTGCCTGAATTATGGTCCAGGCGGATATAGAATGGCACTCGACAGAATTGGAGAAAAGAAATGAAGAGAATAATTGCTCTTGCACTTGCATCAATTATGGCCTTCGTTGGAACCGGCACTGCAGTATTCGCAGATGCAACCAGCGACCAAGCCAAAGCCAAGAAAAGTAAGCGCAGTGTAAGAATTGAATTTACAAGTGACATCCACTCATACGTTGATGTTACAAGAGGCAATGTTAACGGCGAGATCCGCGAACGCGGAGGTATCGCGCGTCTTTCTACACTGCTTAAGAAACACGCCAATGAGGTTAAGTACGACACTATTTATCTCGATGGCGGTGACTTCTCACAGGGAACTTTGTTCCAAGCGGGATATATTCAGGAAGCAGCTGAGTTGGGCCTATTAGCAGACGTTGGCCTGACAGCAGGAACTATCGGCAATCACGAATGGGATCTTGCTGGTAGAGGATTCGCGGACATGCTTAATACAGCGATGGCCAAGAACGATAAACTTCCACCGCTGCTCTGCGCCAATCTTGATTTCAGCGGTGAGCTTACTGAAGAGCAGCAATATGTTCAGAAGACACTTAAGAAATACGTTAAGAAATCCGGACAGAAGCATCTTGGCAATACGATTATTAAGACCAAGGATGGCCTGAAGATTGGATTGTTCGGTATCTCCGGCGTTGAATCAATCGAAGACTCTCCAACTTCCGGAATGAAGTGGGCGGATCAGGTTGAGACTGCAACGGCTCAGGTTGAATACCTCAAGGATAAATGCGATATGATTGTCTGCATCTCTCACAGCGGAGTTGAGAGCACTGAAGAGGGTGAGGACATCGAGCTTGCCAAAGCTTGTCCTGACATCGACCTCATCATCAGCGGACATTCGCACACCTTCCTGTACGAGCCTGTAATGGTAGGAAATACTCTTATTGCTGCCAGCGGCGAGTACCTCTCATACATGGGCTACGTGGATGCAACTGTCGACAAGGATGGCAACTGTACTTTTGCCAACTACGAACTGGATCCAATTAACGCAATGGTTGCTAGCGACCCGTCGATTCAGCCCAAAGTAGATGCTTACAAGGCTGCGATCGATAGCGAGTATCTTGCGGAGTACGGTGTGACTTGTGACCAGACTGTTGCTCACTGCAACTGGGACTTCACAAGCCTAGCGGAAATGTATGCGACTCACGATGAATATCCGATGGGTGACTTGATTGCCGATTCATACCTCTACGAAGCCAGAAAGAATGGCATCAATGATATTGATATTGCTCTTGTAGGACTCGGTACAATTAGAGGTTCATTCACCAAGGGCGACATCTCCGTTTCGGACGCTTTTGAAATATGTTCGCTCGGAGCAGGTAAGGACAACTCGTCCGGACATCCAATACTTTCGGCATATATCACAGGCGCTGAACTCAAGCTGCTCGTTGAATTGGACGCTTCGCTCGGACCTCTCGTTTCATCTATCAAGATGAGCTACGCGGGACTCGAGTACAAGTTCAACGATAAGAGAGCAATTCTCGACAAAGTAACAAGCGTTCATATTGTTCGTGATGACGGAACCAGAGAAAAAATATACGACGATAAGATGTACAAAGTCTGCTGCAATATGTATGCGGCTAACATGCTTGGAATGCTGAATGGCCTGACAAGAGGCATCTTGAAGATCGTACCTAAAGACAAGGACGGAACTGAAATCTCAGATTTCTATGATTATGAACTTGTAGATGCACAGGGCAGAGAAATAAAAGAATGGTATGCTTTCGCAGACTATCTCTCATCATTCAAACCTAATGAAGAGGGCGTTTCAGAAATCCCTGCAAAGTATCAGGATAAGCAGGGCCGCAAGGTTAAATACGAACAAACCGGCCTCGCAGCAATCAAGAACCCAGGCGGCACAACAATCGCCTCAATGATTGGCGTAATTCTGCTGCTCGGCCTCCTCATCCTTGTCGAACGCAAGATACGTAAGAAGGTTAAAAAGAAAATGTAAAACCGGGCCGGTCCATTTCTGTCGAAAATGTCAGTTTTGGGACAGTCCTTGCAAGAAGTGATATAATATACAAACAATTAAAATTCGGAGGAACTAAAAATGGATTTTGACGCAAAGAAAGCAACTCAAGTTACTGTTGAATGGATTAGAGATTGGTTCGCTAAGAACGGTCCTGACTGCAACGCTATTCTTGGAATCAGCGGTGGCAAGGACAGCTCAATCGCTGCAGCTCTCATGGTAGAGGCTCTCGGCAAGGATAGAGTTATTGGCGTGCTGATGCCTAACGGTGAGCAGTCCGACCTGGATATGTCTATGCTTCTGGTTGACCACCTCGGCATTGAGCATTACATTGTAAACATTCACGACGGTTATGAAGGCATCAAGCAGCAGATTGTTGATGCCGGTATCGATTTCAGTAAGGATTCTGAGATCAACCTTCCACCACGTCTGAGAATGTCCACACTCTACGCAGTTGCACAGTCAAAAAACGGCAGAGTTGTTAACACTTGCAACCTTTCCGAGGATTGGGTAGGTTATTCTACTCGTTACGGTGATTCCGTTGGCGATTTCAGCCCAATGTCATTCTTCACAACAGCTGAGATTAGAGCTATGGGAAGAGAACTCGGACTCCCTTCAGTGCTCGTAGACAAAACTCCATCTGACGGTCTGTCGGGTATGAGCGACGAGGACAAGCTCGGATTTACTTACGAAGCTCTCGACAAATACATTAGAACAGGTGAAATTGACAATCTTGAGTACAAGGAGAAGATTGATAAGAAGCACAAAGCTAACCTCTTCAAGCTCAAGTTTATGGATTGCTTCAAATGGGAAGAGCTGCCAATCAAGGCTGAATAACTCGCAATGGTTTAAAAACCAGTAATTGTCGCTATACACGAGACAATGCATAAAGTACATGCTTTTTTCTAAGTGAAAGTATGTGTTTTGTCGCTATACATCTTTGCATAATAAAAGTACATCATTAATTCAGGCGGTTTAGGCCAAATTAGTGATGTGCTTTTTGATTGAATGATTATATAGCGACAAAATCCAGAAACAACGCCCTTAAAATGCATGTATTTTTTATATGGATGTCTATATAGCGACAAAATCGAATCAGGGCTGTTTTAACACTTTTAAAAGAGCTTTTTACACAACAGGCAAAATTCATGTGGGGCTTTGTATTTTTATGTTTTTAAATTCGGTTCTGAAATGTATGATTTCGTGATGAGGTTTCTGTTAATATATGTGCACATGTTGATAGAGCGGAAAAAACACAATTATAAAATATGAAAAATCAAATTGACAAAACATTACAATATAACTATATTTTAATTATAGATGAGATGACCTTTGAGCGGGATACAAAAGTATGAACTAGCAAGGTGACAAAATGAGAGATGAATATGATTTTTCGAATGCAATAAAGAATCCTTACGCTGCGAGAATGAAACAGCAGATAACAATTAATCTTGAGAAGGATACGATAAAGTACTTCAAAGAATTAGCTGAAGAGACGGGAATTCCGTATCAGTCACTAATTAATATGTATCTGGCCGAGTGTGTGCGTGAGAAGAAAAAGCCACATATTTCATGGAAGTAATATGTTAGAATAATAGTGCAAATAATAGGACCTAGGTCCATGGAATAGAGAAAGAGAATAATTATGAAACCATTTTATGTAAAAGATTTAGTTGCAGATGACGGAATGCTGATTGAGGATCACTACCTCGTTAAGGTTGCAGATATTCGTGATGGCAATCAGGGCAAGAGACATCTGTATATGACATTGGCTGATGCAACTGGCGAGATTCAGGCAGTTAAGTGGAGCTTAACTGCTGACGAGGTTCAGCGATTCTCAGGCATCAAAGCCGGCATGGTCATCGGCGTTATCGGAAGATGCAAGGAGTTCAGAGGAAATAACCAGCTGATTCTCGATGGCATCACTGGAAGACTCAAGGTCGAGGCGATGGATAGAGAAGACTTCTTCAAGTCCGCTCCTGAAGAGTCACAGACAATGTGGGATTACATCACAGGCAGAATTCAGGCGTTTGAGGACGAGGAACTGAAGAAATTGTGCATGGCATTCTATGAGGAGAGCAAGGATAGAATCATGTACTATCCTGCAGCTATGAGCAATCACCACGCGGAGTACGGTGGCTTCCTCTATCACGTTAAGAGAATGATGATGATGGGCGAAAGAGCTTGCGAAGTTTACACTAACCTGAATAAGGATCTGCTGCTTGCAGGTGTTGCGCTTCATGATATTGAGAAGCTGAACGAACTCGATTCAGACGAGAATGGCGTTGTTCCAGAGTATACTCTCGAGGGCAAAATGCTCGGACACCTTGTCATGGGTGTAGCGGCAATTCGCGAGAAATGCGATGAACTCGGAATTAATGATGAGAAGGCTCTGATGCTCGAGCACATGGCGATTACGCACCATTATGAGCCAGAGTTCGGAAGCCCTAAGAAACCACTTTTCCCAGAGGCTGAGATGCTTCACTACCTGGACATGGTCGATGCCAAAATGTTCGACTTCGAGGATGCTCTTCGCAATGTCGAGCCGGGTGGATTCAGCGAGAAGGTCTTCACTTTGGACGGAAGAAAGCTGTACAAGAGAACATTCTAAATGATCAAAGAAGGCAAGCTGGGTAAGATAATATTCAACAATGAGGAGAACGGCTATACTGTAGCAATTTTCGACACGGAAGATGGCGCAATCAGAATAGCCGGTTCTTTTAATGCACCGAAAATAGGTGCTAAGTATAAGCTTGATGGAAGCTTTACTATTCATCGCAAATACGGAGAGCAGTTTAGTTTCACAAGTTATGAAGAAGTGCTGCCGGAAGGTGCGGATGCGATATATGAATTCTTGGCGGCTGGTAACATCAGGGGAGTTGGCCCTAAGACAGCTGAATTGATTGTCGATACATTCGGCGAAGATAGTTTGGTTGTTATAGGTGAAACTCCGGAGATGTTGCTGCAGATTAAGGGAATCGGTCCGAACACGCTCGCTAAGATTTCAGAATCCTATGCAGAGACTCGCGAGTTCGCTCAGATCTCACTTGAGCTAAGAGAACTCGGAATTGAGATGAGCCATGCTGTTAAGATTTTTAAAATGTATGGCAAGGAGTCTGTGGGCATCGTTAAGGAAAATCCATATTCGCTCGTTGAAGATGTATATGGTTTGACTTTCCAGAAGGCAGATATGATTGCCTCCAAGATTGGATACGATGCAGATTCAGAATTTAGAATTGAGAGTGGCATTAAATATGTGCTGAGAAGCTGGGCGGCAAGTGGCAGTACTTTGATGCCTGAAGAACTTCTGATTGAGAAGGTTATAGAACTGCTGGATACACAGACAGAACGCGTGAAGGATGCACTGCTACAGATGGCTTTCAGCGGTTCAATTCAGACTGACGTTATAGATGAAATGCCGGTTGTTTATCTTTATGGATACTACTATGCAGAGCAGAGAGTAGCGGCTAATCTGCGCAGACTGATGCGTGCATCTATGCCGATTATTCCCGCTAATATTGATAATTTAATTAATGATGCCGAGGCTAATCTCGGAGAGATTGCGCTGTCCGAAGAACAGCGCAGCGCGGTCAAGTCCGCGCTCCTCGGCAATTGCACAATAATTACAGGTGGACCGGGAACAGGTAAGACAACAATCATCAATACGCTTGTCAGTATTTTCAAAATAATGGAAATGAAAGTCGCTCTTGCGGCACCAACAGGAAGAGCTGCCAAGAGAATGGAAGAAGCGTCCGGCGAGCCAGCGATGACAGTGCATCGCCTGCTCGAATACGAATACTCACCGGATGAAGATGAAATGTATTTTGGCCGCAACAGCGAGAATCCGCTCGACTATCAAGCAATCATCATCGACGAGGCTTCAATGATTGACATTATGTTGATGGATGGCCTCCTCGAAGCTATCAAAGATGGCACAATTTTCATTATGACGGGCGATGCCGATCAGCTGCCATCTGTTGGAGCCGGTAATGTTCTAAGAGATATTATTGCTAGTGATTACATTTACACTGCTAGGCTCAAAGCCATCTTTAGACAGGCACAGGGAAGTCTTAT
The DNA here is from genome assembly GCA_018064755.1 of Candidatus Crickella equi. Lineage (GTDB taxonomy): Bacteria > Bacillota > Clostridia > Peptostreptococcales > Anaerovoracaceae > Crickella > Crickella equi. The sequence goes on along the minus strand of JAGHUP010000006.1, from coordinate 42,920 downwards.
TATTTCTAATGCACACCAGATTAACAACGGCGAATATCCTGAGTTGGGCGGCGCTGATTCGGATTTCTTCGTTATCCAGAAAGCTAACGAAGAAGAGGTTCTCGAAGAAATAAAAGGTATGGTAGGCGGCAGGCTTGAACGTTATTACGACTTCGTTAACGGCGCTGAAGACATTCAAGTTCTCACTCCGACAAAACGCGGAGTGTTGGGCGCGCCTTCTCTTAACTCAGTTCTTCAGGAAGTAATTAATCCGCCTCAAGAAAGCATTGCTGAAATGAAAGTTGGAGCTAGAACTTTCCGCGAAGGCGACAAGGTGATGCAGCTCCGCAATAACTATTCAGCTGAGTGGAAAGATGCTGAAACTTTCATGACCGGTGAAGGTATCTTCAACGGAGATATGGGAACGGTTGAGAGTATAAATGCTGAAGAACACAGCATGGTAGTTCGCTCAGACGATAGACTTATCACTTATGAAGGCGAGATGCTAGAGGAAATAGATCTTGCCTATGCTGTCACAGTTCACAAGAGTCAGGGTTCAGAGTTCCCGGTAGTTATCATTCCAATGTGGCAGTTCCCGCCAATGCTAATGACTAGAAATTTGCTATACACAGCTGTTACAAGAGGCAAGAAATTGGTTGTAATTGTTGGTAATCCAAGATACCTACAGTGGATGATAGATAACAACAGGGCTGATGGCCGTTATACTGGCTTGAAGTATAGATTGGAGAACTCACTTTAGAGGAAATATATGTTTAAAAACCTTATGGAAATGCTCGCCGAAAGGATATATCCCGGCGAGCTTTACTGTCTGTGCTGTGGCAAAGCCATCGATTGGAGTAGACCATATGGGCTTTGTGACAGCTGTATGACAAATATGAAATGGGCGACCGGCAGATTGTGTAAGAAATGCGGCAAGCTCCTCTCGGAAAACAACCCGGAGGACACATGCTATAACTGCCGAGCAATCGCACATAACTTTAATCACGGTTATACCTGCACCGAGTATGGCATCCATGACCGTGCGATGGTCTATGCTCTGAAATACGATGAGAAACCGGCGATTGCCCGTTCCATAGGCGAGATTATGGCAGACCGTATGCTTTCGGAATTCACCAAGGAGGAACTTGCATCCAGCTACGACCTTCTAGTTCCTGTGCCGGTCGCATCAGAACGCCTCGCCACTCGCGGCTACAATCAAGCCGCTCTAATCGCTGAATACTTCGCAGACCACACAGGTCTGCCGTTTCGTGGCGAGGTAATGAGGCGTTGCAAGGAAACCACCGCCATGAAGGGGCTCACTCCCGCTGAACGTCGCAGGAACCTCAGCGGCAGCTTCGCCCTCATTGGCAGTGCTCGCGATTATATCGACGGCGCATCATGTCTCGTTATCGACGACATCATGACAACCGGCGCCACCGCCGATGAAATTGCTGGCGTTTTGTACGAAAATGGCGCCGCTAATGTCGATTTTTTATCTTTCGCATCAGGCGCCGATGTGATAAAATCATAAACACTTGAGAAGCATGTTCGTGGTTGCAAGTCCAAGCCAGATACGGGCAAAGGGATCCACGTAAGCAGTGAGCAAGAGGCCACTGTGATCATGGCGTATCTTAGAAGTAAGTCCTCCGGAAACCGGGTTAAGGCAAGTGTGGGGTCAAAGACCAGGTCGAGTGTTTTCTCAAACTTTTGAAAGATGCCTAACGGCATCTTTTTTATTGCATAATTTACCCTGTCCCCAAAAGGCCTTTTACGACCAATAACCCCGGAACCCTTCATAAAAAAATCACATAAAACCTCCCCGTTTTATGCTATAATTATGGTGCTAAAATAGGATAAAAGGAGGTATCTGCAATGAAAGTACAGATTATCGCAAAAAATTATGATATGGGCGACAAGCTCCACAATTATATCGAGACTAAATTAGGTAAGCTCGAGAAGTTCTTTAACGAAGATGTTAATGCTAACGTAGTAGTTAGCAAGCTTAAGGATACACCTAAGATCGAGATGACTATCAAGGCTAAGGAAGCTGTATTCAGAGCAGAAGTTGCTAACGACAGCGTTTACGATGCAGTTGATGTTGCAGCTGAAAGACTTCAGTCTCAGATGAGCAAGCTCAAGGGCAAACTCGAGACAAGATATAAAGAAAACAAGGCTCTTAAGTTTGAGTTCATCCCAGAGGTTGAAGAAGCTGAGGAAGAAGAACTTGTTATCGCAAGAAGAAAAGAGCTTGAGCTCGAGCCAATGGTTGCTGAAGAGGCAATTCTCCAGATGGAAATGCTCGGACACGATTTCTTCGTATTCCTGGATATGGATACTAATGCAGTTAGCGTTGTTTACAAGAGAAAGGGCAATGCATACGGACTGCTGACAACTGACAGATAAGACACACTAGACTAGGAGATAACTTAGATGAGTTACGATAATTGGGAAGATGAACTGCTGAACTTTGATTATAGCAATCCAGTTCCGCAGGAACGTCCCAAGGCAGAATTTAATAAGCCTGACCTAAAGTCTTTCGACTCACCACAGCAAGTTGATGAGGCAATTAGACGTGAGGAAACTCGCGCTAAGAGACTTCAGGAGGAATACAGAAAAATTCGCGAGGCAGCAAGAGCTCAGCAAGAGGCTCCGGTAGAGATTCCTCGTAGAGCACAGGCAGTTACACCTGAACAGCAGCACATGAACGCAGCTGCTCAGCAGGAAGCGTATCGCCAGTTCAGAGAAGAATACTCTGACAAGAAGCCTATTAGCAATCAGGCATCCAAAAAGGCTTCAAAGGCGGCGAAATCAGCGGTCATAAAATCTGCTTCAAGAGCCGCTGGGGCTGCAGGAAAGGCTGCTGGATTCTACAAGTTTACTAAGATTCTCAGCGTTCCTTATATTGCGCTACTGGCTGTTTTCGCAGTTGTTATGACGCTTATGAACGTCCTTCCGTTCTTCTGGTGGGTTGCAATGTTGGTTGTACTTGGGCTTCTGTCTGCTATCATCGTTGCACAGCTGCGCAAGACCAACATCAAGAAATGGGCCAAGGTTCTTTCAACACTAATGGCTGTTGTGCTGATGTTCTTCTACGGACTCGGAACGGTATATGCACTCGGAACACTTTCGTTCCTAGATAAGACCTCGGTTCAGAATGATAGTAAGGTTGCTCATATCACCAAGGAACCATTCAATGTCCTGATTACAGGAATGGATGTATGGGGCAAGGTAGATGAGCCAGGTAGATCCGATGTAAACATGCTTGTTACAGTCAATCCTAAGACTGAGCAGATTCTGATGACTTCCATTCCAAGAGATTACGAAGTTTACATGCCTGACAAGGGTATGGCGATGGACAAGCTGACACACACGGGATTCTATAGCGTTGATACAACGATTGGAGCCGTTGAAAATCTGCTGGATACAGAAGCAAACTACTACGTTAAGGTTAACTTCTCAACTATCGTTAAGTTTATCGATGCTGTTGGTGGACTCGACTTTAACAATGAAGAAGAGTTCACATCCGCGATTACTGGACATACCTACAAGAAAGGTATGATTCATGTACAGGGCAGAGGTGCTCTGTACTACGCAAGAGAGAGAAAGGCCTTTATGGGCGGAGATAACCAGCGTATCAAGAACCAGCAGCTGATTTTCTCAGAGATGCTCAAGAAAGCAACTTCCAGCAAGACAATGCTGCTCTCATACAACACAGTGCTATCAGAACTTGATGATTACTTCGAGATGAGTTTGTCATCGCGTGAGATTAGATCACTGCTCAAACTGCAGCTTGCTAAGAATATTAAGTGGCAGATGTACAAGAATACTATTGTTGGTGGTAATGGATCATTGGCAACTTATTCCACAGGTGGAACTAAGTGCTATGTAATGACTCAGGACCCTACTAGCGTTGCAAACGCTCAGGATCTGATTAATGCAGTTCTTAATGGACAGGAACTGACTAAAGATAAAGACGATAACGTAATTATTAAAGTTGAAACTGAATCTGAAGGTGAATAATGATTGACAACATCACTGGACTGTTAATGAGTATCGGTATTACTGATATCATCGACATCGTCATAGTCGCATATCTTGTTTACAAGGTATTGGGATTCATAAGGGAAACAAGAGCCCAGCAATTGGTGCGGGGTATTGTTCTCGTGCTTGTCGTATTCCTTCTTTCCGAGATATTTGATCTCATGTTGCTCAACTGGTTGCTGAAGAGCTTGATTACAGTTGGATTGATTGCAATCGTAGTACTCTTCCAGCCTGAGCTACGAAGAGGTCTTGAACAGCTCGGAAGAAGAACTGCTTTTGCAGAACAGTTCAGGGACGTTAATAAGGATGCAGCAATTGATGTAATACACAACATCGTATATGCATGTGAGAATTTCTCAGCTTCAAGAACAGGTGCTTTAATGGTCATCGAGAGACAGACTATGCTGAATGACATCATTGAGACTGGAGTTGTTATCAATGCAGATATTTCAGATAGACTGCTGGGCAACCTCTTCTATGTTGGTTCGCCACTTCACGATGGAGCCGTTATCATCAGAAGCGCTAAGGCATACGCAGCGAGCTGCGTTTTGCCATTAACTAGCAGAACAAATATTGGCGGAAACCTCGGAACGAGACACAGGGCGGGTGTTGGCGTCAGCGAAGTCAGCGATGCTTTCGTAATCATCGTTTCCGAGGAATCCGGTGCTATCTCGGTAGCTCAGAATGGACAGCTAATCAGATTCCTCGACGGCAAAGCTCTCGAAAAGATGTTGCTGGACATCTATCTACCACAGGATGAGAAGAAGGACAGATGGTCCGTACTGATGGGAGGAGGCCGAAGAGATGTCAAATAATCAGAAGGCCAAAACCAGCAAATTAAATATTCTCATCGCAATTATAATTTCATTCGTAGCATGGTTCTTTGTTATATACAACTATGCACCGATGAAAAATGTGACATATAGCAATGTTCCGATTAATTATATCGGAGAACTTGAGCTCGTGCAGAGCGGACTTGGCATTGAAACTTCAACAGCCGATACCGTAGATGTAACGCTCAAGATTAATAGAAAGAATTACAACAATATCTCAGCTGATGACATTTACGTTGCGGTTGATGTAACCAATGCAGTTGAGGGTCGCAATGGATTGAGCGTTGATGTTACTCCGCCAAGAGACTGTACAGTTGAGAGAGTAAGCAAAGACAGCATTACCGTCGAAGTTGTTAAAGGCAACAACAAGGATGTTCCACTTACAGCCATATACGGTGACACTAACGACGACACTCAGGAACCTATTGCTACTGCAATGAGTTATTCCAAGGTAAGCGTTCTGGGAGCTGCTGATAACGTAGACAAAGTATGCATGGCTTTGCTCGAAGTTAACTCCAACGATCTGGCAGGTGGCGAGAAGTCTTTTGTTGAGACACCTGTTGCAGTTGATGATGATGGCAAGGAAGTAAAACACATTATCGTGCTTCCTGGTGAGATTTCGTTCAATGCAAAAGCTGCTGCTACTAAGACAGTTCCACTGAATGTGTTCTTAATTCGGAAGTCACATAATGATGGGTTGAGCATAAATGCCCCTGAGAAAATTACCATCAAGGGGCCAGGCTCATTGCTCAAGAATATAAATGAAATCGACTCTGAACCTGTTGATGTTACAGACATCACTGAAGATACGGATCTTATGATTGAATACAAGCTACCTAAGGGCGTATATGTGGCTAGAAAGTCACTGGGTAATTGCGTCAAGGTAGCTGTGAAATAGATAGGAGAAACATATGAAAGTTATTATTCAAAACGATTATGACAAGATGTGTGAATGGGCTGCCAATCACATTATCGAGGCAATTAACAACCACAAGGAAGGCAGACCTTTCGTACTTGGACTTCCTACAGGTTCATCCCCACTCGGAGTTTACAAGAGACTCATCGAGGCTAACAAGGCCGGCAAGGTAAGCTTCAAGAATGTTGTTACATTCAATATGGACGAGTACCTTGGTCTGCCACACGAGCACGATCAGAGCTACTGGTATTTCATGCACGACAATTTCTTTGATCACATTGAGATTCCTGCTGAGAACATCAACATCCTTAATGGAATGACTGATGATCCTGAAGGTGAGTGCACTAGATATGAAGAGAAGATTGCTTCTTATGGTGGCATTGATCTCTTCCTCGGAGGTGCAGGCGTTGACGGACACATTGCTTTCAACGAGCCTTACACTTCACTGAATTCAAGAACAGGAATTAGAGACCTGACTGAAGATACAAGAATCGTTAACTCAAGATTCTTCGAGAACGACCCTGACAAGGTTCCAACTCAGGCACTGTCCGTAGGAGTTGGTACAGTTACAGATGCTAAGGAAGTTCTGATTCTGATCAGTGGTCACAACAAAGCAAGAGCACTTGCTCACTGCGTAGAAGGCGGAGTTAGCTCCAAGTGGACTATCTCAGCTCTTCAGATGCACAACGATGCAGTAATCGCTTGCGATGAAGCTGCATGCGGTGAGCTCAAGGTTGATACATACAAGTTCTTCAAGGACGTTTACGCTAAGGAGATTATCTAATGGGCAAATATTTTGGTACAGACGGATTCCGTGGCGAGGCTAACTGCAACTTAACAGTTGACCATGCGTTTAAAATCGGCAGATTCGTTGGACACTATTTCAAGAAAGATGGATATAGACCTAAGGTAGTTATCGGTAAGGATACGCGTCGTTCCAGTTATATGTTTGAATCTGCACTTTGCGCAGGCCTTACAGCATCAGGAGCAGATGCACATATCATGCATGTAACTACTACACCAAGCGTTTCATATATCACTAAGTCAGATGATTTTGACTGTGGAATTATGATTACTGCTAGCCACAATCCTTTCCAGGACAACGGCATCAAGCTGATTAATTCCCAGGGCGACAAGATGGAAGAGTCAATGCTTCTTGAACTCGAGGATTACCTCGATAGTAATGACAATCTCCCATATGCATATGGCGATGAAATTGGTTATACAGAGGATTATGCTGCAGGTCGTAACAGATATATTGGATATCTGATTTCACTTGCAACACGCTCATATAAGAGATATAGAGTTGGACTTGACTGCGCTAACGGCAGTTCATGGCAGATGGCCAAGAGCGTATTCGATGCTCTTGGAGCAGATACATTCGTTATCGGCAATACTCCTGATGGACTTAACGTTAACGTAGATTGCGGTTCAACACATATCGACAACCTCGTTAAGCACGTTAAGGAACACCACCTCGATGTTGGTTTTGCATTTGACGGTGATGCGGATAGATGTATCGCAGTTGATGAGAATGGCAACGTTATTAATGGAGATCATATTATGTATCTCTGCGCTGCATACATGAAGCAGAAGGGAACTCTGGGAGACTCCAAAGTTGTTACAACAGTAATGTCCAACATGGGTCTTTACAAAGCCCTTGATGAACTGGGTATCGGTTATGAGAAGACCGCAGTTGGTGACAAGTATGTTGCTGAGAATATGAGAGCTAATGATCACATTCTTGGCGGTGAACAGTCTGGACACATTATCTTCGGACGTCATGCTAATACTGGAGATGGTATCCTGACAGCCATCATGGTTATGGAAGCAATGACTGAGACCAAGCAGCCTCTGTCCAAGCTTGCTGAACCAATGATTATGTACCCACAGGTATTAAAGAATGTTGTTGTAACTGACAAGGACGAGACACTTAATTGCCCTGAAGTCCAGGCTGCAGTTAAGAAGGCTGAAGAAGAGCTAGGCGAGGATGGACGTATCCTGCTCCGTAAGAGCGGAACAGAGCCACTGCTCAGAGTAATGTCTGAAGCTACAACATATGAACTCTGCGAAGAAAAAGTTGATGCAATTATCGCAGCAATGAAGGACGCAGGTAAACTAATTAAAATCAAATAATGCACCATCGAGCCCGTTCCTAAAGGGTACATTTTTTAAAAATGTACCCTTTAGGAACGGGCTGAAAGGAACATTTATGTATAAAATAAAAGATCTTTATGATTTAGAGAAGACAATTGCAGCTCCATTATTCGACGGCAAGGATTATCCATGGGAAGTACTGGATGGAATTAAGGAGTATATCCTGGAGCTGGGTCCAACACTTCCTACAGATGAGTTCGATAATCCTGCAGAAGGCGTATGGGTTGCTAAGGATGCAACAGTGTTCGATAGCGCATATCTCGGCTCACCTTGCATCATTGATCATGGTGCTGAGATAAGACAGTGCGCTTTCATTAGAGGATCCGCAATTGTTGGTAAGGGAACTGTAGTTGGAAATTCAACAGAACTTAAGAACGTCATCCTATTCGATAGCGTTCAGGTGCCACATTACAACTACGTCGGTGACTCGGTACTTGGCTATAAGTCTCATATGGGCGCAGGCTCAATAACTTCCAATGTCAAGAGCGACAAAACTTTGGTCGTTGTCAAGAACGGAAGCGAGCAAGTCGAAACAGGCCGCAAGAAGGTCGGCGCAATGTTGGGCGACTTCGTTGAAGTAGGTTGCAACAGCGTGCTGAACCCAGGAACAGTAATTGGACGCAACTCCAACGTATATCCGCTGAGCAGCGTTCGTGGCGTTGTTCCAGCTAACAGCATTTACAAGAATAAAGAAGAAATCGTTATCAAGCAGCTTGAGAGCAAGCATGTTTAATAGGAGAAATAATGAACTACACAGATCTCGCTAATTTAATTTATCCGGAATTTCCACATACACCAGAGGACTATGAGAAGATGTTCCCTGAGAGAAACCTGCCAGAGGGTGCCAAAGTAACACGTCTTGGACCTTCTCCAACAGGTTTCATTCATCTGGGCAATCTCTATGGTGCTTTCGTAGATGAACGTCTTGCACACCAGAGCGGCGGAACTTTCTTCCTCCGTATCGAGGATACAGATGACAAGCGTTTTGTTGAGAATGCAGTAGAGACCATTATTACATCTCTCGCATTCTTTGGAATCCAGTTCGATGAAGGTGTTACAGAAAACGGAGATATCGGTAGCTATGGTGACTACACTCAAAGTCACAGAGGCGAGATTTATAGAACTTATGCCAAGAGACTGCTCGAAGAGGGCAAGGCTTATCCTTGCTTCCTGAGTGAGGAAGAGATTGCTGCTATTCGTGAGGAGCAGGAGGCTAAGAAGATTGCACCGGGAATTTACGCTGGTTGGTCCAAGTATAGAGACTGGGACAAGGATGAGGCTATCGCTGCTGAGGTTGAGGCCAAAATCAAGGCTGGCGAACCGTTCGTTATCCGTATGAAGAGCCAAGGTGTTCCTAATGCGAGTGCTGAGGAAACTGGCAGACATACAGTAGTTGATGCGGTAAGAGGCGAGCTGTCAGTTCCAGACAACTTCCTGGATGTGGTTATTATCAAGCAGACAGGCATCCCTACTTATCATTTTGCACACGTAGTTGATGATCATCTGATGAGAACAACTCACGTTGTAAGAGGTGAAGAGTGGCTGCCATCACTGCCTATTCATATTGAACTCTTTAACTTCCTTGGATGGGATATGCCTATCTACTGCCACACAGCTCAGCTGATGAAGATTGGTGAGGATGGTAACAAGAGAAAGCTATCCAAGAGAAAGGACCCAGAACTCTCACTCGATTACTATCGTAGTCAGGGTTACCATCCAGCAGCAGTAAGAGAGTATCTGCTCACAATTCTTAACTCTAACTATGAAGAGTGGAGAATTGAGAATCCAGAAGCACCAGCTGAGGACTTCGAGTTCACAACAGAGAAGATGAGCTCATCCGGAGCACTCTTCGATCTTGACAAGCTGAACGATGTCAGCAAGACAGCAATGCTTCAGATTCCGGCTAAAGAAATCGCAGCATGGCTGAAGGATTGGTCAGATGCATGGGCACCTGAGTTCGGGTATGTATTCAAGGATATGGATCTACTTGAGCAAATTCTGGACCTCGGAAGACACGATGCAAGACCAAGAGCTGACCTAGTATACGCTAGACAGATTATGGACTTCATCAGCTACTTCTTCGATGAGTCATTCAAGATTGAAGATGAGTATCCTGCTGAGGCAGCAGATGACGCTAAGACAATTCTTGCGAAATATCTCGAGAACTACGATCACTCCGATGATAATGAAACATGGTTTGGCAAGATTAGAGATCTCGCAGTTGAGCTTGGCTATGCTGCTAAGCCTAAGGACTTCAAGAAGAATCCTGATGATTACAAGGGACATGTAGGTCATGTCAGCACAGTAATCAGAATTGCACTGATGGGACGTGCGCAGTCACCTGATGTATGGGCAATTCAGCAGATTATGGGCGAAGAAAAAGTTAGAGCAAGAATCACAGCTAAGATGTAAGTGATATAGGAGAGATTATGGAACCTATTCTGGTAATTATGGCTGCGGGTATGGGAAGCCGTTATGGTGGCAACAAGCAGCTGGACAAGATAACTGAACAAGGCGACATCATTATGGATTTCAGCCTTTTCGATGCCTACGAAGCAGGCTTTAGAAGAGTTTGCTTTATCATCAAACATGACTTCGAAGAGGTGTTCAAAGAACATATTGAAAATGGCGCTGGTAAGAAATACACAACTTACTATGCTTTCCAGGAACTGAATGACCTGCCTGAAGGATTCAGCGTTCCAGAAGGAAGAACTAAGCCTTTCGGAACTGGACAGGCGGTACTTTCAGCAAGAAACATCATCGATGCCCCATTTGCAGTAATTAATGCTGACGACTACTATGGCAAGGAGGGATTCAAGAAAATTTATGAGTTCCTTACAACCAAGGCTGATTCAGCACATAACTGCATGGTAGGATTCGAGATTTCCAAGACCCTGTCCGAGAACGGAACCGTTTCTCGCGGCATTTGCAAGGCTGAGGACGGTAAGATGGTAGATATTGTCGAACACCTCAAGGTTGCTCAGGAGCCGGATGGTAGAGTGACTGACACTTTGGCTGATGGTAGCAAAATCGAGATTCCTATGGACGCACCAGTGTCGATGAATCTCTGGGGATTCTCGGCTGAGTATATGAAGGTTCTGGAGACAGGGTTCAAGGCATCATTACCTGTTATCCTTGAGACCAATCCAATGAAGGGCGAGTATTACATTCAGAGCCCTATTAACAAACAGATTGCAGAAGGAACTTGTTCATACGAGATTCTGACTTCTTCGGACAAGTGGTTCGGAGTTACATATAAGGAAGACAAGCCGGAAGTTGTTAAGAAGTTCGCTGAACTTAAATCAACTGGCGTATATCCAATGAACCTGTGGGGATAATTCATGATTCTATTTAAACTCTTACTGATAATATTGCTATCGGCGCCTGTTATTGGTGCGGCCGCTTTCTTCTTCTATCAGTCCAGAAATTATTCAGTTAAGCTGAACAGAGAAGAAAAACGCCAAGAGATGAATCGTGACGATTATCGTCCATTTATGTAATTATGACTAAAGGAATTTTCATTTCACTTGAAGGCGGAGACGGTGCCGGAAAGTCGACACAGATGAATAACATTGAAAAGTATTTCAATGAGCGTGGATATAGCTGCGTTCGCACACGCGAACCTGGCGGAACTTCAATTGGAGAGAAACTGCGCGAGATCCTGCTCGACCCTGAGAACAGTGGAATGGAGAGCGTTACTGAGATGATGATCTATGCAGCTGCAAGAGCGCAGATTGTTAGAGAATTCATCAGACCTGCCTTAGAGAGAGGCGAGGTAGTAATATGCGATAGATTTGTAGATTCGAGTATTGCTTATCAAACTTATGGTAGAGAGCTCGGAGATATGGTTAAGATAGTTAATTCTTATGCTGTTGATGGACTGATGCCAGATATTACTTTCTGGATGGATATCAATCCTGAGGCAGGTAGAGAGAGAATCGGAACACGTGAAGATTCGACTCTAGATAGGCTTGAGCGAGAGAAGATGGATTTCCACTACAGAGTATATGACGGATATAGATCTCTCTGCGAAGCAGAACCTGATAGGGTTAAGAGAATTGACGCTACAAGAACAATTGAGGAGATGAAGGATGAGATTTACGGATATCTTGACGAGCTCTGCACACGCATTCATCGTTGAGGGTAGGGCCGGTGAGGCAAGAAATCACTGGTTAGCAGACTTCATCAAGGGACTTAATTGTGAATGCGAGGATATTGATTTAAGACCTTGCAACTGCTGTCCTTCTTGTAGACAGATAGATGCCGGAACCAGCATGGACGTTATCCATATGGAGAAGAGTGGCAAGACTGCTTACAAGGTAGAAGATGCAGCAGCAATGATAGAACGTCTGGGAATGGGCTCATATGGCAGACATATTATCGGTGTTATTGATGAAGCAGATTTGCTGAGCGAGTCGATTCAGAACAAGCTCCTGAAGACTCTTGAAGAGCCTGAGGAGGGTGCAGTAATCATTCTGGCAACAGCTAACAGGGATAATCTGTTGCGTACGGTCAGATCGAGATGTAACGTCGTAAGGATTAGCGACTTCACAGGACTGGAAACCTTGGACGAGGAGGAACTTGCAGCAAGCGAGAACATTAACGAGCTTGCGGAAAGTTTTGGCCAAGGAAAGTTCTACGAGTGGAGGAGTGCTGTCGACAAGAAGATTAAATCCACCGAGGAAGCGGTTGCGCTGCTTGGAATTCTGGAAGACAAGTATAGAGATAGGATGCTGGAGGACGCATCCAACGTGCGTGCTATTGATATGATAGAGACTGCACGCATGGATATTTACAGAGGAATGCAATATGGCAAAGCCCTGAGGAGATTATTCCTAGAGCTTGCTTAGGAGGTATAGATGGTAGAAATTGTTGGCGTAGGATTCATGAAGTCGGGTAAGACTTATTATTTCGATCCAGTTGGCCAGAAGTTCGAGCAGGGCGATATGGTTATCGTTGAAACTGCAAGAGGCCTGGAGCTGGGTCATATTCTCATTGCCAATTCAATGATTGATGAAGAGGAACTCGTTGCGGCACTGAAGCCTGTCGAGAGAAAAGCGACAGAGGATGACCTGCGCACTTATGAAGAAAACCTTGCAAAGCGTGATGATGCGCTCAAGGTATGTGCTGAGAAGATTGCCAAACATGAATTGGATATGAAATTAATCGATGTTGAGTTCATGATTGATGGCAGCAAGATTGTTTTCTATTTCTCGGCAGATGGAAGAGTTGATTTCAGAGAGCTGGCCAAGGACCTGGCTGGTTACTTTAAGAATAGAATTGAGCTCCGTCAGATTGGTGTTAGAGATGAAGCCAAAATGCTCGGAGGTATTGGTATCTGTGGAAGACCGCTGTGCTGTAGCAAGTGGCTGCATGATTTCCAGCCTGTTTCCATTAAGATGGCCAAGCAGCAGAATCTTTCACTCAATCCGACTAAGATCTCAGGAACATGTGGAAGATTGATGTGTTGTCTGAACTTTGAGGATAAGACTTACAAAGAACTGCGAAAGGGCATGCCTAACGACAACGAAAGAGTTGAGACTCCGGACGGACTTGCCAAGGTTGTTAACGTTGACTACTTCAATGGCCTGATTAATTGCCGTGGTATCGATATTGATACTGACACTGGTGAGGAAATCTTCTCACAGGAAATCAAGTCATATACTAAGGAAGAAATCAAGCGTAAGGGCAAGAAAGGTCAGCAGCAGGATAAGAGTGAAGAACTTGATGCTGATGAAATCAGAGAGCTTGAGAAGTTGATGAGAGAATTCTAGTGGAAAGAATTGATAACACTGGATTTGGGAATATTAAGGTAATACAGAATGAAGGCCTGGGATATGGTGTTGATTCTGTGCTGCTGGCGGCGTTTGCGGCTGGCGAGACTGGTGCTAGAGGCATGAAGGTTGGTGCTAAAGTCGCTGATCTTGGTAGCGGCAGCGGTATTGTTGGATTCATTGTGTGCCACAAAGTTCCAGATGCGATGGTCGTTGGCTACGAGAAGAGAGAAAATGCTATAGATAGGGCGAGCCGTGCCGCAGAACTTAATGGCATGACTGATAGAATTAGATTCTCTCAGATAGATATTAAGAATCTTGCGGTATATGGTGCTGAATTACCTGACGGTAAGTTCGATGCTGTTGTCAGCAATCCACCATATTTTAAGCAGTCTGCAGCAGTACCCTGCATGCTGGATGACAAGTATGTCGCTAGACATGAAACTACAGCAAACATAAATGATTGGACTGTGGCTATGTCACAACTCTTGGATAAGGGTGGCGATTGCTGGCTGGTTCATAGACCGGATAGGCTAGTAGACATATTCGAGGCTCTTAGAACTAATGGTATCGAACCTAAAGAAATGCAGATGGTTGTTCCAAGAGCAGGAGAAGCTGCTAATATCGTTCTCATTCATGGCATCAAGGGCGCCGGAAGGGAACTCAAACTACTGCCTGAGATAGCTGTTCACACAGCCGATGGCAACTATACACAAGTTATTAATACGTTATATGAAAGATAAAGTTAAAAAGGAGAAAACGCTATGCTTACAATGAATCTCAAGGCTGTACTAATCTCAGTTCTGCTCATTGCGCTGATTGTTCTGGTTATCTTCCTAATCGTTCTGATTGCACGTCTGAACGCTACAGTTAAGATGGCTAATACTATGCTTGAAGGCGGAAATTCTGCAATCGATCTGGCAAAGGGCAAGATTAGCCATGCTACTTCAAGTGTTAATGAGAAGAAGGAAATGGTTAAGGGCTACGTCGACACAGGTGTTGGCATTGCCAAGAAAGTTATCGAAAAGAAACTAAGCAAGTAGAGAGGTAAGAATATGGCATTATCAATTAATCAGATTCTAGTTATCTGCCTCATTGCAGAACTGGTGGTATTCCTCGTAGTTCTTGCCAGACTTGCAATTGGAGCATTAGGATTCCTAAAGAATCTCAAGGTTACACTTGGCCACACTCAGAATCTTGTAGATTTCAGCACCAATGCTGTTGCTGAATGCAAAGCTACAGTACAGGATACAGCTGATGCATTAGTCGAAAACGCTACGACCGTTAACAAAGCTATCTGCATCGTAGCTGCTGTTTTGGCTGTTGTTAACTATAATCAGATTGTTCGCAAGTTCACTCCGCTCGGACAGGGCAAGGTTGGAGCTGTTCTGGACAAGATTGAGAAGAGAAAGACCAAGAAGGAAATCAAGAAGACTAAGAAGGAAGTTGCCGCACTGAGAAAGGCAGCAAGAAAAGAAGCAAAGCAGAGCAGAAAAGCCAGCAAAATGGCTAGAAAGCTCAGAAATAAATAGAAAGATATTAGTTTGGAGAACGTTTAATGGCTAAAATTCTGGTAAACAATAACGGACCACTTCACGGTGAAGTATCAATCAGCGGTGCTAAGAATGCAGTTCTTCCGCTGATGGCAGCAACATTAATGACAGATCAGACTTGCACAATTGAGGGAGTCCCTGATCTTGCTGATGTTAATGTTATGAAGAATATGCTGACTCACTATGGAGCAACTGTTGATGATTCAGTAGCTGGATGCCTCAAAGTAACTACCAGTGAGATTGCTAGTGTTGAGGGCGACCCTGAGATGGTTCAGGAGATGAGAGCATCCATTTTCACAATGGGACCTATGCTGGCAAGAAGTGGCAAGGTAGTAATGCCTATGCCAGGTGGATGCACTATCGGCAAGAGACCTATTGACCTGCACTTAAAGGGATTTAAGGCGCTCGGTGCCATTGTTGAAGAATTCGAAGATAGAGTTGAGATTACCGCTGGCCCGGATGGACTCACAGGTGATGCAATCTACCTCGATTTCCCTAGCGTAGGAGCAACTGAGAACATCCTTATGGCAGCAACTCTGGCTAAGGGAACAACTATCATCGAGAACGCAGCTAAGGAACCGGAAATTATTGATCTTGCTAACCTGTTGAACAAAATGGGCGCCAAGATTAAGTATGCGGGAACAGATATGGTAAGAATTGAAGGCGTGGAGAAGCTGTCTGGCTGTATTCACGAAGTAATTCCTGACCGTATTGAGACTGGAACATTTATGTTGGCAGCAGCCATTACAAGAGGCAAAGTGCTGGTTAAGAACGCTCTTCCGGGTCATGTTAGACCTATCATTGCCAAGCTCAAGGAGTGTGGCGTTGAAGTTGAGATTACAGACAACGGAATCCTTGTAGATGCAACCCAGGGTGAGCTGGTATCAACAGATATCAAGACTCTGCCTTACCCAGGATTTCCTACAGATATTCAGTCACCATTCATGGCTTTCCTGACAACTGTTAAGGGCAAGAGTACGGTTCGCGAGACAGTATTCGAGAACCGATTCATGCATGTTGTCGAGCTGAACAGAATGGGCGCTGACATTACAACAGAGAACAGCAGAGAGGCTGTTATTCCTGGAGGCAAGCAGCTTCATGGTGCCAAAGTCCGTGCTACCGACCTGCGTGCCGGTGCGGCTATGGTGCTGGCAGGCCTTGCTGCGACAGGAACTACAGAAATCAGTGAAATACATCACATCGAGAGAGGCTATGAGGACTTTGTTGCAAAGTTCAAAGGCATCGGTGCTGATATTATGAAGATTGAAGGAGATTACTAATGTCAGATTTACAGTACCTGAATTTGCTGGCTGAAAAATACCCTAATAGAAGCGCGGTTAGAACTGAGATTATGAACCTTAAAGCTATCTTGGCATTGCCTAAGGCGACAGAGTTCTTCCTGAGTGATATTCATGGTGAGTTTGATGCGTTCAGACATTTTGTTCGTAGCGGCTCAGGTATGTTGCGCATGAGGGTAGATGAGGCTTATGGCAAAGTACTGACTGAAAAGGAATGCGATGATCTTGCATCCCTTATTTATAACCCTCAGGCTGAAATTGCTAGACGTAAGAAAAGCGAAGACGATTTTGATGACTGGTGCAGAACCGCAATTAGAAGACTGATTGTAATCTGCCGTCTGGTATCTGGTAAATATACAAGATCCAAGGTTAAGAAACGTATGCCTACAAAGTCTTCCTATATTATGGACGAGCTGCTCTTCGCAGATGATGTTGCTGACCGTCAGAACTACTATGATGAAATCATCGATACAATGATAGAGTACGATGCTTGTGAAGGTTTCATCATCGATTTGACTGAAGTAATTGCCAATATGACAGTAGATAGACTTCATGTCATCGGAGATATCTTCGACAGAGGACCTAAATCCGATGAAGTAATGGATTATCTTATGGCCAATAGGGGCATTGATATTCAGTGGGGCAATCACGACATTCTCTGGATGGGCGCTGCTTGCGGTAATAGATCCTGCATTGCAACAATGATCAGAATCAATGTCCGCTATAACAACTTCGATATGCTCGAGGTTGGATACGGATTCAATTTAAGACCGCTTGCGTCTCTGGCAGAGAAGATTTACGGAGATGATCCTTGCGAATACTTCCAGCCTAACCAGCTAGAGAAGAACGCTTACGATCCTATCCCGGCTGAACTCGCGGCCAAGATGCACAAGATGATTGCCATCATCCAGTTCAAGTGCGAAGGACAAGAGATTATAGCTCATCCTGAGTACCATCTAGAGAAAAGGAATCTCTTAGAGAAGATCGATTTTGAGAATAAAACAGTTGAGATTGAGGGTAAGGTATGGCCTCTTAGAGATTGTAATTTCCCAACTATTGATCCTGCCAATCCATATCAGTTGACTGAGGACGAAGAAGAGGTAATGGTAGCTCTTGAAGCTAGTATTATCAATGGTAGCAAGCTACAGAGGCATATTGAGTATATGTTCTCACATGGAGCAATGTTCAAGGTTAACAATGGCAATCTTTTCTATCATGGATCAATTCCAATGAATGAAGACGGCAGCTTTAAGACTGTTGAAATTGATGGCGGCCGTTATTCGGGCGCTACATACATGCAGAAACTGGACGAACTGGTAAGAGAGGCTCGTTATAATCCTCGCCAAGGACAGACCCGTGCAGAGGCAGCTTCTATTATGTGGTATCTCTGGTTGTCGGAAGATTCTCCACTTTTCGGCAAAGATAAAATGACAACCTTCGAGAGATACTTCATTGAGGATAAGACAACTCACAAAGAACATTCAGTTCCTTATTATAAACTCGTAGAAGAAGAGGAGGCTTGTAATCGCATTCTTGAGGACTTTGGCCTGAATGCACAGGTTGGACGCATTTTAAACGGACATGTGCCAGTTAAGATGAAGGATGGCGAGAGCCCAATCAAGGGTAATGGAAAACTCTTCGTTATCGATGGTGGAATTTCCAAGGCTTATCAGAAGACAACGGGTATTGCTGGATATACAGCAATCTTCACATCCAAGCACCTATATCTTGCTGAACACAAGCCTTATGAACCACTGAAAGAAGACGGAACGCAGGTATTCCACAGACCTATTATGCATCTGGTAGATACAATTCCTAGCAGACTGCAGATTAAGGATACTGACATCGGTGATAAGCTGCGTGGACAGATTGCAGATCTCAGCGATCTCTACGAAGCCTTCAAGATGGGTAGTGTAAAGGAGAACTAATATGGTAGTTAAAATATTAGGAGCTGTATTGGTAGCTGTGTGTCTCTGGTATATGATACTTCTCATCAAGGACAACCATAGACATCTTTAATAAAACAAAATGCAGAGGGATTAACCCTCTGCATTTTTTATTACTTATATATGACGGCTTAACCGAGAACGTTTGCCAGATTGTAGATATCGTCTCTGAAAATTCTCTTAGTGTTAACTGCAACTTCGAGATCAATTGCAAATACATCGCTGCCTGCAAAACCGATTGCCCAATTGCCACTCTCACCGCTGTTGATGAGTTCGACTGCTTTGGCACCTGCAAGACTTGCCATCAGTCTATCCTGTGCGACAGGGCTACCACCTCTCTGGATATAACCAGGAACTACGCAACGAGTTTCCTGTCCTGTAAGTGATTCGAGAATCTGCTGCATCTCATTGAGCGGAATATCAACGCCTTCTGCTTTGATAATAACTGTGTGGAGTTTGCCGGAGTTCTTACCAGCTCTTACTCTTTCTACAACATCCTTGATGTCCATTTCGTTCTCAGGGACCATGATTACATCAGCGCCACTTGTGATTCCTGCGTAGATTGCCAGGTCTCCACAGTGTCTTCCCATTACCTCGATAATAGTAGCTCTTGAGTGTGATGATGAAGTATCTCTGATCTTGGTAACAAGATCAAGGATTGTATCAATTGCAGTATTGAATCCAATTGTAATATCTGTATAGCCCAGATCATTATCAATTGATGCAGGAATTCCAATGACGTTGATGCCATGCTTAGCCAGGCTCATTCCTCCTCTGAAAGTTCCGTCACCTCCAATTACAACACAGCTGTCAATACCTCTATGCTTGAGGTTATCTGCAGCGCGCTTAACCCATTCATCATCAAGGAATCTTTCGCATCTTGCTGTCTGAAGGATTGTACCGCCGCGATAAATAATATCTCCGGCGTCCTGCCATTCCAGGCGCTTAATATCGTTTTCAATCAGGCCTTCAAATCCACGGTAAATTCCATAGACTTCCATTCCTGCGTTAATTCCGCTACGAAGAACGGATCTAATTGCTGCATTCATTCCAGGTGAATCTCCACCGCTTGTCAGTACTGCAATTCTTTTCATTTTGGTTTTCTCCTTAGTGTTTAAATACGTCGTTTATTGTAACACTTTTTAATAGTATAATAAAGATATGACTACAGAATTAACTAGATTAGCAATGATTAATCGCATGTCCAGAGATGATAGAAATGGCGGATTCTACCGTAGGGGAGGTAATGATGAAGTATTCTAATGTGTGTGGAGAGAAAGTCAGCAAGCTTGCATTCGGGACTATGAGAATGCCTATGAAGGATGGCAAACTCGATCAAGAACAGATTCAGGCGATGACCGATTATGCAATTGAGAACGGCGTGAACTATTTCGATACGGCATGGCCTTATCATGATGGCCTGTCTGAGATTTCTATTGGCAAAGCTCACGCTAAGTACCCACGTGAGTCATACTTCCTCGCCGACAAGTATCCCGGCCATCAGGTCATGAGTGACTACGATCCTGCCAAAATTTTCGAGAAGCAGCTTGAGAAGTGTGGCGTTGAGTACTTCGACTTCTACCTGTTACACAATATCAATGAGATGTGCTTTGATGTATACAAGGATTCTAAATGGGATATTCTGAACTATTTTATTGAACAGAAGAAGAACGGCCGAATCAAGCATCTCGGACTTTCGACTCACGCTCGTGCCAAGAACGTGCCAGAGATTCTTGACTATATGGGTGAATACGCTGAGTTTTGCCAGATTCAGCTGAACTATATTGACTGGACACTTCAGGAGGCCAAGACCAAAGTCGAAGAACTCAACAAGCGTGGAATTCCTATTTGGATTATGGAACCGGTACGTGGTGGCAAACTCGCGGATCTTGGTGAGAAAAGAAATGCCAAGCTGAAGGCGTTAAGGCCGGATGATTCAATTGCGGCCTGGGCATTCAGATGGCTACTTAATGTTCCTGGCGTTGCGGTAGTTCTCTCCGGAATGTCTAATATGGAACAGATGAAAGATAATGTTAAGACATTTGCTGACGGTGAGCCACTGAACCAGGATGAGTTCGATATGATGCTGGATATTGCTGAAGAACTCAAAGTTGGTGTTCCTTGCACAACTTGCTGGTATTGCTGTGATGGTTGTCCTAAGGAATTGGACATTCCAGAACTCATCGCTGGTTATAACGATCTTAAATACCAGAATGGCGTAACTGTTGGAATTCAGATGGATGGAACACCTAGAGATAAGTGGCCTGATCAGTGCATAGGATGCGGTGCTTGTGCGAAGATCTGCCCACAGAAGATTGACATTCCTGCGGTTCTCAAGGAGTTCTCAGAAATGCTATCTAGCAATAAGCGCTGGACTGAGATTTGCAAAGAAAGAGAAGCGGCAGCTGCTAAATTGGGCTAGAAGTCCGCTTGATTAATACCCAGGAAATATGTTAATATTACCTGTAATCTTATGTGATAAATAAAAATTTATATATAGATAGGAAATAGAGATATGTCATCAAGAAAATCAATGCAGAGACAGGTAATGTACAATAGACAGAGTAAGGCATGGCAGCAGAACCAGATGAAGAATGCTATGGCAATGGCTGGTTATGCTAATGGTGCACCAAAGTCACCAAGTGCTAAGAAATTGAGAATTGTAGTTATCGTTGTCGTTGGACTTTGGATTCTGGCAACAGTTCTTCTGACTTGGAAGCTCCATTGGTGGGGTCTTCTCGCTGGATGTATTCTCGGCGGAGTTGTAACAGGCGTACTTGTTCTCTATATGAGAAATAAGGAAAAAGAAATCCTTAAGTACTACAAGTCAATGGGAATTCCAAAGCAAGAGTTCTTCAAGCAGATGAGAAAGAACAGCAAGACTGAGATTAAGAAGAAGCAGATGGAGAAGATGAGCAAATCTTGGGATAAGATTGAGGTTGCTCCACTCGGCGGAAACGTTAAGCCTCAGCTCAACAAGAATAAGAACAAGAAGAAATAACAACATTGACAATCGCGACTCCCAATAGTATTATTGGAGAGTCGCTGAATATGCGCCCGTAGCTCAGTTGGATAGAGTGACTGACTACGAATCAGTAGGTCTAGGGTTCGAGTCCCTACGGACGCACCATAATAAGAGAGTTCTTCGGAACTCTCTTTTTTTATAGTTCTGCTTGGCATATACAATTAAACATTGTTATAATATAAACAAGTATGACTAGGAAACAAGCTCTTATTGCAGTTAATGTTGCAACCTTGCTGCTAGGAACAACAGGGTTGTTTGGCAGATGGATCAGTATATCTTCAATCGGAATAACTTTCGGAAGAGTAGTACTGTCCTCAATTGCGCTATTTGCATTTTGCAAATACAAGGGACAGGACATATCCATCAAGTCCAAGAAGGACGGGGGATTGTTCCTTGTATCAGGCGTATTACTGGCAATACACTGGATAACATTCTTCCAGTCGGTCAAGCTGTCAAGTGTAGCGATATGCACGATTACATTCGCGACATTCCCGCTATTCCTGACATTCCTCGAACCCATCGTGTTCAAGACCAAGCTTACTCTCCGCAATGTAATGTTTGCGGCGCTCGTAGTGGTTGGAATCAGCATCACAGCGTGGGGTACCGATGTCGGAAGCGGCAATTTCATGGGATTCGTTATGGGATTTGCCTCGGCAATTTCTTATGCGTTCCTACAGTTGTTTAATAAGAGATTTACGATACAGGGTTATAACGGAATGGTTATTTCGATGTATGAACAGGCAATGGTTGCGGTTGTTCTGCTCCCTGTCATAATAGCAAGCGGTTTCCATCCAACAACTACAGACATCCTGTTGCTGATTGCACTAGGATTGTTCTGTACAGCAATAGCTCACACAACATTGATTTCATCGATGAAGGCTATTCCGGCTCAGCTGGTTGGAATTTGCAATTCGATGGAGACGGTATATTCAATCGCTCTGGCTTTCGTTCTGCTCGGTGAAGTACCGACAATCAACGAGATCATCGGAGCGATAATTGTAACAATTGTAGTTGTATCTGCACAGCTACAGAAGGAGTAATAATATGCCACTCGTAACGAATATTCAGAAGTTCTCAATACACGATGGCGATGGTGTGCGCACGACAGTCTTCTTTAAAGGCTGCCCACTTAAATGCGTATGGTGCCACAATCCGGAGACACAGCGATTCTACGCTGAGATGATGCTCGACGAGGATAAGTGTGTTCACTGTGGAATGTGTGAACAGGTATGTCCTGAAGGCGCAGTTTCGATGGTCGAAGGCAGACCTGAGCTAGACCAAAACAAATGCATTCACTGCGGAAAGTGCGAGAAGTTCTGTACTGCGGTATGCCGCGAAAATGTCGGCAAGAAATACACAGTCAAGGAACTCACCAAGGAACTTGTTAAGGATAGAATGTTCTACGAGGATTCAGGTGGTGGCGTTACATTCTCAGGTGGTGAGGTAATGGCGGTAGATATGGACTTTATTCTGGCTATGGCCAAATCTCTCGACAGAGAAGACATTACGCTGACAATCGACACTTGCGGATATACGGACTACGAGAATTTTGTGAAAATACTCCCGTACGTCAACACGTTCTTGTACGATGTTAAGGTGATGGATCCGGAGCTTCACAAGAAGTATATCGGAGTAGATAACAAGCTCATCTTAGAGAATCTCAAGAGGCTCTCCGATGATGGCGGAAGAATATATATTAGAATACCGACGGTCAAGGAAGTTAATGGTAATGATGCGAATATGCAGGCAACTATTGATTTCCTGAATGAGAATAGAATCAGGGTAGCGCAGGTTAACTTGCTGCCTTATCACGATACCGGAAGTGGTAAATACAGAAGAATAGGTAAAGAGTACGAAGGAACGGAGCTCCATGCACCGGACAAGGACGAGATGGAGCATTTCAAGCAGATGTTTATAGATGCCGGTTATACGAACACTAAAATAGGAGGTTAGGTTATGGCAAGAGGCATGAACGAGAGAATTCAGAAGTTGAGAGATATCAGCGTAAACACTCCAGTACATATTGATATGGAGAGAGCTCTAATCGAGACTAAATTCTATGAAGAGAACGACGGTAAGTATTCAATTCCTGTAATGAGAGGAATGTTTCTGAAGAAGTATTTCTCCGAGAAGACTCTTTATCTTGGAGATGGCGAGCTCATTATCGGTGAGAAGGGCTGTGACCCTCAGGCTTCACCTACCTTCCCAGAGCTGTGCTGCCACAGTGAAAAGGATATGGTAGTAATGAGCGAGAGAAAGCTCGTTTCGTTCCATACAACTGAAGAGGACCGTAAGATTCAGGAGTTCGAGGTTATCCCATACTGGCAGGGAAGAACAATGAGAGATAAGATCCTTTCAGAGATGACTCCAGAGTGGCATGAGTGCTATGCAGCGGGAATGTTCACAGAGTTCATGGAGCAGAGAGGACCTGGACACACTTGTGGTGGAGAGCAGATCTTCACAACAGGTTATATGGATTATAAGGAAGAAATCAAGAAAGCTCTCGAAGCTATTGATTATATGAATGATCCTGATGCCATTGCTAAGCAGGAAGAACTCAAGGGTATGGATATTGCATGCGATGCAGTTATCATCCTTGGTGAGAGATATCACGAGCTGGCACTTGAGATGGCAGAGAAGGAGAAGGACCCTAAGAGAAGAGCTGAGCTCAAGCAGATTGCGGCTAACCTCGAAGTAGTTCCTAAATATGCACCTAAGACTTATTGGCAGGCAATTCAGCAGTATTGGTTCACACATCTGGCTGTTACTACAGAGCTGAACCCTTGGGATGCACTTTCCCCAGGAAGAATGGACCAGCATCTTATCAAGTTCTATGAGGCTGACACCGAAGCTGGAATTCTCGACGACGAGAAGGCTCTGGAACTTCTGGAGTGTCTGTGGGTTAAGTTCTACAACCAGCCAGCACCAGTTAAGGTAGGAATTACACTCAAGGAGAGTGCTACATATACTGATTTTGCTAACATCAACACAGGTGGAGTAACACCTGATGGTAAGGACGGCGTTAACCCTGTCAGCTATCTCATCCTCGACTGCATGGACGAGATGAAGCTGGTTCAGCCTAACTCCAATGTTACTATCTCCAAGAAAACTCCAGCTAAGTTCCTGAAGAGAGCTTGCGAGATTTCCCGTAAGGGTTGGGGACAGCCTGCATTCTACAACACTGAGGCTCAGATTATGGAGCTCATCAATGCGGGCAAAAGCCTCGAGGACGCTAGACGTGGCGGATCATCTGGCTGCGTAGAGACTGGTGCGTGGGGAAGCGAAGCATACATCCTGACAGGATATATGAACATTCCTAAGATTTTCCAGCTGACACTGTACAATGGATTCGATCCTATTTCAGGAAAGCAGCTCGGACTTCCACTCGGATATGCTAGAAACTTCAAGACTTATGATGAACTGTGGAATGCTTTCAAGAAGCAGCTTGAGTATATCATCGATATCAAGATCAGAGGAAACAACGTAATTGAAAAGCTGTATGCAGAGTATATGCCAGCACCTATTCTGTCAGTTGTAACTAACGACTGCATCAAGAATGGTAAAGACTACAATGCAGGTGGATCAAGATACAATACTAGATACATCCAGGGCGTAGGTATTGGAACTATTACTGACTGCCTCGCTGCTATCAAGTACAACGTATATGATGAGAAGAACTTCACAATGGAAGAACTCATCGAGGCAATGGACAACGACTTTGAAGGATATGATACTATCTACAACCTCGTTCATGATCACTCACCTAAGTATGGTAATGATGATGACTATGCAGATAGCATCATGCAGGATGTATTTGCACTCTACCGCGATACAATTACAGGTCGTCCAACAATGACTGGCGGTAAGTATGGAGTAGATATGCTGCCTACAACTTGTCACGTATACTTCGGCGATGTAATCGGAGCTACAGCTAACGGACGCAAGGCACACAAACCAGTATCCGAGGGAATCTCACCAGAGAAGTCAGCAGATACTCACGGACCAACAGCAGTTATCAAGTCCTGCGCTAAGATGGATCACCTGTCAACAGCAGGAACTCTGCTGAACCAGAAGTTCACTCCAGACGTAGTTGCCGGTGAAGAGGGACTGAACAACATGGCTACGCTCATTCGTTCATACTTTGCAATGGATGGACACCACATTCAGTTCAACGTAATCGACAAGCAGACATTGATTGAGGCACAGAAGCATCCAGATGAGTACAAAGACCTCATCGTAAGAGTTGCCGGATACTCTGACTTCTTCAGAAATCTGGACAAGCCTCTGCAGGATGAAATTATCAACAGAACAGAGCAATCATTCTGCTAATAGAGTTAATAGTAGAAGAGCTGATTCAATGAATTCAATGAATCAGCTCTTCTGTTTTCAAAAAAAGGAAGAAGCTGCAGTGTTCGGGGCTGCAGCTTCAATTATGTTATTAGCACAGTTGATATTAAATCTAAGTGCATAATCATTATATTGTTACTAATGATATGTGAAAATAAATAATAGCTTTACCTAGAGAACACAAAAGTGTGATAACATTTATATACAGATAGTTTATTTAATAAGATTAGAGGAGAATATACTTGGAAATCCCACAGATGATAATTGATCTTGCTATCATGCTGTCCACAGCAGCGGTGGTAACAATCGTATTTAAGAAACTGAAATTGCCAACAATACTTGGTTATATTGTTGCGGGATTTTTAATTGGTCCACATTTTCCTCTGTTCTTGGAAATTGAGAGTACGGCATCTGTAGAGACCTGGAGTGAGATCGGAGTTGTGGTAATCCTTTTCCATATTGGATTAGAGTTCGACTTCCACAAGATAGCTAATCTGGGTAGTACTGCGATAGTATCAGCACTGGTCAAAATGGGCGGCGTTATGGCCGTTGGATATGCGTTCGGAATACTGATTGGCCTCAATCAAATTAATGCTATATTCCTCGGCGCTATGCTATCTATCAGCTCGACGGTTGTTATACAGAAATGCCTGTCTGAACTAGGGCTAGAGAAAGAAAAGTTTTCCAATCTGGTTATGGGTTCGCTTGTAATGGAGGATGTAATCTCAGTGTTTATGATGATCATCCTTACAAGCATTTCTGTTAGTAATGCTGCTTCAGGCAACCTTATAGTACATTTTGCGCTTCTGATAGGATATCTTATTATCTGGCTCTTGCTGGGAATCTTTATTATTCCAAGCTTGATGGATAAGGTTATGAAGTATATGTCCGATGAGATGCTGACGCTCTTCAGTCTGGGCGTATGTTTCTTAATGGCTTTAATTGCCAGCAAGCTCGGATTCTCAATGGAACTGGGTGCCTTCCTTGCAGGCTCGTTCTTCGCAGGAACTACTCATGTTCATGAAATCGAGAGGGTTACGACTGGAATTAAAGATGTATTCGGCTCGGTATTCTTCCTATCCGTTGGAATGATGGTTGACCCTAATATCATCGCGACAAGATGGATGATAATCGTACCAATTGCGGCGGTTGCTGTATTGGCCAAATTGATATTCGCTACTATCGGAATGCTTTTGTCCGGTCAGAAGATTAATACTGCAATCCGAGGAGGTGCGGCACTGGCACCAATCGGTGAGTTCTCATTTATCATTGCTGGCCTTGGCGTATCGTTGGGCGTAATGCATGAATATCTGTATCCGGTTATCGTTGCGGCGTCAATTATTACTATTATTTTCACACCGACTTGTATCAAACAGTCAGAGAAGCTTGTTCATTTCATTGAGAAACACCTGCCAGATAAACTCAAGAAGATAATTGAAAACTATACATCTGATGATCAGGATGAAGAGGAAACTGCGAACGAATGGCATATTGTACTCAAGGATAGCGTTCTAAAGGTGCTGCTGTTCGGAAGCATTATGCTGGTTACAGCTATAGCCGGATCCAAATTTCTTGCACCGGCATTAATTAAGCTGATAGGTAATAGGGCTGGAAAGCTCGTTTCAATCATTCTGATTTATGCAGTAATTGCGGTGTTCGTAAAGCCATTAATGGGCACGCGAAGCGCCGCTGTAACTCACCTGTGGATGGCTCGTTTTTCCAATAGACCCCCACTCGTTGTTGTAGTGTTAACTAAGATGGTAGTTGTCGTTCTGGCTGGATATATACCGCTTAACGCTATATATAATGTACATACTTTACTGGTGCTGCCTTTCATCGTATTTGTAATACTAATTGCAGTTAAATCGGACTATATCTCGTCTCACTACCTCAAGCTGGAGACAAGATTCTTATCCAATCTCAACCAGAAGACGGTTAATGACAACAACGGAACCAAGGACAGCAGATGGCTTGATGAGGATTACAGCATATTCAGCTGGTTTGTTCCAGAGGGTGCGCCATACGCCGGTAAGACCATTGAGGCTGTTGGATGGGGCAGGAACATAGGAATCTATGTAGTTAAGATAAGAAAGAACGGAAAGAATATTGCCATGCCATCGGCCAAAACTATTATTCAGACTGGCGACAAGGTATACGTAATTGGCGATAAGCAATCTCTTGAGATATTCCACAAGACATTGGATATTGGAGAATTGACTAACTTAAGAACGCTGAAGGCTTTCCTTGATGCGGGTTATCCGGACGAGGATCATGCTCTAGAATGTCTGGCGCTTAAGACGAGAGGAACAGAGGCTTATGTAGGCAAACCAATTAAGAAGAGCGGTATCAATGCGAGAATCCATTGCATGATACTTGGAATAGAACGAGGTGCGTATGCCACGACTATGCCAGATTCCAATATGATAATAGAAGAAGGAGATATTCTCTGGGTAATAGGAACCAGTGATAATCTGAAAAGACTGGCGGCACACTCGAATGTTGATAATGAGCGGTAGTACAGCTTGGGAAGGTTGTTGTATGGTAAATATGAATCAAGAAGCGATTGAATACATTCGCGACAAAATGGGATATGAAGATGTCTTGCTTCAGGTTATCACGTATAAAACTTGATGTGAGCCTCCGAAACCGGAGATATCAGTAAGTTTTACTGATGATAGTGCTGAATATTATGAAGACGAAAAATATCTCGTAGAAGACAGCCCAATCGGCAAAGTGTTCATTCCTAAGAATGATCTAGACATCGTTGGAAATGTTGGCATCAGGTATGAGAAGCACCCATGGATTGAACGGTTTGAATTTGACGGATTAAAGCCTCATGCCCCTGTAAGAGAGGGCTTCGGCGTTAAAAATGCAAAGTCTTTCGCAGAGTCTCTCAACAAGATATACTCTAAAGCGTACGACGACTATGTTTCTATGTGCGAAGACAGCTACATTAACAACGAGAATGAGGATGGCCTCGACATGAATGCCTACTTCTCTAAGGCGGCGGACTTTTTTGTTCAGAATACAGCTAAGCCTGAGACTATACCTATGGTTAAGAAGTTTTGTGGCTTCACCGAAAATATGTGGCGAGAAGGTACGAAAACAATGCATGATGTTGCATTAGAAGTAATACTTCCAATCATTGAGAACAATCCGAAGGCTAAGGCATTGTTCTACGAAACGATTACCTCAGAATTTAGAGAATATATATATGAATATGAATCGCGTATTTATGAGAAACAAGATTGATATTTTCTTGACGCGTGAGAATATGAGAGTTAAAATCAATGTGTATGAGGGCGACGGCTCTCAGCGAATCTATTTATTATTACAATCATAATTATGGAGGTAATTTTTCATGGCAATTAAATTAGAGCCTAAGGTAAATAGTGCACTTTACACTAACCCAATTAGAACAATTGAAGCTCATACTGAAGGTGAGTACTGCAGAGTAGCTCTTGACTGCCCAGAATTAGTTGGTAACACAATGATCGAGAGAAAGAAGTATCTCGAAGCTAATTTTGACGATCTGAGAACAATGCTGATGCATGAGCCTCGTGGACACCACGATATGTTCGGAGCATTCATCGTAGAGCCAGTTAACAAGGAAGCTGACTTCGGTGTAATCTTCATGGACGGTGGTATGTACCTGAATATGTGCGGACACTGCACAATCGGCGTAGTAACAGTTATTCTCGAAGCTGGTCTGATGGAGATGCATGAAGGCGAGAACAATGTAGTTCTTGAAGCACCTGCTGGAATCATCAGAACAGTTGCTACTGTTAAGGACGGAAAGGTTACTGGCGTAACTCTGACTAACGTTCCTGCATTCGTTTACAAAGAGAACTGCGAACTCGAATATGAAGGCAAGAAGGTTGTGTTTGATATCTGCTTCGGTGGATCATTCTTCGCTCTCGTAGACGCAGAGAAGAACTTCGGACTGAAGTCATGCCCAGAGACTAAGGACTTCCTGGTTAAGTGGTCAAGCTTCGCTCTTAAGGAGATCAACGAGAAGTTCGAGATTCAGCACCCAGAACTCGACATCACTTCCGTAGACCTGATCGAGAACTACAGCTCATCCAGCCTGACAGAAGCAGAGTACAAGGAGACTTGTGCAGATGCTAAGTTTGCTCTCAGAAATACACTGGTATTCGGTGAGCACGACAACCCACAGGTTGACAGATCACCATGTGGAACTGGTACATCAGCTAAGCTGTCATGGCTCTACAAGCACGGTGAACTCGGCGTAGGCGAGGCATTCGTTTACGAGTCATTCATCGGAACAAGATTCGTTGGTCGTGTTGCTGACACAGCTAAGGTTGGCGATTTCGACGCAGTAATCCCACAGGTAACAGGCGCTGCATATCTCTGCGGTGAGGCTACTTGGTTCATGGATGAAGACGACAAGATGACAAGAGGATTCTCCATCTAATATCAATTAGACGTAGAAGAAAAATATACCGGTTGACTTAGGTCAACCGGTTTTTCTTTGGTACATAATGTTGGCTGGTTATGATATAATAAGCTAACTATGAAAACCGATATTAGGAAGATGTTAATATTGATTCCAATGTTGATTGCAGTTGTGGCACTTACATCCTGCGCTGGATCTAGTGATAGGGCATATCCAAAATCATTGGATGATCTTAATGGCTTAAGGGCTGGCGTTGTTGTGGGAACAATCCATGATGCTGTTACACAGAAGCATTTTCCTGATAGTGAAATTAGCTATGTAAATGAATATGCAGATGAAATAGCTGCGCTTCAGAATAATAAAATAGACTATTTCCTGATTGATGGACTCAAGGCCAAACACATGGCAGGGCAGACCGATGATGTAACAACCATTGAAGAAGTGATTCAAACTCAGGATTTTGGATTCATTTTCAAAAAAGATTCTAAAGAATCTGATGCACTACAGGCCCAGTTTAATGAGTATATAGCTGCAAGTGAAGCGGACGGGACACTCGAAAATCTTAGACACAAATGGCTCGACGATACAGATTATGCAGTAGAACATGCGGAGCCGTTAGACTTTACATTCACGGCAGAAAATGGAAACTTAAATTTAGCAGTATGTAATACATCTCCACCATATTCATTCGTAAGTGGTACAGAACTCAATGGATTTGATATTGAGTTTGCAGCAATGTTCTGCAAGAAATATGGTTATGGTCTTACGATTAGCGCATCTGACTTCGGTGGAATCATACCGGCCGTTGTTTCGGGCAAGTGTGACTTTGGTGCTTCATCTCTTTCATACACCGAAGAACGTGCTAAAAGTGTTGACTTCAGTGACTGCTACCAGACTAGCGACATCCTGGCGGTCGTAGCCAAGGAGAATGTCAGTGCATTTTCTCTCGAAGGAATAAAATACAGCTTTGAGCGTACATTTATTCACGAAGATAGATGGAAGAATGTTCTGGGAGGCCTGCTTACAACTTTAAATATATTCGTGATGTCGGCAATCCTGGGAACTTTGTTAGGTTTAGTGGTTTATATGTTGTGCCGAAAGGGTAACAAGGTTCTCAATAAATTCTTTGACGCTTTCACATGGCTGTTTAGTGGAATTCCTATGGTTGTAATATTGATGATTCTCTATTACATCATTTTCGGAAAGTCGGATATCTCAGGCACCGTTGTTTCAATAATTGCATTCGGAATAAGTACGATGCTGAGTGTATATTCGTTAATGAAGGTTTCAGTTCTTTCAATAGATAGGGGCCAGATTGAAGGTGCATATAGCCTGGGCTTTACAGATAGACAGACATTCTGGAAAATAGTATTCCCGCAGGCGATGACACAATTCATGCCTAACTACAAGAGCACGTTGGTATCAATGCTCAAGGGAACGGCAATCGTTGGATATATTGCGGTTCAGGATCTCACCAAAATCTCTGACGTAATCCGCGCGCGCACCTATGAGGCGTTCTTCCCACTCATTGCGACGGCCCTGATATATCTCGCTTTGGTATTGATAATTACAGCATTTATTAAGAAAGTTTCTATTTCCTTCGAACCTAAGAAGAGGACTGAGGAAAAAATCCTCAAGAAATACAAATTATGATAGAAGTAAAACATTTAAGAAAAGAATATCCGGATGTAGTTCCAATTAAGGACATGAGCTTTACTGTTAATGATGGTGATGTGGTGGCCCTGATTGGTCCGTCTGGTACAGGTAAGTCGACTGTTCTCAGGATGCTGAACATGCTCGAGCGTCCAACATCGGGACAGATTGTTGTTGATGGTCAGGATATCACTGCGCCAAAGTTTCCACTGAATACAGTTCGCGGTAAGATTGCAATGGTATTCCAGAGCTTTAACCTGTTCAACCATATGACTGTAATCGAGAATGTAACGTATGCACCGATTGAACTTCAGAAAGTTGATCCTAAGGAGGCCTATGAATATGGAATGAAGCTCCTGGAGGATGTTGGAATGGCACAGTGTGCTATGAAGTATCCGGATCAGCTCTCAGGTGGACAGAAACAGAGGGTCGCAATTGCCAGAACGCTCGCGATAAAGCCTGATGTTATTCTGTTCGACGAGCCTACTTCCGCACTCGATCCTACAATGGTAGGAGAAGTTGAGAAGGTTATCCAGGGATTGACAGAATATAAATTCACAATTCTTCTGGTAACTCACGACATGAAGTTTGCAGAAAAGGTTGCTACTAGAATCTTCTATCTTGATGAAGGTGGAATCTATGAAGAGGGTACTCCTGAACAGATCTTCCACAATCCGCAGAAGGAAAAGACAAGAGCTTTCATTAAGCAGTTTAGACAGTTCAGTTGTACGCTTGATTCCAAGGGCAGTGATTTCTTGGAGTTCTACTCCAAACTCAGCAAGTTTGCATTGAAGCATGATATCGAGCCGGCGGTTAGAAAAAGCATAGAGACGCTGTTTGAGGAAATATGCTATCAGATTCTAGAGCCTAAGGTTAAGAAATCAAAGGGTTATGAAATCAAGTTTGATGTCGAATATTCGGCAAGGGATAAAGATGCAACAGTTGTAGTTTCAACAAAGGATTGTGAATTCAATCCGGACGATGAAGGTGATAGTATTTCATGGAGCATCGTTAAACATGCTGTTGATGACATGGAAATCACTATGGATGATAAGGGAACTAACATCCTTACAATGCACATAAAATAGTACGAATCAGCACTTTTGGAGATTGGAAAATTGAGTAAGTTTCAGGAATTAGATAAGAGAATAGAGTCAAACGATACATCAAGATTAATTAAGCAACTGGTATACATATCTGTTGGCAATTTCATTTTTGCCCTGACTATGAATTACCTTGTAACACCATTTCTAATTTATTGTAGTGGTGCAATGGGAGTTGCCCAGCTCATCGAATTGCTCTTTAAGACAATTGGAATACCTGCTATTCCTAAGATTGGCTGGCTGGGTATTATCTATTGGGGAATGAGCATCCCGGCATTCTTGTATGGAATGAAGGTCCTGGGAGCAAAGTTCCTGGTAAAGACAGTGTATTCGATTACATCCTTATCACTGTTTCTGTCAATAATCCCTGTTGCAGACACACCAATTATTGAGAATAAAATAATGGGATGTATCGCTGCGGCAGTTGTAGGAGGATTTGCACTTGGAATTGGAACATTCTCATCTGGTGCAGGTGCAGGAGCTTCTGATTGTATCGGAATGGTTCTCGCTCAGAAGAAACCAGGATTTAGTATCGGATTAATCAATATGATTGTAAATGTATGCGTTTACTCTATATGCGCATTCATATATGGCATAGAGGGAGCGGCTTTCTCAATCTTCTATGCTGCGATTCTTGCTTGGGCAATGGACAAGGGACACCTTCAGAATCACTATATCGAAATCACGGTATATTCGAAGGTTCCAGTTATGGCTACTGAACTTGCTAACAAGATTAATAGAGGCGTTACTAGTTGGTATGGAGAGGGTGCATATACCAAGACACAGACTAACATTGTAAAGACTATTGTAACCAAGAAAGAGTCTGACGGAGTTGTGGCTGCAATATATGAATTAGATCCACAGGCATTCATATCTGTACAGGAAATCGGTAAAGTTCACGGCATTTTCGACAAACGTCTTTCTAAATAGAAGTACAGACGTGTAAATATACCGTAAAAAATACTAAAAATATGACAAATAATAGTTAGGAGTCTGAACGGCAGTATCCGCCCAGACTCCTATTTGTTTTTTCAATAATACAAATATTAAGATTAGAAATATAGAAAGTATATACTTCAGTCTACTAAAAAATACCAGTATTTGCAATGTAAAGAAAGAATACAGGTGGGGAAATATGCTATAAAAGTATAATAAATAGTTCATATTATTATATAAAATAAGAAGTGTTATAATTTAAACGACATTTATTATATCTGTTCATAGCGGATATAAACATATAAGAAAGACAAAACTTATCTTTAGGAGGAATTTATTATGTCTGATACACCTTTAAACAGTGGACAGGCGGAATGGGGATCACGATTCGGATACCTCATGGTAGCAGCCGGTGCATCCATTGGACTTGGTAACATCTGGAAATTCCCTTACCTCGCATATCGTGGTGGTGGCGGAATCTTCATGCTGGTTTACATCATTATTATTCTGCTTCTGGCTAAGCCTATGGTAGAGCTGGAGACAGCAATCGGTCGTCACACTCAGTCAGACTGCGTAACAGCATTCGCAGAGTGCGGCAAGAAGAAGGCTTGGGGTCTGCTCGGTTGGATTGGTAACCTCGCAACAATCATGATCTGCGCATACTACTTCGTAGTAGGTGGATGGGTTATCAAGTACGCTGTCAACTTCATCGTAAGTGGTGACTTCGGTTCTGACCCATGGCAGTACTTTACAGACTTCACTTCCAGCACAGTAGAGCCTCTTGTATGGGCGCTTGGACTGCTGGCATTCACAATTATTTTCCTGTTCTTCGGAATTACTAACATCGTAGAGAAGATGGCTAAGGTAATGCTTCCTGCACTCTTCTGTCTGTTGATTATCTGCGGCGTATATGCTTGTACTTCAGCAGAAGGAGCTATGGAAGGCCTTAAGTACTACCTCATGCCAGACTTCAGCAACTTCTCAGTTAAGGTTGCTGCAGATGCTGTAACTCAGTGCCTGTTCTCCGTTGGTATCGGTTGGTCACTCTTTGTAACACTGGGTGCTAACCTGCCTAAGAAGAACAACCTTAGAAGTGACGCTATCTTCGTATCATTCGCTGATACAGTAGCAGCTATCGTTGCTGGATTCGTTATCATCCCTGCAGCATTCGGCGCAGGCGTTGACGTACAGAAGGGACCATCCCTAATCTTCGGAGTACTGACAGATATCTTTGGTAACCTGCCAGGCGGAAGAATCATCGGAGCATTCTTCTTCACAGCACTGATCTTCGCGGTTATTTCATCACTGTTCTCATTCGTTGAGATCACTGCAAGAACATTCGAAATCAACCTTGGTTGGGGACGTAAGAAGGGCCTGGTTCTCTACGGAATCGGAATGGCTGTTCTGAACATTCTCGTATCCCTCGGATTTGGCGTTATGTCTGATGTTCAGATTCCATGGGCATACGTTGGATCAGTTGAGTACTATGGACTCTATGACTGGTTCGATTGCTTCTCAGGATATGTACTGCTGCCACTCGGCTGCTTACTGACTGCTATCTTCCCATGGTTCTGGGGTTGGGATAACTACGAGAAGGAAGTTACTAACGACGGAAAGTTTGGTAAGATTTCTAAGTGGGACAAGATTGAGCTCACAGTCATCGTTCCATTCTTCATGCTCGTTGTACTTCTGAACGTATTCGGAGTAATCAAATAATTAAGCTGAAAATCGAATACAACAAAACAGCGGTTCTTCGGAACCGCTGTTGTTTTTATATGATAATTATAGAGATGATTGTTAAATGGTGAATCCGTTAAGGAAAACACGCATTATTTTCGAGGCGTACTGCGAAAACGCGTAGTTGCCGTTGGATACGCACCAGTCGTACATAAGCCCGCGCTCGAAAAGGGCATAGGATACACAGATTTCATTAACAGAAAAAGCTTCGCTAAAGACACCTTGCTCTTTGCCGTCGATAACAATCTGTCTAATAACTCTGAAATATGTGCGGTCGGGGTCGAGCAAGTGCTTGTCTCCCTTGGCTGTTAGCTGGGATGACATAATTCTTGTTAGCAGGTGAACCGGCACTGTATTCTCAATCATGAAGAATATTTCCTGGTTAAGTGTAACCAGCTTGTCGATAGGGGATAGGGCCTCATCGATGTTATCCAAGATTTCTTCATATGCTTCATCGAAGAGATACGAAATACCGTCAATAAGGGATTCCTTGCTAGCAAAATAATGATAGAAGGATCCTTTGGATACATGTGCATCTTCGATGATGTCATCTATAGTCGTATTATCGTATCCATCACGGTAGAAAAGCTTCCAAGCGGTAGAAACAATACGACTTCTGGTGCTTTTAGATGTTTTTGCCATTTTTTACCATCCTTTTAACTTAAAGTACAGTGTTGAGTATACAGCTGAAATTACTGAAATATCAAGTGAAATTTTGATATACATTATATAGTGCCCAACAGATGGTCTAATAACAATCTACAAATAATTCTTATGCACTTCAACCAACGATTGACAAAAAATTGTTTATTTTAACAAAGTGCACAAAAAGGCAACGGAAATAAGTACAAGATAAAACAATTAATGCATTGATATAACTGCATTTGAATGTTAATATATGTGTGTATGGGAATGTGAAATAGTATCTCTATGTCTATAGAGAAAATCTATATCGTTTCCGGTCAATTATTTATTTTAATAATATTTTTTATAAAGGAGATTCGTATCATGGAAAACATTCAGATGATGCTCAAGCAGGGCGCTGTTGGTAGACCATGCGCTCCAGTTGTTAAGACTGGCGACAAGGTTAAGAGAGGACAGCTTATCGCAGAGCCAACTGGACTTGGTGCTCCAGTTCACGCTTCAGTTTCTGGCGTTGTTGATTACATCACTAACGACAGAATCATCATTAAGCCAGATGAGAAGCAGAGTGATGATTATGTAAAGGTTGAGGGATCAAGCAACCTCGAGCTGATCAAGAACGCAGGTATCATCGGTCAGGGTGGAGCAGGATTCCCTACTTCCATCAAGATCGGACCTAAGAAGGATGGATCAATTCTTCTCGACCACGGATATATCCTCGTAAACGCTTCTGAGTGTGAGCCAGGACTTGCTCATAATATCGCTCAGATCGATGAGGATCCAGAGACTCTGATCAGAGGAATTAAGTACGTTATGGAGATTGCTGGTGCTGACAAGGGCATCATCGCAATTAAGAAAAAGCATAAGGCTACTATTGAGACTCTTGACAAGCTGCTCGCTAACGAGCCTGCAATCGAGAGACACCTTCTCCCAGACATTTACCCAATGGGCGAAGAAAGAGCTGTAGTAAGAGAGTGCCTCGGCATCGAGCTCGAGCCAAATCAGCTCCCAGCTGCTGCTAACTCAGTAGTAATCAACTCCGAGACAGTTTATTCTTGCGCTAAGGCTATCGAAGATAAGAAGCCTCTGATCGACAAGAACGTAACTGTAAGAGGAAGAATCAAGGGCGGAAATGAAGCACACGTATTCATGAACGTTCCTGTAGGAACAACTGTTGGCGCTCTAATCGAGAAGGCTGGCGGACTTGAGGAAGAGTTTGGTGAAATCATCATGGGCGGATCCTTCACAGGAAGCGCAACTACTCTTGATGCTCCTATTATGAAGGCTACAGGAGCTATCCTCGTAACAGTTCCATTCGATGATCTGACTGGTCACAAGATGGGTATCCTCGTATGTGCATGCGGTGGTAACCTCAACAGAATGATGGACCTTGCTAGCAAGTATAAGGCAGAAGTTACACACATCTGCTACTGCAAGCAGGCTCAGCTGCAGCCTAATGGAACTCGTAAGTGCGAGCGTCCAGGAAACTGCCCAGGACAGGTTAAGAACAACCTCGACTTCAAGAGCACTGGTTGTGAGTACGTTCTGATCGGAAACTGCTCAGACTGCTCTAACACAGTAATGGCTTCCGGCCCTAAGATGGGACTGAAGGTTCTCCACATGACAGACAAGGCTATGGACGCTGTTGGTCATGACAGATATAGAGAGCTCACAGTTTCTAAGGCTGTTGACCAGGACCTGAATGTAGTAGATAACGTAGAAGTAGAGTAATACGTAATCTATTTACAGATATAATTTTATTTAGTTAGTTGGTATTAATCCTGAAGCCGGTGATTACCCCCGATTAATCACCGGTGACGGGTCGTTAATACACTATCCCGTCTATGCACTCCGCGTAGACTTAAAGCAACAATTTTAAGGAGGAAGATCGATATGTCAATTACAGCTGAAACAGCTAAACAGCATGCAAACGATCCAGCAGTATTATGCTGCAGATGTGAAGCAGGAACAGAACTGACACCTGCAAACTTCGAAGACCCTAACATCTTCCCAGATCTGGTAGATTCTGGTCTTCTGAACCTTGACGGAGCACTGAAGCTCGGACAGGTTCTTAACGGAACAAAGTTAACTAAGACTGTAGATTCCCTGACTCCAATCACTCCAGACATCGTTGACAAGTTTGACGAAGTTGGTGCTGGTGAAGAAGAGGCAGCTGAGGAAGCAGCTCCTGCAGCAGCAGCAGTAGCAGCAGCTCCAGCAGCAGGCGGAGTTATCAATCTGCACATTGGCGAAGGTAAGAACATTGACATCCAGATTCCAGC
This sequence comes from Candidatus Crickella equi, assembly GCA_018064755.1. Lineage (GTDB taxonomy): Bacteria > Bacillota > Clostridia > Peptostreptococcales > Anaerovoracaceae > Crickella > Crickella equi. Next base: position 4,281 of record JAGHUP010000006.1, on the reverse strand, counting down.
AGGACTCGGCGGTGGCGCAGCAGTAGCAGGAGCAGCTCCTGTAGTAGCTGGTGGCGCAGCAGCAGCTGAGCTCGAGGATAAGGTTGTTAGAGAGCTTACTAGAAAGCACTATGTAATCGAGAAGGTTGCTAGAGGACCTGAAACAAAGTTCGATGGCAAGACTCTTTACATCAGAGAAGGAATCGAGAAGGAAGCTGTTGATTCAGAAGAACTCGTTCTTGATCTGAAGATTGATGTTGTTACTCCAGACAACTATCATACATATTCTGAGGCAGTTATGGACGTACAGCCTATCGCTGCTAAGGACGGAGATTTCGATCTTGGTTACGGCGTAACTAAGGTTCTTGATGGCGTTGTAACAGTAGTTACTGGAACAACTGAAGAAGGCGTTCAGATCGGTGAGTTCGGTTCATCCGAAGGATACATCGATGAGAACATGCAGTGGGGCCGTCCAGGTGCTGTAGATAAGGGCGAAACTCTTATTAAGTACCAGGTTACTATCGTAAACGGTAAGAACATGGAGAGACCAGGACCTATGGCAGCTCACAGAGCAGTTGACTATGTAACAGCTGAAATCAGAAAGGCTATGAAGAAGCAGCTCGACGCTGACAAGGCTGATAGCGAAGAAGTTCTGAAGCAGGTTAGAAGACCTGGAAAGAAGAAAGTCGTTATCGTTAAGGAGATCATGGGCCAGGGCGCTATGCATGATAACTACCTGTTCCCAACAGAGCCAGTTGGAACTCTCGGAGCTAGACCTAACGTTGACCTCGGAAACGTTCCTGTAGCTGCATCCCCACTCGAAGTACTCGATGGATGCATCCACGCTCTTACTTGCATCGGACCTGCTTCCAAGGAAATGTCCAGACATTACTGGAGAGAGCCACTGGTACTCGAAGTTCTTCACGATGAAGAGCTCGACCTGTGCGGAGTTATCTTCGTAGGTTCACCTCAGGCTAATACTGAGAAGTTCTATGTATCCAGAAGAGTTGGCCAGATGGTTGAAATGCTCGACGTTGACGGCGCATTCGTAACTACTGAAGGATTCGGAAACAACCACGTTGACTTCGTAACTCATATCGAGAACATCGGTAAGAGAGGCGTTCCAGTTGTTGGTCACTCATTCTGCGCTATGCAGGGTGCTCTCGTAGTAGGAAACAAGTACTGCGACGCAATGGTAGACTCCAACAAGTCCAAGTCCGGAATTGAGAACGAAGTACTCGAGTGCAACTGCCTTGATAAGGAAGATGCAATCAGAGGTATCGCAATGCTCAAGGCTAAGATGGCAGGCGAAGAAGTTAAGCCAGCTGAGAGAAAGTGGAATCCTAACGTTAAGGAGAACAACCTCGAGGCATGCGAAAAGGCACTGGGAATCAAGATTGAAAGAGCTGCAAACGAGCAGTCACTGCCAATGTCCCAGAAGAGAAAAGAAAAGTACGACTAATCTGAATTATAGGAGAGTTTGTTAGATGAAATACGGTGATAAGTTAATTAGAATGGAAGGAGTCATTGTTGCGGTTAAGGATGGTGCAATCGACGTTGACCTCATGGGAAGACTGGGATTCATCTCCGTACCTAAGAGAATGGTAATTTCCGAAGGAGAACTTAAGGTTGGTCAGACAGTTGCTTGGAACATGAGTTTTCTCGAGCAGAAGAGCACTGAGATCAACGACAAGTATTTCAACAATCTCACTGTCAGAGAAGCACGTAGACTTGAAATATTAAGACAATACAACGAGGAGGAATAAACAATGAGTTTAACAGTTGTAAAGGGCTTACAGTCCGAGATTTATGTACCTGTTACTCCAGCTCCAGTTTGGGCTCCTGTTACTAAGAAGCTGAGCGAGATGACTATCGCTATCGCTACTGCAGCAGGCGTACACCAGAAGGATCAGGAGAGATTTAATCTCGCAGGAGACTTCGGTTGGAGAAAGGTTGATGATAGCTACGCTCCAGATCAGCTGATGGTATCCCACGGTGGATATGATAACTCTGACGTAAACAGAGACATCAACGCTATGTTCCCTTATGAGAGACTTCACGAGCTCGCTAAGGCTGGCGTTATCGGCGGAGTAGCTAAATTCCACGCAGGCTTCATGGGCGGCGGCGGAAACATCCAGAAGTTCACAGAAGAGACTGGCCCAGCAATCGCTAAGTTCTTCGTAGAGCAGGGTGTTGATGCTGTTCTCATGACAGCTGGATGAGGAACTTGCCACCGCTCTGCAACAATCGTGCAGAGAGCAATCGAGCAGGCAGGTATCCCTACAATCATCATCGCAGCACTGCCACCTGTAGTAAGACAGGCTGGTACTCCAAGAGCAGTTGCTCCTATGGTACCTATGGGCGCTAACGCTGGTGAGCCTCACAACATCGAGATGCAGACAGGTATCGTAACTGATACTCTGAAGCTGTTAGAAGAGCTCGAGGCACCTGGACAGATCGTTCCACTGCCATACGAGTATCACGCTCAGATCTAGTTTTAAACTAGTCTAAAGTGAATAGGACAACGTTCCAATTGGGACGTAGATGGGGGCAGGTAACACTGCCCCCATTTCAAAAATTATATTGTTAAATAAAACACTATACAAAAGAAGAGGTGTTTCCAATGGCTGAAAATATCGAGCTGAGAAGACTTTCAATTAAGTCCTACCACATGACAGAGGTAGCATTCGGGGATGAGAACCTGATTACTCCTGATGGAAAGTGGACATTTAAGGAAGACATGTCTGAATACGTTAAGGCACATAGCGAGGTAATCGAGGATATCAAACTCCAGATTATCATGCCTGGTGACCACGACAGACACACTAATGCAATTATGGATATTATCCCACTCTCAACTAAGGTTCTTGGCAAGAGAGGCGAGGGAATTACACATACTGTAACAGGCGTTTATGTAATGCCTACAGGCGTTGACACTGAGGGTGAGCAGGTTCACGAATTTGGTTCCTGCAACGGTAACCTCAAGGAGATGCTTCATCTGAACATGGCAGGAACTCCTGCTGACGACGACATTATCGTTTCTGTTGATATCACTTTCAAGAAGGGACTTGGACAGGAAAGATATGCAATTATCGAGGCTTACAAGGCTGTCGATGAGTGGATGCAGCAGTTCAGAATGCAGATGAAGAAGTTCGATGGCAACGCAGCAACAGAGAGACACGATTACTATGATACAGTTAAGCAGGGCCAGAAGAAGGTTCTCGTAATCAAGGAGGTAATCGGTCACGGCGCTATGCTCGACACTTGGTTCTTCGCTGACGAGCCATGTGGCGTAGAAGGCGGCAAGTCAACTATTGATATGGGATGCATGCCAGTTATGCTGACTCCTAATGAGTTCAGAGACGGCGCAATCCATGCTATGAACTAGGAGGTGGAATCATGGGAGTAGGTCCTTCAACTAAAGAGACAAGTTTACATCACTTCAGAGATCCACTGATTAAGGTTCTCGGCGAGGATCCTGGCATCGATCTGATGGGAGTACTGGTATTCGGTTCCCCAGAAGCAAATATCGATAAGATTCTCTGTTCAAGAAGCGCAGCAGTTATTGCTGAGTGTTCAAGATGTGATGGCGTTATCGTAGAGACAGACGGATGGGGCAACCTGGACGTTGACTACGTTAACTGCGTAGAAGAAATCGGTAAGAGAGGAATTCCTGTAGCAGGACTGAACTGGTCCGGTACAGCTGGAACTTTCGTAGTAGAGAGTAAGTATCTGGTAGACGTTGTTGACTTTAACAAGAACCCTGAGGGTATCGAGTCCAACATCATCGGTGAGAACAACTACACTGAGGAAGATGCTAGAGAAGCTGTTAAGAGACTGAAGATTCAGATGGCTAAGAAGGAAAGAGGCTTGAAGTTCTTCTAGGACATAACACTAACAAAAAACAAACCGTCTGTCAGATTGACAGGCGGTTTTTTATTGGAATTTCAACGAAAATAGAGAAAAATGAGAGTCAACAAAATGTGAAGGTTGTGTGAAAAAAATGTTGACAATTAGACCAATTGATAATAAAATATCACTATCAATTATCCTGTAGGATAGTGCGAACATCGGGGTATGCACAGATTTTATAGGATAACAATTTAATAGTTTATTTCTTATATTTAAGGAGGAACAATTATGTTATTAGCTTTACAAATCGTCCTCGGTGCTTGCTTCGTTGGTACAGCAGTTGGCACAATCGTTAAGATTAAGAAGGACAAGATGGATGACGTTAAGAACGCTACTGGAAAGCAGTGGTTTGCTGGTTTCTTCGTAGGTATCCTTTGTAACTTCCTGGAT
>JAGHUP010000012.1 GCA_018064755.1 Candidatus Crickella equi | reverse complement strand
AACAAATATCCTGGATAAACCTTAAATTCAATTATTCTATGACATAAGAAAAGCCCTCCTTCAGGCGATAGCCTGAAAAAGAGCTTTGTCTACGGTCTGAGTCGCAGTCTTTCGACTGCGACTTTACCTTGCGTATTTCAATAATAACTTAGAGCTTAATTGTCTTTCCAACTTCCTGCATAGCGCCAAGAATGTCATACATATTGGATACAGTTCCAACCTTCAAATCATCCTTGATTCCATAGAAGTTCAGGCAAGTTCCGCATACCAGAACCTTAGTGCCCTTCTCAATCATTGCATTAAGACTGTCAACATTCTGCTGTGGGCAATCTCCTGCAACGAGCTTAACACCTTCGTTCATAAAGAGCATATATGCTGGCAGCTGAGCACTCTCAGACAGAGTCAGAATTGCCATCTTAGCCAGGTTGCCACCAAGCTCTCCCTCATTAGTTCCGATAGCATCCTTGTTAAAGAATACTGCGTAAGAACTATTCGTTGAACAGCTGTCAACATCGAATTCAGTCTTCTTAGTGTCGCCGTTAGCGAACTTAACTAAGAACTTACCTTCGTATGCTTCGCTTGTAGCCGGTCTTCCGATTGTGTCTCCCAGTCTTACCAGGTTATCTACCTGTGTCTGTCCATCTACCAGGATTTCAACATCCTGTTCGCCAGCATCGAGCTCCTTCTTAGCCATAAGTACTGGGATTGGGCACTGTGTGCCTCTTGCATCAATTCTCATTTATCATTACCTCCATAATAAGAGCATTATTAACTGTAGTAATTTTATTCCTATATCAGCAGCATTACCAATAGAGGAAATCTATAGCAGGCTATAGACACAAAAACCCTTGGACCATATGGCCAAGGGTTTTGTATTGTTTGATTATTACTTCTTGTCTTGCTCGGCAAGTTCAAGATCTTCCTCAGTTAAGAAGGTCCTCTTGATATACCAGCCAAGTACCAGAACTACCGCCAGCAGAACTGCAGCAATGCCGAGGTATAGAGCTCTATTGTCGCCTGACACAATTCCAGCAGTTCCAATTGTGTAAAGAGCTACACCCGGAATCATAAATATGAATGTGAATAGAGAATAGCGTCCCAGCGACATATCTGTAATTCCGTATGCAAAGTTCTGAATATTATATGGGAACAGTGGCACAAGTCTTGTAATCGCCAGTAGCACCACATCGCTCCTACCAATATCGTCGAAGAACAGTTTTTTCATCAGTTTGCTCTTCTCGACCTGTGGCTTGATTGAATCATGCAAGAAGAATCTTCCAACTATGAATGCAACGATTGCACCAAGAGTAGTTGCAATTAAACACCATAGCGTTCCCCACCATGGTCCAAAAAGAACACCGGATAATATCGCAAATGTAACGCCCGGCAGAGCCAGAACAACACAAGCGACAATTGTAATCCCTGTATATATCAGACCTGCTAAAAGCATGTTCTTCCTAATCATATCTGACAGGAATCCCAAATTGTCGATATCTGACAGATACTCAGACCATCCGAAAAAATGGTTAAGTACCAGAATCAGAACGATTATTGCACAGAAGATTATTAACTTGATGTTCTTCTTAATGAATTCCAATTTTATGCTTCCTTGTTCTTAGCCTCTTCCTTCTTCTTCTGTCTAGCATTATAAATGGACTTAATGATTACAACTGTAATAGCTAGAGCGAACAGGCAGAGCAGTCCAGTGAAGAGTAACTTTGCACCTCCGGTGAGCATTCCACCTACATATGAATATACAATACATGCAGGCAACTGACCAATTCCTGTTGCGATGAAGAATCCCCAGAAGTCCATTGCAGTAAGTCCTGCAGCATATGATACTACATCGAACGAGATAAATGGAAGCAGTCTTGCTACAAGAATACACTTCTTTCCATACTTCTCAAAGAAATTTTCAATTGAGAGCAGAGCACCCTTAGTGCAGATCTTCTCAACAATATCTCTTCCCAGGAATCTTGCAATGTAGAAACAGAGAGCTGCTCCAAGCATTGAAGAAACGAAAGAAACGATACAGCCCTGCCACCAACCGAAGAGGTTCGCATTAGTCAGAGTAATGAAGAATGCTGGAAGTGGTGCAGCCAGCGACTGGAAGATCATCAGCAATGATGAAATCAATACAGCCCACTTTCCATACTGCGCAACAAACGCTCTCATCTCATCAAAATCACCAGTCTTGAACATAACGATTACATCGTTAACCCACTGATGAACACTTGGTACTAAGAGATAAATCAGTAGCAGTGCAACGAAGAATGCAACTACAAGAATCTTCTTTCCCCATTCAAGCTTCTTTTCTTTAGGTTCCTCTGCTACAGCTTCAGAAACCTTCTTTTCTAAATCCGCCATTAGTATTAATTCTCCTTGTTTTCATGGATTTGGAATTATTCCTATCTATGATTTTAACAACTACGTTATTTACCTACCAATAGATAGCGTCAATATGCAGCCGCCTTATTAACGATGTTTTCTATCATTTCAATGAAAGAGTTATCAAGATACTGATCCAATTTGCGTCTTGTACTCTCATTCATAAGTTCCTTCTCGGACTTCTGATACTGCACCCATGCCATAGCGCACCATGTCATTCCTCTAAGGCACGTAATAGTCGTGAACTGAAGAATTCTACCAACGAGTCCGTTAGTGTCATATCTATCTGCTACCTGCTTGATATATTCATCAATGAACCACAGTATCGTCTCGTTATCAAATATTACATCTGTCTTCCAGAATGTTGTAGTTGGCGCCAGGAAGTGCCCAATGTCCTGAGCAGGATCTCCATACAGAGGCTTCTCCCAGTCAACCAATCTTGCACAATCATCGTCAATCAAGAAGTTGGTAGAATTAAGCTCTGTATTGATAATGCAGCGATACGTCTCATCACTTGCATTTACATCAACCAACTTCCATGCTTTATCCAGCAGATTACGTAGCCTTGTTTTGGCATCCACATCCGGAAGATCCGATTCCATATAGACAGATATCATCTCCTCGCACTCATCAAGTATTGCTTTGAGCGAATTCTTAGGAGCTATCAAGGAATTGTTTTCCGGCACCTTGTAGCTGTGAATATCTGCAAGACACTTTGCAACTGCCTTCATTTCTTCGCGCTTGTTGTAGTCAAGATGATAACCTGGCAAATACGTCATCACCAGTGCGCCATTGCCAAGAGCGTCAGAGCTATCGTCTACTGCCAAAACCCGCGGAATTCTATCAGTTTCCTCAAGATATCTCATAGCTGCCGCCTCATATCCGATCTGATTGTCCAAGTGCATTTGACTTCCATGATTAACTCTTAGCACCATCTGCTCTCCGTTCTCTTCGAAGAGATAGTTTGCATTGTACTCACCCTGAGCCAACAGCTTATATTCATTTGTTAGTTCTTTAGTTACGTTCATTATCTAATATCTTTGTACAGTTCGGCTAATTTCTCGATTGCATCGCCCCTGCGATACATTCTACGGAGATTCCACAGTCTATATTCCGTCTTCAGAATTCCAATTGTTCCACCTCTATATCTTCGGCCTGAAGTCTCAATTCTACTTGTTGCTTTACCCGGCTTGAATCCGTATCTCAGCATCTTTCGGCTGAACTCATAATCCTCCATCATTGACATCTCCGGAAACATTCCCATCTCGAAGAATAGCTTTCTGTCGATGAAGATGCCCTGATCTCCGAACGGCAATCCCCTATTCCACGCCCTGTGATTGGATATTACCCTGTTAGTCCACATGAAGAAATTCTTCGAGTCATACTTCACGCCAAAACAACCGTAGTCGTCAGTCGCCATCACATGGCGGATCTCTTCTGTGACTTTGGCCGGAAGTTTGCTGTCGCAGTGCAGGAAGAACAAGATATCTCCCGTGCTCTCACGTGCTGCAGTGTTCATCTGAATAGCTCTTCCCTTGTCGCAAGTAATCACTCTAAACTCGTCGTCAATTATCTTGAGCGTATCGTCCTGGCTTCCGCCATCAACGAAGATGATTTCAGCATCTTCCTTATATTCCTGAAGTTGTTCCATTAACTGAGCTACCGTAGAAGCCTCATTGTAGGTAGGAATGATGATGGAAATCTTAGCATTGTCCCTTAGGAACTTGCCTGTTGCAGACCTTCTGAGGCCTGCATCTTCCCTCATTCTCTCACGGTAACCATGTGCATCTTCCGGAGTATCTATGTCATCATATGAATCTATTGTTACAGCTGTAAGGCCAGCATCTGAAATACCTTTCAAGGTCTCCTCGAGGACGCTTGCCTCTCCGTATTTCTTAACATTGAAAGCCTGTTGATGTGCTTCCTTCATTCCGATAAGATAATATCCGCCATCCTCAGTTGGACCCATTACCACATCACAAGCATCGAGCATAGCGAACGCTGCATCCAGCGTCTCAGCTTCGAGTTCAGGAACATCAGTACCAATCAGAACGATTTTGTCATAACCCGTCTCATGGGCTTTTCTAATAGCGTCAGCCATTCTATTGCCAAGTCCATCGCCGATCTGCTCGATATACATTACCTTCTTACCGAAGATCTGCTCGAGCTGGTCTGGATTTCCGCCAGTATATGACACAATAATATCTGCATCTACCTTTTTCACCTGCCTGGAAACATCCTGGAGGAAACAGCGATGCAGATCAGCACATTGTTCAGGTGTGAAATACGGCATCATCCTAGTCTTAGTCTGACCAGGCACCGGTACACGTGTGAACACGATTATTGTATTGTCTTTGGATTTCTTATTACTCAATTATTTGTATTTAGTCATCATACGATGAACGTACGAAGTTGCTGTATCTGGTTTTTCGTCAGTTCCGAGAATCTTAGTTAATATATGGTCAATGGAATCGAATCCATTTCTCTTCAGTCTGCCTGTACAAGAAGCACAGTATGCGAACACTTGACCTTGTTCATTGGCTTTGAACTTATCTGCGAAACCTTGTGACAATTCAGGCTCAATATGTCCTGCATGTCCTCCGAGGCCACAACACTGGATACCTTCAACATATGAAATATTGCCATTTATAAATGGTCTGATTTCATCAACCCACTGCTTGAGTTCTTTGTCCGGACAAGGTATGAAGAACTTAACATCGCCTTCATAAACTTGACCTTCACCCAGCTCATGCAGCTTGGCGAAAACACTGGTTACCTTCACCCCAAGTCTATCGCCAAAATGCCCACGGCAGTTAGGACATGCAAGGATGATTTCCTCGATGTTATTCTCTTGCAGCTTGGATTTAATCTCTTCGATTATTCTATCTTCATCCGCTACAGAACCGAGCTCTGCAACCGGTTTACCACAGCAATCATATACTGTACCAATTCCGTACTTGGCAAAAATCTTGCTGACTGTATCATTTGTTTTGGGAAATAGAGATGGGAAGTTGCAACCCGGGAAAAATACTAATCCTTCCGTGGCATGTCTCCAATTACGGAACTTGTAGTTTCGCTTCTCGCCGAAAGCACCCTTATACTTATCCTCGAGTTCACTCATATGTTCAGCCGCATACTCTCTGCGCAGGTTCAGCACCTCTGCTCTGCCATCAATATGAATTGGGCATACCTCTGTGCACTTACCACACAAGAAACAATGATAAGCTAATTCCTTCAGCCTGCCGGTGTCACCTATAACGATATCGTATTTAGTTAGAAAGTCGCAATTCTTCTTGCATACACCACAGTGTACGCAGTCTTTAGCAGTGTTGATTTTCTCTGCCATCTCCTACCTCTTATCACATAAATTTCCATTAAAATATTACCATTATGAACGGACTATTCACAATTGATAATCTCTATACTGGACAATAAAAGAGCGGACCGAAGTCCGCTCTTAGATAATTTGAAATGTATTACTTAACTGTGTAAGTTACAGTAACCTTAGTTCCCTTCTTAGGGAGTACGCTTCTGTTAGGAACAACTTCCTCAGTGCTGTATCCATACTGAGCATTGGAAACTGTACCAATCCAGCATGAGAATGTGCAAGTGATGCATCCAGAGATGTTCATCTTTTCTTCAGGCTTAGTCATTGTTGAAACGCCCTTGCAGCATCCACCGAATCTCATATCTGCAACATACTTTTCCTTCAGAGCCTTACCAGTCTTCTGGTCAATTCTCTTTACAATCTGTGGCAGAGTCTTAGTTACCTTCTTGCCGCCCTTCTTCCAGGAAACCTTAACGTCAACCTTGCCGCCTTCAACGAGTGTTCCAGCTGCTGGCTTATCGTTTTCAGTCTTTCTAATCATTGCTTCACCAGGACCTTCCTCAGTTCCGAGATCCTTGAATGCGTTGTAAACGTCCATTGGTTTTGCCTTAGTTGGGAAGAAGCAAACCTTACCGTTGGATCCATTCTCGTTAACTACGAGGTGGTGAGTCCAATCCTTCTTAGTCTTGTCTGGATTACCATTTGCATCCTTCAGCATATAGATAGGTCCATTTACCTTAGCGTCAAGTGTAATTACCTTCTTAACTGGGTCAACGATTACGTTACCATCTGTGCCCTGCTGATACTTGAACTTAGTCTTCCAGTTCTCGAATCCTCCACAGAGAATCTGTACGTTAGCTGGCTTAACACCGAGAGTTGCCATAACGTCAGCTGCTGCCTTAGCAAATCCCTTACCAGTGTTGCAGCAGAGAACATACTTGTTGTTCTTACCATACTTCTTAACTGCAGCCTTGAGAGCAGCGATTCCTGTCTCGTCAGTGTTCTTAGCTTCCTTGAATGAAGCCTGGAAAGCACCCTTAATGTGGCTGTAATCATACTTTTCTGCTGGTCTTACATCCAGGAGAGCATATTTAGCCTTATCCTTGTTGAACTGTCCAGCTGAAATGTAGTTGTATCCAGAATCGTTTGGCTTAATCTTGTAAGTTACAGTGTACTTATCTCCTGCCTTCAGTAAATCAGAAGCGAAGAAGTAGTTTTCCTTCTCGTTAGTTGTACCAATTCCGATTGCCTGGTTGCTTGTTACGCCAACATAGCAGCTAAAGATACATGCAACACATCCGGAATTGTATGTTCTGTTATTTACATAGTTTCCTGTGAAGCACATCTCAACAGGAGCTGCAGCCTCAGCACCCTTGTTCTTATACTTAACCATATCCTGTGGTGTATAAGTCTTGCCATCCTTCTTGAATGTCATCTCGAGCTTGCTGTATGCAGTGTTTCCATTGTTAACATTATCTTTGATTGTTCCTGCACCGAATGAAGTTGCATCTTCTGCAAACTTGTCAACCCATGGAGTAGCGCCAGCCTTTACGAGTGCATCGTAGAGATCAAGCGCGTTAGCCTTAGTTGAGAAGAGTCCAGCTCCAGCATTTCCAGTTTTGCCAGTCTTCTGTCCCTTTACTTCAGCCTTTCTTGTCATCTTATCGTTAATGATGAAATGTGTAACAGCTGCTCCATTGAGCATCTTCTCATTGACTGTAACATCGAAAGAAACTGTTTTCTTAGCCTTGTTCCACTTAACAGCGCCAACCTTGCCACTTGTCTTAGTAGCAGCGCTTACTCCAACAGTTGCGAATGACATTGTGAATACCATTGCAACTGTCATAATAAGTGCGAACACTTTTCTTGAATGTTTCATAATATTCCTCCTTAACAAAATATTTGCTAAGTAAATTGTAAAATAAAAAAAGACGGTCTTCCAATTGACCGCCTTTATATCAATTTACAATTCTATAGATAAATTCAATATCTATAATTACTCAGCCTTGCTGAATTTTACCATTACAACTTCACCAGCTGCTGGCAGAACCTTGGCATTTCCAAGAATTGATGGATTGTTGTTCTCAACATCGAGGAAACCATATGCGCCATTGGAAGTAATTCCAACATAGCAGCTATCCAAGCAGCATACGCAGCCGGAGTAATTCTTTTGGAAGTTAGCGTGGTTACCATGGAAGTGGAAATCGAGCTTTGGTTCAGATCCATCTCCAAGAACAAGAATATCAGCTACATCAACAGGCTCTTCCTGTCCAGCCCAAGTCAGCGTGACATTTATCTTCTGTCCTTCAGCCATCTTTTCACCCTTCTCGAGCGTGAACTCTTCTTCATTATTCTCTTCCGGAGTGAATCCTGCTTCCATCATTGCCTCATATATATCTACAGCAGGAGCATAAGCACTCAATAAAGCCTTGCCCTTGTTGAATCCATCATCAGCAATAACAAGATGTCTTGTTGTAGTGTTGCCCGCCTCATTGTCTGTAAGGAAATCTCCGTTTACAGTGCAGTGGAAAGTAACATCGCCATTGTCCTCAACATTTACAATTGCCAGTGGATCCCCCTCCTGACCTTCTTCTGTTGGTTCTGGTGCAGAGTTGCCACATGCAGTCATTGCGAATACCATTACGATACCCATCAGTAGTGCTAATAATTTCTTACTCATTTTCATAATTGCCTCCTACTCTTAACGTTATTATTCTCCTAGTAAGCAACACCCTTCATAACGCACAACGAGGGAATTGCGTTATGAAGGGTCTCTGTGTACTACTTCTAAGGAGATATGTTAATTTCTAATCATTACATGCTTTAAAATTTCTTTTTACAGTTATATTTTACCTACTTACTACGTATTAATCCAATTGATGAAACTAATATCACAGTCTCCTTATATAACTTTCATCGATAGAAGATGTTTCCTATTCTATCGTCCAATGAGTCTAGATAAGAAAGATTTCTTATTTGTAGCTTCAAGCTGTCTTTCTAACTTCTCAGCTCTTCTCTTATATTTCTTACAAGAGGCATTAGCTCGATAATAATTATGTTTGAGCAGAGGCATTACGTCCTCAATGTCATAGTATTTAACCAGACTCTCGAAAGCCTCAACCGCATCACATTCCTGAACTTTATCCCTCCATATACGAATATATGGCATCATTCTATCTCGGTACCCTTCCACGAAGATGTCCAAATTCTTGTTATCGCTTTCCTTTTCAAAGAAATTTCTAATACCATCTTCATATATACGAGTACATCTTAGGAAATAATCATAACGTTCAGCAGTCATTGATCCTTGTCCGGATATACCATTAGTATAATTGTAATTGGTCAGCTTCTTTGAAGTACTAACCACAGTTTTGGCATAATAGTGAATCATCATACATGCATAGATGTCGGAATAATATGTCATCTCCACATCTGGCATTGCATCATAAGCCTTCTTGGCAACATCTGCCTTGACTGCTTTGTTCCACAGATAAACATATCTTATATCGTCAAGCCACAGGGTATTCTCACCAGAGAATTTCATATCCGTGCTCTCAACACGTCTTAGTCTATTCTCCCTTATGTCTTTTTTAACCTTCTCCTCCGGCTCGACCAAGTTCGTGCCAAAATACACAACGTCCGGGTGGTCAGCATCAATTATCTCGGCAACGTTCTCGCACGCGTTAGGTTCATACCAGTCATCATCATCAACGAACATGATGTAATCCCCAGTTGCTTCCTTAACGCCTCGTTTAATTGCCAAAAGCAATTTTCTATTCTCGCCCTGCTCGAACACCTTTACACGAGGGTCTTCTGCTACATGCTTCTTAAGAACCCTTACAGTATTATCTGTAGATCCATCATCAACGCAGATTATTTCAATATCTTTCATAGTCTGCCCACGCAAACTATTTAGACATTTATCAACGTCCTTTTCTCCATTGTATACAGCTAATACTATCGATATCTTGGCCATTATATGCCCTGCGTACTACTTTCTCTTTATGCTCTTAATTCCAGACCACTTAGTATAAGTTTTTCCGTCAACAACACCACGAACCTTGTAATAATACTTCTTTCCCTTTTTCAGGCCCTTGGAATCAGTATAAGTTACTGTGCTCTGTGTAGGATCTGAAATCTTTACAGTTATTTTCTTCAGTCCCTTCTTGAAATTCTTGGAAGTTGATCTATAAATCTGATACTGTGCAATCTTAGCATCGCCTACAGTCTTAACTCCAAACTTAACCTTGATCTTTCCCTTCTTATCAGCTGATGGGTTCTTCTGAGTAATCTTAGCAGCCTTGATGGATGATGGGTTACTTAAGTCAATCAGATTAATTTTGCATTCATTTACTAATAAATCTGCAACATAATAGTTTTCACTCAATGGTTTTTTTGTATCATATATAGTTGTATCAAACTTCTTTTGTTCAGTAGCAATCACAGCTTGTTCAGCATCACTAGCGCCTGTCTTCATTAAATCTAACTCAGCCTTCTTAACATCCTTGTAATGATTAAAAATGCTTTCAAACAGGTTGTTTATGATTCCATCTGCAACTCTCCTATTTTCGTCAAGAGTTTTTGATTCATCAAACTTAAGATTCTTAACAGCACTAGATGCTTTATCAACCAATGATGTAACAGTTGCATCTACAAATTTCGAATAGTATGTATCCTTAAGTGGTTCTATTACATTAATTACTTTACAAGAAGTATATACACCGAATTCTTGTACATCTTCAGGATTAGCAGCAGCAAATACAGCTGCAGGCATAAAGCTCACAGACATGATGACTGATAATATAGCAGCGAATAATCTCTTACTCATTTTGTCCTCCTTATATTTCAACGGATAAAACCATTCCTAGTTGTCATAATAGTATCACTTTGAAATGCATAAAATCAATTAGAGCAAAATTGATTTTTTCTATTAAAAAAAGGACGGAGCAAAGCTCCATCCTTCTTTCTTTAAATTATCAACTGTGTGTTACTTAGCTGAAACGAAAGTGTGTCCAGCATCTTCCCAAGCAGCAGCTCCGCCTGCATAACGATAAACATTCTTGAAGCCCTTCTTTACGAGGTATGCAGCACCATTGTGGGAACGATCGCATCCTACGAATCCGCAGTATACTACAATCTTAGCCTTCTTGCTAACTACAATCTTCTTCTTGGAGTCGATTACAACGTTGTCCTTCTTAACCTTCTTTGTAATCTTCTTTACCTTCTTGCCGTACTTGTCAGCAACCTTCTGCAGTAAAACCTTCTGCTGACCCTTTAACTCGGACTTTCTGTCGATTCCGTCATTACTAAGGGACCAAATTGGTGCATTCTCAGCGCCAGCAATACGATTCATGTTGCTGAATGCTGCAGGCATAGTATCAACTACTAAAACCTTTGATGTATCAAGCTTTGCAACTTCTTCAGTTGAGATAAGCTTATACTTGCCTTCTACAACTTCATTTGCAAACTTTACAGCCTTTGTTTCAAAAGTAGCTTCATTGCCAACTCCCATTGATCTAAAATTAGCACCTACAATAGGTTCTGCAGCGAATGCTGTCATTGGCATGAAAGTAACGAGCATCATTGCTGACATAAGAATAGCAAATAATTTCTTCTTCATAATAATTCTCCTTCTTTAAATAATAACTAAGTACTATTTAGTACTTCTCCATTATACCAACCGTACTCGAAGACTTTAAATAGGTGCTATCTATAGCACATCATATTGCTATTCAAAAAACTTATAACTGGAATTTTCAGGATCTTGATGTAGAATATAAATATGGAAAAAATAAAGACTATAGACATAAACGAATGGAACCTGTTCAGCGAAAGGTTATATTCCAAATCATATATGAGTCAAGACGGTTCTAAGATGCTCAAGGCTGTAAATGCCGATGACGAATCCTCTGTGGCTTATCTCAGGGAAGAATACAACGTCGACTGCATCGCTAACAAACTTGGTATACCAACTGCCAAGGTTTTTGACTTTATAAAGACCAACAACAATGAGGTTGGAATAGTATTCGAATATATTAAGGATAAAGTATCCTGTTCGAGAGCTATCTCACAAGAGCCTGAGCGTCTTGAAGACTATATTAAAATCTTCGCGACCACAGTTAAGAAGATGCACAGTATTGAAGCGGATACTAGCCTCATTCCTTCGTTCACATCTAGAGTGTTCAGTGGTTTGGATAAGACCAAACTATTTAATGATAAAGAAAAAGATCTCTTAAAGGAGCGTCTTCTCAAATTGCCGGAGAACACCAAGTGCCTGCACGGAGATATGACTCCATCCAATGTAGTTCACTCACCTTCCGGGGACTTCATTATTGACCTTGGCAATTTGTCATACGGCAATCCGCTGTTCGATGTTGCCTTTGTATACTACTTAGCTGAGTTCATGCCAGACGATGTTGTCCCATCAATCTTCCACTTCGATATGACCACGCTGAAGAAATGTTGGGCAGTATACGCCAAGGAATATTTTGGTTCGAATGACCTGCGTGAAATTGAGGAATACCTCAAGCCTTACTCCAAGTTCGCAGGCCTTCCAATACTGAACATAGCCGACGACATTCCATCGATTATCGCAGCTAAGGAATTCATACTATCAGAATAAACAAAAGCCGCAATCATAACGATCAAACGATTGCGGTTTTCTTATATTATTGAAAACTGATTACTCCCACTCAACTTTTAATTCTTGATTCTAAACATAATGGAACAATGAACTTCCCCCTATGATCCTGTCTGACATCAGCCTCGCCTCATTTATGTCATGCGTTACCATCAATGTAGTCATATGAAACTCATGGTGAAGTTTCTTTATCAGTTGTCGCATATCTTCTCTTAATTCCTCATCAAGAGCCGAAAACGGTTCATCAAGCAGCATCATTTTAGGTTCTGCAGCGAGTGCACGCGCAAGTGCTACTCTCTGCTGTTGTCCTCCGGATAGCTGATTCACTCTCCTGTCCCCAAGGCCCTCCAGCTGAACATCGGCAAGCAGCTCCTCAGCTCTTGCCAGCCTTTTCTTTCTGTCTATCCCCTTTATTTTCAGCGGATATGCGATATTTTCAGACACAGTCATATTCGGGAAAAGCCTCATGTCCTGGAACACTATCACAACACCCCTTTTGTATGCGGGAATATCATTCAGTTTTTCTCCATCCAGCACGATCTCTCCGCTTTTAACAGGAACGATCCCTGCAATCGCCTTAAACAAAGTGCTTTTTCCACAACCCGACGGGCCTACAAGAGATACGAATTCTCCTTCTTCTATTCCAAGAGAAACATCCTTCATAATAAGTGTATTATTTAGTTCAACATTAAGATCCTTAATACCAAGTTTCATTATCTCTCACCTTTCATGGCTCTATGCATCATCAGTTCTATCACGAAGAATACTACAAGTGCCGAACCTACAAACACTACAGCGTATATCGACGACAAAGCTCTGTCACCCTCCTGAATGTACGGCACCATAACAAGCGCAAGTGTCTTGATCTTGCCTCCACCTGCAAGAAGTGTGGTGAAGTACTGACCATAGGATATTATAAATGCCATACTTGCCGATGAAAGAATGCCCGGCAACAGTTCAGGCAGTGAAACATCAAAGAAGCTTCTTGCAGGAGAAGCGCCAAGCACCTGTGCCTGCAGCTCAAGCCTGTCTCCTACGGACGCCGTTACATCCATCATTATCGTAACGCAATACGGAAGCGCCGCAACCAGATGAGATATTACAACTCCTGTCATTGTGTCATTGAGTCCCATTCTTATCAGCGTTACCTGAAATCCCATGGCAAATACCGTGCTTGGTACTATAAGAGGCAGCAGCGCGACATAACTCACTACGCGCCTTCCCCGTATCCTGTATATTTCAGTCGCCCTTGCAGTCATGAGGCCGATCACAGTGCCCAGAACAGCTACAATCACCGCCAGCAGGACCGAACTTCCAAGTATACTGACAAGATCATTTGACCCATACAGCAGCTCTGTGATCGTCCGTGTCGTCCATGATTCCGGCATTATGTTCGGCCATGGCCAGCGTGCAGTAAACGACCAGACTATCATTATCAGCACCGGTAGAAGTATGATCACTAGAGTAAGGATCAGCACTGCATTCATATAAGGCTTGCGGTCTGCTTTACTCATTGTCGCCACCTCCAAGCCTCTTCATCATCCTGTGCATTATGATCGCATAGCATACGGTCATTATCAGAGCAATTATTAATGTTATTCCGTTCATCGCCATCGCATACGGTCTGTCCTTGAAGTCCGGTTTGATAAAAGCAATATAAGTGTATACCGGAAAAGCCTTCGGTGTAGTCGCACCAAGCAGCATCGGCAGTTCGTACGCACCGAATGAGTAAACCAGCACAATGAGGAAACTCTTGGCTATAGCAGGCATGCTCATCGGCAATGTCACATGAAAGAAGCTCTTCAGAGGGGAGGCTCCGAGATTCTCTGCCGCCTCTCCCAGACTCTCACTGATACTGCTCATCAGTGCAAGCGTGTAGTATGCGATAAAAGGAATTTCCTTCCACAGATATGCAAGTACGACCCCGACATATCCGGAGCCGTACAGCATCATTGGAAAGTCCGAATAATCATTTATGAAGCCGAAGGCATACGCCATCCTTGCCAGCAGTCCGGACTGTGACAGCAGAGCTACTGTAAAAACAGCAACCACTGTATGCGGCACGAGGATCGGAAGCCTCACAGCATAAAGCATTCCTCCTTTGGTCCTGCGAGTTCTTACCATTGCAGCGCACACCAGAGTACCGATAACGGCAGCATCGATGCTGGCAACAATGGAAATTCTGAGCGAAACGCAAAGAGACTCAAGCACCTCGGGTCTCTTCAGAGTCTCGATATAGTACTTGAGTGTGATATCATGCAAGCCAAATGCCGGGATATAACCCAGGCTCTGCACGAGGATATTAACGATAGCAGCCAGGACCGCCAGTGTTACCAGAATAAATGGTAACATCAGCAGCCTCGGCACGATTCTGTTTCTTTTCTGCAATGTTTCCCTTTTTATATTTTTTTCTGCAGTTTTATTACTTACCTACTACGCATTCTCTCCATACTTCTTCAGCAATAGGTACGATGTCAGCAGGAGTTTCAGGTAATCTGTTTGTTCCTATCTGATCGAGTGTCAGGTTACCCTCGCCTGCGTCAACTGCGTTGAAAGCATCACGCGTCTTGTCATCAAGTTTGTTCAGATCCAGTATGGTCAGATGCTTGTACTCTTCATAGCTCGAAAGCTGCATCTCCGGACTCATCATTGCATTGATGGCAACAAGAGCTCCGGCCTTGTTAGGCGAATTGTAAGCGATGGCCATGTAGTTGGTATTGGCAATCATTCCGTCAGCGAACTCGAATGACTTTACAGTCTTAGGAATGTTGCCTTTCTCGATCTCAGTGCCTACCTGAAGAGCCTCGTACGTCATGCCCATTACCAGCTCGCCGTTAGCGAACATTGTATCCATAGCACCTCTGTCTGCTGGGAACTGCTTGCCCTGCTGCCAGAGATACTGATTCAATTCAACCATGTAGTCGATTGCCGGCTGCATTGCCTCTTGAACAGCATCCTTGTCAGCTTCAACTCCTTCCCATACGTCAGAACCGCATGTCTCGTAAATGAGCTGTCTCATAAACGTACTTCCCGTAAAGTCTGTAACCTCAGGATAAGTGACTTTGCCCTTGTTTGCCTTGCAGAACTCCATGAATTCATCTGCATTTGTTGGAAGTGCATCGCCGGTCTTTGCTGTATCAGCATACATCACCATTTTAGCAGAACTGTAAGGTGCTTCATAGCCCTCGATCGGTTTGCCAAAATCATAATTGTTCTCATACGCTTCAGTGTCGACATATTCGCTCATGTTAGGCAGCTTGTCAGTAAATGGTCCGTAGAGCATCCCATTCTCTTTGCATGAATAGAAGTTCTCACCATTGATCCAGATCATATCGATCGAACCGTTTTCATCCTCGCCTGCTTCCTTTTCTGAAGACAGCTTGGAAAGGATATCATTGATATCCATGCCTACGACTTTGAGAGTTATGTCGTATTTATCTTTCATATACGGAACATAGAAATCTTCAAGCCAGGCATTTCTCTGCTCATCTCCACCCCAGCCGTAAAAGCTGACTGTAGTGCCTCTCGCTGCCTCGACGATTTCATCCCATGTCATTCCTTCACATGGATCCGCCTGAGCTGTCGTTTCTGTTTTGCTTCCGCATGCGCAGAGACTAAATGTCATGACAAGCGACAGCAGGATCACCAGTAGTTTCTTCATGTTTTTCCCTCCTAATAAATAGAAATAGAAATCTGCTTTTTTACAAGTTAAGTCTATGTTTTAACATTAGACCTTGTCCAATAGATGTGGTCTATATGTATAGTGCTTATTATTGAAATAAGAAATACATAAGCTGTTTGAATTATTATAAAATTGAATAAGAAAAAATGATGTTACCGTTAATTCAGAGAAAAGGATATAACAAAAACATGAAAAAACTGATCATTGATACCGACAACACAATGGGTATCGAGGGTCGCCCAATGGACGATGCTCTTGCTATTCTATATCTGCTCGGATGCCCCGAGGATGTTGAGATACTGGGAATATGCTGTAATTACGGTAACGGCACATCTGCTGAATCTTATGACAGCAATATCCGAATGCTTAATGAGACCGGCTACTCAAATATTCCTGTTTACACGGGCAGTGAGATCGGTGAGGATCCTGTCAGCGATTCATCAAAATTCATATTAGACATGGCTAATGCCTACCCTAACGAGTTGGTGTATCTGGGCATAGGTTCACTCGGCAACCTCTACGGAGCTTACTTGGAGGACAACACTGTATTCGATAAGATCAGTCAGATAGTTCTTATGGGAGGGATCACTGAGCCACTATTCATTCATGACGGTCAGGCGCTCGATGAACTCAATTTTTCAGTAAATGCCAAAGCCACGACTTGCGTTCTCACTCACGGCAAAAACATTTCAATAATCACAGGTAACAACTGTTTGCCTGTTTCTGCGCTGCCTAAAAACGAGTTCCTTGACAACCTCTGCAGTGCAGACAACCCTGCCGGCATGTACATAGCACAGAAATGCGGATACAGATTCAGGATAAAGGAGATCGTCTATGGCGCTGATAGTTCCAACTGCTGGGATGTAGTCGCAGCAGCATATATTAATCACCCTGAGAAGTTTATCGATGTTATCACGCCGTGTAATATTACAGAGGACCAGATACGCGACAGCGGATTCCTTGACCCGGTTCACGAAGAAGAGTCCAACTGCCTCATCAACATTCCTGTTCCAAGGCAGCGTGTTGAACTTCAGGAGCTCTTCTATGCCAGTTGGCTCAAGCTCAAAATGAGCACCAACGACGCTAATTTCTCTTGCAAAGGACTCTACCTGGACAAACTGATCCAGCCATGCGTCCTGCTGGAACTCAGCAAAGAACCATGTCACGGCTTTCTCCTTCTACAGAAACTGAAGGAAGACGGATATGTTGCTGAAAATCTCGATCCTACAGGGTTCTATCGTAATCTGAAAAAAATGGAGATGGATGGATACCTGACATCTGAGACAGAAGGTCGCGGTCCCAAAGCGAGGAAAACCTTCACCATAACCGATTTTGGATGTCACGCCCTGCTCAACTGGAGAGACTCACTGGATAACTATCAGGTGTTTATCAGCAATGTGGTCAAGGGTATAGATTCATTAGAATAGATTTATTAGAAGGAGAAAAAAATGAGATACAAACATCTTGAGAAAGCCAATGTTGATGTATCCGTTCTTGCGACAGGTACATGGCTTGTCGGCGGAGACGAATACGGAGACGTAACCGAAAAGGATTGCATCAAAGCTATCCACGCCCTTCTCGATAACGGAGTTAACCTTATCGACACAGCACCTTGCTATGGTAACGGACATAGCGAGGAGGTCGTAGGCAGAGCAATTGCAGGACTTGACCGCAGTAAGTTCATGATTAGTACCAAATGCGGTATCAAGTCCACTACTTCCAAATGCAAAAGGCATCCTGAGATCCACGAGGGAAAGGACTGTAGAGACGGAAGTTACACCAACGTCCTCTTCGAAGTCGAGCAGAGCCTTCGCAGAATGAACACAGACTACATCGATTTTCTCTTCATTCATTGGCCGGACTACGATACACCTTTCAGTGAAACAATGGAAGCAATCAACACTCTGAAAAGAGAAGGAAAAATTAGATTTGCCGGACTCAGCAATTTCTGCGAAGAGCAGATAGAGGAATGCGAAAAAGTTGCAAGAATAGATGTTATCCAGCCACCATACAGCATGGTTGCAAGAAGAGATGAAAACCTAATGAAATATGCTGCAGCCAAAGGCATCGGCACTTTCACTTACGGAAGCCTTGGCGCCGGAATTCTGACCGGTGCATTCAGGTCCGAGCCGACCTTCGATCCGATGGATGCCAGAAGCACTTTCTACCCGTTCTTTAAAGAGCCTGACTTCGGCAAAGTCATGAAGGTGCTGGATGTAATGGATATTATCAGCAGCGAGACCGGTCGCCCGCTCTCTCAGATAGCCCTCAACTGGTCGACCCAGAAGGACTATGTAACAGCAGCGCTCTGTGGTTCGCGTAATGAAAAAGAAGCGCTTGAGAATGTTTCCGCATTCCAGTGGGAACTCACAGACAATCAGATCGCTCGTCTCGATGCCGCCATCAAGGAGAATATCGACTTTGACGGCACCATTGACTGTCGATAATGATAAAACAAGAGCCATAATGTTCAATATCTGAAAATATGCCTTTTTAATTATTGGCCTTTTTCTCAGAATAATTATATATGAAAAGAGCGGGCAACTCGCCCGCTCTTAATTAAATTACAGCGTGGTCTTTATCTGTCTATAGCTTCCCGTTTGATGTGATCCCTACGTAGCAGCTGTCAAGACATGTTACACATCATTGAGACAAACCATATTTAGTTCCTCTTCCGGTTCCGTACACTTCAATATATTTTTTCTCTAACAGTGAATTCAACAGTCGAATCGTCTTAGCCTTACTAAAGCCTGTCTCTTCCGATATTTCTGAACTTGATAGTAATATACCCATTTCCAACATTTCAACAATCTGTTTTTCATCTAAAGAAACAATATACCTATCTTCTATTATCGGCAGTATTACCACAACAGAATTATCTCCTACAACAAATTCCGGCTTAACCTTGGAATCAGCATATGAATCCTGAATTCGTCTAATTCCAGTTCCAAACATTTCAATAAGATGCAATCTAAAAAATATACTGCCTTGGATTGGATTTCTTAAGTTCGAAATACCCCCGCGAAGATATTCCTCCTTAGTGATATTATTCGGCAAACCACCCGGGGATCTTACTTCGATTCTGTCTTTATACATTTCAATTCTAATATGTGAGTCGATGTCCCATCTTCTATGAATTAATGCATTTGCAACCGTTTCTCTGAAGGCTGTTTCTGGAACTAATGTTTTTTCAACTCTTTCTATGCCATTTATTTTCTCATATGTATAATATCTCTTGTAACAATCAATTGCTCTATCATATTGTCTAAGAACTGACACATTAGTAATTGTATCACGATCTAATATCTCACTAATCGAATCACCAAATCTGGCAATATCTATCCCGTAGAATTTATTCTTGTCAGCAAATAAAGATGCAACATTCGTGTATTTTTTTTCATCATTTATCAGCCCTAGTGTTCTAATAACATCATCGTTAAGTTTTGTTATTCCTAAAACCTTTTTCATTCTATCTTCGAGAATGGTGAATTTCAAGTCGGTATCATTACACTCGAGTTGTTCATAATTAATATTACTACCTTCTAGCACCAGTCGCCTTAGCTCAACATTATCTATTTCAATTGTTGCAGTATCACTTCTCTTATATGCTTTACCTTTATATAAATATGGTTGATGCATCCCTTTTTTTACAAACAATTCTACAGTCTTGTTTCTTTTGTCAGGCTTTATCGTGAACTCCGGCATTGGTGATATGGAATCATTTATTTTTTTTTCTAAATTTAAGCAGAACTCTGATATATTCTCGATTCCGCAAATCGTCCCATCATCCATAACCCCGAAAATAATCCTTCCGCTTCCATAATTAGAAAAAGCACTAACAGTTTTAAGGAAGTTAGCCGTCATTTCTGATTTGTATTCGATATTTTTTGTTTCATTCATTTATTCGTATTCTCCTTCATCGTGCTTCTATCGTATCAAATCCGAGCCGATAATGCAACGTAAATTTTTACGTTGCATTATCGTTCCATTATTTTGTTGCCAAAAACACAAAAACAGGAATCAAGAGTATTCGTCGTGATTCCTGTTATACCATTTTGCAATGATTCTACATATTATTTATATTATCCGGAAAAAATATTACTAAAATCTTACTACAGCTTATCTCTACAGTTCATGTTCGCATTTACTATAGTATTCCATAGCATCCTGTGCAAGTCTTTCAAAACGCTCCTGATATTCAGGTGCAACAGAAATACCCTCAAAACTATTTCCGCTCTTAAAATAATATCTGCTTAAAGCTTCAGTAATACCCTGCATATCTAAGATATCTTCATTTGCAAAGGCATCCGATATCGTTCTGCTAAGGTCAGTAAAGCTCAGGCCATTTCTTTCATTTACGCTGTAAGAGCTTATATTATTGCCAAGTACAACTACCCCATTGAAATCTGCAAGTGACTGATCACCGTAAACCCACACAAGATATTCATCGTTTCTACCTCCGAAGTTTCCCTGACACATCAATGCTTCATCAAGAGCAAAAACAACGTCACCTCCCAAACATTCATTAACTGCTTTCAGCCAAGATAGAGATCCCACAAAATCTTGTCTATTAGGAAGATTCTTCTTTTTCGAGTCATACTTAGGAAGAACTACCGTCCTTCTATTAATAGCATATATCTATTAATCATGTTAATCGAACTGTATAGTGTATATGAATTTAATGAATAATTTAAAAATATTACTAAAATCTTACTTTTTTGAAAAAAATAATCTCTGTAGTCCTTGAAACTAAAGGACTACAGAGATTTTTTCAATTACTCCCACTCAACTTTTAATTCTTGATTCTAAACATATTTGTTTAATTTTCGTTGACTGTAGTATTTATATTATTCCTATTATCACTAGAATACTGGCTATCCAACTTTTTGTTGCCAAAATGTTGCCAGTGGCTTACTAAATGTATTACCTCTTGCGATATCTTTGATTACGACTGGTAGGCTTATCCGGCAGTGTCATATCAATAAACTCAGATTCAATTGCGGGATCTATGTAATTATGTCTCAATGTTTCTTTGGATTTCAATCCTAACAATGTTAAGAGTTCATTAGCCGAGTATTCCGTATCATACTCCATAGCTGACAACAACCTACTGACATATTTCGAAGTTCCTGAATATTCACCACTTTGCTTAAGAACTGCATCAAGAACTTCGTATATCCTATCTAACATAAACTCTATAAAATCATTCGAGTTTCCGTTAGCATTACAGCTGGCAATAGCATTATAATAACCATCCTGAAACGTCTCAATCTGACTTTCCAGTGGAATATATTGAAAAACCGGATTCCATTCCGTTAACAATATTGTCTGCCACAGTCTGGCCATTCTTCCGTTTCCATCACTGAATGGATGTATAAATACGAATTCATAATGGAATACACATGAAAGAATCAACGGATGAATTGTACCTGCATTCTCCTTCATCCAATTAAACAATTGATGCATTAATGGCTCTACCATATCCGGAGGTGGTGCCATAAAAATACACCTATCACCATCAAAAACACCTTCTGCTCCTCTACGAAATACACCCGACTCATCGACAGTCAAATAAGTCATTACGCCATGCAATTCTTTAAGTGCATCAATAGAATACGGATCTACTTTGCCTATATAGTCATACGCTGCAAAGGCGTTTTTTACCTCTTGTATTTCCTTCTCAGGTCCAATAACTGCCCTATTGTTCAGAACCGAACGCACCATTCCCTCAGACAACGAACTTGATTCGATTCTCAAGGATGAATGCACAGATTTAATTCTGTTATTTCTGCGAAGTTGTGGTTTGGTATCCAAACTTCTGTAGGCGGCTATCATACCCAATTTCTCAGAAATGCCCGATATCTGACTAAGCATCCTATTCGTAATGTCAAAAGGTGGCTCATAGTGGTCCATGTTTCATCTCCCCTTTTTCTTATTTTTAAATTATACACCAGCGTTTCTAACAAGGCAACCGTCTTGCTTATTATCTTGCTTATTATCTTGCAATAAAAATACCGCAAGATAGTTGCGGTATTTTTGCGGCTCATGGTAACATCTAGATTTATTAATTCTTAGAATCTTTGTTTAACTCAAATATACAGACATCATATGCATCAGCTGGAACATTACATTATAGTACCGTCTTTTTACTAATACCCAAACTCTCCGTCATCATCATGTAGCTATAACCTGGATCAATTATCAGTTCTTCCAATATCTTTTTTTCAGCATCGATCACCCTATTCGGTTCAAGAACAACTCTATCTTCAGGTGCAGTAAATTTAACCATAATATCTCCCGAATTGATAACAAACTATTCAGACTAAACACGAAAAGTGGCTCCAACAGACAATCCAATAATTGAATCAATAGATGGACGAAGCCACAATGATTAATGTCCTGCGTATTCCTTAAATCGCAGAAGCCCTGCCCTATATATTTTGGACAAGGCTTCTGTTTTTTCTGTATGCCTTTACATATTATAACTTTCTATGTTCTATTTCGTCTAGTTTACGGCAAAGTATACTGTTCTATGATCAAATCCAACTCCTCTAATCACTCTATTCTGTGCAGGTCCTATTAGATTACCTGCTGGATCTACCATTTGTAAAATTCCACCTGTATTAATAGGAATTGGAGCAACAGCAACATTTGAAATAAAGCATAAGCCATTAGGATCAAATCTGCCATTATAAACAAAACCGTTCACTGTTAAAGTTGCAAGTCCCATACTTGATACCTCCTTTCTTCCATATTCAACACTTCCACCGGTTTCTTATGTTGTACACACAGTATATTCTTCATATGCACCATCGAACATATTCATATATGTAGTTTTTCTACAAATTTCGTCCTTTTAGTGATTCATTTATACTTACATATATCTGTCGTTGAATCATTTCATGTAATCAATGGTCCTATGGAATGCATAAACAGAATCGCTAAAGATTTGAAACGCAATGCTAGAGGATTTAGAAATTTTGAACATCTTAGAAATAGGTTTCTATTCGCAGAAAGGCACAATGCACAGATGTTAGCGATACCTCTTTCAAAAGAAAAATATGCTCCGAGAACAGGAAAGAAAAGAGGCCCATACAAGAAGAAAAATTGTCCTTAAATGGGAACGAGGAAACTGGGTGAACCAGTTTCCTCGCTTTTTCGATTTAATTTTTCAGCCCCCAAAAGATTTTGGAGTTTTCATTGGAGCCCCAAAATTGAAACCCAATTGTTTTTGATGAGCCATTTTGAGATCTCAGCACTCATTGATTTAGTTGTAACTTATTTAACTGTTACTGTAGTCTTACAGTACTTACCACCAACATCCTGAATATAGATTGTTGCAGTTCCTGCCTGTCTTGCAAGGATCTTGCCTGTTGAGCTAACGCTTACTACCTCAGGGCAATCTGAGATATATCTAAGAGCATTTCCGTGCTCCTTACCAATGTGCTTCTTGCCAGAGTACATCTTGTAAGTTGCTCCAACCTTGCCAAATTCACCAACTGCTAACTCCAGTGATGATGTCTTGGCCTTGATGCTCTTGACATTGGCATACTTGCCTTTGGTGTTAGCTGTGATGAAGTGAATCTTCTTGCTCGCTACCTTGCCATCAGGCGCATAAGCTACTACATAGAACTTATATGACTTGTGAGCAGCAAGCTTCTTGCCTGCAATCTTCTTTACAGTATATGTTTTGCCTGTTGTAGTCTTCAGTTTCTTGAAGCTCTTACCACAGATATTACCATATACTACATACTTTGTTGCTCCATCTACCTTGTTCCAGGACAGCTTAATTGCCTTGCTTCCTGAAGTTTCTGCTTTAGCTATTACTACAGGTACTTTAGCAATAGCAACCTTAGACCATGTTGCTGAAATTGTTACATCACTATTAGGCATTGTAAAAGCATCACCAACGATGATTGCATCATCTGTCTTCCATGCCTCAAATTTGTATCCGCTGTTTGCTGTAGCCTTAAGTTTAACTACTGTTCCAACTTCTGCCTTATAAGTACTTGCTGTAGCTGTTCCGTGTTCACCAGGATTTACTGTTACTGTATATTCTGCTGTTACTGCCTTGAATGTAGCCTTTACTGTTACCTTTGATGCCGGCATTGTGAATGAATTGTTAGCGACTGTAGGTCCACCTGTTGATGGATCTGTTACAACCCACTTATCAAATTCATAGCCTGCATCAGGTACTGCAAGTAGACTTACTACGGTATCCTTTGCTGCCTTTGTGTAATTTGCAAGTGCACTACCGTGTTCGTCTGTTGTAACCGTGATGTCGTATGTTGTTGCTGGCGCTGGAATAGCTTCCCATATTGCTGTGAAGGTTACATTCTTTTTGCCCATTGTGTAGGTATTGCCGGAGAGAGTTTTTTCACTTTCTCCCGCTACTGTATACTTCCACTCTTTGAACTTGTAGCCATCACTTGGTACTGCAAGAAGGGTTACCTTTTCGCCTTCTTTTGCACTACCCTTATCTGCTATTGCTGTTCCGTGTTCGCCAGGATTTACTGTTACTGTGTATTCTGAAGCCGGTGCCGGAATTGCTTCCCACGTTGCTTCTACAGTTACATTGGATGCTGGCATTGTGAATGCATTACCGCTGATTGCAGGGCCACCAGTTGCTGGGTCTGTTACTTTCCACTCCTTGAACTTGTAACCTGCATTTGGTACTGCAAGAAGTCTTACTGTTGATCCTGCAGTTGTCTTTTCTGTACTTGCTAATGCATTTCCATTTGCGCCAGGATTTACTGTTACTGTATATTCTGGCGGCGCTGGGGTAGCGATATTCATCACTCCGAAGTTGCTTCCCTCAAGCTCGCTGACTTTCTTTCCTTCCAGCTCTGTTTCATCCAATGCATCAGAAATAGAATAGTTCTTTTCACTGGAATCAAGATTGATTACATAAAGATAATCGCCGGCAGCTTTAGGCTCAGTTACTTTATCACCAACTTTGCCAGCATTATCAACGCTATAATATGATATATCAAGATTCAGATTCGGATAGCTCTTTGCGGTAATCTTCTTAGTGTTGCCGTCATATACGTGCGAGGTTCCGCCTGTTACCCATACTACGGCATCTTGCTTTTCTATCGTTAATGTCGCTTCTTTAGATGCGCCTGCGCCGGTAGTAATACGGAAAACATAATCACCTGCTGGAGTTTTTGCTGAAGTGGTAACCTTGCCATCGCCGGTAAGTCCAAGACCTGTTACCGGAGCATTCTTACTCCAGGTGCCATCCGACGTCTTCCACTCTACGTAGAAATTATCGAGAGGGTAATCACGATTCAAGGTAACATCAAATAACTGACGACCTGCTTCCGGTGTGCCGTATACAGGATTTTCTACTTCTACATCTTGGAACTTGGTTTTTTCTACATTAATCGTAAACGACTCAAGCTCACCATCTTCTTTCAAATCCATGACATAGCCGGCCGGGCCATCATAGTGGAAAATATCATTTAGCTTTGCTCCAGGATTATTAGTTGTAAAGCCAGAAGATAATACACCTATGTTTAGTACATCATTATCGCTATTGAAATGTTCAATATAAATTTCAGAACCAGCTAACGAGCCAGTAACTTTTATCGGGTAATAACCGACTGCTAGATTATTTAAACATTTATTCTCAGCAGAATTTTTGGAGAGATTGTCTTTAATAATTATTTTGCCCTCCATCTTAAAAATATTATGCGAATCAGAGATGCAGGCTCCACCTTCTGCATCCAATGCAACATTATCAGTGATAATTATTTCATCACCGTTAACCGCTTTGAAAGTTGCGCTACGTGGTTGCATCACGCCTAGGCCTCCAGCCCATAGAGATGCTAGATTGCCCATAATTTTTCCATTAGTCATGGTAAAGTAACCACTTGTATTAGTAGTCTGAGCAACAATTGCCACACCACCGCCATAAATGGCAAAGTTACCAATGACATTACCACCGTTCATTGTAAAATGTCCTGCAGAGTATACAGCTATGCCTCCGCCTCTGTATCTATTTTTTGTTATAAATGTCCCAGTTCCACCTGTGACAACACCGCCATTCACTTTTTTAAGAGTTTCGGTTTCTACGTCACCGGTCTCCCATGGTCCAACATATTTCCAGAGGCCACTATCTAAAACTGTGAATTTGTGTGCAGTAGCAGCATTAGAGTCTTTAAGTGTTAGTGTCTTATTATTAACAAAAATAGCACTTCCATCATTCTTAGTTGTTGTAGTACCATCATCGGCTATCAGTCCACGGTCAAGTACATGACCATTGAGGTCGAGAATGATTTCTTTGGCCGAGTTGGGATACAAATATGTATCACTTGCTCCGGCTTTGAAATCAGCCAGAAGCGTGATCGTTCGAGTTGTAACTGATTCTACTGTTTCATCTTTTACTGTGAAAAGATTCACAGGCGTTTCGGCGCTATCTGTAACTGTTGTTTCAGTCGTGTAATCGCCTTCGCCATTAACTGCGGAATTCAGTATAGACCAGTTCGTTGGTTTTTCATCAGCGAAAGCCGTAAATGTCATCGCTGGCATCATGGTCAATACCATCGCGAGTGTTAAGATAATGCTCAATAATTTCTTCTTCATGATTACAATCCTTTTTTACACAATTGTTATTTATATACACATAATAATACATCGTTTCACCCCCCCCCGAACAAGGCTTAAGATGTAATTCCTTAAATTGCAGAAGACATGCCCTATTTAAAATTCGCCGGTTTTTTGTTGTATATACAAAATAATCTTCTTATGCTCTGATAGCAATATTCATATATGTAGTTTTTGTTGTTTTTCCTCCTTTTAGCGATTCCTTTATACTTACATATATGCAAGTTATGCCCGAGTCCTTAATCAACTATATTCACATTGTTAATTGTAATTAATAAATGTGGAGGTGCTGTTGATGATAACCTTTGATCCTTTTTGGCAAGAAATGGAGAATCGCGGGATTAGTATATATGCACTAGAATATGACTATGGACTGAATCCAGCCGAAATCAGCAGATTGAAAAACAATCACAATTTCACAGTCAAGTCTATCAACAAACTGTGTGTGCTGTTTGATATGCGTCCTGAAGAAATAATGGATTTTGTAAAGACAGATAAAGATGAAGATTTATATGCCAGATATTAATAATGCAAAAGCAATGAGGGCTATGTTATTTTTTGTAACATGCCCTCATTGCTTTAGATTATCGTGATAGTTGTAGCTCCTGGGTGTTCGCATTCATAGTCATTATTATCGGAATCAAGTACGCGATCTTTACAGCTTTCAATCGGGCTGTTGGAGTAAACTACTGTTCCAAGCATCCACTTTTTTCTTCTGAACTTGCCCCGTAATAGGGGGCATTGTTCACAATCATTAAACGATGCCCCAAAACAATCATAACATCGTTCATTCATATAATTCCTTCCTCTCTTGCTTTTAACATATCAGCGCTATTGTTGTACTGTTGTTTCGCTCTCGTGGTAGGCGTTTTGCCAACCCACACACCCTGTCTATTGGTTTTAGATAACACGATGGAGCTACCTTAAATCAGTAACTCCATCTTTGCTCTTGTGCAATAGTCTTCTTTTATGTCGAAACATCTATTCTTTCTCTACAACATCACTAGTTAATATCTTAGGGATCATTTTATGGATGCAATCCATATCACTCAAGGGGTTCTTACTTTATATATTTTGAGAACTAAATGAAAATGTGTTCTTCATGGCTATAACAATCAGAATCACTAAAGATTAGGTCATTATTTACTCTAATTTCAACCCATGCATTCCTGACAGCACCGCCCCACTTAATAGAGATGTCCTTAACAGGACCTTTGTCTAATGTCCAGAACACACCGCTATATGGCCAGTCTGTTCCCCATACAATATCGAAACTAAATCCAAATTCCGCATATTTACCGTTAATATCGAAGCATTTATCTCCGCCCTTTTCATTCATTAGGCATTCCCATGAGCCAAGAATATATGAGCCATCATCGTTTACGCCTGTAATTGCTCTTGCAAACAATTTCTGATGCTTAGTTACATAAGCACCGCCGGCATCAGTGCTAAAATGAATTTTATCTCTTTTTGTTACTACAGTTCTAATATAATCAGTTGAATGCTGAACACAAGCCTGTGTGCCGTCATCGACAAATTTTACCAAATAGCTTAATGGTCTTGCTGCAGAATCTTTATTGAAGTTCATATCTGAAGCAATAATCTCATTTACTTTTCCAATATCATTTGTTGTTGTAATCAGTTTAGCCGCAGTATCTGTCTTTCCACCATAAACGAATACATTGAAAGTAGTGTTTTCCATTACATTCTTGTATTCATTTCTATTTGTAAAGCCAGTGCCACAAATTGATGCGTTCCATGCAGCTTCAATTTTGTCAGTGCAATTGTCGGAAGACAGTTTTACTACTATCTGTCTTCCAAAGTCCATCTTCGTTACTTCACCAACAGCCGGATTGTTTTCATTAATTCCGTATCTTGCAAGATCGGTATCATTTACATCATCCCTAAATAATGATGAGGCCATTTCCGGATTTACACTTGCCGAATAATAAACCTGTTTGAAGGATACAAGCATTTCTTTTTTCGTTCCTGTTTCGCAGGCTTTAATGTCTACTCCAAAGATTTTGGAAGCGCCCTCAATTCCTATCTTTGTATCTAATTGCTTCTCATTGTAGGCAAATGCACTCTTGTATGACATTTCTGCAGATGCTGTTTTACCTGTGGACAGCCATTTATCCACCATTGTATTAATTGTAGCCATTACATTATGTTCACTAGGCTCATCAACCATAACCGGCGGCTGGGTATTACCTGCGATTTCAAGTCCAACCTCAAGTTTGTTTCTTGGAAGATCTTTAGAATAAATTGCGGTTGGCTTTCCTTCAGCAAGATTGGAGTCTACATGCAACAATGCACCAGGATAAACACCATTCAGGTTTGCATTAATTGTGCTGATATCCCCTGTTACATCCTCTGCTCTTTCCTCGATTTTCTCAATAATAATCAGTCCCGCGTCGCCATTATCTTTTAGTTGTGCCGTGCGACCGTATTGCAGCTTTCCTGGTTCACACTTTGCGAGAATCGTTTTCTTATCGTACAATTTTGACAATCTGTTAAGATACTCATCAAGACTATAGTTTCCCATATTGTTCTCCTTTCAATTCATTATTTGTGTTCTAAAGCCTGTCAGATATCTGGCAATGCTATTCTAATGAATTGATGCCATGGTTATAATATACATATGTGTATATCTGTATCATTAAAAAAAGGCGCACAACAGTACGCCTTAAGTTACTATCTTTCATAATCTCTATCTTCTCTTTTCTTGATTTGGGATTCATCATAAATCTTCAATGACTTATCTATAACCTTTCCTTGCGCCTTCGCCTCGTTTGCAACAACGTAGTCCATAGTTGTCTGAATCTTATTTGAATGTTCCTCTATGCCATAGTTTATTTTAAGATGCTTTCTAATGCTTGTAATCTTACCGGTAATTTCAGCTTTTTCAGCTCGTAGTATTTCTTTATCTTCAGGTGATGCTCTGCGTATCTTATTCTGGAGCCGTCTTCTTTCATCAATCAGTTGGTCACGACTGTTTTCAAGCTGTGCCCTGTCTGTCAGCAGATCATCCATTGTCTCAATTCCATGTTTGGACATATAGTTTACATAAGAAGAATACGTATCTAGTTGCCTAAGCGATTCTTTAAGAAACGGGCTTTTAGGTTTGAAATATTCGTTTCTTGGATAGTAACCAAGCATATAGCAGTAGTACACATAGAGATTGTGAATATTCTTCGGCTGTGTGAATGGCTGGTAGTATGTCCTGACCCTATGTGGAATATTCGATGAAAATGTTACCTTAGCTATGATACTATTCTGATCCTTGCTTCTGCCAAGTTCTTTCTCAAGCCCTTCAGGTGTCCATTCATTATTTAGAGTATCAATTCTTGTATAGTTCTTATATTGAGGCAGCTTGATCTTCCAATGCTTTCCGCTGAAGTCTGTCTCATATCCCAGTCTGATCAGGAATCTCTCCATATCAGAAATGCTGTTGCTATGAGATAACGCCTCTCGGATATCCTCTCGGTATACGTTATATCTTGTCGGCTTTCCGCTTTTCTCATCAAGCCACACAGGTCTGGATGGTGCCTTGCGCGGTTTTTCTATTATAGACAGTTCGTACTCACGGCAGAGATCATCGGAGCAGTCTCTGAGTCTCTGAAGTTCTTTCTTGGAATAGTTATACTTTCCACCATCTTTGAATGAAACGGAATTGAAAGCAAAATGATTGTGAATGTGATCCTTGTCAAGATGCGTTGTAACAACAATCTGGAATCTATCACCCCACATTTCTCTTGCTAGCTTAACGCCTATCTCATGAGCTATTTCCGGAGCAACCTCTCCTATCTGAAAGCTCTGGTATCCATGCCAGGCGATATATCCGTCTGTCTTCCCATACTGCTGTTTGGTAAGTATCATCTGCTGCAGCGCAATTTCTTCAATACAATTAATTGCAGTTACATACTGATCCTTAGTTTTATCTTCTCTCCTCACATAATCGAATACATTGAAGAAGTCCTCAGTTCCCTTTGGAACAGTTTTCTCAGGATTCTCAACATAGTCGATTAGGTCGGACAGTCTGCCTTTAATGTGCCATAACGATGTCGTTGCCATCAGATCACCTCCTGCAGTCTTAGTATAAGTTGTGATAGCTTCTGCTGCTTCTCTGCAGAGAGTTCTCTTATTATCTCATACAGTTCATTGAACAGCTCCCACAGTTCTTCAGGCGGTTTTGCCTTAGGAACCTGATTCAAGCAGCAGTGTACAACATATTCTGCGATTGACATTCCGCTACGCTTAGCGGCTCGTGCGATTTTCTCTTTATCTCCGGGTCGGACTCGCATTTCCAACCTTGCTGTTTTATTGTTTTTATTCATTATTATGTCTCCATTCTTTATAATTACGGGGTATTCAGGGGGTGTCCCCTGGGCTAAGTCCACATCCCCTGCGGTGTGGATTCAAGGATTTTGTACGGCAAAATCCGATGCTCGCTATACCTATGGACAGCTTTTTTTCGATATTTTGATCCATTCGCAGAAAATGTGTTCTATATTCGTTTGATTTAGGTATGGCATTAGCTTGATGCCACATATCAGATAAGTGTCTTAATACATGGCATCAGCTTGATGTCAACAGCCAAGAAAGCTGTCCATAGCCTCTAATAGCAAACTTTCATCATCACTTGCGACCATATCAGGTTCATTTTGCGATGGCTCGGGTGCTAATGTTACATTCTTCAGGCAATCGCTGATCGTTTCCCTGATTATCTCAGCTATAGACTTT
Source organism: Candidatus Crickella equi (assembly GCA_018064755.1). Taxonomy (GTDB): domain Bacteria; phylum Bacillota; class Clostridia; order Peptostreptococcales; family Anaerovoracaceae; genus Crickella; species Crickella equi. The sequence continues at coordinate 58,093 of JAGHUP010000012.1, read as the reverse complement.
TCATTTTCAGCTATACACCTTAGAGCTTCAATTATTGCTCTGTTCTTAGATTCACTCCTAGTTTCGAGATATTCCCATGCGATCCGATCACTCTCATTATCCAGATTAAATCTCAGGCTTATGCGCTTAGTATCCACTAATAACCACCACCTCTTGAGAGCTTTAGCTCTGCCATGCGCTCATAACCTTTAGCTGTTGCGCAGATATCACCATTGATGATGACACGCTTCTCGTCATAGTCCGCGAAGTTTTTTATGAGACATCCGCCGCCACCTACCACATAGAGCTTCATCAGCTTTGGTTCATAACCATGCTCACGCAGTCTCAGGAATATTCCGTCAACATATTCCCTTGCGGTTGCTCCGATGGTCTGCAGGTATTCAGGTGCAATATCTGCTGTGCCGGTTCTAAGCACCTGTGTTACTATCTCTTCAGGTGCTTCTACATGATGAGCGCACATGAAGTTTTCTCTAGCCTGTATCATGCACTGATGTGTGCCGAATTTCTCTGTGTAACATCTGCCCGGATCAGGCTTCTTATCTATCACATACATGACATTCATTGTTCCGTTACCGATATCGCAGAGCATATTGATACCGCCAAATTCACCGATATTATTGATAGCTGCTGCAAATCCCTGCGGATAAATATCTGCACCCACAAAGCGAATGTGATATGCCTTGTTCCTGAATATAAAGTCAACAGTGTTATTTTTAAGCAGATATCGTTTGAACTCTTCTCTCTGCTCACTTACCCATGTCAGCGGAAGTCCCGCTGCAAGGAATACATCTGCACTGTACATACCTGCAATGCTGAGTTCTCTTGCTACCGCTGCGAGTGTCAGTACATAATAGTCCTCGTCCTTGATTTTATCTGCTGTAAATTCCTTATGACCGGATCCAATGATATAGTAGCGGTCCTTCCAAATAAGAAGTTCCTCCTTGAAAACCGGTTCCTTATCTGATGTCAGCACGCCGGTCTTGAAGCATGTGTTAGCTGTCTTAATGTTGCCATATCCATGGTCAACGCCGATTATTGTAATATCTTTATATTTCTTCATATTGATTAACCTCCATATTCTTGTGTTCCTGCTGTAGTGACGATAATGACGATAATGACGGTATTTGAGATACCTGTAATTGTTCTGCGTTATCGTCACAATATGACGATATTTCGGAATCGACACTGCTGTCCGAAACATCGTCATAATCGTCACTATCGTCATTCTTTGTTGTTATTGGTTTTTCTCTAGTAAATTCGATTCTGCGTTCTCTGGATGTCCTGTCCGATCTCATCCTTATATTGAAGCTGTAGAGCAGATCACCTACATTTGCATTCAGTTTTCTTGATATAACATTCGGCTTCATATCAAGTCCGGGTAGTTCTCTCAGAATATCTGTGGCTGATCCTATCCAGTAATCCTTATCCGCTACAACTTCCTTGTCTATCCTTTCAAGCAAGGGATCTGCATTCTTCTTCCATGGCTCCTGCTCAATATCTCTTAGCTGCCACAATGTTGTATCTCTGTCCAGAACCAGATGAGCCTTAATATCACTGGTATCTCTTCCGGAGATGATCATTTCAACCTCATTCTCCATTCTGTCTTTCTTAGTCAGTACATAGGTTGTATCAGCCGCACCGGCAAGACCATTTGTACCTGACACCAACTGAAGTGGATCAGATGATTCTTCTTTTCTTGTATGATGAACGAGTATTATTCCAAGATTTCTCCAATCTGATATTTTCTTGAGGGCTGATACAAAATCATAGTCCTCGGCATAGCTCTTACTGTCTGTTTTTCTTACATTCTGAAGAACATCTATTATTACAAGAACTGTGTCCGGATGAGCAACTAAGAATCTTCTAATCTGTTTCTCCAGACCCTCTCCGATACAATACGATTCAGTAGCAAAATACAGTCTGTTTGTACTGTCTGTGCCAAACATATCGTTCATTCTTTTTTGTAGTCTTTGCTCGTCATCTTCAAGTGCCAGATACAGAACTGTTCCCTGTCTTACAGGACGTCCCCATAATTCCATACCTCTACTAATGTGATAAGCCACCTGCAGAAGAAGAAATGACTTTCCTATCTTAGGTGGTCCTACCAGGATGCTTGTACCGGGAAATATCAATCCCGGTACTATTGGTGTTCTGGGTGGGTAGCAGCTATCCATTATTTCTGCTGCAGTTTTGGTGTCAAGATCTTCAAAACTTGACTCGCCTGTTATAATAGAAATATCATTACATATTGACTGCTCCAAGTCTGCGCCAACAGACTGATTAGGGGCAGTCATTTCTTTTTTGTCATTCATTCATCTTCCTCCCCTAATTGTTTCATTACATCAGTCATAAATGAGATTAAATCTATCAACTCTCCGTCTATGTCCTCGCCAGCTTCAATCCGCTGCAATTCCTCAAGTATTTCTGACATCTTATTTTTCAACGCCTTATACATTCTTGAATTCGGATATACTGCAATAGATTGTTTCAATGCTCTTTTCAGCAGATACTCCTGCCTTAACATTCCGGAAATATCAGCCATACTTGTAATAAGCTTCAGTTCTTCCTCTGTGACACGAAATACCACTGTTTTATTCTTCACTCTTCTGCTGTTGTCCTGCTTCATCTTTTTCCACCTTTCTCTGATTATTTAATTCTTCTACCATTCTCTGCTGCGTGCTTGGGAACATATGGGCATATCTGAGCGTGATATCTATAGCCTTATGTCCTACTCTCTTGCCTATATCAACTGCTGAGAATCCCTGATTAATCAGCAATGATACATGTGAGTGTCTAAGATCGTGAACTCTAATCTTTTTAACACCAGCCTTCTTAGCTCCTCGTTCTATGGCTTTATTGAGACCATACTTAGTAGTTTTAAAAAGTCGCTCGTCAGGCTCCAACTTATATTGCATATTTACATAATCCTTTAATTCACTAACTAAGAAGTCCGGCATATCAATTACTCTGAAGCCCTTTGGAGTTTTAGGATCAGTAAAGATATCATCTCCCTCAATTCTCTGATATGATTTGACAACTGTGATTGTGCCTCTCTTAAAATCAATATCTTTTTTTGTCAGAGCAAGTAATTCGCCTTCTCTCAAACCACACCAGTACAGAATCTCAAAGGCGTAATATAGTCTTGGGTTATCCATCATTACTTCAGCAAACTTCTCATATTCATCCAGCGTCCAGAAGAGCATTTCCGGAGCTTCCTTCTTTCCCATGCTACCGGCTTTTCTGCACGGATTCTCCGGTAATCCATAGAAGAGAACTGCATGGTTGAATAATGCACTCATCTGGTTGTGAATAGTTCTAAGATATGTCTCTGCATACGGGCTTCCATCATCAGTTTTTGCAGACTTCATCTCGTTTTGCCAGCAGATGATATCTCTTGGGGTTATCGAGTCAACTTTTCTGTCCTTAAAATACGGAAGTATTTTAGTTTCGATAATATATTCCTTGTTTTTGAAAGTTGTGAGTCTCACTCTTGATTTGATATCCTCATAATACAGTTCCACATACGAGCTGAATTTCATATGCAGATTCACACGCTTTATCGCCTTTTGCTCTGCTTCCCAGGCAACAGCCTCTCTTCTTGTTGCAAACCCGCGCTTTTGGGTCTGTCTTGAATGACCTTGCCAGTCAGTGTATCTGAACACTACTCGCCAGGTTCCAAATTCCTGATCTTTGTATACCGACATTACATGTCCTCCTTTCCAATCCCATAACAGATTCTTTCGTTAAAATAGTGAGTGTTAACTTTTCCGGAGATAGTTAAATATCCCTTCTCTTTCAGTTCGTTGTTCAGCTTCTGAATTATCTTGTAAGCATATGCTTTTGATATTCCCAGCTCATCAGCGACCTCTTCTGCATTCATTACTGTCTTTCGTCGCATACTTTTTCCTCCTTATTTATAACATTATTTACTAAACCTTTTTGTTTAGTACCTTATATTACTAAACACTTTTGTTTAAGTCAATAGGTTTTTGGTAAAAATATTAAACTTTTTTGTTTAGTTTATCTTGAATGTATTAAACAAATATGCTATATTCCATTTATCCAAATTATTTTCATTATTTGAATAGATAGGAGCTTATTAACATGTCAATTGGTGAACGTATTAAATTCTTCCGTCGCAAAGTCGGAATGACACAGAAAGATCTCGGTGTAGCTATTGGATATTCTGATGTAACAGCAGATATACGAATTGCTCAGTATGAATCTGGCAAAAGAACGCCAAAGATTGACACCCTCGAAAAACTGGCAAATGTATTTGAAATATCTGTAAGTGCTCTAGATGTTCCTAACACTGATACCATGAACGGCATCATGCATACATTATTCTCACTTGAGGATTCACACGGACTGACACTCACAATCAGAGATGAAGGTTGCGTTGCTGTACTTACAGATCCCGACAAACTTGATGATGGTTTGATTCTTAACATCTATGAATGGGCTAGAAAGTGCGACGCTCTACGTAAAGGTGAAATAACGCAGGAAGAATATGATGATTGGCGCTATTCATCTAACGATTTCTACTCCCCAAGTAAAGACAGTCCTCAATTATGGTAACGAAAAAACGCTATCCAACTTTTATCTCAATGTTGGATAGCGTTTTGTATTGCTATAGTATTCTAGTGACTATTTTGTTGCCAAAGTGTTGCCATAAGGCATTTTTCACTTTCTAAAATCCAGTGTTTTCAACGGGTTGCTGGATTTTCTTGATTACTCCCACTCGATTGTTGCCATTGGCTTGTTGGAGTAATCCCAGAGTACTCTGTTGATTCCATCAACTTCTGCCATGATTCTATCTCTGATAGTGCAGAGAGTTTCCCATGGGAGCTGTACAGATTCAGCTGTTACTGCATCAACAGTGTTTACGGCTCTGATTACAGCTGGCCAACCCATATATCTCTGGCCTTCGCCGTTAACATACTTGATTCCTGTTGACTTGATGTCTGGAATTGTAACGAAGTACTGCCATGGAGTCTCAGGGAGCTTGTCAATTTCTTCTCTTGCGATAGCATCAGCTTCTCTCAGTGCTTCAAGTCTATCTCTAGTGATAGCGCCTGTGCATCTTACGCCAAGTCCTGGTCCTGGGAATGGCTGTCTATATACCATCTTGTCAGGAAGTCCAAGTGCAGAACCTACTACTCTTACCTCGTCCTTGTAGAGGAACTTAACTGGCTCTACGAGTTCGAACTGCAGATCCTCAGGAAGTCCACCTACATTGTGGTGTGCCTTAACGCCCTTGGATTCAGTGATGTCTGGATAAATTGTTCCCTGTGCGAGGAACTCGATTCCTTCGAGTTTTCTTGCTTCTTCTGCAAATACTTCGATGAACTCAGCACCGATAATCTTTCTCTTAGTCTCTGGATCATCAACGCCCTCGAGCTTGTCGAGGAATCTGTCTACGGAGTCTGAATAAATCAGGTTAGCTCCGAGCTCTTCTCTGAATACCTTAACTACCATCTCAGGCTCGCCCTTACGGAGGAGTCCGTGGTTAACGTGTACGCATACCAGCTGATCGCCGATAGCCTTAATCAGCAGTGCAGCAACTACGGATGAGTCAACACCGCCGGAAAGTGCGAGCAGCACCTTCTTATCTCCAACCTGAGCTCTGATAGCCTCAACCTGTTCGTCGATGAACTTCTTAGCGAGTTCAGGAGTTGTAATTCTTTCCATTTCAGGTCTTACTTCTGCCATTTTCTTACCTCTCAATATATCCCAAAATCAATAATTATCTTCTTGTTCCATCCTTAAGGATTACGTCGTGAGCTCCACCCTCTACGATGGATACTGCACTAACGAGAGTCAGCTTGGCATTCTTGTGAAGCTCCGGAATGCTCAGAACTCCAACGTTGCACATTGTTGACTTAACCTTCATAAGTGACATCTGCAGTCCTTCATGCAGTGGTCCTGCGTATGGAACGTAGGAATCAACGCCTTCTTCGAACTTCAGCTTGGCATCTCCACCGAGATCGTATCTCTGCCAGTTACGAGCTCTTGCTGAACCTTCGCCCCAGTACTCCTTAACGTAGTTTCCGTTGAGCATGAGTTTCTGTGATGGGGACTCATCGAATCTTGCGAAGTATCTGCCGAGCATGATGAAGTCTGCGCCCATAGCCAGAGCCAGAGTCATGTGATAGTCATAGACGATTCCGCCGTCTGAGCAGATAGGAATGTATACGCCTGTCTTCTTGAAGTACTCATCTCTTGCCTGTGCAACCTCAAGTACTGCGCTTGCCTGTCCACGACCGATACCCTTCTGCTCTCTTGTGATGCAGATGGAGCCTCCGCCGATACCAATCTTGATAAAGTCTGCGCCGCAGTCAGCGAGGAAATTGAATCCCTCAGCGTCTACAACATTACCGGCACCAACCTTAACACTGTCACCGTATGTGTCTCTAATCCACTTCAGCGTAATTGCCTGCCACTCTGAATAACCTTCAGATGAGTCAATTGTCATTACGTCTACTCCTGCATCAAGAAGTGCAGGTACTCTTTCCTTGAAATCTCTTGTATTAATTCCAGCGCCAACGATGAATCTCTTGTCCTCGTCCAGCAGCTCATCAGGATATTCCTTATGAGCGTCATAGTCCTTACGGAAAACGAATGAAACGAGGTGCTGCTTTTCATCGATGATTGGGAGCTGGTTAACTCTGTTATCCCAGATGAGGTCGTTTGCTTCACCGAGAGTGATTCCAACCTTACCACATACCAGATCCTCGAATGGAGTCATGAACTCGCTAATCTTAGTTGATGTGTCCATTCTGGAAATTCTGTAGTCCTTGGAAGTAACCATTCCGAGGAGCTTGCCGTTGTATGTTCCATCCTCAGTGATTGCAATTGTTGAGTGTCCCTTAGCTGCCTTAAGATCAAGGACATCCTGGAGAGTCTGATCTGGCTTTAAGTTAAGGTCACTTGTTACAAAACCGGCCTTAGTACTCTTAGCTTTTCTTACCATCTCTGCCTGGCTCTCAATTGACTGAGATCCGAAGATGAAGGACACTCCACCTTCCTTAGCCAGTGCAACGGCCATATTGTTGTCAGATACTGCCTGCATAACTGCTGAAGTCAGCGGAATATTCATTGAAATTGCAGGTTCTTCGCCCTTCTTGAACTTAACCAGTGGAGTCTTGAGGGATACATTATCCGGTCTTGCATCTGCACTGGAGTAGCCAGGAATGAGCAGGTATTCGTTAAATGTTCTTGATGGTTCTTTGAGAACTGTTGCCATTTTGCACCTCTTTCTAGCTTACGAGCTTAATACGTTAGAATTTCAAGGGTTATATTTTGTTGAAATGATTCTACCACTTGCGCATAAGTTAGTCACGACTAACTTTCTCGCAATCTTGTATTTGTATTAATACAAAACGGCGCCACAATGTGGCGCCGTTATTCTTACTCGTTTTTCAACGATTTCTCGCTTAAAGTGTCTTGTCTACTGCATCGAAAGCTTCATCAGCAATACCCCACGCAGTTGCAATATCCTCATCAGACAGAGCAGCATTCAAGAAGTGATTGTGGTGAGATGCAATAAACAGTCCTCTGCTGACACATTCAGCAACCCACTTCTGATGCAGCATCAGTGAATCATCATCTGCAAGTCTCAGATAGAACAGAGCAGGTTCACCAGATACTACCAACTTGTGTCCGTGCTTCTCAGCAATCTTAACAAGTCCATCAGTAAGAGCAGTGCCCTTCTCTCTGAACAGCTTTGGAGTATCGAGAGCCTTCATCTTATTGATAGTTGCAAGGCAAGCTGCAAATGGTACAGCACTCATCCAATATGAACCTGTGAATGACAGGCTGGATGCTGCTGCCTTGAGATGGTTACCACCGCAAGCACATGACATATTGTATCCATTAGCCAGCGCCTTGCAGAAACAGATGATATCTGCCTTGATTCCGTAATAATGATCTGATCCGGCGAGGTCAAGTCTGAATCCGCAACGTACATCGTCGAAGATCAGCAGAACGTTGTGATCATCACACCATTTACGAACTTCTTTCCACTTCTCTGAAGTTGAAAGAACATTATCATAGAAGTTGCCGTGGTCGTATGGCTGTGCAATGATTGCTGCAATGTCGCCCTTAGCCTTGGCATAAGCCTCGTCCAGCGCAGCGATATCGAACCATGGAACGATGATATTATTAGCAACATCTTCAGGAGTAATACCTGGATAGTCTGCCTTCATTGCCCACTGATCGTTACCATGATAGTAACCCTTGAAGAAGATCAGCTTCTTTCTTCCAGTTGCAGCTCTTGCCAGCAGTACTGAGAAAGTAGTTGCATCTGTACCATTCTTCATGAAATATGCCCAGTCAGCAGATGCTACAGTATCTACTAGTAGCTCCGCACACTCTACCATCTTGTATGAAGGAGCAGTTGTGCAGTTGCCTAACTTCATCTGCTCGAGTGCAGCGGCATCAACATCAGGATCATTGTATCCAAGAACATTAGGACCGTAAGCACACATCATATCGATATACTTATTGCCGTCCATATCCCAGAAATAAGTTCCCTGTGCCTTGCTGCTAATCAGAGGCCACTTCTCAAGCGGAAGGAACAGTCCTTCTGATGGTCCAAGATGTCCGTAAATACCGGAAGGAATAACATTCAGCGCTCTATCGAACCACTCGCGACTCTTGCTGTGGTCATACTCAGGATATTTTGCCATAGTGTTTCCCTCCTTTACGCCAGATAAACAGATACCCTGTCGAGTATTCTGTTTACGTTGTCTATCATTGAAATCATGCCTGCCAGAACAATATTACCTCTGCACATCTCATTAACTGTTGAAACCGTGCCGGCAAAGAGTCCGTGTGCCAGGTCGATGTCTGCGAACTGCATAGTTGCTCTTGGGTTCTTCGCAGCCTCTTTAACTGTTGAGAACTTATGATCCTTAACGCGAAGAGTAATAGCTGCAACATTAGGAATACTCATCTCAATATCACCATCTACCGTATTACCTGCGCTGATTTGAGAAATGCTATCAGTATTAGCAAGTGCCGGAATAGCTCCTGCAATAACATACATAGTCATCATTGTATTCTCTACGAAGAGATCTCTATCGGCTGCCAGTTTCTCCTCAGATGCTCTAAGAACATCATTGAGGATGTTAGTTAGTTCAGTGAATGGTCCCATCAAGAACTTCAGAGTCTTAGCAGGCGCCTTAACCGGAACGCCTGGAATTGACTTATCAATCAATGCGTTGAAGTGCTGTGGTGCAGCGAACGTCATCATCATATTGCTGCCTGCACTTCCCTCAGTCATCTTGCAACCACTCTTAGTGAAATGGAAGGTGCAGCACGGACCGCCTACAACCTTGAAGCACAGTGAAACCGGCTTGTCGAGCTTGGCTAGTATTCTCTTAGCGCCATCATCAAGATCGCACAGATTCTCAAGAGAACCGAGAACGCCATACATATTTACATAGGACAAAGCCTTTTGTTCTATCATATGATCCTCCTATATATAATTTGCATAAGAATTACATAATCTTGATAAAATTATATAATAATCACATCACATTAAACAATAAAAAACGCAGCGATTCTCATCACTGCGTTTTTAGATTACATCATTCCCATTCCTGGATTGCCTGCTGGCATTGGTGGTTCTGGCTCCTTAATCATTGTGATACCTGCCTCTGTTGTCAGGAGCATTCCTGCAACTGAAGCAGCATTCTGAAGTGCTGATCTTGTTACCTTAACTGGATCTACAATACCAGCCTTAATCATATCTTCGTAATCGCCCTTAGCTGCATTGAATCCTGAATTTCCTTCGGACTTCTTAACTTCAGCTACAACTACGCTTCCGTCAAATCCAGCGTTCTCAGCAATCTGTCTTACAGGCTCCTCGAGTGCTCTTTCGACAATCTTAGCACCTGTCTTAACATCGCCTTCCTGCTTGTCAGCGTATTCCTTAACAGCAGCGATTGCTCTAATCAATGCTGTACCGCCTCCAGCAACGATGCCCTCTTCAACAGCAGCTCTTGTAGCATTCAGCGCATCCTCAAGTCTCAGCTTCTTCTCCTTGAGCTCTGTCTCTGTAGCAGCACCAGCGTTGATAACTGCAACGCCGCCTGCCAGCTTAGCCAGTCTCTCCTGGAGCTTCTCTCTATCGAACTCAGAAGTTGTCTCTTCGTACTCTGCCTTAATCTGTGCAATTCTTGCGTCGAGCTCAGCCTTGTTGCCTGAACCGTTAACGATAACAGTATTATCCTTGTTAACCTTAACAGTCTCAGCCTGTCCGAGCATATCGATAGTAGCTTCCTTCAGCTCATATCCAACTTCTTCAGCGATAACAACACCACCAGTCAGAACTGCGATATCCTCCATCATTGCCTTACGTCTGTCACCAAAACCAGGTGCCTTTACTGCGACAACGTCGAGAGTTCCGCGGAGCTTGTTTACTACGAGTGTAGCGAGAGCTTCGCCGTCAACGTCCTCAGCGATGATGAGAAGGCTTCTTCCCTGCTTCATGATATTCTCTAGCAGTGGAACGATTTCTGCGATATTGCTGAGTTTCTTATCTGTAAGAAGGATGTAAGGCTTGGTCATTACAGCCTCCATCTTCTCATTGTTTGCCATATAAGGTGACAGATAGCCTCTGTCAAACTGCATACCCTCAACTACCTCGAGAGTAGTGCCGAGAGTCTTGGACTCTTCAACTGTGATAACACCATCTTTGCCAACCTTCTCCATAGCCTCAGCGATAAGTTCGCCGATTTCCTGGTCGTTAGCACTAACGCTTGCAACCTGAGCGATTGCTGCTTTGTCATCAACTTGTTTAGCTGCACCCTTAAGATACTCAACTGCTGCCTCTGTAGCCTCAGCGATTCCCTTCTTAAGAACCATTGGGTTAGCGCCTGCAGTAACGTTCTTAACGCCTTCACGAACGATTGCCTGTGTCAGCAGTGTAGCTGTAGTAGTACCATCTCCAGCAACATCGTTTGTCTTAGTAGCAACTTCACGAACGAGCTGTGCACCCATGTTCTCTACCTGGTCTTCAAGCTCGATTTCCTTAGCGATGCTAACGCCGTCATTAGTAATCAGTGGTGAGCCATAAGCTCTCTCAATGATAACGTTACGTCCCTTAGGTCCGAGAGTTACCTTAACTGTATCTGCAAGCTTGTCAACACCAGCAACAAGCTTCTTTCTTGATTCTTCACCGTAGAATAATTCCTTAGCCATCTTATCCTCCTACTCAATAACTGCGAGAATATCCTTCTGATTGATGATAGTGTATTCCTCGCCTTTGTACTTAAGATCGTTTCCGCCGTACTTGCTGAACACTACGATATCACCAACTTTGAGTTCCATCTTCTCATCTTCAGTGCCAGGACCTACAGCAAGGACTTCAGCCTGCTGTGGCTTTTCCTTAGCGCTTCCGGAGAGAATGAGGCCGCCCTCAGTCTTCTCAACAGCTTCCATTTTCTTTATTACAACTCGTGCTCCGAGTGGCCTAATACCTAATGCCATATCTTTCCTCCTTGAGTTAGCACTCTCAGCGTTAGAGTGCTAATTTGTTTAACTATATTGTACTACCTTTGCTCTATATGTCAACTGCATTTATATGAAGCTTATGTGAACTTCACGTTCCTATAATAATGGAACAAATACTGTTGGGCATATCCGGCGTATTGGCCGTACTTTTCAGTCGCAAAAGCAGCCATTCCCTTAACGTCCTTTTCGCTGAATCCATACATATCGTTCATGATATGTTTGACCCAAGTATCTATTGGGAAAGCGTCGACTCTGTGTAGGCCAAATAGCAATATGCAATTGGCGACTTTGGGGCCGATGCCGTGATAGCTTAGTATCTGGTCGTATGTGGTTGGCGCGCCTTCTTTCCTGTATTGCTGGGCTGAAGCAACGATGTATTCGCAGCGGTAACCGAGCTTGAGATCTGCAAGGTCACATATTGATGCATCGGCCAGCGCATCAACAGTTGGAAATGCATATCTCTTCTTGCCGAACACTTCTCCAAGATATTCCCCGTAGTGTTCGCAGATAGATTCGATACACTTCTTTATTCTTGGAATATTATTGTTCTGTGAGACTATGAATGATATTAGCGTCTCGAACTTATCCTGATTGAGAATTCGAATTCCGTAGCCTTCATTGCAAGCTTTTTCAATTTTGGGTTCCTTACTGATTATATCTGACTTAATTGCTGAATAGTCAGTCTCAAGGTCGAAGTAATGACTCCAGAATTTCTCATCACCGCCGGTAGTCTCAAGAGTTAAGATTCCATCTTCATAGCTTACACGTGCTACATATCCGCCAGCCACACCAACATATTTACCATCTTCAACATTCCAACGAAAACACTGGCCACATTCGAAAATGTGGTCAGCTTCAAAATCTTTAATACCTGTAATAGTAATAGTCTGTATCATTTAAGCGTGCAGTTTAACTGCATCCTTTCTAATATCCCTAATTCTAATATTAACAGCTTCCACCGAGAATGAGGTCATATCTTCAATTGCCTGGTGAACATCCTTCTGGAAAGCCTCGCAAATCTCAACCATGCCAGGTCCCTGCACCAGTCTTACATCTATTGCAACAACCATATTCTCCTGTTTGCCGTTGCCAAGTCTATCCAGTACAGCAAGCCTATCTTTATACTTTTCTGCTGTTATAGACACGATATCCTTCAGTGCTTGCTCAGTGATAGTAAATACACCAAAGTAACTGTACTGTGGTCTTACGACTGTACGATTGAACTCGTCTTCTTCGGTTTCTGTCGCATTATCGTCACGCAGGACTTTGGCAGCCTTGAAAATACGTAGCGGGTTCATAAAGTAACCGGCAAAGTCTCTCTTGAGCTGACCCATAGGTGCCGGAATAACATGCTCACCCTCGATATGCCTGTAATAGTGAGCCGTCTCACGCTGTTCCTCAGTCGTTACATCCTCTATATATATTCTTTCTTCAGGTTCGTGAAGTCCAAGTGACTCACAAACTATATTGGTCATTTTGTCAGAAGTACCAATGATCATGAGCGTCTCTGGATGGTACTTTACAAGAGCCTGTACCACCTCTGAACGATGCCAGTCATGATTAAAGAGAGCAATTCGCATTGCCTCACGTTTGGACGGAGACTTTTTGGCAGAAGTGCCCGCAACAATCTGGCCCTTGTATATCAAGAGACCGTCATCGATTATCGCATCTATATTCCTTTTCTGTGCGAGCGCTGTGGCTTGAAAGCTCTTGCCTGTACCGCTCTTTCCTGTGAAAGATATTATCTTCATTTATTTACAAAGTCCTTGTCTGATGATATACTCATTCTATCAAAATTTATAAGAAGGAGGAACTATCATGGCTTATAAGATTTCTGATGATTGCATCGGTTGTGGCGTATGCAAGGACGGATGCCCTGTTGACGCTATTAGCGAGGGAACTCCATTCGTAATCGACGCTGACGCTTGCATTGATTGCGGTAACTGCGCTTCAAACTGCCCTGTAGGAGCACCTGCTGAGGCATAATAGTTGATAAATACAACTTCATGCATGAATTAAAATCCCGTAGCTTGCGCTACGGGATTTTTCATTTGCTTAATTATTCCTGTTCAGCGTTCATGCTCTTAATCATAAATGATAATGCATGCAAGCTGTCGGAAAGATGTACTGACTCAAGAGCTACATCCTTAGGAATCTCCAGGTCAATTGGTGCAAAGTTCCAAATTCCCTTAACGCCACCAGCAACCAGCTTGTCAGCTACTTCCTGAGCGCCTTCACTGTTTACACAGATGATTCCAATATCTACACCTTCGCTCTTGCAGAAATCTTCCAATTCGGAAAAAGCTTTAATCTCAACATCGTTGATTGTTGTTCCAATCTTCTCAGGGTTAATATCGAATAATCCCATGATGTTAAAACCGATCTTGTAGTAGTAAGTGTAATTAGCTACCGCCTGTCCAAGATGTCCAACACCTACGATTACTGTTTTGTACTCTCTATCGAGACCAAGGATCTTGTTAATCTCCTTGTACAGATAATCCACACTATAACCATATCCCTGCTGACCGAACTCACCAAATGTGTTGAAGTCCTGTCTAATCTGGGATGCAGTGTATCCGATAATCTCGCTTAACTCATTGGAAGAAATCTTCTTAATTCCCTTATTCTGAAGAACGCCAAGATATCTTCTATATCTAGGTAGTCTTCTAATAATTGCATTTGAAACTTTTGGTTTATTGCTCATAATTCGTACTCTTTATTATTGTCGTGCTTTATATAAAAATACTACTTATTCTCATCGATAAACTTAACGATATCTGCAACTGTCTGGAAAGAATCAGCTGCATCGTCAGGAATCTCTACGCCAAACTCATCCTCAACGCCGAGGATAACTTCTACAGCGTCCAGTGAATCTGCTTCAAGATCCTTCAGAATATCTGTGTCCATAGTAACCTTGGACTCATCTACATCCAGTTTGTCTACGATAATCTCTTTAATCTTATCAAAAGTCATAGTCGTTCTCCTTATTGTTCTGATTATAAAAGCGAGGCAGTCGTGCCCTCACTTCGCTGTTAGTATAGCACATTAAATACATGTTTTGTAGCATTTTTCACAATATTGTTGATATTTTTCACAATATTGTTTAATTTTTTCACAATGTACTAAATTGTTTTTTTGCAAGAAAAAGAGCTGCATATGCAGCCCTTCTTTTATTGCAATTCTATCCATTCATCATATAGCTTGGAAACTTCTTCCTCATACTCAGCCATAATGCCTGCTTGCTCCTCCATCCAATCGAAATCAGTAGATTTCTCAGGATCAGCCATTTCAGTCTCGATGTCTGAGATAAGGCCTTCCAGTTCATGAATCCTATTCTCTATTTCGTCTGTTCTTCTGGACTTACGCCTCTCCTCTGCCTCTCTTTGTTTCTTGGCCTGTCTGCTCTCTTCAGCTGACTGAACCTGCTCGAGAGTCTTATCGAATTCAGACATCTTAGCCCAGTCTTTGGCAAGAGCCTTCTCACTTTTCTTCTCATTCGACTCAGGCACCACGTTCTGTGTTTTCTCGAGATAATACTCGAAGTTGCCCTTGTACTCAACAAATCCATGCTGTGTCAGCTCGAAGATTCTGTTAGGAATCTTGGTGAGCAGATATCTGTCGTGAGATACGATAATCAGTGTGCCTTCAAAGTCCTGGAGTGCATCTTCAACAACCTCTTTGGAGTCAATATCCAGATGGTTAGTAGGCTCGTCCAGCACCAGTGTGTTTGCACCGGATAGCATCAACTTGAGCAGTGACAGTTTGGCCTTTTCTCCTCCGGAAAGTGAACCAACCTGCTTGAATACATCATCACCGAAGAACAGGAATCTTCCCAGCAAACCTCTCATCTCGCTATCGTTGATGAGATGATATGCATTCTTCATCTCTCCGAATACAGTTTCATTGTCGTCCAGGAGTCTCTGGCCCTGATCATAGTAGCCAAAATCGACATTATACCCTACCTTCAGATATCCCGAGTCGGCCTGTAGCTGACCGATGAGGATTCTTAGAAGTGTAGTCTTACCAATACCATTGTCACCGATGATACAGATGCGTTCACCCTTCTTGATATCCATCGATACATGGTCGAACAGCATACGCTCACCAAAGCTCTTCTCGAGGTCTTCAGCGATTATGACGTCGTTGCCGCTCTTGTAGCTCTGCTCGAATCCCAGCTTCATCTTGTTATTTCTAAGATGTGGTTTGGCAAGAACTTCCATTCGTGCCAGCTTCTTCTCTCTTGAAGCTGCTCTCTTAGCAAGATGTTCTGTTCCATGCTGTTTGAATCGGCGAATCATCTCCTCCTGCTTGGCGATTTCCTTCTGCTGCTTCTCGTACTCGCGACGCATTGTCTCAAGACGCTGTGCGCGCTTCTCAAGGAATACGGAATAGTTTCCGCTATAATCATCGAGACCACCATCCTGCATATCGAAGATACGATTAACAATGTGGTCCAGGAAGTATCTGTCGTGGGATACAACAAGGATAGTCCCCTGGTAGTTCTTAAGATAAGTTTCCAGCCACGCCAGCATCTTAAGGTCAAGATGGTTGGTAGGCTCATCCAGCATCAAGATATCAGGCTTCTTAAGCAGCATGCAGGCCAGCGCTAGTCTTGTACGCTCGCCGCCTGATAATGTCTCAATCTTCTTCTCCTGATCTGCTTCGCTGAATCCCATATGTCTAAGTACTGCGGCGAGCTCACTCTTGTAAGTGAATCCGCCCTTCTTCTCGTACTCATCCATTAAGAATGTATATTTCTCGAGGTCACGATTGAATGTAGCGCTCTCGTGATCAGAAATTCTTTCCTGGAGTCTCTCGATTTCTTTCTCCATCTCGAAGAAGTGTGTGAACATCTTGCTTGCTTCTTCAATAACAGTACCGCCGGAGAAAAAATGATTCTTCTGCTTGAGGTATCCAACGCTGCATTCGCTTCTCGTATAGATATTACCGCTTGATGCCTCGAGTTCGCCCGCAATAATAGACATCAGAGTGGTTTTACCAGCACCGTTAGGTCCAACGATGCCTACTCTATCACCCTTCTCCACGTTAAAACTGACATCCTCGAATATGATGTCAGTTCCGTAACTTTTTCCGATGTCACTTGCGGATAATACGATCATTAAAACTCCAGTCCTGGAACGGCATCGAGGTCGTAGCCTGAACGTTCGCCGTTCTGATATGCGTAATATGCTGCAGCTGCAATCATCGCACCATTATCAGTGCAGAGGATTGGTGATGGTCTCAGCACTTCGATATTGTGCTCAGCTGCTCTTTCAGTAATAAGTTCTCTAAGGCGACTATTGGATGCAACGCCTCCTGCCATTACGATTCTCTTCTGATTGTGCTCAAGAGCAGCCGCGATTGCCTTGTCGACAATTACCTCAACAACTGCCTCCTGGAAGCTTGCCGCTACGTCGTTGACGTTAATATCGCGGCCCGCCTGACGCTCAGAGTTAAGATAATTGAGAGCCTGAGTCTTAAGGCCAGAGAAGCTGAAATCATAGCTGCCTGGCTCAAGGTATACTCTCTTGAATTCGATAGCATTGCGGTCGCCTTCCTTGGCTGCCTTGTCTACTTTAGGGCCGCCCGGATAACCGAGTCCGATTACTCTTGCTACCTTATCAAAAGCTTCACCAGCGGCGTCGTCACGAGTTCCGCCGAGCTTGGTGCAACTGTTGTATTCTTCTACGAAGATTATGTTGGTATGACCGCCGGAAACAACAAGTCCCATGAATGGTGGCTCAAGATCCGGATGCTCGAGATAGTTCGCAGCCACGTGGCCATGCATATGGTTGACACCTACGAGCGGAATGTCCTTCGCGAAAGCGATGGCTTTGGCAGCGGCAACTCCAATAAGGAGAGCTCCTACTAGGCCAGGTCCATAGGTCACGCCAATCAGGTCGATATCATCGATAGTGCATTCAGCGTCTACCAGTGCCTTATCGATGACCCAATTCACATTCTCAAGGTGACGACGCGAAGCAATCTCAGGTACAACTCCGCCAAATTCAGTGTGGATGTCAATCTGAGAGCTGATAACGTTGCTCAACAGCTCTCGGCCGTTAGCAACTACAGCTACTGCAGTCTCGTCACAACTTGACTCTATTCCCAATGTAAGAAATTTGCCGTTCTTCATAATTCCTTATCCATTAAAATTGCGTTTTCGTTATCTGAATAATAGTTCTTGCGCATGCCAACTCTGTGGAATCCACATTTCTCGTATAGCTTGATTGCCGGTTCATTGCTCTCTCTTACTTCAAGCGTGATAGTCTGGCATTCAAGTTCACGTCCTGTGTCCGCAAGAATCTGCATCATCTGTTCTGCGATGTGATTGCCTCGATACTGCTCAAGCACAGCTATGTTATTCAGCTGCAGTTCGTCATATGCCTTGTAAACATCAGCATAGGCAATGACAGCGCCGTTTGATTCAGCAACGATTGCAACTGCATTATCATCGAGTTCGATGCTGCTCTTGAATGTTGCCTCACTTCTTGGGCCTGTGAACAGTGCCTGCTCAATTGCTGACAAACTCTTCGCATCTTCAGTTGTCGCAAGTCTTATCTTGTAATTCATTACTTCAGTTTGCTGATTTTGGAGCTAAGCGTACCTTCTTTCAGGCGCTGCTCGGCCTCACTTAATCTCATATAGTTTGGCAACAGCTGCTCGTATTCAACTACGTCGCCCGCTTCAGCCTTGAACTTGGCAAGTTCTACGATAGCATCTGCGGACTGATATCTCAGGTCTTCGTCAGCGATGATGTAGCTATCTTCTGCCAAAGTGTTCTTTATTATTTCCTCGTATGCATCAGCTCCGTCACCAGTGATGAGGAGCTTGGTATCCAGTTCATCCATCTTAGACTTAGCAAGCTCCAAGACTTCATCTATCATGTATTGTCTTTCTTCTGCGGCAGATTCTGTTGAAGTAGTTGCTGTATCTGCATCGTATTCAACAGTCCAGAGGCCTGCATAAGTCTGGTTACGTCTTGCATTGATGATGGCAAGGATGAGACCGCAGCCGCTGTCGATTGCCGCATCTTCAACTCTGTATTCCATTCCCTCGAGAGATGAAACTGCAACACAAGGAATACCAAGCATCTGTCCCAAAGTTCTTGCAGTTGTAACTCCGATTCTAATTCCAGTGAACGATCCTGGTCCAACAGATGCTGCAACATGAGTCAGTTCATTCTTGCTGATACCGGCCTGCTTTAGAGCCTCTTCGGACATATTAATAATATCCTGCAGGTGGCTCATCTCGTTGTTCGATGAAACACAAACCGCAGGATTATTATCCTTGATAACAGCTGCCGTACCATATTTTCCAGTTGTTTCCAGTGCAAGAATGTTCATTATTACCTCGTGATATTTACAATACGTTCGCCTTCGTTCTCACCATATTCGATATTGATGGCGATGGCGTCCTCTGGGAGGACGTCGGCGACAATGTCTGCCCACTCGATGACACAGATGCCGTCGCCGTAGAGGTACTCCTCTGCGCCGATATCGAGGAGTTCCTCTCCATCGCCCAGTCTGTATACATCAAAATGGTAGAGCGGCAATCTACCGCTCTTGTATTCCTTAACTATAGTGAAAGTCGGACTGCTGATAGTATCTTTAATGCCAAGACCTTCAGCGATGTATCTAGTCAGAGCTGTCTTGCCTGTACCCAGATCTCCGATGAGCGCAATAACATCGCCCGCTTCGGCCTTCTCCGCAAGCTCGAGTCCAAGCTTTCTAGTGTCCGCTTCACTTTTATTAACAATTCTTTCTATCTTTAATTCTTTCATGCGCTTTCCAGCCCGTTCCTAACGGGTACATTTTTTTGATAATGTACCCGTTAGGAACGGGCTCAAAGGTACATTAATAATTATGTAAGAAGTTTGATAATCTCTTGTAGAGCAGGAATGTCAATAGTGAGTTGATACCTGCTTTCAAGAGGTTGAATGGAATGATTACTGTTGGCAGCATTACTACTACAGCTTTGATTTCAACGCCCATGTAAAGTGGTGTGATAAGGAGATTCATTCCAATCATTACGATTACTGTTACTACCACGCCAACTATCAATGAAATAATAGCATTCTTCTTAGTCTTCTTATGCTGGTACAACATACCAATAACTACCGCAACAATTCCAGTAGCTACGACATGCATAAGGAAACCATATAGGCCATCTCCGCCCAGCATGAAAGCCTGAATAAGGCTAACAATCACTGTTACAGCCAGTCCAGCCCAAGGGCCATAAGCAAAGGCAGTGATATAAATTGGCATGTCCGCTGGATCATACACCAAAAAAGGTGCTGGCGGGAACGGTATTCTTACCAGTAGCAAGAGTACCAGTGAAATAGCTGCCATCATAGCAAGCTTGGCTATCGCCTTTGCGTTTAATTTTTTATTCATCACAACCTCCGCAGCTGAGAACGTAAATTGTTTTCGCGTAGATGTCTAACATCTTGAAGAAATTCTCCACGCTTCTTCTCTCGTTCTTCTGATGCATTGTATCCTCTTCTCCCGGGAACATTGCACCAAATGCAAGCGTATTATTGACAGCCTTGGCATAAGTGCCGCCACCGATTACCAGCGGCTCAGCATCATTGTCGCCTGTCTCCTGTCTATATACATCCATCATGGTCTGAACCATTGGGTTGTCAGATGCGATGTAAAGTGGCTTGATATCTCCGTCCTTGACGATTCCAATCTTCGAGCCCTCAAGAGATTTCTCGATTCCGGCAAAAACCTCATCCGAAGTTTTAGTTACAGGGTATCTGATGTTCAAAGTGAGCGATGCCAGTTCCTCAGTTATCGATGCGATGCCAACGTTCAGTGTGAGCTCGGAAACCTCATCCCTCATCTGGCAACCGATTCTCTCGCCAGCAACATCGAATCCAATGTGGTCATTATAGAATGCGATGAAATCATTAAGTTCCTCATTGCTGAACTGAAGTCTTCCGAGGAAGTCCATAACAATACTAATAGCATTCAATCCCGTAGAAGGCTTGGCTCCATGAGCAGCCACACCCTTCGCTTCAATTACGAGTGATGATCCTTGTTTCTTAGCAGAGATATCATATCCGCTCTCAATAACATATTGGGCCAACGAATCTTTAATATGCTGATATAATCCCTCATCTGCAGCAATAACAGCCTTGGCTGTAGCCGGAACAGCGTTGCTAACTGCGCCACCTTCCAGTTTGGTAAGTCTAAGGCCTTCCTTGGTTGTCTGTCTTGTCAGCTTCTGTGCAAGATCGAAAGTCAGTATTCCCTTCTCACCATTAATCAGTGGGAAGTCTGCATCAGGAGTGAATCCAAGATCAGGCTGACCGGCAATCTCAACGTACTTTTCCATTCCTGTTACGCCAGTCTCTTCATCGAGGCCCATGATTAGTCGGATATTTCTCTTAGGCTTAATACCAGCTTCCTTCATTGCCTTCATAACATAGAAGCATGCAAGAAGTGGACCCTTATCATCAGTGACTCCTCTTCCATAGAGGTAGCCATCCTTAATCTCTAATTTGAAAGGATCAGTATCCCAACCAGTTCCCTCAGGAACTACATCGAGATGTCCAACAATAGCAAGAGTTTCAGGTTGCTCGATATTCTCATCAGCATTGAACTGAATATGGCCCGCATATCCATCAGCATCGAAAGTATCGAAACCATTCGACTCGCCGAGGTTCAGCATATACTCATATGCATCCTGAACGGCTCTACCATATCTCATCAGTTTGCCATCAGCGGATTTAACAGGATCCAATGAAACACTAGGAAAAGCAATCAACTCACCTAACGTCTTCAAAATATCTTCTCTGTAGGATTCTAACAGTTCTATATATCCCATTAGTTCTCTATTCCTTCCAATTCTGTTGCCTGCGCAGCATCCTTAGTTACATAAACAGATACGACTTTTCCACCTCTTATCGTAGAAATATTTACTGCACGTAGCGTATTACCATTTTCATCGAATGTGAAACTACCAGTTGCACACTTAACATTCTTCAGCTCTAACAATGAGTCTCTGATTTCTGCTCCATCAATACTCTTTGCATTGTGAATTGCATTAATTAGGAGCAAATATGAATCGTATCCGAGAGCGGCATGCTCTGTAGGAACATCGTTGCTGCCATATTTGTTAGTATATTCAATCTGGAATCTTTCAGATTCCTTAGTGATATTGTCTGTATTTCCCAGAACAGACTGATATGGGAACGCCACTTTGATTTGTGGATGATTCTTCATCATCTCGATGAACTCAGTTTCGCCCCAATCTTTGGTTCCAACAAACTGAATGTTAGTCAGCCCTGCCTTCTCAATTGCCGAGAAGAAAGCATCCATTGTCTCTGCTCCGATAGGAACAATCATTGTGTCAACTGACTTTTTCTTTATATTCTTAATCTGCTTGGCAATATCTTCCTCGCTGAAATCAGATGCTTCACTCATTACAACAGGGCTATCGTCGGATTTAGACTCTTTCATATATGACTTAATCTTGTCGTTAAATCCATCAATCAAAGCTGTCGCCGCTGTATCGTTCTGAGCGGTGATAATGCCAATATGTCTTGATGCGAGATGGCTGTATGTATAATCTGCAATGCCCTCTCCCATCTGCGAGCTAGTCATTGATGCTCTGAAATAATATCTATAATTCTGAGTAATTAGAGGGTTAGTTGCTGAAGGTGTGATTGCAGGAATTTTTGCCTCGTCAACATAAGGTGAAGCAATCAGCGTTGTTGCCTCTCCCGCACTTCCAATAATAGCAACCGGCTTCATCTCAATCAGGCCCTGAATAGCAGATTCTGCTGCCGTAGTGCTTGACTGCGTATCAACTTTAATCAGCTCAACCCTATATCCATTTACACTGTGATAAATACTGTTTGCCAGTTCAATTCCCTTAATTTCAGACTGACCAGCATCAGAATAACGTCCAGTCTGAGGTTCGAATACACCAATACGGATAACGTTTTTGCCATCATTATCCGTGTCACGTGTTAAGAATGTATTCTTAAAACTATCCAGAGTAGTACAAGCTGACAGCATAGCCATAGCCATAGCCATAATTAGCATTGCTACTATTAACTTGGATTTTTTACCATTCTTCACTACTTAGAACCTCTTTCATCTTATCTTCTGTTTCTATGAAATTAACCGCCTGTCTCAATCTGGCAGCACCTTTCAATCCTTTGGTGTACCACACAACGAATTTGCGGAATTCCTTAACTGCAAACTTCTCTCCCTTGAGTTTACATATCAAGTCGAGATGTCTCAGCATCATTTCAACTTTCTCTTCCTTGGTTGGTGCCGGAAGTGGTTCCTCGCCCTTATAGGCTCTGTCCAAATCCCTGAACAACCAAGGATTACCGAGCGCGCCCCTCGCTACCATAACGAAGTCGCAACCAGTTTCCTTCATCATCCTAATACCATCTTCGGCAGTAAATACATCGCCGTTACCGATAACAGGAATAGATACCGCTTCCTTGACCTGTTTGATGATGTCCCAATCTGCCTCACCGGTATAATACTGTGCTCTTGTTCTTCCGTGAATCGCTACAGCAGCCGCACCGCCAGCCTCAATAGCCTTGGCTACCTCAACGGCATTAATGTGGTCATTATCGAACCCCTTACGAATCTTAACTGTAAGTGGCTTGGATGTGGCTCCGGCAGTCGCGCGCACCACATCGTATACAAGATCAGGATTCAGCATCATTGCTGATCCCTCTCCATTCTTAACGACCTTGGGTACGGGACAACCCATATTGATATCCAGCACTTCATTCTTCAGTCCTTCGAGCTTGCGAGCTGCCTCCGCCATAATATCCGGCTCACTACCGAATATTTGGATGGAAGTAGGACCAGCGTTCTCAGGAACATATGTCAGAACTGCTGTCTTCTTATCTCCGTAATACAGGCCCTTGGAACTGACCATCTCTGTGCAAGTCATTGCAGCTCCCTGCTCCTCACATAGCTGACGCATTGCTGCATCAGTAATCCCAGCGAGCGGAGCCATAATCCATGGTGACTGTAATTCTAAATTACCAATTTTATTCATTAGTCCTGAAGAGTCCTCTTCTTGTTCAGGCCCTTATTCTTCTCATAGAGAACCTGCAGACCATCAAGGGTTAGTCTTCTGTCGATAACATCGATGCAATCAACACCAGCCTCTACCATTGTAGCCATACCGCCTGTAGCGATTACTCTGATGTCCTCAGGCTTGCATCCGAATTCCTCGCACATCTCAGCCTTCATTCCGTTGACCATATGTGTAGTGAATCCCATGTGACCGTAAATCAGGCCAGACTGCATTGCCTCATTAGTGTTTCTGCAGATGAACTTACCAGGAAGCTCCAGATCTACATTAGGCAGCTTGGCTGTGTTCTCGAACAGTGCTGCAGCACTTGTCTTCATTCCCGGTGCAATAGCACCTCCGATGAAATCGCCGTCTGCACTAACGCAGCAGAATGTTGTCGCAGTACCGAAATCGATTATAATCAGTGGTCCCTCATACTTGGTATGAGCAGCTACCGAATTAACAATACGGTCGGCTCCGAGCTGGCGAGGATCATCATATCTAATCTTCAGACCAGTCTTAATGCCAGTCTCAACTACGATAGGCATTTTGTCATAGAATTTCAGGCACATATGCTCAAGTGAGAACAGCAGTGATGGTACTACTGATGAAATGATGATATCATCAATATCCTCTGCAGAATATCCGCTATGTCCGAACATGGATTCAAACATTACTCCATACTCATCAGCAGATCTCTTGTTATCTGTTGCTAGTCTCCAGCTATCTACCAGATTCTTGTCATCAAAGAGTCCGAATACGATATTAGTATTACCTACATCTACCGCTAATAGCATTTACACTTCCTCCAATCTCTTGATAGCAAGAGCCATTGTAAGTCCAGGGATAATTCTGTTTCCTGTTATCTCAGCGCCGAGAATCTCGTTAATTCTCTTAAGTCTGTATTGAACAGTATTGTTATGAATCTCCATGAACTCAGCTGTCTTATTACTGTTCATGCCTGCATCAAGCACGAATGTTGCGAGTGTATCCAGAAGGAGCTTGCCCTTGTTAGCACTAACCTCTCTTGTGAAAGGCTCGAGCAGGTCAAGATACATCTTCTTAAGTGAAGTGCCACCTGTCTGAAGGTTGACGCAATCACATACCATAGACATCTCGTATTTTGTAAACACTCTCTTGAATGGGAATACGATTTCAACATAATTCCAAGTCTTGTTGATGAGCTTGAATCCTTCAGTTGCTGCATCAAGAGTCTCCATGCCTGTAACATGGAAGATTCTTGCATCCTTTCTTCCGGACTTCATCTGCTCATACATCTCCAGGCAAGCCTGCTTGATGTCAACCTCGTTATCCTTACCCTCTTCATCATAGATGATTCCGTATACATCATTGGAATCAGTCATTGTAAGAGTGCTGAAACCATACTTCTTCTTGTAGTTCTCAAGAATATCGAAGAAATCGTCATGATCGATTCCTCTTGTATAGAAAACGCTTGGGAACTGCATTCCCTTGAGGCCAGCTTCTTCAAGCAGTGTGTAGCAGAATGAGAGATCTCCTCTAACTGCTGATTTAATGAACTCTGCTCTTGAATCTCTCTCAGGAGTGTACTTCCACATACCAATAGCCAACTCGATAATCTCAGCGAGCTTCTTCATCTCAGTTGCAGAATAGTTGTCTTCGTTATCTACAACAACCAGAATATACTTCTGATCCTCAATATTGATAAAGCCCCAATATGAAACGATATCTCCAATAGGCAGCTTTGTAAAAGCATTAGGATGCAGTGCGTCCTTCTTGCGAGCTACCTGAATAAGGTTATCAATTGTAACGATATCTCTTGTCTCGATAGTCAGAATAGGATTGAACTCTGCTGTCATAAGAGCAACCTGATAGTCGTTGAACACTGCTGCTTCCTTAAGAGCTAATGGGAAATTGCTGTGTTTTTCAAAATTGAGAAGATGGAAGATAGTATTGTTCAGAATATTATCGCTGTAGTTATGACCGTACAGAATCTTATCCAGAACCTGTTCAATGAGCATGGAGTATGATACTTTTCCATCATCATAAATAGTAATCACAATAAGTCCAGATTCCTCTGCAGCCTTGATAACTCTTGCATCTACGCTCTTAACACCGTTGTCATTAAGATAAACTACAAGAGCTGCAACGCCCTTTCTACCAAGTGCTGATACGGCTCTTGCCTGAGCATCGATGTCATCCTTGTTATTCCAGAAATGAGTGATTACCATCTGTTCATTGACGCCATTACGTTCAACACCCATATCCAGGTTGTCTTCATCAAGAACAGAAACGCTTCGTACACGTCTGTCACAGTTTCTTGCACATGATAGAACACTGCATCCGTGAAAAGCATCCAGTTTTAAACAGTCCTCTACTGTAATTCTCATATCTTACCCCTTACTATTCTTCCGACTTATCTGAGTCGTCTTTATCTCTTCTAGTTGCTCTCTTGTACTCTTCGTATCCGAAGGTATCTTCTCCCTGAGCACCAGTTGTCTTTACAACTGTGTTTTCGCCATCCTTAAGCTCTTCAGTGACTGGCTGTGGGAACATGCCTTCAACAGCTTCCTTTTCCTTCTGAGCCTCTTCAAGACGTTTTGCAGCCTCAGCTGCTTCTTTCTTATTCTTACGAGCGATTGTCTTGTCGCGCTTCTTAACTTCTTCCTCGAGTTCTTCTGCACTAACCTCTCCAGTGAACAGTCTCTCGAACTGCTCGCCATCAAGAGTCTCAACCTTAAGAAGTGCCTGTGCAACTCTTTCGAAAGCTTCATCGTTGTCCACAAGAATCTTCTTAGCTGCCTTGTAACAATCATCCATGATGTCTCTAATCTCATGGTCAACCTGTGCAGCAAACTCTTCTGAGTAATTCTGTCTTGATGAGAAATCTCTTCCAAGGAATACTTCGTCATTGCCACTGTATGAAGCAAGACCGAGCTTCTCGCTGAATCCATACTTAGTAACCATATCTCTTGCAAGTGATGTTGCTCTTTCGAGGTCATTGCTTGCTCCTGTAGATATATCCTTGAGCTTGAGTTCCTCAGCAACACGGCCACCGAGCATATGCTTGATAGTATCGTTCATGAAGCCCTTTGTGATGAATGTTCTATCCTCTTCAGGGAGCCATGAAGTATATCCGCCAGCCATACCTCTTGGAATGATTGTAATCTCGTGAACAGGATCTCCGTTCTCTGTACATCTCATTACAACAGCGTGTCCAGCTTCGTGATATGCAGTCAGCTTCTTCTCCTCGTCAGAGATAACTCTAGACTTCTTCTTAGGTCCCATCATAGCCTTGGAGATACCTTCCTCGATTTCCTCCATTCTAATCTTGGTTCCATTACGTCTAGCAGTTAAGAGTGCTGCCTCGTTAATCATATTCTCGATATCTGCTGGTGAGAATCCAGGAGTCATCTTAGCCAAAGTCTCAACTGAGATGTCCTTGTCGAGAGGCTTGTTCTTAGTGTAAAGTCTGAAGATTTCCTCTCTTGCCTTGATGTCTGGCAGTCCAATTACAATCTGTCTGTCGAATCTTCCAGGTCTCTGAAGTGCCGGGTCAAGAACGTCAGGTCTGTTAGTTGCGGCCAAAACGATAATTCCGAGGTTGCCATCGAATCCGTCCATCTCCACGAGGAGCTGGTTGAGAGTCTGTTCTCTCTCGTCATTTCCACCACCAAGTCCTGCACCTCTTCTTCTACCAACGGCATCGATTTCGTCGATGAACACGATACAAGGTGCATTCTTCTTAGCCTCATTGAAGAGATCTCTTACTCTTGATGCACCAACACCAACGAACATCTCTACGAAGTCAGAACCGGAAATTGTGAAGAATGGTACTCCGGCTTCGCCTGCAGTTGCCTTAGAAATATATGTCTTACCGGTTCCCGGATGTCCTACGAGCAGTACGCCCTTAGGAATTCTTGCACCGAGCTTAGTATACTTATCCGGATGCTTTAAGAAGTCTACGATTTCAGCAAGTTCCTGCTTTTCCTCTTCAAGTCCTGCAACATCCTTGAATGTTATCTTCTTGCCATCATTTCTATACAGCTTGGCCTTATTCTTTCCGAACTGGAAAGCCTGTCTATTGCCGCCCTGTCCCAGCATCATGTACAGGAGGAATCCCATAGCAATCAGCATGAGCAGAGTTGGTAACATGCTTAAGAAATTATATGGGCTTTCAGGTGGATCACTTACCAGTGTTACCTTGCCTGATTCAACCATTGGATAGAGAGTCTTCTCTTCAAGCCAGTTAATCTCAAGCTGTGATGGAGCATAAGCAAGCTCCTTGCTACCATCAGTCATTGTACCTGTCAGCTGTCTATCTGTAACATTGACCTCTTCATACTGACCTTTCGCAAGATGAGATGCAAACTGTGAGAATTTGACTTCCTTATATTGTGCTGCGTCAGCCATATTTCTAAAGAAGTATGAGCCGCCGATTACCAGCAGGAAAATCAAAACATATAATCCGATACTACGTGTTGATTTTTTCAATTTATCTTACCTTTCTTGTGTCTGGAAATAAATTTTCTAGAATGCCTTTCAAAATTTGTGGCAGTAACACAAATTTTAGCACATTTTTTCTGTTACTTCAAGGAATAGAGCCCGTTCAGAGCCATCTTCAATCTGAAAATTGTGTGAAAATTTGCCCTTTTCACGCTGTTCTTCAGTGCCTAGTTCATCATTTGGTATAATCCACAAAACTTCGTTGTCGATACATGCCATTAGCAAACTATCGCGGACCGATTTTTTTACTTTGGTATCAACCAGAAAATCTTGAATCTTCTTGCTGCCACCATTAATAGCTATCCAATCTCCCTGACATCTTGTTCTCAGAACAACATCTCCCATTCTGCCAGGATACTTCTCGTTGAACTTGTCAAAATCGAAGGCTGCACAATTTGCATCATCAGGCATCTTGAATTCCTTCATCATGATAACCTGAGTCATAAGTTCAAGATTGTCATCAGGCTGAGCTACTCCGTAATACTTTTCATTATCTGTGAAGTAGATTGTGTTGTATGCTCTAATAGCCTTGTATCCGCCTGGAAGATCATAACTTGCCGATGGATTGTCTGAATAAATCATTCTCAGAATTGCAAGTACCAATTCATAGCTAGTATTGTCGTCAATTCTAAGTGACTTAAAAACAATTGCAACGATTCGTCTGTTAATGCCTGGTGGGTTATCCTTGATATCTGTAAGATCCAAGGTCACGACATTGTCTATCTGGTCCACCTCGAGGCAATTCTGACATTCATCGATCGCAATATCTGTCATAATACTGTCGTCAACATCAGCGATTTCAGCATATCTTCTAAGAGCATCCTTGATGTTAGGATTGTAATTCTTCTCAAGATAAGGAATCAGTTCATTTCTGATTTTGTTCCTTGTGTAGTCGCTCTCAGAATTGGACTCGTCGATATTTGCTTTAAGATTATTAGCAGCAATATATGCCTCAACCTCATCCCTTGTTACCTTAAGAAGCGGTCTAATAATCATATGTCCCTCATCTGAACTTCTAATTTCAGGAATTCCTGCTAGTCCATGGATACCGGTTCCCCTTAACAGTCTGAACAGAACCGTCTCACTCTGGTCGTCTGCATTATGAGCAACAGCAATGAATATCTTCTCGCTATCTACTCCCTGGGACTCCAGGTCATTGGCTACGTCGTCGAAAACCTCGTATCTCAGAATTCTGCCTGCTTCCTCTGTAGAAATACCGTAATCCTTGGCCATTTCTTCAACATCAATTTCGAAAATATTACAGTCCACGCCAAATCTATTGCAGAGTCGTGCCACATGATCCGCTTCATCGTAAGCAGCTTGTCTCAGCTTGTGATTAACATGTACCGGGACCAATGAAAGATTATAAGAATCTGCAATCTGTAGAAGCGCATGGAACAGACATAACGAATCTGGTCCACCCGACAGGCCCAGTACGATATACGAATCCTTCTTGATAAGGCCGGAATCAACAATTGTATCTATAACAGATTTTTTCATAATGATTACTCCTGAGATGCTCTCGGAAGGCTTGTCTCGTTGGGCGCGCCCTGAGCTTCGCAACCCGATGCTCAGAGGCACGTCGCTCGCCAATCCTTCCTGCGCATCTCTTTATATTATTTTATATTAAAAAATCGTTTGGCGTTGGCTGTCAGGATAGAGGCCATTTCTTCGTAGCTTAAGCCTTTAAGTTCAGCCATTTTTCTTACTACATGTTCAACGTAATATGGTTTGTTCGGGCGGCCCCTTAATGGCTCTGGTGCCATGAAAGGAGCGTCCGTTTCAGACATTACATATTCAACAGGTAGATGCTGGAATACCTCAACTGCCTTCTTGCCGTTCTTGAAGGTTATTGGGCCGCCCAGCGAAATAGTTGCACCCATCTTGATATACTCCTCTGCCATCTCTGCTGAACCGGAATAGCAGTGCATCTGCACTCTAGCATCATCAGGATATGGTCCGGGTCTCTTAGGGAACCAGCTCTTTCTCTCTTCTGAGAAGGCACCCTCTTCTACCAGAATATCCATAGTCAGCTGATTGGCATCACGAGAATGAATCATAATAGGCATCTTGAGCTCGTTGGCAAGTCGGATTTGTTTTCTGAACAGCTCCTGCTGTTCTACCTGATCGTCCTTACCGTAGTAGAAATCAAGACCTATCTCTCCAATAGCCATTGCCTTAGGATGTGCAGCTAGCTTCCTAATTTCCTCGATATCTGCATCTGTATATACCGATGCGTGATCCGGGTGAATACCAACTGCTGCATAGCACCAATCGTACTTATCTGCATCCTCTAATGCCTGACGTGATGACTCTACACAATCACCAACATCAATAATGTAATCTAAATCAGACGCCTCAATCTCGGATGCGAGATTAAGGCGTTCTTCTTTAGTCAGTTCTTCGAAATTTAAATGTGTATGTGCATCGAATAACATGATGTCTCCTAGCAAACTACAGAGCCGTCTGGTGCGTCAGTTGTAACTACGATGCTCTTTCCTTCTTCACCATCAGCAAAGAGGAGCATTCCGTAGGATTCCATTCCCCTCAGCTGTCTTGGCTTTAAGTTAGCAACTACTACAACCTTCTTGCCAACCATTTCCTCTGGCTTGTATGACTCAGCTACACCTGAAATAATCTGTCTTACCTCAGTTCCCATCTTAACCTGGAATACCAGCAGCTTGTCAGCCTTAGGATGCTTCTCAGCCTTAAGAATAAGGCCAACTCTGAAGTCCATCTTATCAAAATCATCGTATACGATTTCGTCCTTGAGTTCGAGTGGCTTGGACTCGAGGATTGCTTTCTCAACAGGATCTGCACTTGCAGCTGCCTTCTTCTTAGCAAGCTCCTCAGCAATTTCTGAGAGAATCTCAAGTTCCTTATCGATATCGATTCTAGGGAAGATAGCGTCGCCCTTCTCAACCTTAACGCCTTCCATCTGGTCGAATACGAGAGCGTCTTCCCATACAGTTTCTGTTCCTTCCAGTCCCAGCTGCTTTCTGATTGCATCAGAGGTAGTGTGCATGAATGGATAGATCAGAACACTGACAACTCTTATAGCCTCAGCGAGGTTCTTCATAACAGTGTCGAGCTCAGCCTTCTTGGATTCATCCTTAGCAAGAACCCAAGGAGCCTTCTCATCGATGTACTTGTTAGCACGTCTAACAGCAACCCAGATTTCCTCAAGAGCTGTGCTGAATGAGAACTTGTCCATCTCAGCCTCAACCTTAGCCTGTGCTCCAAGAACTACTGCCTTTAGATCCTTGTCAAAATCATCCTCAGTTGTTGCTGCAGGAACGACTCCGCCGCAGTACTTCTCTATCATCGATACTGTACGTGATACGAGGTTACCAAGGTCATTAGCAAGGTCATAGTTCATTCTCTTGAGCATTACCTCGTTATTGAAGTTGCCGTCCTGTCCGAATGTGTACTCTCTTAAGAGGAAGTACTTTAGAGCATCGACGCCATAACGTTCAATCAGTACAACTGGATCAACTACGTCTCTGCCCTTGCTTGCTTTGGACTTACTAACCTTCTCGCCTCCGAGCAGCAGCCAGCCGTGTCCCAGAACGTGGTGTGGCAGTGGCAGATCTGCTGACATCAGCATTGCAGGCCAGATGATTGAGTGGAATCTAACGATTTCCTTACCAACCAGATGATAATCTGCAGGCCAGTACTTGCCCATTAAGTCTGTATCTTCAGGGCCGCCAAGTGCTGTTACGTAGTTGGACAGCGCATCAACCCATACATACATTACATGCTTTGGATCGTTAGGAACAGGTACACCCCAGTCGAAAGTACATCTAGAAACGCAGAGATCTTCAAGGCCCTGATTGATGAAAGCCTTCATCTCGTTACGTCTTGTATCCGGCTGTAGGAACTCAGGATGTTCCTCATAGAGATCCAATATCTTCTGTGCATAGTTAGACAGTTTGAAGAAGTAAGCCTCTTCCTCTGCCTTAACTACAGGTCTTCCGCAGTCTGGGCACTTGCCATCTACAAGCTGTGACTCAGTCCAGAATGATTCGCATGGTGTGCAGTACATTCCTTCATACTTGCCCTTATAGATGTCGCCCTTCTCATACATTCTATTCCAGATCTGCTGTACGCGAGTCTGGTGGCGCTCCTCTGTAGTTCTGATGAAATCGTCGTAGGAAATCTCCATTGTCTTCCAGAGTTCCTTGATTCCAGCTACTACTTCATCTACATATTCCTGAGGAGTAATGCCCTTTTCATCAGCCAGAGTCTGAATCTTCTGACCGTGTTCATCTGTTCCTGTAAGGAATCTTACATCATAACCCTGCATTCGTCTGAATCTTGCCATAGCGTCAGCCATAACTGTGCAATATGTATGACCAACATGCAGATTAGAACTTGGGTAATAAATAGGTGTGGTGATGTAATATTTTTCCTTCTTTTCCATAACAATTGCCTTCCTGCTCGAATGAGAGCGTACGAAACTGTTGATAATACAACGATTTCTAATACTTTTATTTTCTGCCGCCTCTGCGACACAATACATAGTTGATTATAGCATTTATTCTCTTTAGAATAAACCAATTTAAGTGCTTTTTTAAAGCCTTCCATAGGCATCTTCACACGCCAAAACAGTTACTTATTTCAAGTTGCAACACTCACGAGACGTCGGTAACTGATTTTATCAGTTCAAAGCAGTAATATATTGCCATTTTTTGCCCTTTTCTATGTAATTTTCTGCTAAATATGCCTCTTCCAGAACAATCATTTTAGAATAAGCAGTTACCTAGATCTTAAAGTCGTTGAAAACAGGAATAGGTAACTGTCTTTTGTGTTTCAAACGGTTCACACTATAATATTGACAACTCATCCACATATATTAGACAATAGACGCATGAGAATATTAAGTATCACAGCACAGAAACCGCATTCAACAGGAAGCGGCACATATCTTACAGAATTAGTTAACGCTTGGGACAGATCCGGTCATGACCAGGCTGTAGTATATGGTATTTATCAAGACGATTGCGTCAGTTTTCCTGATGCGGTTAAGACCTATCCCGTTTACTACAGCAATGGCCAAAATGCTGGTGATATTTCATTCCCGATTGTAGGAATGTCGGACGTGATGCCCTATGAGTCGACTCGCTATATCGATATGACTGACTCAATGATTAAGGAATTTGAGAGTGCATTCATCAAGCAGATTGAAACTGCAATTGATGCTCTCAATCCTGACGTCATCGTATGTCATCACCTCTTCCTGCTGACCGCACTTGTCAGAAAGCATTTTCCTGATAGAAAGATTATCGGAATCTGTCACGGAACATGCCTTAGACAGACCATAAACTGTGAGCACTTAAGAACCATCGTTCAGCCTTATATCAGAAAGCTCAATCATATTTTCGCTCTTCACAGCGAACAGGTTGAAAACATTCACGAAATCGACAACATTTCTGCCGATATGATTAGTATAATTGGCAGTGGATATAACGACAGTCTCTTCAACAGAGACGGCAGAATTCCTTACCAGCCAGGCAAGCCTGTTCGCATCTGTTATGCGGGCAAGATGAGCAAAGCCAAGGGTATTCCTGAATTACTAGCCGCTCTTATGAGATTGGACAAGGATCCAACAGCACATTCATTCCAGGCAACACTGGTCGGCGGCTGTACAGACAGTGAGGTTCAGGCCCTGCTTGATACCCTCCCTGCCAATATTAGCTGGCTAGGACAGATTCCACAGAATGAACTTGCAGATGTATACAGAACGAATGACATTTTTGTATTGCCTTCGTATTTTGAAGGACTGAACCTCGCGACAATCGAAGCAATGGCTTCGGGATTAGTTCCTGTTTGCACTGACCTACCCGGAATGCAGGACTGGATAAATGAAAATGTTGCAAATTCTAACGTTCGCTATATTTCAATGCCTGATATGGTGACTATAGACACACCTAGCGATGCAGGAAAAGCACGTTACGAGCATGAGCTCGAAGGAGTACTTAGACAAGTTATCGCAGAGGTTGTAAACGGCAGGGGGTTTAATCAGCCGGACACCTCGTCCATTAGTTGGGACAGCGTTGCTGCCAGACTAATCAAAGCTTTTTAAACGAGAGGAATATATATGACTACAGAACAAGGTATTAAGACTTTGCTCGATGCTATGAAGGGTTTTCATGGCAAATTTAAAAAAATGTATGGACAGGTTGCATTGAGATTGGATGAGGATAGTTACCTCATGTCCGGTGGCAACAAATTATTATCCGCCATCCAGGCGGAAGATCTGTCAATTTGCGATATCAACAGTGGTGACCTCGGCATCATCTTCCGTAAGAGAGACGATATCAATGCATTCATCTTCGGATGTTCCTCGGATACCGTGGATGTTTCCAACGAAGTTGATGCTCTTCCAGTTGCACTAGAAGACATGGCTCAGTTATCAGGTTCCACAGTTCCGATTGCAACAGATACTACTCCCGGTTCTCTGCTAGTTTCCTTGAGAAACAGCAATGTATGTCTTATCAAGGGAACAGGTGCTGTTGCAATCAGCAAAAACGCCAAGGGTGCTGTTGCAAGCCTTCACATCTTACAGAAATCATGTGAGGCTTATGCTCATGGCAAAATGCTCGGAGGACTTAAGCCACTTGACGAAAACATGGCAACCTGGTTCAAAGAGACATATCACAACAGTTATCTGGAAACCAATGATGAATCACATGTGAACTATGTTGGCTATAATGAGGATAGATTTAATCTCCGAACACAGCTTGTTGAATTTGGTACTCAATTGATTAAAGATGATCTTGCTTATGGCAACGGTGGTAACCTCTCAGTTAGATCTACCGTTGATGAGAATCACATGTTGATTACACCATCTTCAATGGACTATTTCGAAATAGGACCAGAAGATACAGTTCTTGTAGATTTGGATACGCTGGAATACGGTGATCAGCGAGTTCCTAGCACTGACGCAGAATTACACGCTGAGATGTATCGCAAACTCCCGGGCTGCAATGCGATTATTCATACACATTCTAATGCCTGCAGCGTATTTGCGGCATGCGAAGCCGGTTTTGCAATGACTGACCCAAGTCTCCAGCAACTCATTGGAGACGTCAAAAATGTTCCATACACTCCAGAGGATCAGGAACTCACAATGAGCAACATTCTCGCTACACTTAGTGAGACACACGCTGCCATCCTGCCACATCACGGAGCAATATTCTATGGACCATCTCTTGACCTCGTATATGAGATTGCCAAAGCCGTTGAAATGATGGCTCGCAACCTCCTCCAATACGATGCCAAGTCTGTCGATGATAATGAAGAAGCATAGAAAAAAGGCACTGCGATGCAGTGCTTTTTTAGTTAAGCTTTATTTATATCTGATAGTTCAAATCTATTAACCTTACGCAAGGCAATCTTCATCATCAAGAATGAAAGTGCTGAACCGGAGACTGCTGCAATACCGCAGGCCTTCAAGTCAACGGTTTTCAGGAAATATGCTACACTCGCCTCGAAAGAGTGAACTGATGCACTTCCCATTACAGTTCCTATTCCCAGACCAATGATCACGCCAATAATTGTCATTGCAATGGCATCCCTATTAAGATATGCCCTAACCTGTTTTAGATCAAATCCATTAATCATCATTGTGATGACCTCTTTCTTCTTCTCGTCTACAAACATAGTGAAGAGATTTAACAACACCAACAGTGCCATGGCGATTGACATAACCAGATAAATCGCAACCATCAGTCCCGATACACCTGTAAATGAATTGAAGAACTCTTCAGAGTTTTCTTTGTATTTGTTAAGGGAAACAAAACCATCTATCTTGGATAATCTATCCTCCAGTTCTGTTCTATCAGCTCCATTGGAATCAAAGAGTATTGAATTTGCCTCAGGTAGCTCACCGTATATTTCTTCATATTTATCAGGCGATACTATAAGTTGGTGTCTGGTCAGATAATACTCGAAGAACCCATTTACCTTGATATCACGAATCTGTCCGTCCAGATCAACAAGAGAAACTTCATCGCCAGCTTTGGCACCAAATGTTTGGGCATAAGATATATTCATCCAAACCTCATTGCCTGGGTCCGAATTTACATTGCCATCAGGAATTATTGTAATAAAGTCATCAGTATTGTCCTGCATAGGAATGAATACATGTGTGAACATCTTCTTTCCGTCTGGCATCAACACGCCCGTGATAGAGCTATATATAGCTGTAGAATCGATGTCGTTGTCCGTTAAGAACTTCTGTATTTCAGCTCTGCTGTCTGTTTTGTCCTCTTGATCCTCAATGAAGTATGCCACACTATCAAAATGGAAGATGTCATCATATTGCTTCTCAAAACTATTCTTGATATTATCGTCCATCGTAATTGCACACACGATAAGCGCAGTACATCCTGCAACACCAACGATGGTTGCGAACACTCTTCTCTTATCGTTAAGGCAATTGTTGACTATTGTCTTATGCAGCAACGGAAGTTTCTGCCATATTCCCCACTTTTCGTAGAATCTGTGTTTTCCAACGGCTTCATTTCCTCCCGATAATAGGTTAATAGCATCTCGTTTAAGAACACTTCTGCACGCAATCCATGTGCAAAGTAGGATAAGAACAAGCTCACCCAATACCGCAAATAAAGCGAGCTCAAATGTGCAGTATTTCCGAACTTCTCCAAGAATATAGCTACCCCTAACACCTTCATACATTATTGGCTCAATAACAAAGACGCTTACAATGCAAGCCAAAACGCCACCAACCAACACGGATACTCCTGAATAAGCCAGATAGCTTAATGTGATTTCTTTATCAGTCAAACCCAAGGCTTTTTTGGTGCCGATTCTGGTCGTCTGGTCGTATACAATCCTGGAAACTGCAGAATAGCATACCAGTAAGCCTACAATAAGGAAGAGTGCCGCCATCGAGAATCTCATCTTGTAGAATGATTCTCCAATTATATCCAACGCACCGACTCCACCATTGTAGGTTCTAGGTGAAATAGTACAATCGTACTCTTTGAGTTCGTCCAAAGCCTCTTTAAGCTCGTCGGAAGCCTCTATGCCATCCTTATATCTCTTCTTGGCATCAACGATTTTTCGCTGATTCTTTTTTATACTTCTCTCACCTGTAGCAATAAGAGATTTGGCCTTCTTCAGCTCTCTTTTACCTTTTGAAAGCTTTTCCTTAGCTACTTTAAGTTCTTGGGCTAGTTCATCCCTTGCCTCAGAACACTTTTCAATATATCCTGCCATCATCATTTGAATCAGCTGATAGTCAGGACTATCGCTTTCGAGCATAGCCTTGATTTCTTCAGGAAGTATCTGTAAGTCTGATTCCCTAAGATTTGCAAGATCTATTTGCTGCAATTGAATGATTAGCGAGTTGGCTTCGTTGAGACTCTTTTTACCCTTTTTATACTGCTTCTCAGAGGCTTTTATCTTGCGTGACCCTGCCGAAACATTCTTTCTTGCCTTGCCTAATTTGGACTTCGCATCTGCAATATCATATTCACCATCTCTAATCTTATCGATGGCTTCCTTGAGCTTGTCATCAAGTTCGAATATTTCATCCTCAAGATCACCATATATGCTCTTATATCTCGCTTCAGCTATATCTGCAACATCAGTTGCAATTGATTCCTCAAGAACCTTTACCGCTTCTTCATATTCTTCAGAAAATGAATTCAAGCCTCTAAGGCTATCACTTCTAATAGCGATTGATGTGTATCCTCTGAATGCTTTCTTCTTATATGCTTTATTGCTTACAAACATCTGACCATCAATAGAAATGCTGTTTAGAGAGGATCCATAGGTTGCGGCAGCTTTACCGATATACAGAGGGCTCACTACAATCGCCGTTACATTATACTTATCCGTCTTCAGGTATTTCATCTCATTGCCATCATCACAGGTGAAGGTCAATATGTCCCCTACTTTGATGTCATGCTTGTTAGCATAAGTTTGTTCAACAGCAATTTCATCTACGTCGTCCGGTATTTTACCATCGACCTCGATAAAACGATCGATGTTCTTTCCAATCTGATTAAGCCTAATCTGATTGTTAACACCATCCATCTTAAGAAATTGACAAATCGATCTAAAGCCTTCAATCTCATCAACGCCTTCTAGTTTGGATATCTCAGCAATATCCTCATCGGTAAAATCGTATGGGAAAGAAATCTCAATGTCGTGCATTTTTGCGCTTTCCATATCATTATGGGCAGCCAACTGAACCCCATCAGAAGACCAGGTAATACCCGTAAAGAAGGCTATACCTAGCGCAACAAACATCATAATCGAGAAGAATGATACTTTCGTCGACTTTATATTCTCAAATAGTTCAATAATCTGCGTCTTCTTCACTAATCATTA
Source organism: Candidatus Crickella equi (assembly GCA_018064755.1). Taxonomy (GTDB): domain Bacteria; phylum Bacillota; class Clostridia; order Peptostreptococcales; family Anaerovoracaceae; genus Crickella; species Crickella equi. The sequence continues at coordinate 19,669 of JAGHUP010000012.1, read as the reverse complement.
CCAGACAAGATCTGTAGCCTTAGCTCTTCTCCTGTTTACTGAAACCTCGTAAGTCTTACCATCTCTGATTCTTACAACTCTATCTGCCATACGTGTGATTTCTTCGTTATGCGTTACCATTACAAGAGTTGTTCCTTCAGCAATAACATTCTCTAATACCGACAGAACCTCTATGCTTGTCGCATAATCGAGAGCTGCCGTTGGTTCATCCGCAAAAATCAGCTTTGGTTTCTTGACCAGTGCTCGAGCAATCGAAACTCTCTGCTGCTGTCCTCCGGATAGCTGAGAAGGATAATTTGATAATTTATCTTCCAGTTTTACCATACCGAGAGCCTCTTCAGATGACATTGGATTCTCTACCAGCTCACCAATTAGATCAAGGTTCTGCTTGGCAGTAAGATTATTCATAAGATTGTATCCCTGGAATATGAAACCTATATTATCCCTACGGAATTTAGTCAGTTCTGCTTGTGAAGCCCCCGTCATATCCTTGCCCATAAACGAGAATGAGCCGCTTGTTGCTGTATCCAGGCCTCCAATAATATTAAGCAAAGTAGACTTGCCGCATCCAGATTCACCAAGAACAGCAAGAAACTCGCCTTCGTAAATATCCAGGTTGACACCTTTAAGAACACGAGTAATGATCTCCCCATTGCTGTATTCTTTCGTTATTCCATTAGCACTAATTAGCGCATTATGATATCTATAAGGAATCTCAATCTGCTTGTTTTCTCTGATTGCCATAGCAACCATCAACGTCATGATGTCGCAGACATCAGCTTCTTCCTCTGTAAAAGCACCTTCATTCTTGAAGAGTTGAACACATCCATCAGTATTATCGCCATCTCCAAACGGAGCACATATGAGCGATGTAATTGTCATCCCTCTGAAATTCTCATCAGTCTGCTTGTCGTCGCCAAGTGAATAATTATACATGCGTTCAACTTCATGCGACTTATACACTCTTCCTACGACGCCTTCACCAACCTTATATGTTTTAGTCGTAATATCCAGTGGGCATACCCAATAATAAGGATGTAGCATGTCATCCCCATTTTCATCCCTATACCACACCACAGCCGCATCAGCCCCGGTTTCATCCAGAATTACTCCAAGTCCACCCTGAATTGCTTCGTCCAGAGTTTTAGACTGATTTACTTTGCTCTGAATTTGGCCAATAGTCTTATAGTATTTTAATGCCATTAAATCCATACAAATTTCCTCGATTATATTTCAATCTACACACTATAGATTACCAAAATAAGCGGTGCATTTCAATTTAAGAGATGCTGGTCTTTGATCTCTTTTCATAGTACAATAAAGTAAGTAGTTAGTTTTCACTAGAAAAGGATAAGATTATGGCAATCAAAGACATCACAATTCTTCATTCCAACGATATGCACGGACACTTTACCGGATCTACCGATGAGAACGGTAAGTTAAAGGGCAGCCTTGCGCAGGTCAGCGGTTATGTTAATAAGGTAAAATCAGAGAACCCTAACGCCATCTATATCAACGCTGGCGATGTTTTTCAGGGTTCTCTTATTGATAGCGATTTTCAGGGCTTGTCTACAGCTAATATCCTAAACAATCTAGATATGGACATCATGGTCCTCGGCAACCACGAGCTCGACTATGGTATTTCTCACATGCTGTTTATCGACAAATGCACCGATACAACCATAGTCAATACCAATTTCAAGGTTAAGGGCAAGGAGACTCACCTCTTCAAGCCATACCATGTACTTGAAGTAAATGGTATGAACATCCTCTTCATAGGACTTCTGACAAGAAATATCGTTGATGCGACCAAAACAGAAGGTCTGGTTGGCGAACTGGTTGAGATTGCCAGCACCAAGCAGGAAATCCGCAAAATATATGAAAGGCTTGAGAGAAAGAAAAAGCACATCGACCTCACCATTCTGGTAACACACATCGGATATGAGGCTGACTGTAAACTTGCAAGATCTCTTGATCCCGCTCTTAACATCGACATTATTGTAGGCGCACACACTCACACCTATCTCGATCAGCCTCATTTTGAGAACGGTATTATGATTCTTCAGGCAGGCATGGAAAATACTCATATCGGAAGACTCGACATGAAATATGACACAGATAAGTCTGAGATTGCCGGCTATGAATATGAACTGATGCCAGTTGACGAAGAGCACTGCCCTACTGACAAGATGATGAAAGCACTGGTTAGCACTTATGCACTAGACATCGACGAAAAGTATAGCCAACTCGTCACAAGATTCAAGAGAAAGCTAGACAACAAAGGCAGAACTAACCCTACAGAGCTCGGTCAGCTATTTGCGGATGCCTTTAAAGATTCTCTACCTGGAATAGATGCATTCCTGCTCGCTTCTTCCAGCACAAGATGTTACTACATGGATATGACCGTAACTCTTCAGGATTTAAGAGAAGCTTACCCATACGACGGCAAGCTGTATAAATTCACCGTTGATGGTGCTCAGTTAAGACAGATGCTAACTTATGCTCTTAGAGACGATGTTATCGAAAGAGTTCAGGAGACTATGTATCAGACTTCCAGCGATATTCACATTAAATACTCCAAGAGAAAGCACGAAATCACTGAACTGACAATGCACGGTGAAGAAGTAAAGGATGATGCTCAGTATGTAATCGGCATGCAGGAATTCTACTTCATGAATTCAGAGATTGGATTTGGTATGAAGCCAGAAGAACTTCAGAAATACGGTGACGTCAAAGTCATCGCACCTGATGCATTTCAAGTTCTCTGGGATTGGATGGCAGATCATAAAGGCGTTGGCGGTCCAATTGACGACAGACTCATTATTGGAGAATAACAAATACAAGACCTCAGCTAAGCAGCTGAGGTCTTATTACTTTCCGTATTATCATCGACTATGTCCAGCAGGCTTGAGAGTCCCATACATATGATTATGGTTGCAAATAGAATTATTCCCGGAGTGCCTGCAAACAGTTTCATAAGATAACCAATCATCGGAATGCTGAATACCACCTTGCCCTTTACATCAGCGGCTGGAACAATCCATGGGTCTTCAGATTCGTTGGCATCACCTTTTGTGATATAGCCCTCTTTACTCTTATCAACGATTCTATGAGTTATGTATGTTCCGCCATTATCAAAAGCAATGGCATCGCCAATCTTAACATTGGAAGTATTATCTCTGTCTACCAGCACAACCGAACCCGTATGAAAGGTTGGTTCCATCGAGCCAGACATTACAACAGCTGGCTCGTAATGCAGGATTAAGCACAATAGCGCGGCTATAATAATCAACGCTACTAGTCCTGCCATTATACTCCTTAGCAATTCGACTACCTTCATCTGGCTACCTTCTTCTAATTCGTACTGCACGTATTAGGAACAATACCACTGCAAGAAAGAGGCAACACCACGCAAGTAGCCTAGTATTATCTCCGGTCTTAACGCTGGACAGTTTGTGAGACGGCATTTCATCGCTAGTTGTGCGGAACTGCCAGATAACGTCATCTCTAAGAACCGAATACTCTTGATTCGATTCTTTAGCAAGAGCAAGTGTGAATTTCAGATTTTTGGTTTGACCGGCGTCTATCGACGTGAGTTTTTGCCATCTGGAATTCATAGATGATATCCTGCCGTTATAATATATTCTGTTGCCACAGCTGACCTTAATTCTGGTCTTATCGCTAAGATGTCCTCCCCTATTTTTCATACGGAAGAACAACTTAATGCGATTCTTTGAGTTATTGTTCACATGCAGTGTGTCCGTGAAAGTATCTCCTGCCATGAAATACGAAAAATGCCCAAAGAGATCCTTAGTCTTAGATTCAAGAGCCGTTCCTTCTGTTACGGTCAATTCGTTAGGTGTGTTGTATGGCATTGCTGTTTCACAATAATCCGTAGGATCATACTCCTTCTCATGTTCAATTACTACTGATCCCCATGGAGATGATGAATCAAAATCCGGTGTAAAGTTCGCAGCCTGTATAGCATCCGCCTTAATTCTAACTGTGAAACCTCCCGGACAGTGTTCGTCCTCACCCCAGGATTTTGGGATATTGAGTCCTTGGAAGACAATTAGAGGAATCTGATTACGCAACACTTTCGTATAGTAGTAATAATCTCCTACCTTCTTCCATTCTTTAGACTGACCGAACAGATTCTTATAGCTTACGTTCTCTTTAACCAAGTTATCATCTAGTTCAATGCTAACCTTAGCTCTGACATAGCAATCTGCTCTGTTACTTGTTAGTACAGGTATATACGATACCTGTTCACCCGGCTGAACCGTTCCGGACCGCGCTTCAACAATTTGACCACTGGCATCCAGGCTGTACTGAGCCAAACTAATAGATACAGATCCTGTGCCATATTGGTTATTAAAGGAGATGTCTTTAATCTTATCTGCCAAGATAAATGAAAAACTTAAAGCTATTATTACGAGGATTAAACACAATCCGGAAAGTCGTAATATCCTGGTTCTCATTGCCGGTTACCAATTATTCATCAGCCTGATTCTGCGCTTTAAGAATCGCCCAAACTGCCTTAGGCTCAGTCTTATCTGTAGAAGTCAGGTCTGTTGCCTGGATTGCGAATGCCTCGACCTTAATTTCAGGATTCATTTCTGCAAAATCACTTGCATTAACCGCATTGCAGAATGTTACTGAATTAAACAGAGGCTTTGCCGTTGTCTCTCCTGCCTCAAGAGCTGTACATTCAACACTAGTTCCGTAAGCATAGATGTAAACGTTATAATCTTTGTTTGAAGAATCGGAGCTAACAAGATACCAATATGCTTTATTGAAGGTATCCGTTCCCTCCCAAGAGAGACCCTTATTTGCATCAGTATTTGTTGCATCATTTAACTGAAAGAGCTGTGTAACCGCTGCTGCTTCTGAAAGATTACCCTGTTCGACATCAGCAGTGTAGATTTCAGCCTTAGGAACTGTAACTCTTAAGAAAACAAAAGCCGGATTGGTCTCCGAAGTATTCTCAACATAGGGGTCTTTCTTGACCTGCATGTTGGGTGCGACCGCCATTGACTTATCCGACTCTCCGTCGCCATCGCTATCCGTTAGAGCCAGAAACTCAGGCTCGACGATTTCGATGCTGACATTACCAACTGTGAATTTGTTGGTTAGCTCATCGGTCGCGGTGAAATATGCGCCAACGCCACCGATAATCAGAATCACTAGCATCGCGATTGCGATTAGTAGATTCTTGAATTTCTTGTCTGGATTATTTTTCATCGTTCCTCCTCCTATATTAGTCTGTTTATTATGCATATCTGATTCAATTAATTGAATGTACTGCATATCATACTCATCCAAGAAAGAGAAAAAAGTACTTTCGTAAAAGTTGTTTTTCTATGCGTAAAATTTGTTACCCGTCCTTAGAAATCCGCGCAAACTTGCGTTTATTTTGTCATGAAAAAAGAGACCACGCGCTAGCGCAGCCTCCGATGAATCTTTTAATATTAATTGCCTGTTACTGCCAGGATAGCTGGTAGCAGCTGTTTCTTACGGCTCATTACGCCAGGCATCATATAGATCTGGCTCTCCCACTTCTTATATGGCAATTCTTTGTTCATCTTGTGCTCTGTAACCAGGAGAACAGAATTCTCCATGAGAACATCTGTAATCATCAGCATTACCCAATCGAGGTTCTGCTCTTCTCTGATCTTCTCGAGCGCCTCGATATACTTCTCTGAGTAGAGACCGATATCTGTCAGAGTCATTACCTCGCACTGAGCGATTCCCATCTTCAGGCCACCATTCTCGTACTTCTTGAAGTCGGCCTGTGACTTTTCCATAGGATCCTGAGTTGCCAGACTCTCAACAACGCTGAACATCTCCTTACCAAATGTTCTGAAGTCTTCGATGTTGCCAAGCTTGGCGAGATCTGCTGCTGCCTGTTCGTCGACAGGAGTTGTTGTAGGGCTCTTCAGAATAAGTGTATCTGACAGCAGTCCTGTTAACATGTATTTGGCAGCCTCTTCATCAGGAGTAATGCCATACTTTCTGTATAGTGACAGCACGATAGTACAAGTACTTCCGAGTGGTTCAGCTGCAATGAAGATAGGCAGCTCTGTTGTGAGCGGAGCCAATCTATGGTGATCAATGATTTCCTTGATATTGGCCTTCTCAATGCCGAGAATACTCTGCTCTGCCTCGTTATGGTCAACCATAATAACGTTCTCAGTTGGAGCTTTCAAGAAGCAGCGACGAGTAACATAACCTACGAATTCATCGCCGTCCATCACGGCCATACCGCGCGCTTTGGTCTTGGAGAAAGCATCTCTGGCATCCTCGAAGAAGTCGTCAACCTGAACGAAATCCGGTGTGAATCTAACAATGCTACTAACCGGCTCAACCAGTCTCATACGACGAATTGCTTCGGCTGTTGCGAGCGGAGTTCTGTAGACCAGGCCCTTGTATCCGGTGAAGTCATAGTCAACCTGTTCGCCATCAGCAATTGTAGTAACAATGATGGCTGGAACCTGCTTCTTAATTGCAGTATCAAGGTTGCAGGATCTCTCGCCCATGAATACGATGCATTTATCATTCTTCTCAAGGAATGCATTGAAAGCTTCAGGAGTAGCCGCACCGGCAAGCATAATTCCCTCTATTTCTTCAGCTTCACTGGCCTGAATCAGTTCACCGGGAATTGTCTTGGCAACATTCTTAACCGGGAATGTATAAACAGGGTCCTCGCCCTGGCTATCTCTTAAGAACCATGCAGTAATATCGTCCATAGTCAGCAGAGTTTTAAACTCCTCACCCTCGAATAGTGGCATTACTGAAGGTGCATGTTGCTCATGGGCCTGAATCAGAGAATATATAGGCTCGTCCACCTGAAAGTTGCCATGCTGTGTCAGCATAACGTCGCCTACTCTCGGAATGATATCCTTCTTGAAAGCAGGAATAGGCAAGTTAAAGTTCTCCAGTTGCTTCTTAACTGTATCCGAAATCGGACTACAGTGAACCGGAATATATTCATTATCTGGATCAATCTGATTCTTCAGCTTGGCATAAGAGCAAGCTGCACAAATGGTGTCCAGATCCGGATTCTTATGTCCTGTAATATATATCTTACTCATGTCGTTCCTCCTGCGACAAGTATACCATACATCTCATTCAAGGCATAATAAAAACGGCTTTCCGGAGAAAGCCGTTAATACCATATTGCGTTCGAATTACTTCTTAGCTTCGTAGTCCTTCAGGAACTCAACTACAGCCTCAACGCCTTCCTGTGGCATTGCATTGTAGATGGAAGCTCTAAGTCCACCAACACTTCTGTGTCCCTTGAGGTTGTCGAATCCGTTAGCCTTAGTTGCAGCTACAACAGCAGCATCCTCTTCCTCTGAACCTGTTGTGAATGTGCAGTTCATGAGGGATCTGTCTGCAGGGTTAACGTTTCCGTTGAAGAGCTTGCTCTGGTCAAGGAAATCATAGAAGATCTTAGCCTTAGCTTCGTTCTTAGCCTGCATAGCCTCGAGTCCACCATTGTCAAGCAGATACTTGAATACCTTACCGCAGCAGTAAATTGCCCATGTGTTAGGTGTGTTGTACATTGAATCCTTGTCAGCATGGATCTTGTAGCTCAGGTAAGTTGGGCAGAATGCTGGAACTTCTTCAGGAATCAGGTCTTCTCTGATGATTACTACTGACATTCCTGCAGGTCCTACGTTCTTCTGTACGCCAGCCCAAATCAGGCCATAGTCTTCAACGTTGCATGGCTTGGACAGGAACATTGATGATTGGTCGGAAATCAGAATCTTACCCTTAGTGTTAGGAAGCTTCTTGAAAGTAGTTCCGTTGATAGTCTCGTTCTCGCAGATGTATACATAGTCAGCATTGTCTGGAATATCGAGATCGCTGCAATCTGGAATATATGAGAAGTTCTTGTCTGCGGAAGAAGCAACAACCTTAACTTCGCCATACTTCTTAGCCTCGGCAATAGCCTTCTTGGACCAAGTACCAGTCTCAACGTAGCAAGCTACTCCACCCTTCATCAGGTTCAGTGGAACCATTGCGAACTGAGTAGTACCACCACCCTGTACGAAGATAACCTTGTAGTTATCAGGAATGTTCATCAGCTTTCTGAGGTCAGCAACAGCATCATCATAAATCTGCTGGAAAACCTTGGATCTGTGGGACATCTCCATTACGGACATACCGGATCCTCTGTAGTTCAGTACCTCTGCTGCGATTTCTTCGAGAACAGGTTCTGGCATCATTGCAGGACCAGCTGAGAAGTTAAACACTCTATCATATTTCATGACAATCAATCCTCCTATGAATATAATATTGCGCAATGCGCATAGTTATTTAGTTTACCGATATCATCTTATCACTTTTACTTGATTATGTCGACATTGAAACAATGAAAATGCAAGTGTATTATTTCGCGCTATATCCACGCTTATACTTTATCTTGCTAGTGTATTTGCCGGTTTTCTTGTTAAGTGTTGGAACCTTGACTGGAAGTTTGCCGCTTGGCTTAAATGTTCCAAGACAGGCCTCGACTCCGGCGATAATATTAGGTCCGCAAGCCTCTTTAGTTTCTGTAATTCCGGACTTCAACGCCGCATCAGGATCAACGCTCGAACCCTTGCAACCATAGACTGCAAGAACAGCGTCCGCTTTGGTGTAAAGAGTCACATCGTAAGGTACAAGAACTGAAAGAATGATTGTAGTCTTGCCCTGAGATTCTGCGTAATTAACAAAATTCTTTGGGCCCATATATAACCAATCCTTGTTTGAAATTCTTGTGCCCTGGTCGATTTCAGAGTTGATTATGATGGTATCAGCCCAATCAAGTTTTTTCTTGTAACTATCGACCGTGCCATCTCCGTTAAAGTTTGCTGTCTTAACCTCAGCTCCCTCCGGAATAAGGCCAGCCTTCTTAGCTCTGTTCCAAGCCATAATCATCTGACCGGCCTCATTGCTATAAGGTACCATCATTAGTACTTTGCTTGTTTCGGTAATCTGTAGAGGAATAGTCTTATTCTTGTTACGAATTAGAGTAACCGCATCCTCAGCAATCTGCTTCTCAATAGCTCTATTCTCTTGGCAGCCAACTACAGATTGAGCTTTCTCTAATGAATAGTCACTTGCGTTATAATCAAGAATTCCACGATTCATCTTAACCTTGAGAATTCTACGGCAAGCATCATTGATTCTCGATTCCGGAATCTTTCCCCTTTCTACAGCTGCTACAATCTTATTCAGGACCTTATCAAGATTCTTAATGTCGTCTTTCGATCTAATGGTAACAGGCATGCACAGCATATCTACGCCAGCCTTAATGGCATTTATTGCAGCCTGCGACTCGTTCCAATAATCAGTAACGCCCTGCATATGCATTCCATCTGTGCAGACGATGCCTTTGAAACCGAACTCTTTCTTAAGAATCTTTTTAACGAAGGCATCTGACATAGTTGCAGGAAGTGATTCCTTCTTGCCCGTCTTGCTTGACTTAACTTTATCCTTCTCAACCTTAGGATAGAGGATGTGTGCCGTCATAACCATATCTACACCATTTTTGATTGCAGTCTTGTATGGTTTCAGCTCATTGGCAAGTAGCTGTTTCTTGGTCTTTTTTACAATAGGCAGTCCGTAATGACTATCGGTTGCAGTATCTCCATGTCCTGGAAAATGCTTCACACAGGAGATTACATTATACTCACTGAGGCCCTTTATCGTCTGTGCAGCATATTTTCCAACAACACTAGCACTATCACTATATGAGCGAATGCCAATAACAGTGTTATTAGGATTGTTATTGATATCTACTACAGGCATCAAAGTGGTATTGATTCCGAGCGCTGAAACTTCACTTCCAATGACTTTGCCGGACTTGTATGCATTGGAAGTTTTTCCAGTAGCAGCAACCGCCATATTACCCGGAAGTGCTGTTCCTGATCCAAGTCTATATACCCTTCCGCCTTCCTGATCAGTAGCTATTATCAGCGGAATTCCGCCATCGGAAATTGCTGCAGCCTGAAGGTCTTGTGTTAACTCGAAAGTTTGCTTGGTTTCTTTAACATTCTCAGCGAATAAGATAATCGCACCGAAATTGTAATCCCTTATAAGGTCTTTTAAACTATCATTTAGAACAGTAAGATCATCGTCGCCCCATTTACGGACATCCATCATAAACATCTGCTCGACTTTCTCGCGCAGAGTCATATTGGCCATAATCTGTGTAACTTTGCTACTCGATGCACTAACCGTGACGCTACTGGAGCTGATGACCATTGTCAGTATTAATAATATAGACAGTAATTTCTTCTTCATTTATCTTTTATTTCTCCTCCAATAAGGTTCTCTATGTTTTCTGTAATCTTCTCGATATCCCAGTCCCACCACTTGAGTTCTTCAAGCTTGGCAATTGTTTCATCGTCAAATCTCTTCTTCACAACTCTGCATGGATTACCCACAGCGACTGAGTACGCTGGAATATCGCTAGCAACTACAGAGTTAGCTCCAATTATCGCACCGTCGCCAATGTGGACGCCCGGCAGGACAGTGACGTTTTGGCCAAACCAAACGTCGTTACCAACAACAGTGTCACCCTTAAGTGGTAAGTCGTCTGTGTGTGGTGCTAGAGCTGAGCCCCACTCACCACCCATGATGTAGAACGGATATGTTGAGGCGCCGTTCATCGGATGATTAGCTCCATTCATAATGAACTCGATACCCTTAGCAATTGAACAGAACTTTCCAATGATCAACTTGTCGCCAATAAAATCATAAAAATGCGTTACATGCTCTTCGAATTTGTCAGCACCATCGACGTCGTCATAATATGTATAATCGCCAATGATAATTCTCGGATTCTTAACCGCATTCTTAATGTAGCAAACACTTGGAATGTCAGGATTAGGGAATAGAGCATTAGGGTCAGGATAGTCATTTGTCTTAGACAATTCCTCAATGCAAGTCTCTGCCTGATGCTTAATCTTCAGCGCCTTAAGAAAATTCATTGTAGGCTGCTGAATATGAACCTGCTGAGCGGCCTTATCCTCCCATTCTTCGTGAAGCAACAACTCTGTATCAGTCTCAGGAATCTCATATTCATATCTCTCACAACCGTCTTCCTTCAGGACAATTTTTGCAATCTTGTTATCGCAGACGTCCTCATAGAATCCATCGCGTTTTTCCTTATTAGGGAATTTATACGTAACGAGTAAGCTATACATAACACTCCTCCTGTTATTACAATTGTTTGTTTTTTTCTCTAAGTGCACAAAGTGCGACGGAGATTGCATATGTTGCCAAATTCATCGCGATGAGCAGCACAGCAGTAAGCCAATACTTGCCGCCGAATGTGAATCCATACCAATCTTCCCATACGCCACCAATAACGAGGCAAAGATATACCACGGCATAAATCGCCATCGGAAGCATTCCCCACAATGCATCAAGTTTGGTCAGAAGTGGTCTCCGTTCTAGCACCGTAAAAGAAACAATCGCCAGCAGCGGTGTTGTGATGTGCATCACGAAACAATTTCCCTGGTACAATGCCAAAGCAAGCTTCGCTCCTCCACGACAGTAGTCGAACCATGTGAGGAAAACAAGTACCGTCACGATAGTCAGCGACACCGCGGCCACGCCCATTAGTCTCAGTTTCATAATCCAAGCGGGCGGCTCTATATTTCTAAAATTGTACGTCAGCATCAGAAGCGAAGTAAGCGCCACCAGCAGATTAGAATCTGTGGTAAAGAAACAGAACGTCTCATTGGCGCTCACTCCGACTGGATCCGGTCCAATTACAAAATAGTATCCGACCGCAAACAGCGTCGAGACTACTATGATAATATTCAAGACCGCATCAATTCTGTTATTATTCAAAATCTTTCGTGTTTAGAATAACTGTCCTGGGAGAACCAATTTCTCTTTTTCAGGGAATGTGGCATCATATGCTGCAAAGCCATCAGGATCCTCATCACAAGCGAAATAGCCCTGTGGGGTTGAGTACTCACCGGTTACATCATCGAGATAACCCGGTATCAGTTCTTTGCATAAGAAGAATGATGCATCCTCTCCCTCAGGAAGTCCGTGATAACGAATCCCGTACTCGCTGGCATATGTGAAGCCGCTTTTGCCATAGAAATCAATATTTCCTTCAAAGCAGACAGCTCCACAGCCAAGCTCTGCAGCTTTCTCAAGTGAGTAATCTAGCAGAATCTTTCCGTAACCCTGACGCTTAAGCTCCGGTGTTATACAGATTGGTCCCATAGTCATAATAGGAACCAATCTTCCATCATCAGCCATGATGACTGTTCTAACGAAAACATTCTGGCCGATGATTTTGCCATCTTTTTCCATCACAAAATCAAGCTCCGATACAAAATCTTTATCATCTCTCAGGCACTTCAGAACATAGTGTTCATAACATCCTGGACGATAAACATTCCAAAAGCTCTCTCGTACAAGATTCTCTACCTTGCGGTAATCTTCTTTCTTCTCTAATCGAATTGTATAGTCATTTTTCATTTTATTTTCCTCCTTGAAATTAGACATAAACTTGGGAGGCGAATTAGCTTGCCAGCCTCCCTTGGCTAGCAAACCACATCCATTGTTGTCCTTTTAATCAAAAAGCACTCTCCTATAAATTAGAATTTGATAGTATCATTTTACCATAAAAGAAAGAGAGCTGATACTAATTGTATCAACTCTCTTAATTCGTGGTGCGGATGAAAGGATTCGAACCTTCACGATGTTACTCACACGGACCTGAACCGTGCGCGTCTGCCAATTCCGCCACATCCGCATATTTCCGTGGCACGAGGTAGATTATACACAAATTCAGTGCTTAGTGCAAGAAAAATCGAGGCATTTGCCTCGATTTATTTTCTTATCTATACATAAATGTATCGTCGTTGTCCTTAGTCGGTGTTCCTTCGCCGAATCCGTAGTGCTCGATTACATAATCAAGGTCCTTATCGCCTCTTCCTGAGAGGTTAACGAGGATTGAGCCAGGCTTGCCTTCCTTGCAGATGCGGATTGCATAAGCAAGTGCATGTGCGCTCTCGATTGCAGGGATGATACCTTCATTACGTGAGAGGAGGTAAAGTGCCTCAATGGCTTCCTCGTCTCCGATTGTAACGTATTTAACTCTGTCCATTGTGTGGAGCATTGCGTGCTCCGGTCCAACTGCAGGATAATCAAGTCCACTTGCGTTGGAATATACAGGAGCAGGATCACCATTCTCATCTGCAAGCATGAATGAGTTGAATCCGTGCATTACGCCTTCCTCACCATATGTAACAGTTGCAGCATGCTGACCGAATTTATCACCGTGACCAAGAGGCTCTACTCCGTAGAGCTCAACTGGATCTGACAGGAATGGTACGAACATACCAATTGAATTAGATCCGCCGCCTACGCAAGCAACAACCTTATCTGGAAGATGTCCTGTCTGCTCGATGAACTGCGCTCTTGCCTCATCACCAATTACTCTCTGGAAATCTCTTACCATGAGTGGGAATGGATGTGGACCAGCTGCAGTACCGATGCAGTATACGGCGTGTTTGTACTCCCTAGCATAAGCTTCGAATGCAGCATCAACAGCCTCTTTCAAAGTCTTGAGTCCGTGGCTAACTGGAATTACGTTAGCACCGAGAATCTTCATTCTTGCTACGTTAGGTGCCTGCTTGGCGATATCAACTTCGCCCATGTAAATATCACAGTCCAGGCCAAAATAAGCTGCCGCTGTTGCGAGAGCAACTCCGTGCTGTCCGGCACCAGTCTCAGCAATGAGTTTGGTCTTGCCCATGGACTTAGCCAGAAGCGCTTCACCCATGCAGTGATTAATCTTGTGTGCACCAGTGTGGTTCAGATCTTCTCTCTTAAGATAAATCTGAGTTCTGCCGAGAAGACGCGAAAGTCTATCGCAGTGATAAACAGGTGTTGGTCTTCCCTGGAAGTCACGTCTAATACGACGCAGCTCGTGGATAAAACGAGCTGAATGTGCAATTGTATTGTAACCCTCTGCGTACTCCTGGAACGCTTTCTTCAGTTCAGGGTCGTTCAGATAGTTTCCACCGAACTTACCAAAATACCCCTCTTCATTAGGGTATTCTTTATCATAATTATCAAAATCTCTATAAGGATTCATAGTCTTCCTCCATTCGCATTGATTTATTATACACCATAAGTTATAATAAATGGGTAATTTGACACTAAAAAAAGGAGAAATTGACATGTCAGACGAAATCAAAAACGTAGAAGTTGAAGAAACTGAATATATTACACTGGAATTTGACGATGATACAGCTGTAGATTGCGAAGTTCTCGGAACTTTCGAGTGCAACGGCAAGGAATACATTGCACTGGCACCAGAAGATGGAACTGACGATGTTTACATCTATGGATACAAGGCAGTAAGTGATGACGAGTTCGAACTCATCGAAGTTGAAGATGAGACTGAATTCGATGCAGCTGCTGCAGAATTTGACGCTATCATGGCTGAAGAAGAGTAATTATTCAAATTATTAAGTAAAAAGAAATCGAGGTCGCATGACCTCGATTTTTTGTACCTTTCAGCCCGTTCCTAACAGGTACATTTTTTAGCTAAGCAAGTTGATGTCCCCAATTAGTGGAACTTTCTTCTCTTCCTGCTTGATTGCATAAACCAATCCCAAAATCCAGAATACGAATACTACACAGTCTAGTATCAAACCTACTACTGGGATTACTCCTATAAAGAAGCAGAGATGTATTACAAGAGCCTGGTTAAGATGAAACCTTGCACCAACCTGGTCACCTGCTAAATATGCTACCAGCCAGAACACAATGCCAAAATATGATAAAACTGACGTCAGTTTCGGATTGTTTTCCATATATACGTTCCTCCTTTCTTCAATGATTGTTCTTAAATAATAATCATCCGAAAGGAACGTTCAATAGCATGAGTAAAAGCTATATTCCTGTGCGTAAAAGTTTTCAAAAAACAAAAAAATATACGCAAATATGCGTAAAAAATGTACCACTCAGCCCGTTCCTAACGGGTACATTGTAAAGATGTACCCGTTAGGAACGGGCTGGGTGGTGCAAAAACTACTTTAAGTATTCTATGATGCTCTCGGCAGCCTTGGCGGTGATGCCGTCGGTTGCCAGAAGGTCTTCGTATGAAGCTTGTTTGATTGCTGCGATGCTGCCGTATTTCGCGAGGAGTGCCCTTCTTCTTGCCGGGCCAATGCCTGGAATGTCTTCGAGGACGGAGTGAATCATCTTCTTACCACGCACTCCTGACATATAGGTAATTGCGAATCTATGAACCTCTTCTTGGATTGTTCCACAGTAACTGAAAAGCAGCTTGTTCTCCTTAAGGTCGAGCTCGCGGCCGTCGTCCCAGACGATGGCTCTAGTACGGTGGGCATCGTCTTTGGCGAGTCCGACTATCGGAATCGCGATGCGGAACGCATCGACGACGGCCTTAACCGCATGTACCTGTCCCAAACCACCATCTATAAACATGATGTCCGGATAAGTACTAAATCCTTCGTCACCATTTCTGGCACGCTTAAGTCTTCTGTATATTACTTCACGCAAGCTGCCGTAGTCATCTCCCTCAGCAGTGCGAACTTTAAACTTTCTATAGTCTGAGCGAATAGGATTTCTGCCCTCGTAAACAACCATTGCGCCGACAGTATCTAGACCGTTGTAATTGGAGATATCATAGGCCTCAATTCTGTATTCTCTTTCTTCGTCCTCGCCAATTGTCATTGGAATATATCCACCAATCTTGGCTGCATATTCAATGATCTCAGTAAGGTTATTCTTGAGTGAATCCTTCCTCTCCTGCTCTCTAATCGCACGCTCATCAAGCGACTTGGAGAGCTCAATCGAGTCATCCTGTGCCATTTTAAGAAGTGCCCTCTTATCGCCTCTCTCTGGAACAATTAAGTGTGTTTTCAGCAGTTCTTCAAGTAACTTCTCTTCCTCGATGTGTCTAGGTATTACAATTTCCTTAGGCGTAGCCGCATCTGTGTAATGCAGTTTGATGAAAGCCGTCAGAATATCGCTCTCTGCCGCATCCTCACGAATATATATAACCTCTCGGCCAACCATTTTACCGCCCTGAACCTTGTACATAGCAACGATAGAATTCTGATTGGTAACGATAGGAATCAGGATATCCACGTCCCTGTCGCGTACCATAGTCGCACGCTGAGTCTCGCTGAGCAGACGAATTGCTTTGATGTAATCACGATACTTGGCAGCGTCTTCGTACTTCATGAGTTCGCTCGCCTCGTTCATCTTCTTCTCAAGAGAAGCAATCAATTTGGCATCACGGCCACTAAGAATATCAACGATATCAGTCACCATCTCCATATACTCATCGCGATTAGCCTCACCCACACATACGCCCTTGCATTTACCAATATGATAATTCAGGCACGGACGAACGCCGGCTGGGAAACTCTTGGCACGGCACTTCTTCAGAGGGTACATCTCATCTATCAGTTTGAGAGTCTGCCACACCGCGTTCACATCGGAGTATGGGCCAAAATACTTATTGCCGTCCTTCGCAATTCTTCTAGTCTTGTAGACACGAGGGAATTCATCGGCAGTTGTTACAACTATGTAAGGATACGTCTTATCATCCTTAAGCAGTATGTTATAACGAGGCATGTGCTTCTTGATAAGATTGCATTCTAATATGAGAGCCTCCATCTCGGTCGCACAAGTTATATACTCAAACTCAGCGATATTCGAGACCAACGCTCTCACTTTAGGATCAGCCTGAGAAGTCTTTCTGAAATAACTGCGTACGCGGTTACGGAGATTAACGGCTTTGCCTACATAGATAATCTCCCCAAGGCTATCCTTATGCATATAGACGCCCGGACATGTTGGGAGTTTTTTTAAGTTCTCTTCAATATCAAACACAATGCGCTCCTATTTCTTCTTGTTTCTATTCAACGCATCATTAATGTCTTGAGAATCGTAGTACTTACTATAAGTCCACTTTCTACGCTTTCTGTCTTCATCAAGTGCAGCTTGTTTCATGGCCTCCTCGCGAATCTTAATCTTTCTCTCTAACGCAATTCTTCTTGCTTTTCTCTTATTAGCAGCACGAATCCTCATCAGCAGATAAGCCGCCGCTAGAATAATCACAACAGTCATTACTGTGGCAAAATTCGAAATATATAAATTGGAAAGAGGCCAGCCCTTCTTAACTTCTTTATTGGTAACCAGATCAACCGTACCCTTGAGCTCGTCGGCCACATATATTCTCAGCTCACCAACCTTAGCTCCCTCTGCCAGCGGAGCCTTAAGTCCACTAGTTAGAACTGTCTCTGTCTTAACCAAGTCTGTGCTTCCTTCCGGCGGAATGTACGCAAAGCCTTTGGTCTCTGTATAAGCCTTAACATGAGTAATATTGCCGCCCTTTACCTTGGCACGACCCATACACTTTCCAGATTTAACAATTGCATGTTTGCTAGCCTTATAATCGCCATACTCAAAGAGATCCGTTGCTCCATCAGCAATATGTTTTCTGTTAGCCTCCAGCATTACAACGATATACTGCATCTCACTTTTAGTTGCAATGCCTGCATACTGTGCTGTCTCAATTGGTGCATTCATCATTCCAAGTATGCTTCCGTTCACGTAACTATACTGTTCAGGAATCAGAACACCTGAAAGGATTTCTTTAATCTTCGGATATCTGATTGCATACTGCATGGTAATAGCGCACTCTTTGGCCGTCGCATAGTGACCAGAATCATACAAGCCCGTCGGATTCACATAATGAGTCGCCTCGAGGCCCAGCTCTATAGCCTTGGAATTCATCTGACTGAT
Organism: Candidatus Crickella equi; assembly: GCA_018064755.1. Taxonomy (GTDB): domain Bacteria; phylum Bacillota; class Clostridia; order Peptostreptococcales; family Anaerovoracaceae; genus Crickella; species Crickella equi. The sequence goes on along the minus strand of JAGHUP010000012.1, from coordinate 1,855 downwards.
GAAATCATTTCTCTTACCATTGTATCTAGCCAAAGCTTCAGCCGCCACGTCGGAGCCATCAACAAGCATAGCTACAAGCAGATCCTCGACAGTTACACTATCTCCAGACTTAAAATCCTTGCCATACTTCTTCAGATTGTCCTTAATGGTTACGCTGTAGGCATACTCAGATTCGTCATGCATATTATCTATAACAATCATTGCTGTCATCAGCTTGGTGATATCACCCATTGGCAGCTTTCTGTCAGCGTAATGTGTATAAATCATCTCACTCGTAGAAGCAGACATAACAATATAGGAACCAGCATCAACCCTTGGTTTCTTAATCGCTGCCCAACTGCTATCAACACTGAAAGAAACAGCCATAATCATGGCTAAAGTCAGTGAAAAAACAGTCCTCACAAGCCTATGAAATTGTATGCTGTTGTTCTTTTTCATACTTATATTAGTATAACATTGGAATAGCCCAATTATCAATTTGAAACCCCCATGTTTGTAGTGTATAATTCAGTTGTATGGGTAACGATACATTGATTACCCGGTAATTAATGTAAGAATATATATTTATGGAGGAATAGACCTATGGGCAAGTATTACATTGGTACATTGAACAACATCTCTCAGAAGGGACTTTGCAGACTTACTGATAAGTTCGAACTCGTTGAAGATGTAGATAAGGCAAACGGAATCATCCTGAGATCTTTCAAGATGCACGACATGGAGCTTTCCGACAACCTGATGGCAGTAGGTAGAGCCGGTGCTGGTGTTAACAACATTCCACTGGACAAGTGTGCAGATAAAGGAATCGTTGTATTCAACACTCCTGGAGCTAACTCAAACGCAGTTAAGGAGCTGGCTGTTGCCGGTATGATTATGGGCGCTAGAAATATGTACGAAGGTATTTCTTGGGGTCAGACTCTTGAAGGCGATGTAGCAACTGAGGTTGAAAAAGGCAAGAAGCAGTTCGCTGGAACTGAAATCGCTGGAAAGACAGTTGGTATCATCGGTCTTGGAGCAATCGGTGCTAAGATTGCAAACTCCGCTGAGGCTCTCGGCATGACAGTTGTTGGTTATGAAGCATTCAAACCACATCCATGTCTGACTGCAGACGTTAAGCTGTATGATAGCGTAGAGGAAATGGTTCCTGTATGCGACTTCATCTCCATCCACGTTCCATCACTCCCAACAACTAAGGGAATGGTTAACAAGGACCTCATCGCTAAGATGAAGGACGGAGTAATCTTCATGAACTATGCAAGACCTGACCTCGTAGTTGTAGACGACGTTGTTGCTGCACTCGAATCCGGTAAGATGAGAAAGTACATGACAGACCTTCTGGAGCCAGAGTACATTGGCAAGAAGGGAATTGTTGCTACTCCACACCTGGGCGCTTCCACTGCTGAGGCAGAAGAGAACTGCGCAGTAATGGCTACAGATCAGCTGATGGATTACCTCGAGAATGGTAATATCGTTAACTCCGTTAACTTCCCAAGAGTTACTCTCGAGGGTAAGGCTGGAGCTAAGAAGCACTGTGTTGCATTCAAGTGTGACAAGGCTATCGAAGACGTTAAGGCTAAGGTTGAAGAGTGCTACGGTGACTGCCTCGTTGACTTCGCTGGTGGCAAGAGAGGTGACTATGGTTACTTCATCGCTCTGGTTAAGGATAGCTGTGACAAGAAGTTCGCTTGTGACTGTGTTCTCAAGTTCAGAGAGATCTAATTCAATCAACACAAAACTGGTGCCAATTGGCACCAGTCAGACTGTAGACAAAGCTCTTTCTCCACTAACGTGGAGGGAGGGCTTTTCTGTTACAACAAAAAACAAGATTGACCTTCAAAAAACAAGATGCGGAACT